>NZ_JBUZNK010000001.1:611277-808808 GCF_055326445.1 Georgenia sp. Z2081
TGCCGGCGGTCTGGTAGCCGGTTTGCCGGCGGCGCTGCGCGACCACGTGGTGTGGTCGCGCAGCGCTGTCCGAGCCGCATTGATCCATACACTCTGCATAGAGTGTGAGCTAATCTGGATGCATGGCCTCGCTGGTGCAGATCAGGAACGTGCCCGACGACGCGCGTCGGACGCTCAAGGCGCGGGCTGCCGCTCGTGGTGAGTCCTTGAACACCTACCTGTTGAAGCTGATCGAGCAGGAGGTCGCCCGGCCAACGGCCGCCGAGGTGCTCGACCGCGCAGCCAGCCGCAGCGAACGAGCGACCGCGTCTGCCGTCACCGTGCTCGACGAAGCGCGGGCGGAGCGCGAGGGCGAGCTCCCGCAGAGTTCGCCGACGTGATCGTCGTGGACAACGCCGCAGTGGTCGATGCCCTCACTGCGGTGGCAGGGACCGACGAGCTACGCGCCCGGCTTGCACGGGACGACCTGCATGCCCCCAGCTTGATCGACGTCGAGGTGGTCTCTGCCCTGCGGGGGCTCACCCTCGGAGGCCACCTCAGCGTGGCCCGGGCGGAGGACCTGCTCACCGATTTCGACGACCTGCCCCTGCGGCGCTGGCCGTCCGGCCACGCCCTGCGACGGCGCGCCTTCCAGTTGAGGCACAACGTCTCCGCCTATGACGCCGCCTATGTCGCCCTGGCCGAGGCGATGGACTGCCCGCTGGTGACGCGCGACGGCCGCTTGGCTCGCTCGGGCGGCCACGGCGCGCGGATCGTGGTCCTGTAGCCGATCCGTGCGGGCGCCTCGGCGCGCGGGGGCGCTGGTGAGAAGGCGGGTGAATCACCTGCGTGAGGTTAGTTCATCACTATTGCTCTGAACCTTCGTGCACGACGACAACCCCGCCTATCGCCTCACGAAGCATTTCCAGGCTGTCGGAAGGCGCGTTGATGATCCAGTTCGCACCGACGAGCCACTCAAACTGCCCGACCTCTGCGAAGACCTCCCTGCTGGTCTCAACCTGCGCGTTGGCTTCGTCGGCGTTGATGTAGATTGAAAAGACGTCCTCGGTCGAACAACTGCCCGATTGAGCTGCCATCGGCATGTGGTTCGTCTGCTCCCAAGTAGCGCAGTCGTAACCAGCCGCGACGGCAGCATCGCGCAGATCCACTAGTGATCCGTAGCTTTGCGCTTCCACCTGCGGTGATGCACTGGGCGTGGGTTCGGGTTCCGATGTGGGCTCAGGGTCGGTCTCGGCGGGGCTCTCCTCCCAGCGATAGACCTGGTCGCGGGCATCCACCGACTGCGAAGTGGAATCGGTGGACGGGGTCTCCTGTTGCGTCGATGCAGGTGACGACTCGCTGGCTTCCCCGGACGGGGTGGCATCGGTGGGTTCGTCGCCGCTGCATCCCGTCAGCGTTGCAAACGCCACCAACGCCAATCCATAGACTGATTTACGCATCCGTGCGCTCCCGTGCTCTCGAAATGTCAATTCAAGGATATCTGAGTGCTACCGTAAGATTAATGTGATGTGCGGCGCATTTCGAAAGATGCCGGTGCTCCCAGTGCAACCAATGCTGGTGTTGCTCTAGTGCCGCACTCTCCCGACGAAGTGGCGTTGTGGCCGCTCGCCGCGAGCCCGTGGCTACGCTCGACGGTTCGTCATTCTGTTGGGGGGCGATGCCGAGACCTTCGGCTTTGCGTCCGCGGGGATGGTTCGACGCGTGAGGCCTACGTGGGGCAGGCGCCGTCGTCTCGCGGGGCCGCCCGGCCTGCGGGCTGAGCGCCGACCCCACACTCTTCCGCCGAGCCCACAGAGTCGGTGCCGAGCCTGCCCACGGCGCATGTGGGGTCGGCACTCGATGTGTGGGTTCGGCGTCGGAGGGGTGTGCCGGGGCGTCGCTACGGCGTCGGCCGGCCCTTGATGCCGACGCAGGTGGTCGCTGACGCGGCGGAGGTCGAGCTGACCTACCGTTCTCAGCGTGCTCGTTCCTCACGGTCGCCGCCCGGTGGCGGACCGGTACCTGGTGGGGGCCGCGCTCCTATGGGTGGCGTGGGTGCTCGCCGCCTCGGCCCTTGCGTCATCGACGGCCGGGTCATGGGTGCCCTACGTGGCGGCACCGCTCGTCCTCCTTCTAGGCGTGCTGGCCGGTGGGCGGCTAGTGACGGAGTGGGAGCGCTGGTGGGTCGCGCCGGTCGCCGTGGTGGGCGCGCTCGCGGTGCTCGCGGCCGACGCGTTCTACGCCAACGCGCAGGCGGCCATCGGGGTCCAGGCCGTGGCGCTCGGCGCGCTCATGCTGGTCTCCGTCCGGCGCCTGGGGTTCAGCGAGCGTACTCCGCTCAGCGTCATCTCGGCTGTTCTGCTGGTCGTTCTTGGGGTCCTGCTCGCGTCGCGGTCGCAGGCGGCGCTCCTGCTCGCCGTCGTCGGGGCGCTGGCCGTGGTGGTCGCCCGGTGGCGGGGCGGACGCGTGCGCGCGCGGAGGTGGGCCTGGGCCGGCGGCGCGATCGTCGGGCTGGCCGGCGTCGGCGTCGTGTGGCTCGGGAGCCGGGATCAGTGGCCGGGGATCCTCACCGGGAGCGGCAGCCTGAGCGGCGCACGACACACGCTGTGGGCCGACGCGCTCGAGCTGTGGGCGCAGGCGCCGGTCGTGGGCGCGGGGCCGGGCTCGTTCGTCGAGCACTCCGCGCTGGCGGCGTCCGACCCGAGCCTGTCCGAGGTGCACTCGGCGATCCTGCAGGTCGGGTCGGAGCTCGGTGCGATCGGAGTCGTGCTGTTCCTCGGCCTGCTCGCGACCGGCCTGGCGGTGGCGGCGCGGGGGAGCGGGGTGTCCGGCGTCGTCGGGGTGGTGGCGTGGACCGCACTCGCCGTGCACGCGATGATCGACCACCTCTACGAGTTCCCGCCGGTGGTGCTCCTCGCGGGCGTGGTCATCGGCTGGGCGGGGGCCGCCGGCGGCCCCCGCGGCGAGGTCGACCGCAGGGGCTGACGGTCCTACCCGCCGCCGAAGAACTCCCCGCTCGCCACGCTCGGGCGCGGCGGTCCGAACGTCTCGATGAGCACGTCCTCGTCGCGGTAGGACGCCAGCTGCTCCCACCCCGGCTGGTCCGCCAGCGCACGATGGATCGCTTCGGCATCGCGGTACGCGCCGGGGATCGCATGCCGCCAGTGGGCCGCCGCGAGCACCCCGTCTTCCGCGAGGGACTCTTGCGAGTAGCGGAGGGCGTCCTCGAACTCGCTGTCGCTGAGGTAGTACGCGAGCTCGCTGAGCACGACGAGGTCGAGCTCGCCCGCGGGCCAGTCGGCGATGCCGCCGACCCGGAAGTCCACGTGCGGGTGCGGGACGCGCTCGCGCGCGGTCTCCAGCGCGGCGGGGACGACGTCGGTGGCGAGGAGCTGCTCGCAGCGGTCCGCCAGCAGCGCCGTGAGCCCGCCGATCGAGCAGCCCGGCTCGTATCCCCGCCGGAACGTCCGCCGCGGCAGCATGGCCACCGTCAGGGCGTACTTGCGCTCCTCGTACCACCGCTCGTCGACCGACCACGGGTCCTCCCCACGGTCGTAGATCGCGGCGAACCCGGCCGCGCCGTGGGGGAAGACGACCTGGCGGCGGCGCAGCATCCGGTCCCGCACCCGGCGGGGCAGGACCACCTGGTGCTCCGGGTCCGCGCCCACGGGGCCGACGGGCACGCCGAGGTCGAGGCTGATCTGCGAGCGGAAAGCCGCCATCGCCGCGGACCGTGCGTGGTCGAGCTCGTCGTCGACGACCAGCACCCGGGCAGAGTCCCAGTCGACACCCGGGTGCTCCCGCGGCAGCGTGTGCTGCCACAGCCACACCGGGTATTCGACGAGTCGCGCAGTGGGGACGCGGGCCAGGGCTCGGCGCGCGGCGCGCCCGGTGGCGTCGTGGTCCGGGTGCCCGTCGTGGCGCAGCGGTGCGGCCACCCACGTCCCCGGCGGGAGCTGGCCGAGCGCCTCGGCGATGCGCTCGGCGAGAGCGTCCTCGTGCTCGGAGACTCGCCCGTCGGGCAGCCGCAGCCGACTCCGCCGGATCTCGTGGTCCGGATCGGCATCGAGCTCCGCTAGCGTCGCAAGTGCGACGTCGGACTCCGCGGAGCGGACCTCGGCGAGGTCCTCCGGCGAGATGAGCTCGGGCGGGTGGGAGGCGTTGCCGTCGGTGACCGCGAGCACGAGCGTGGGGATCCCGGCGCGGACGGCCGTGCCGAGCAGGGCGCCGGCGCCGAGCACCTCGTCGTCGGGGTGCGGGGAGACGACGACCAGCGCGGGTGCCTCGGCGGAGTCGGTGGTCCCGGCGGACTCGTTCGCTCTGACGGGCCCGGTTGTCGCGGTGTCGCCGGAGGCAAGGTCGGCGGGGCGGTGGTCGCCGGTCGGCGCCGCGCGCAGGGTCCACGGCTCGAGCCCGTCCTCGAATTCCCGCAGCACCGCCTCCGACGTGGCCGGCGCGGCGTCTCCGCGGAACAGCGGCTCAGGCATCGCCGTCGGCGATCGCCGGCATGCCCGCCCCCGGGCGTCGCTCCGGGGTGTCCCCGCCGTTGGGGTCGAAGCCGATGATCGACCCCCAGAGGACGGACGCGTCCTCGCCCGCCTCGGACCGGGCGGCGACCTCGGCAGCGATCTGGGCCTCGTCGGCCTCGGCGTGGGACTGCCGGATGTACACGCCGAGATCGGCCACGCGCCGTGCATGGTCGCCGTCCGCGCACAGGGGGGCGGCGCCGAGGCCCCGGCCGACCCGCTCGAGGACCGTGGTGGCGAGGCGATCGATCCGGGTGCGCACCGAGAGGGCCCGCGCCGTTCGCAGCCCCGCGCGGTCGTCGGGGTCGGCGTCGATCGTCGCGGCGGCCTCGGTGAGCAGCGCCCACCCGGCCGCGAGCTCCGCGGCGGTCGCGCCGGCGTGCGCGCGGACCAGCTCCGAGGCGCCGGGGCGCGCGGCCCGGGCCAGGAGGGGAGCCGCGACGCCCGCGGCCCCGCCGAACCAGCAGGCGGCCACGCCGGCCCCGCCGTGCCAGAAGCCGGGCCGGTCGAGGTAGTCGGCGTGGCTGCCCAGGCGGCGCGCGGGTACCTCCGAGAGCTCGACCCAGCCGGAGTCGCTGTCCGCCATGCCCACGGCCGGCCACGTGTCCGGCACGGCGCGGACGCCGGGCCGGCGCAGGTCGACGGCGAACAGTGCCACCGCACCGCCGTCCCCGTCGACGGTGGCCGTGACGAGCGCGTGCGTGCACAACGACGCGCCCGAGCACCACGGTTTGGTGCCGGACAGCGTCCAGCTGCCGCCCGCCTCGGCGGCGTAGAGCCGGGGGCTGGGTGGCTCGGCCGCCCAGACGCCCCAGTGGGAGCCGGGCTCCACCAGCTCGGGGGCGCCGAGGTCGGTGGTGATCGCCACGGCGTCGGCGTGTGCCTCGGCGAGCCGGCCGGTCACGACGTTCCGCGCCGTCAGCCGCGCGAGGGCGCGCCATCGGGCGAGGGTGTCCCCGCGGCCCGGCAGAGGGAGCTCCAGCTCCGTGAGCAGCGGACCGTAGGTGCCGCGCGCGGGGCTCACGGGTGCGCCGCCGTCGGGTCGGTCGCGTTCGTCGACCCTGCGGAGGGGCGCTGTTGGTGCCGCTCGTCGTCGGGCCCCCAGCGCGTGGCCGCCTCCCACAGCATCTCGAGCGCGCGCTCCTCGGTCCGGGCGAGGATCTCGAGCGGCTCGCCGTCGACGTGGTGCAGCTCCGAGCGCACCTGGTCCCCGGCGAGGACGGCGAGCCAGGTGGTGCCCGGCTCCTGGCCCTCCTGGGTCGAGGGGCCGCCGGCCCCGGAGGCCGCGACCGCGAGGTCGGCGGCCATCAGGACGCCCACCGAGCGCGCCATCGTCTCCATCGCCTGCCGGGAGATGACCGGGCCCGGCGGGACGTCGAGGCCCTGGCGCTTGACCTCGGGGGAGTAGCAGACCACGGCGTCGCCGAACCACGCACCGGAGTCAGGCGCCGCCGCCAGCTGGGTGGCGATGTTTCCGCCCGTGAGGGACTCGGCCACGGCGGCCCTGAGGTCGTTCGCCAGCGGGACGGCGGCCAGGCGCTCGGCGATCCCTCCGGCTCGCTCCTCGTGCTCCTGCGAGTAGGTCACCATCGCGGTCCTTCCTGTGCTCGGGCGGTGCTTGTGTCGATCGCTGCTCGGAGCGCGCGTGCCGGTGCCTCGCGCTGCGGTGGTCGTCGGGCGAGGGCGGTGGGGGGCCGCCTGGCGCGTCGAGGCCCCGGTCAGCCGGTGCGCACCCTGGCCGGGGCGAGCGCGCCGGCCAGGTGGGCGAGATCGTCCGCGAAGCCGGCGGGTGCGCGGCCGGCGGTGCGGCGGGAGGTGACGACGGGCATGTCCAGGGCGCGCACCGTGCACAGCCCACGGGCCGCGGCGCGGCGCACGAGGTCGACGTCCTCGCCGGTCCGCAGCGGTCGGAAGCCGCCGAGGAGCCGGAAGGCCTGCGCGGAGAGGCCGAGGTTGGCGCCGTGCACGTGGTCGTGGCCGCGCGCGCTGACGGCGCTCGCGTACTGCTCAGCCCAGGCGCGGGCGAGGGGATCCTCGGCGTGACCGCCCTCCAGCGCGACGGTCCCCACCACGAGGTCGACCTGCCTCGACCGGTATCGAAGGTGCGCCGCGACCCAGTCCTCGGGGACCACGGAATCCGCGTCCGTCGTCGCGATCCAGGAGCGCGGGTCCGGTGCGGCGCCGGACAGCAGCGCGCGGTCGCAGCCGGCCTGGCGGGCGGCACCGACGTTGCGCGCCTCGATCTCGAGCACCTCCGCGCCGCAGGCCCGGGCGATCGCCGCGGTGCCGTCGGTGCACGAGTCGGCGACGACGATGACGCTCACCTCCGCCCCGGCCGCTCCGGCGGCCGCCCGCAGGGAGTCGAGCGTGCGCCCGATCAGCGCCTCCTCGTCACGCGCGGGGACGACGACGCAGACGTCGGGCCGGCGCGCAGGACCCACGCTCACGACTGGCCTCCTCACGGTGTGCCGGGTCGACGCGCGCGAGTGCACGCCGTCACGGGCAGTGCACCACAGCGCGGACCGTCTCGCACGGCGAGGTGGCCTGCAGGGGCGGCGCCGGGTGCAGGGACAATGGGCGGATGCGTCGACTGCGAGAGCTGGCCCTGCGGCCACAGTTCACGACCGACCTGCTGCAGATCCTCAAGAGCGTCGCCGCGGCCACCGCGGCGTGGTGGGTCTCAACCACCGTGCTCAGCTCCCCGCTGCCCTTCCTCGCTCCGTGGACGGCGCTGCTGACCGTGCACGCAACGGTCCACCGATCGCTGTCGCGCGGGGTGCAGTCGACGGTGGCCTCGGCGCTGGGCGTCGGACTGTCGTTCCTGGTGGGCGCCTACCTCGGCGTCAGCGTGTGGACCTTCGCTCTCGCACTGTTCGTCGGGCTGGCCGGAGCGCGGATCACCTGGATCCGGGACGAGGGCGTCGCGATCGCAACCACCGCGATCTTCGTCCTCGGCAGCGGATTCTCCGAGCAACAACCGCTGCTGCTCGACCGCATCATCGAGGTCGGCCTCGGCGTGGGCATCGGGGTGGCGGTCAACCTGCTGGTCATCCCGCCGCTGCGCGATCAGCAGGCGTCGCGCTACGTGGACAGCATCAACCGCCGGATCGGAAACGTCCTGGTCAACATGGCCGACGAGTTCTCGAACTCTTGGGAGACCGACAAGGCCGAAGCGTGGCGGGACGAGATCGAGTCGATGACCCACGAGCTGAACACCGCGTGGCAGTCGGTGCGCTTCGCCACCGAGAGCCGGCGGTACAACCCCCGGGAGCGCCTCGCTTCACGGTCGAGGGCAGACGAGGAGGTCAGCTACGAGAACATCCTCGAGCGCGTCGACGAGGGGATCTCGCACCTGCGTCACCTGGCTCGGACCCTGTACGAGGCCGCCTACGCCGAGGGCGCCTGGGACGAGGACTTCCGCGAGCGGTGGACTGCGATCGTGCGCGACACGGGTCACGCCGTCGCCGATCCCGACGCGGACGTGGAGCCGGTCCTCGGCCGGCTGACCGACCTGGCGCGGGACCTGTCCCACGAGCACGAGCTGCCGGCGGAGAGCTGGCCGCTCTACGGCTCCCTCCTGTCCGGCATGCGGCACATCGTCGTCATCATCGACGACGTCGCCTCGGCCCGCGAGGCGCGCGAGGCCGGGGCGAGCAATCCGCGAACCAGCGGTTCGTCGTAGGCACGCGTCGACGGGCAGCCGGTGCTCGCCGGCAGGTAGGCGGCCCGGTCGGCGAGGTTCGGCGCGCGTCCTTACGCTGAGCGGATGGATCAGAGCGAGCAGCGGCGGCGCCTCGGCCACACGGACTTCGACATCGAGGACGGGCTGGCTCAGGAGGCCGCCGCCACCGTGGTCAAGGGCTCGGAGCGGCTGAACCGGACCTGGCCCGAGCTGATCGTCACGGGGTTCTTCGGCGGGATCGACGTCGGGCTCGGCATCCTCGCGATGCTGCTCGTCAAGCAGGCCACGGGCTCCGACATCCTCGCCGGCATGGCCTTCGGGATCGGCCTGCTGGCGCTCAGGCTCGCGCACTCCGAGCTGTTCACCGAGGAGTTCCTGCTGCCCATCAACGCGGTGCTCGCCGGCCAGGGGACGTGGCTGCAGATCCTCCGGCTGTGGTCGGTCAGTCTCGTCACCAACCTCCTGGGTGGCATCGTGTTCGCCTGGCTCATGGTGCTCGCCCTGCCCGGGTATCACGCCACCATCACCGCCAGCGCGCTGAGCTACCTCGAGCAACCGTCGTTGGCCGTGACGATCGGGCTGTCCGTGCTGGCAGGGGCCACGATCACGCTCTCGACGCGGATGCAGCAGGGCACCTCCAACGACGTCGTGGCCGCCGTGACCTGCATGGCCTCCGGTCTGCTGCTCATCGGGTTCGGCATGCTGCACGGCGCGCTCAACGCGCTGGTCGTCTTCGCGGCGATGTTCGCCGGCGCCGAGATCTCGGTGGGGGACTTCCTGCAGTGGTTCGGCCTGGTCATCCCGTTCAACATGCTCGGCGGCCTGTTGATCATCACGCTGCCTCGCGTGGTGCGGACCTGGCGGCTGCTGCAGGGGCTGAGGCGCGGTGACTTCACGCTCGAGGAGCTCGAGCGGCAGGCGGGGTGATGGTGGTTGCTGAGTTCGGATCGGACTGGTCGCACGGCCGACCGGGCTACTCCGTCGTCGGCGAGACGAGGGAGAGGCCCGGGTACGGGTGCGCGCTCACTCGCCACGCAGCAGCGTCATCAGCTCGTCGGTGGACCGGGTTGTGGTCGCGGTACCGCGCACCGGCCGACCACGCGCTCGCCCCCGCACCCGCCCTGCGAGCTGTGCACGATGCGCAGCGTGCCGCCGTCGTCGACGACGTCGACCTCGTCCCCCTCGGAGAAGCCATGCCGACGTCGCAGTTCGGCTGGGATGGTGACCTGACCCTTGCTGTTGAGTCTCATCGCGCCTCCTGACACGTGGCAGATGTATTGCACGATACGGAGGCGAGGGGCGCTCGTGAGAGATGTGTCGGATATATGCCTTGACAGGCATATGTCAGCAGAGGAATACGTGGGGCATGGCCGAGCGTGAGGTGTTCACGGCGATCGGGGACCCGACCCGGCGCCGCATCCTCGAGCTGTTGCGCGACGGCGAGCGGTCGGCCGGTGACCTGGTCGCCGCCCTGGACGCCCCGCAGCCGAACGTGTCCAAGCACCTGCGTGTGCTGGGGGAGGCGGAGCTGGTCCGGGTCCGCGTCGAGGGGCCATGGCGCCAGTACCGGCTCGCCCCGGAGGGGCTGCGTGACCTCGACTCGTGGCTGCAGCCGTTCCGGGAGATCTGGGCCGACCGGCTCGACGCGTTGGAACGACACCTGGACGAGACGAACGAGGAGTAGGGCATGACCGACGAGCACGGACGACTGGGCGCGGTCGAGCGCGACGGCGAGCAGGTGCGACTGCGGTACGTGCGGCACCTTGCGCACCCGCCGGCCACCGTGTGGCGTGCCCTCACCGAGTCGGCCGGACTGCGGCACTGGTTCCCGGCCGACATCGTCGGCGAGAGGGTCGCCGGCGCCGAGGTGCAGCTGCCGTTCTGGCCCGAGGGGGCGCAGCAGAGCATGGAGATGCTCGACGAGGCCGGCGTGGACACGACCGGCATGGATCCCGACGAGGTGCTCCCCGGCCTGATCCGGGCCTTCGACCCGCCGACGCTCTTCGAGCTGGTCTGGGGCAACTCGGAGGGTGAGGCGGACGTCCTGCGGTTCGAGCTCGAGCCCGTCGACGGCGGAACTTGGCTGGTGTTCACCACGTGGCCCGGCGAGCCCGGGCCACTCGGGCACGCCGGTACGGCCGCGGGTTGGCACGCGTGCCTGGACGAGCTGGAGTTCATGCTGCGTGGCGCGGCCGGTTCTGCCGGCGCGGCGGGTGTCGCGGGTCCTGCTGGTGCGAGTGGTGCCGCCGGTTCGCCCGACCGGAATGCCGCGCAGCGGCTTCGGGAGGTGTACGCCGCCCGGCTGGCCGAGGCCTGACAGGTGGTCCGGAGCCGGTCGGTGGCGACCGGAGGGGAGCGGGTGAGGCACCCGCGCTACCCCTCGGTATAACGGAGGTCGGGCCGCGTGCGGGCGCCGACGTCGGCACGTGAGGACGGCGGGCCCCGGGCCAAGGGGGCGCGGCTGGTCTCGCGCGGACGGTAGCGGGTGTGGCGCCCGCGGGAGCTCTCGGTATAACGGAGGTCGGGCCTGACGCGGGCGCTTGGTGACGCACCCGTGCGAACCCTCCATTTAACGGAGGTTGGGCCGGGCGGCAATGGGGGGTCGGGGCGGCAACGGGGAGTCACGGCCCGCAACGCCGTCGATCCCACGTGGCGAGACGCGCGTGACGCCGACCGGTGGCGGGGACGTAGGTTCCACACGTGCATACCGCTCGCCAGTATTGGTTTGACGTGTCGGCCCCGGCCGGCGCGTTCATTCGCTGACGCGCGCAACCGGAGCCGACAGGGCGTGGACCATTGGGTCCGCGCCCTTTGCCATTCATGGCGGGCGCTCCGGACGGGGACGACCCGCCCCCGTCCGAGGAGAGCCCCATGACCGTCACCCCCACCGAACGCACCGTCGACCTGCGCGTGCGCCGCATGGCCCCGCTACCGACCCCCAGCGAGATCGTCGCCGAGCAGCCGCTCCCCGGCGACGCCGCCGCCCTCGTCTCGCGCTCCCGCAGCGAGGTCCAGGACATCCTCTACGGTCGGGACGACCGCCTGCTCGTCGTCGTCGGGCCGTGCTCCGTCCACGACCCGGCCGCCGCGATCGACTACGCGCACCGCCTCGCCGGCGCGGCGCAGCGGTTCGGCAGCGAGCTCGACCTCGTCATGCGCGTGTACTTCGAGAAGCCGCGCACCACGGTCGGCTGGAAGGGCCTCATCAACGACCCCGGCCTCGACGGCGGATACGACGTCCCCCGCGGCCTGCGCACCGCGAGGCGCGTCCTGCTCGACGTCCTGGACGCCGGCATCCCCGCCGGCTGCGAGTTCCTCGAGACCACCTCCCCGCAGTACATCGCCGACATCGTGACCTACGGCGCCGTCGGCGCGCGCACCGTGGAGTCCCAGGTGCACCGGCAGCTGGCGTCCGGGCTGTCCATGCCGGTCGGCTTCAAGAACGGCACCGACGGCGACGTCCAGGTCGCGATCGACGCGTCCGTCGCGGCCGCCGCCGAGCAGACGTTCTTCGGCGTCGACGACGAGGGACGCGCCGTGCTCGTGGACACCGCCGGCAACCCCGACGGCCACGTCATCCTGCGTGGCGGGAGGGGCGGACCCAACTACGGGCCGGCTGCCGTCGAGGCGGCCCTGGGCCTGCTGCGCCGCGCGGGTCGGAGCGCGGGGCTGGTCGTGGACGCCAGCCACGCCAACAGCGGCAAGGACCACGTGCGCCAGGCGCAGGTGGCCGGCGAGATCGCTGACGCCGTCGGGGCGGGGGAGCGTGGCGTCGTCGGGGTGATGCTGGAGAGCTTCCTCGTGGCCGGCCGTCAGGAGCCGGCGCCGAGCGGCCTGACCTACGGGCAGTCGGTGACCGACGCGTGCATGTCCTGGCAGACCACCGAGGACGTGCTCGAGCGGCTCGCCCGGGCGGTGGTGGCGCGGCGGGCGCTGCGTGGGCGGCGCGGCTGACAGCGCGGTCAGTCGGTGATCGGTGCGGCGTCGTCGTGCGGGGGGTGCCGTGAGGTGCCGGGCGCCCAGCGCTGCGCAGCCTCCCAGAGCATCTCCAGTGCGCGTTCCTCGGTCAGGGCGAGGACCTCGAGCGGCTCACCGTCGAAGTGGTGCAGCTCGGAGCGCACCTCGTCCCCGGCGAGGACGGCGAGCCAGGTGGTGCCCGGCTCCTGTCCCTCCTGCTCGGAGGGGCCGCCGGCTCCGGAGGCGGCGACGGCGATGTCTGCGCCCATCAGTCGGCTCACCGAGCGGACCATGGCCTCCACCGCCTGCCGGGAGATGACCGGGCCGGGCGGGACCCGGAGGAGGCTGCGCTTGACCCGGGCGGAGTAGCTGACGACGCCGCCGGCGAACCATCGCCCCGACTCGGGTGCGGCCGCCAGCTGGGTGGCGATCTTGCCGCCGGTGAGGGACTCGGCGACGGCGGCCTGAAGGCCGTGGGCCAACAGGACCTCCGACAGGCGCTCGGCGATCGCGGCGGCCCGCGCCTCGTGCTCCTCCGAGAACGTCACCATTGCGGTCCTTCCTGCGGCCGGGACGCTCGACGTCGGGGGTTCCGGGCCGTCGGGTCACGCGCAGGGTCGATCGTAGAGGGCTCGTCGTCGAGCGCGCGGACAGCGCAGTGACTCCGGTCTCGTTACTGTCGACGCGTGCCCACACGACACCTGAGGATCAACACCGCCGCCCCCGAGGAGCTCACGGCCGCCCTCGACGCCCTGGCCGCCGAGCTCGAGCTCCCCACCGAGTTCAGCCCCGAGGTGCTCGCCGAGGCCGAGGCGGCGGTGCGCGACGTCGTGCTCCCGGAGAAGGACCTCACCGACCTCGACCTGGTCACCATCGACCCGCCCGGCGCACGGGACCTCGACCAGGCGGTCCTCATCGAGCCCGACGGCGACGGCCACCGCATCCGCTACGCGATCGCCTCCGTCGGGTCGTTCGTCACGCCGGGCGGGGCGCTGGACGCTGAGGTCCGACGTCGGGCAATGACCGTCTACGGACCCACCGGGTCCGTGCCCCTGCACCCCGAGGTGCTTTCCGCCGGTGCGGCGAGCCTGCTGGCCGGCCAGGTGGCGCCGGCCTGCGTGTGGGACGTGCGGATCGACTCCACCGGTGAGGTGCGGTCCTCCGCGGTGGAGCGGGCGCTCGTACGGTCGCGGGCGCAGCTCACCTACGACCAGGTGCAGGACGCCCTCGACGGCAAGGCTTCGCTTTCGGCGGGTGTGCCCGATGATTTGCCGCGGCTGCTGGCCGAGGTGGGGCGGGCCCGGCAGGCGCAGGAGGTCGCCCGCGGGGCGGTCTCGCTCGACCTGCCCGAGCAGGTCGTCGAGCTCGGCGACGGCGGGCGGTACGTCCTCGACAGCCGCACCGTCCTGGAGGTCGAGGGCTACAACGCGCAGATCTCCCTGCTCACCGGGATCGTGGCCGCGGAGATGATGCTCGGGGCGGGCGTCGGTGTGCTGCGGACGTTGCCGCCGGCGCGCGAGAAGGACGTGGCGAAGCTGCGGCGGACCGCCCACGCGCTGGGCGTGCCGTGGCCGGACGGGATGACCTATCCGGACCTCGTGCGGTCGGTAAAGGCGAGCACGCCCGAGGGGGCGGCGTTCCTCAACGAGGCGACGGCGTTGTTCCGCGGGGCGGGGTACCTGGCGCTGCCAGTCTCGCCCGGTCAGGGCGGGGACGACGGCGAGGGCGGGGATGTGATGTCGACCCAGCACGCCGCGATCGCGTCCGACTACGCACACGTCACCGCGCCGCTGCGCCGGCTCGTCGACCGGTACGGGCTCGAGGCGTGCCTGGCGATCGCGGCCGACCGGGAGGTCCCGGCGTGGGTCACCGAGGCACTGCCCGAGCTTCCTTCAGCGATGGGGGCGGGCGGCCGGCGCGCGGGAGCCTACGAGCGCGGCGCCGTCGACGCCATGGAGGCTCTCGTGCTGCGCGGCCGCGAGGGGGAGGAGCTGCGCGGGGTGGTCGTGGACGTCGACGAGAAGAAGCCGCAGCGCGGTGAGGTCCAGGTGGCCGAGCCGGCGGTGCACGCCGTCGTCGAGGGGGAGGGCCTCGAGCTGGGCGCCGAGGTGACTGTGCGCGTGGCCGAGGTGGATGTACAGGCCAGAAAGGTGCGCGTCGAGGTGGTGTAGGGGCGGGGTCCGGTGAGCGCTGCGGCCTCTGCGACGAGCGGATGGGTTGTGCCACGAGCGGATGGACTGAGGGCATCCTCTCGTGACACGACCCATCCTTTCGATTGGGGGGCTGGCGGAGCAGGCCGACCGGGCGGACCCGGTGGCGCTGCCCTCGCACGGCGGGACCACCGCGGGTTCAGCGGGCGGCTGCGCGATCGTCCCGTGTGCGCCGCACGGCAGGATCCTGCTCGGTCCGCCGTTCCGGGGTGCGGCCGGCGCTCGAACCCGCACCGGCGCGGAGCCGGAGCAGCCGCATGGCGTTGGCGATGACCACCAGAACCGAGGCCTCGTGGACGAGCATGCCCACCGACATCGTCACGCCACCGGCGAAGACACCGGCCAGCAGCACGACCACCGTGGCCAGCGCGACCGCGATGTTCTGCCGCATGATCCGCGCGGTGCGCCGCGCCAGGTCGATGGCCTGGGGGAGCCTGAGCAGGTCGTCGGCCATGAGGGCGATGTCCGCGGTCTCCACCGCCACCGCGGACCCGGCGGCGCCCATCGCCACGCCGATGTCGGCGGTGGCCAGCGCGGGGGCGTCGTTGACGCCGTCGCCGACCATCGCCACGGTGTGCCCCTGACGCTGCAGCTCCGCGACGGCGTCGAGCTTGTCCTCCGGGAGCAGGGAGGCGCGGACCTCGTCGACGCCGGTCGCCGCGCCGACGGCCTCGGCGACCCGGTGGGTATCACCGGTGAGCATGACGACCGTCGACACCCCTGCCCGGTGCAGGCGCTCGACCATCTCGGCGGCGTCGGTGCGGACCTGGTCGGCCACCGCCAGGACGCCGATGACGGCGCCGTCCAGCGCGACGATCATCGGGGTCCTCCCCTGAGCGGCGAGCGAGTCGGCGACCTGCTCGGCGTCGGGCTGCTCGGGGAGCTCGTGGTGCGCGAGCAGGGCGGCGTTGCCGATGAGGACCTGGCGGCCGTCCACGACCGACGCGATGCCCTTGCCGGGGACCGGGGTGACAGCGCCGTCGATGGCATCCGGGGCGACGCCCTGGGCCGCGGCCGCCTCGAGGATCGGGCGGGCGAGCGGGTGCTCGGAGCCGGCCTCGGCGGCGGCGGCCCAGGCCAGTACCTCGGTGCGGTCCATCGCGGGGTCGAGGACGACGACGTCGGTCAGCTCGGGCCGACCCTCGGTGAGGGTGCCGGTCTTGTCGACGGCGACCGCGGAGATCCGCGCCGACGTCTCGAGGTACTCGCCGCCCTTGATGAGGATGCCGGAGCGGGCGGCGCGGCCGATGCCGGCGACGATGGCGACCGGGATGGAGATGACCAGGGCGCCGGGGCAGCCGATGACCAGCAGCGTCAGCGCGAGGACGATGTCACCGGTCAGTAGGCCGGCGACGAGGGCCAGCACCATGACGCCGGGGGTGTACCAGCGGGAGAAGCGGTCGATGAAGGTCTGGGTGGCCGCCTTGGCGTCCTGGGCCTCCTCGACCCGGTGGATGATGCGGGCGAGCGTGGTGTCGGCGCCGATCCCGGTGGCGCGCACCTGGAGGAAGCCGCCGCGGGAGACGGTGCCGGCGAAGACCTGGTCGCCGGTGGCCTTCTCGACGGGGATCGACTCGCCGGTGATGGAGGCCTCGTCCAGGGCGCCGGTGCCGGAGACGACCTCGCCGTCGACGGGAACCTTCGCACCGTTCTTCACCAGGACGACCTCGCCCATCGCGACCTGACCGGCGGGGATCTCCTGCTGCGCGCCGTCGCGGACGACGATCGCGGTGTCCGGGGCGACGGCCACCAGCTCGGCCAGCGCCGAGCGGGTCTTGCTCAGCGTGGCCGACTCCAGCGCATGCCCGACGGCGAACAGGAAGGTGACGGCGGCGGACTCCCAGAAGTTGCCGATGACGACGGCGCCGATCGCCGCGACGGAGACCAGCAGGTCGATGCCGATGACGCGCGCGGTCAGGGCGCGCAGGGCCTTGACCACGATGGGGTATCCGGCGACGACCGCCGCGGTCAGCATGAACACGTCGGCCAGGGTGAAGACGCCCGTGGCGTGGGTGGCGTGCCGTCCGGCGTCGAGCCACCACTGGGGCGTCAGCGCGAGGTTCGCCGCGCCGCCGGCGACGTGCTGCAGGGCGAAGGAGATGAGGATGAGCGCACCGGAGATCGCGGGAACTGCCCAGTTCCCGCGCAGCCGGCGCTGAAGCGTGTGCACGTGAGTCACGACCTTTCCCGTCGCGAGGTGGAGAAGCTGGTGATGGGTGGGTGGAGGAGGACCGGGGCGATGAGGAGAGGGAGGGCGGGGCGCCCTCCCTCTCCTGACGTGGAGTGAGTGGCCGGGGGTCAGAACGCCGAGGGGGCGGCGCTGTAGCCCGCCTTGGCCACGGCAGCGACGAGGTCGTCGACCGAGGCCCGGACCGGGTCGTGGTCAATCTCGATACGGGCGGAGGCGAAGTGCACGGTGACGTTCTCGACGCCGTCGAGCCGGCCGACCTGCTTCTCGATCTTGGCCACGCACGAGGGGCAGGAGAAGCCCTCGGCCCGGAGGATCGTGCGGGTGGTGGCGGCGGTGGTGGTCATGTCGATCTCACCTGTCCTTTCGTCGTGGATTGCGGTGTCTTCGCAATCTAGGAAGGTGGCGCGGGATTCTCCTTGACGCAGGTCAAGTCCGTGCGAGGTGAGGGGCGCCGGGTAGATTCCGGGTATGTCCGAGCCTGATCTGTGCGTGGTCCGGGTCCCGATCTTCCAGGGGCTGACGCGCGCCGAGCAGGAGACGGTGGCGGAGGTCGTGCGACCCCTGCGGGTGGCCAGGGGCGAGACCGTGCACCTGCCCGGACAACCGGTGACCCGAGTGCTCGTGGTGCACAGCGGACGGCTCAAGGTCAGCCAGACCTCAGCCAACGGGCACGAGCAGGTGCTGCGGACCGCCGGCGCGGGCGAGGTGGTGGGGGAGCGGGCCTTCCTCACCGGGCAGCGGTCCGAGGACCTCGTCGTCGCGATCGAGGACAGCCAGATGTGCGCGCTGGACCACGACGACCTCTCGGCGCTGCTCGGGCGCTACCCCGACATCACCCAACGGATCCTGCGCACGCTGTCCGATCGGCTGCACTCGACCGAACGGCTGCTGGCCGCGGTCACCTCCAGCGACGTCGGCGCTCGCGTGGCGGCCTACCTGCTCGACCTGCCCGTGAGCGTGCGCGACTCGGTGGTGGCGGTGCGGCTCCCGATGGCCAAGCAGGACATCGCGGGCTACCTGGGCACGACGCCGGAAACCCTGAGCCGGCGCCTGGCGGCGCTGTCCGACCGCGGGATCATTCGCCTGCAGGGGCGGCGAGACGTGGAGCTGCTGGACATCGACGCGCTCGAGGAGGTCGCGGAGCCGGGGTGACTGGTGGTGGCTGGCGAGGTAAGGCTTGCCTGAGCATCGGTTTGACGACAGGCTGTCAGTACGCTTGATCGTGACGTGCCGTCAGCAACCCAGGAGCCCCCATGGCCACCACCACCCAGCCGCTGTCCGAGGTCCTGCGGGACGCCACCCGGCCGCAGCACGAGCACGCCGAGACGCGCTCCTTCGTCAGCGACCTTATGGGCGGGCGCCTGGGCCGTGCGGCGTATGTCGACCTGGCCCGTCAGCACCACGCGATCTACACCGCGCTCGAGGGTGCGGGTGACCGGCTGGTCGGTGGTGGGACAGGTGGTGACCCGGTGGCGGCGGCCTTCGTGCTGCCTGAGCTGCGGCGGGTGCCGAGCCTGGAGGCGGACCTCGCCACCCTCGCCGGCCCGACCTGGCGCAAGGAGCTCCCCGTGCTGGCGGCGACCGAGACCTACGTGGCGCGGCTGGAGGGCATCGCGGACGCGGCCACCTACCTGGCGCACGCCTACACCCGCTATCTCGGCGACCTCTCCGGCGGCCAGGCCATCGCGCGGATGCTCCAGCGCCACTACGGCATGACCGCTGACGATCTGACCTTCTACACCTTCACCGGGATCGAGAAGGTCAAGCCGTTCAAGGACCGCTACCGGGCACTGATCGACGACGCCGCGTTCGCGTCCGAGCAGCGCGATCGGGTGGTCGAGGAGGCCAAGGTGGCCTTCGACCTCAACGCGGCGGTGTTCGTCGCACTGGGCGAGAGGCACGTGGCCGCGGCGGAGGGCGGGCGCGAGACGGCGTCGTCGGGGGCGGCCTGAGTCGCATCCCTTACCTCGCGCGTCGGGACTCAGACCGTCTCTCCCGCTTCGAGAGGATGGGTTGTGTCACGAGGGTATGCCCTCTGCCCATCCTTTCGTGACAGAACCCATCCTTTCGATGAAGTGGTGGGGCTGCGGAGGAGGTGGATGGGGCTGAGCGGGGTACGTGGCCGGTCGGACAGTGGGCGCGTGGTCAAGCAGGTCGGTGGTGCGGGGCCGAGGCCCAGCCGAGGACGAGGCCCGCGGCCAGGGTGACGGGCGGGAACTCGTAGAGGTGGTCGATCATCGAGTGCACCGCCAGAGCGGTCCAGGCCGTGGTGGCCACGAGCGCCGCGCGACCTCCGCGTTGCGCCCCGGCGGCCAGGCCTGCCGCGAGCAGCCCCGCCAGCAGCAGGACGCCGACCAGGCCGAGCTCGGCGGCGACCTGCAGGACCGAGGAGTGCACCTCGGACAGGTCGGCGCGCGTGGCGGCGATCGGTGAGGACGCGGCGAAGGAGCCCGGGCCCGAGCCGGTCAGCGGACGCTGCGACCACAGCTCGAGGGCGTCGGCCCACAGGGCGTGGCGGGCACCGCTGGGGCTGCCGGAGGTCGACAGCCAGGTCGGCCAGGTCGACAGGCCGCCGAGCCAGGTGACGACGGCGGCCGCGACGGCGATGACGGCACCACCGCCGATGGCGAGGGTGCGCGGGGCGGTGAGGCGGCGTCGGGAGAGGTGGTCGCGGCGGGCGAGCGCGAGGGTGAGGACGACCGTCAGGACGACGACGAGAGCCCCGGCCGCCTGGGCGCGGCCGGCCAGGAGCACGCCGAGGACGGCGGCGATGAGCATCGGGACCGGGGCCGTGAGGTGGTGCGTGCGGGAGGGAGCGGGCTCGTGGGGATCTGTCGAGTGAGCCCGGGAGCTCAGCGCGAACAATCCGGCCAGGGCGACGAGCTGGAGGCCGAGCGCCGCCTGGGCGTTGGCGTAGAACGGGACGAGCAGTGCCAGTCCGGCGACGAGCACGACGACCCAGGTGAGCGTCGAGGCGGTGAGGGCCTGCCACCGGCGTAAGGGAGTGGTGGTGCCGTCGTCGGGGGTTGCTCCGGTGCGGGAGGCGAGGGCGCGCCCCGCGACGACGCCGGCGAGGATGACGAGCGGCGCCGTGAGGTAGGGCAGGGCGTCGGCGAGCGGGCCGCCGTGAGCGAGCGTGCCGATCGCCGCGTAGACGATCCAGAGGCCGACGGCGAGCACCAGCAGGAGGTCGGCGCGCGAGCTAAGGCCGAGGAGAGTGAGGGCGCGTCGTGCGGAGCGATCGGCACCGGCCAGGCGGGCGCGGGCGGCGGTGCCTGTGCTCGCTCGCGGGTCGTTGATGGAGGTGTCCTCGGGCCGGGGGAGCCCGGGTGACGCGTGTGGGGGCACGTAGGTCGACGCTAGCGAAGTCGGGCAACGCGGGGGTGACGGGAGATCGTCCGTGAACGCGCGGTCGAGATCGCTCGACGTCTGTGGCCGCCACCCGCGGAGCCGGTGTATCTGGCGCCAGGGGCCGCATCCGCACACCTTGGTTCTGCCACACTCACCAGGATGCGCGCGAGGGCATGGATGGTGGGCGCAGCGGTCGTCGGCGTCGTCGGTGCCGCGCTGTTCCGGCCCGTGCGCTTGCCGCGGCCGGGCGGCCCGTTCGGGGTCGGCACGACGAGCCGGCACTGGGAGGATCGCACCAGGACCGAGATCCTCTCGTCCGAACCGGGCGAGGTCCGCGAGCTCGTCGCCCAGGTCTGGTACCCGACGACGGCGAGCCGCGGGGAGCGAAGCATCTACCTGGCCGATGCGCCCGACGTGTTCGCCTCGCTCCTCCAGGCGCTGCGGGAGGTGACCGGTGGCCGCACTTCGCCTCCGGCCTTCCTCTTCCGCAAGCTCGCGCGATCGCGGACCAACGCGATCATCAATGCGCGCGTCGTGCGTGGGATCGAGCTCCCTGTGATCGTTACCGCCCACACGATCCTTGCCGAGGCGCTCGCGTCGCACGGCTACGTCGTCGTCGGGGTCGATCAGCCCTTTGTCTCCGCACGCACCCGGCTGGCCGACGGCCGTGTGGTGAGGATGAGGCGGCGCGGGCATCTCTACGACGGGCTCGGCGAGGACGAGGTCATCGCGCACCTGGCGGTCGACGTCAGCGTCGTGCTCGACGAGATCGCCCGGGACCCGGTGCTTGCCCGGACGAGCAGCACGGGATCGGCCGGCGTCGTCGGGGTCTCCCTGGGCGGCACCGTCGCGGCGGCGGCAGCCCGGACGGACCCGCGGATCGCGGCCTGCCTGATGATGGACGCGGCGATGCCGGCGTCGGTCGCTGCCGACGGGATCCCGTGCGCTGCGCTGTGGCTGACCCGGCCCGCTGAGGATATGCGCCGTGAGCGTCGACGGGCGGGTGGTTGGCCGGAAGAGGTCATCGAGAAGACCCTGGGGTCGATGAGAGCGGCGCTCGCACGTCAATCGCCGGGCACCGGGCGGCTCGTCAGCATCCCCGGCATGTTCCACATCGACTTCACCGACGCGCCCCACTGGTTCCCCTGGGCCCGCTGGGTCGGGCTGTCAGGTCCCATCGGCGCTCGGTGTGCGCACCGGATCATCAACCGGAGCGCCGAGTGCTTCTTCACGCGTGCACAGATCGGTGGTGGTTAGGCGCGTCCCCGGGTGATCATCGCAGTTCCTTCGTCGAGAGCATGGGTCGTGTCTCGAGAGCATGGGCGCTAGCCATGGCCTCGACGCACCACCCATGGTCTCGGCGCGATGAGTACGAGAGGCCAGGTGGGCGGGGGAGCGGGGCGCCCCGCTCCTGTCACCCGGGCCCCTCCGCCACCCACACTGACGCGCTCACGCCCGCCCGCGCGGCCCCGTCCACTGCTCGGCCAGCGGCACCTCGAGCCGCCGCGTCGGTGACACGGGCGCCTCACCGCCGAGCAGGGGCAGGAGCTGGTCCATCGCCGCCGCACCCAGGGCCTCGCCGTCGACGTCCACCGCCGTCGCGCCGGGGACCCCGACCACCTCGACGGCACCGTCCGGCGCCGTGCCCTGCCCGAACCGCGCCTGACCACGGGCGATGAGCTCGAACAGCACGCCCAGCCCCAGGTCAGAGGCATAGGGGATCGACACGCTCGCACCCGATTCCGCGACCGCCCCGGCCAGCGCGGATCCGGCGGCGAACGTCGCGGGGGAGGGGCCGAGCACCTCGACCTCCACGCCAACGGCCCGGGCAGCGGCGGCCACCGCCTTCGTGCGCTGGACGTTCTGCCACGACAGCTCGGGCCCGTTGAGGAAGGCGATCCGCCGGTGCCCGCCCGCCGCGAGCCGCCGCACCAGGGCCGCGAAGGCCGCCGCCGTGTCCGCCGCCACCGACGGGATCCCGTCGATCTCCCGGTCCACCAGCACGCTCGGCTTGAGCGCGCACGCCCGACGCACGAGGTCGTCCGCGCCGCGCGGCGCCACGACGATCATGCCGTCGACCTGCGCGGCCAGCTGCTCGAAGCGGGCGCGTTCGTCCTCGTCCTCCATCGGGTGCACCGCCACCGTCAGGTGCAGGTCGGCGGCCTCGGCCCGCGCGTGCGCACCGGCGATGATCGGCGTGAAGAACGCGTTGTGCAGGGTCGGGACCAGCAGGGGCACGATCCCGGTCCGCCCGCGCGCGAGCAGCTGCGCCCCGCGGTTGGGCACGAAGCGGAGCTCGGCGGCCGCCGCCTGCACCCGCTCGACGGTCGCCGGTGCCACGAGGTCGGGCCGGTTGAGCGCGCGCGACGCCGTCGCCTTCGAGACCCGTGCGCGCGCCGCGACATCGCTCAGCGTGGCCACCGGGCCTCCTTCCTCGTCGTTCCTCGCATTGTGTCCGCCTGCGGGACGTCCGGAGCCCGGTCGACGTCGACACGGACCGGATCGATCTGTACTGTCCCACCGTAACCGGTTGTGGAACCGGTTGCACTCACTCAGTGCCGAGTCGACCGTCCGTCGTCGTGACCACGAAGGAGGAACGCCGATGCGTCAGACGCGTACCTCGACCGCCCTCCTGCTCCTGCCGGGCCTGGCCGTCCTGCTCGTCGGCTTCCTCGTCCCGGCCGTCGCGATGCTGCTCGCGCCGCCGGACGTCACCACCGGCGAGGTCCTGGCCCGGCTCGGGCAGATGCTCACCGACCCCTACGACCTCGCGATCATCGGTCGCACCCTCGGGCTCGGCCTCATCACGACGATCCTGTGCATCCTGCTCGGCTTCCCGATCGCCTACCTGCTCGCCCGGTCGACCTCCCGCTGGGCCGGCGTGCTGCTCGCGCTGGCGATCTTCCCGCTCCTGCTCAGCTCCGTGGTCCGCACCTTCGGCTGGCTCGTGGTCCTCGGCTCGCAGGGCGCGATCCCGCAGCTCCTGCTCCGCCTCGGCCTCGTCGACGAGGCGCCCCAGCTTCTCTACACGCCGCTGGCGATCGTCCTCGGCCTCACCCAGCTGTTCCTGCCGCTCGCCGTCGTCGCCTCCTACTCCGCGGTCGCGCAGGTCGACCCAGGGCTCGACGACGCTGCCCGCGGCCTGGGCGCCGGCAGGATCCGCACGTTCTGGACCGTGGTGCTGCCGCTGTCCCTGCCGGGCGTCGTCGTCGCCTCGGTCCTCGTGTTCGCCGGCTCGATCACCGCCTACACCACCCCCTACCTCCTGGGCGGCTCGCGCGAGCGCGTCCTCGCCACGCAGCTCTACACCTACGCCAGCACGACGATCGACTGGGCCGCCGCCAGCGCCACCGCCCTCATCATGACGATCCTCGTGTTCGCGATCTCGGGCATCTCGGCCGTCATCGGCCGCAGGGGAGCGACCTCATGAACACCCGACGCCCCGTCGCCGCGGCCCTCGCGGTCCTCGGCTACATCGTGATGATCGTGCCGATCCTGTTCGTCGTCGTCACGGCGTTCAGCTCCGGCAGCACGCTCCGGTTCCCGCCCGAGGGCTGGTCGCTGCGCTGGTTCGAGGAGGCGGTGACGTACGCGCCGTTCATGACCTCGCTCGTGTCCAGCCTCCAGCTCGCGCTGCTCGCCACCCTCATCGCGCTCGCCCTGGGCGTGCCGGTCACGCTCGCCATCCACCGCGGCCGCCTGCCCGGCAAGGGCCTGGTGGAGGGCCTGTTCCTCTCCCCGCTCATCGTCCCGGAGCTGGTGGTCGGCCTCGCGCTCTACCAGCAGCTGATGATCGGCCTCGGGCTCGGCAACTTCGAGACCCTCCTGTTCGGCCACACGGTGCTGATGTTCCCCTACGCCGTGCGCGTGACGGGCGCGTCGCTGGCCCTCATCGACCCGGCCGCCGAGGAGGCCGCCCGCGGGCTCGGCGCGGGGCCCGTGCACACCTTCTTCACCGTCACGCTGCCGCTCCTGCGGCCGGGCATCATCTCGGCCGCCCTGCTCAGCTTCATCGCCTCGTTCAACAACGTGCCGCTGTCCCTGCTGCTGCAGAGCCGCGACTTCCGCACCCTGCCCGTCGTCATGCTCGATTACGTCCAGCAGAACTACACGCCCATCATCGCCGCGATCTCCGTGCTCATCCTTGCCGGCACCGTGCTGATCGCCATCATCACCGAGCGCACCCTCGGGTTCGCCAAGGTGTTCGGAGGGATCAACGGATGACCGCCGCACAGCTCATCGGCGTGAGCCAGGTCTTCGGCGACTTCACCGCCGTCGACGCCATCGACCTCACCATCCCCGAGGGGAGACTGACGACCCTGCTCGGCCCGAGCGGCTGCGGCAAGACCACCAGCCTGCGCATGCTCGCCGGCTACCTCGCGCCCACCTCGGGCACGATCCTCATCGGCGGGAAGGACGCGACGCGTACGCCGCCCGAGAAGCGCAACCTCGGCATGGTGTTCCAGTCCTACGCGCTCTTCCCGCACATGACGGTGGCCGACAACGTGGCCTACGGCCTCAAGGTCCGCCGCGTGGGGAAGGCCGAGCGGGCCCGCCGCGTGGCGGAGTCCCTCGAGCTCGTCGGTCTCGCGCACCTGGCCGGGCAGAAGCCCAAGAAGCTCTCCGGCGGCCAGCAGCAGCGCGTGGCGCTCGCTCGCGCCATCACCATCGGCCCCGAGCTGCTCCTGCTCGACGAGCCGCTGTCCAACCTCGACGCCCGCCTGCGCATCCAGATGCGCGCCGAGATCCGGCGGATCCAGGCCGAGACCGGCCTCACCGTGGTGCTCGTGACGCACGACCAGGACGAGGCCCTGGAGATGAGCGACGAGATGGTCCTCATGAAGGACGGCCGGATCCAGCAGCAGGGCGCGCCCCAGGAGGTCTTCCCGGCGCCCGCCAACCGGTTCGTCGCCGAGTTCCTCGGCTACGAGAACTTCCTCCACGCCCCCGACGGCGAACTTCTCACCGTCCGACCCGAGCACCTCCAGCTGGTCACCGAGTCGGCCGGGTCGGCCGGCGCGCCGACCGGGCTCGAGCTGTCCGGCACCGTCCTCGACGTGGCCTACCGCGGCGTCGACGTCCTCGTCACGGTGGCGGCGACCGACCCGGCCGGGGAACGCGTCGAGGTCACCGCCGACCTGCGCGCCTCGACGGCACCGCAGTTCGCCACGGGCGATCCCGTGCGCGTGCTCGTGCCCGAGCACCACGTGGTCCCGATCGCGGCCGAGGCCGCCTGACACCTCTCGCCCGCCCGACGCCGCACGACACCCACCCCCTGCCCGACGCCGAAAGACCCGAGCCACCCGCCCGTTCCCGTGGCACCCGAAAGGACCCCTGACATGCGGACCCTCCCAGCGCGCCGACTCCTCGGAGCCGCGACCGTCACCACCCTTGCCGCGGCCGGGCTCACCGCCTGCGGAGGCGGCGACGAGGCGGCCGACGAGAACAGCATCGTCGTCAGCACGTTCCCGTTCAATGTCGAGCCGTTCACCGAGGCGGTGATCGACCCGTTCACCGAGGCCACCGGCATCGAGGTGGAGATCGACACCGGGTCCAACGCCGACCGCCTCTCCCAGCTCCAGCTCGACCAGGGCGACTCCGGCATCGACGTCATGCTCATCTCCGACACCTACGCCGCCATCGCGCAGGAGGACGAGCTCTTCCAGGAGGTCTCGGCGGACGACGTCCCGAACCTCGAGGCGATCGCGCCGTTCGCCGTCGAGGAGGGGTTCACCGGCCCGGCCTACAGCTACCAGCTCAACGGGATCATGTACGACACCGACGCCCTGAGCGCCGACGAGGCCGCACAGTGGGAGATCTTCGCCGACGAGGCCAACAGTGGCCGGCTCGTCCTGCCGGACATCGCGGTCACGGCCGGGCAGCTCACGGTCTCCGGCGTCGGGGAGGCGTACGGCACGGGCCCCTACGACGTCGACACCGCCTTCACGACGATGGCCGAATGGACGCCGAACATCCTCCAGTACTACGGCTCGAGCACCGAGATGACGAACCTGCTCACGCAGGGGGAGATCGTCGCCGGGGCCGCCCTCAACGGGTTCGCCACCGACCTCGTCGCCGCCGGTGAGCCCGTGGCCTGGACGCCGCCCGCCGAGGGCCGCTACATGGCCACCAACCGGGCGATGATCCCCACCGGCGCGCCCAACCTCGACGGCGCTCACCAGTTCATCGACTACCTGCTCTCCGCCGAGGCCCAGCAGGCGTCCGCGGAGCTCGTGGGGGACCTGCCGGTCAACCTCGACGTCGAGCTGCCCGAGGAGCTAACCGCCGTGGTCGGCGACATCGGCGACGACCCCGAGGCCGCCGGCTACGCCACGCTCGACCCGGCCGAGATCACGCCCAACCGGGGCGAGTGGGTCGAGCGGTTCGCGCGCGAGGTGGTCGGTGGCTGACGTGACCGACGCTCACGACTTCCTGCGCAGGCTGCCGAAGGTCGATCTGCACTGCCACCTGCTCGGGACGATCCGGCCGTCGACCTTCGCGGATCTTGCCCGGCGCGAAGGGTTGGACCTCCCGGACTCGCCGGAGCGGATCTTCGCCGACATCAACTCCCGTCCGCCGGACCCCTCGCTGTACCTGAACACGCGGATCCGCATGCCGCAGGGGCCGAGCGACGACGAGCCGGAGACCTCGTACTCGCTGTTCCAGGCCTCCGACTGGGTGCGGCAGGCGCTGCGCGGGCCGGACGACCTCACCCGGATCGTCTACGAGGCGCTCGAGGACGCGCACACCCTCAGCGGGACCCGGCACGTCGAGTTCTCCATCGACATGCCGCCGCCGCAGATCGAGGCCCTCGGCCACGGGCCGATGGTCGAGGCGTACGCCGAGGGGATCAGGCTCGCGGAGAGGGACTTCGGCATCACCGCCCGGATGCTCGCGGCGATCGACCGCTCCGGCACCGGCGAGGAGGCGCTGGAGTGGATCCGTACCGTCGTCGACCACCCGCACGAGTACCTCGTGGGCATCGGGCTGGACAACCTCGAGAACTCCGGGCCGCCGGAGCGGTTCGAGGCGGCCTACCGGCTCGCCGGTGAGGCCGGGCTGCGGCGCACCGCCCACACCTCCGAGCACGTGCCGTCGGCGCGCAACGCCGTGACCTGCCTGGACGTGCTGGGCTGCGAGCGGCTCGACCACGGCTACTTTGTGCTCGAGGACGACGACGTGGTGGCGCGCATGCGCGACGAGCAGATCGGGTTCACGGTGGTCTCCACGACCTCGCGTCGGTCGTGGCGTCCGTGGCGGCGGGCGTCGATCCGGGCGATGATCGACGCCGGCCTCAACGTCTACCCGGCGTCGGACGACCCCGGGATGTTCCCGACGACGCTGCTGGACGAGTACCGGATCCTGCACGAGCAGGTCGGGGTGGGGCTCGAGCAGCTGGCGTCGATGGCGCTCGCGGGCGTGGAGGCGAGCTGGCTGCCGGAGGAGCAGAAGGCCGTGCTCCGGGCCGAGCTCGCGTCCTTCCCCCTCCCCTCTGGCGAGTGAGGGGACTTTTCCCTGGCAAGTGAGCGCGGTTCGGCCTGTTTCGGTCCGCCACTGTCGTCGAGAGGGCGCGAAGTTGCACGACGTGCCACCTCCGGATGCAAATTCGCGCCCTCTCGGTAAGCCCCGGTCGTGAGATCGATGCTCGCATCCTGTGTAGCGGGGTGGTCCCACGTCCGAGATCGGGCACGTCCCGGTCGGAGTCGCCTGGATAGGCTCGAAGGGCCGCCACGACTCCGGGAGGACCCCATGACCTTCAGCTTCGCGACCGCCGGCCGCGTGACCTTCGGCGCCGGAGCCGCGGACGGCCTCGCCGAGATCGCCGCCGGGTTCGGTCCGCGCGTGCTCCTCGTCCTCGGCTCCTCCCGCAGCGCGGACGAGGCACCGCTTGCGGGCGTGGGTCAGGAGCGCGTCGTCGTGCGCGTCTCCGGCGAGCCGACGGTCCGGGGCGTGGCCGAGGCCGTCGCGACCGCGCGCGAGTTCGGGCCGGACGTCATCGTCGCCGTCGGTGGGGGATCGGTCGTCGACTCCGCGAAGGCGGTCGGCATCCTCCTGCGCAACGGCGGGCAGCCGCTGGACTACCTCGAGGTGGTCGGTGACGGGAAGCCGCTCGCCCCGGACTCGGTGCCGGTGGTCGCGGCCCCGACGACGGCGGGCACCGGCGCCGAGGTCACCGCGAACGCCCCGTTGTTCTCCCCCGAGCACCAGCTCAAGGCCAGCCTGCGCAGCCCGGCGATGATCCCGGCGGTCGCCGTCGTCGACCCGCTGCTCACGGTGACGAGCCCACCCGCGGTGACGGCGGCATCGGGCCTGGACGCCCTCACGCAGTGCCTCGAGCCGTACACCTCGTGGGCGGCGAACCCGGTGACCGACCTGTTCGCGGCCGAGGGGCTGCGCCGGGCGTCGACCGGGCTGCGGGCGGCCTACGCGGACGGCTCCGACGTCGAGGCGCGCACCGACATGGCCCTGGTCAGCCTGCTCGGCGGCATGGCGCTGGCGAACGCCAGGCTCGGTGCCGCGCACGGCCTGGCCGCGCCGCTGGGCGGGATGATCGAGGCCGCGCACGGCGAGATCTGCGCCGCCGTGCTCGTCGCCGCCACCGAGGTCAACGTCCGGGCGCTCACCGAGCGCGAGCCGGACAGTGCCGCGCTCGGGCGCTACGCGCAGGCCGCGCGCATCCTCACCGGCGACGAGCGGGCGGGCGTGGACGACGGCGTCGCGTGGATCCGCGAGACCACCCGCCTGCTCGACGTGCGCAGCCTGGGCGAGATCGGGCTGACCGAGGACCGGGTCGAGGAGGCCGCCGCCAAGGGCAGGCGCGCCAGCAGCATGAAGGGCAACCCCATCGAGCTCACCGAGGCGGAGGTCGTCGAGATCGTCCGGCGGTCGATGTAGCTGGGGTTCGGCGGCGGATGTAGAACGCGTCCGGCGTCCGGCTCGGCGACCTGCCGCCGGGACGACGACGGTGGCACCTGAGCGCCCGCCACTGCGCCACGCGAACGGCACGGGCCCGGGACCGCGCGAAATCGGTCCCGGGCCTGCGGCCCGCTACGGCGCCACCGATACCGTCAGATCCCGAGCTTGCCCGGGTTCATGATTCCTGCCGGGTCGAGGGCGCTCTTGATGCGGCGCAGCACCGTCATGCCGTTCTTACCGGCGGCCTGCTCCATCCACCGTGCGCGCTCGAGGCCGATGCCGTGGTGGTGGCCGATGCGTGCGCCGGCCTCGAGCGTCGCCGACATGACGACCTCCCAGAGCCGGTCGTAGGCGGCCATCGCCTCCTTCTCGGAGTCGAAGAGGCCGCGGGAGATGACGTAGAGCGACGCGCCCTGGTCGTAGACGTGCGACACGTGACCCATGACCTCGTCCATCACGGTCCCCGCCGCCTTCGCGACCTTCTCGTACAGGGCCGGGAGCTCGGACCACGTGCCGGCGATCTCGATGGCCTCGGCGATGCCGCCGACCTTGCCGACGTTGTCGGTGAACCACGAGTAGTTGAAGCGCCGCTTCTCCCAGTTGATGCCGGGTTCCTCGCCGAGCGCCTGGCCGCCGTGCTCGTCGACGAGGCGCAGCGCGATCGACTCCTGGGTGGCCGTCAGCTCGGCGGCGCCGTCGAAGGCCAGGACCATGAGCCAGCCCTCCGACTCGGAGAACTTCGCGTGCTTCGCGGCCCCCTCGACGGGGTCGTAGATGCGCAGCACCGCCGGGCGGACCCCCGCCTCGAGCATCTTCCGGGCCACGGCCAGGGACTGCTCGAAAGTGTCGAACAGGGCCGAGGCGAACCGACGCGATGCCGGCAGCGGAACGAGCCGAAGCGTGACCTCCGTGATGATGCCGAGGACGCCCTCCGAGCCGATGAACAGCTGCTTGAGGTCCGGCCCCTGCGAGGCCCGGGGGATCGAGCTGGTGCGCAGGATCTCGCCGTCGGGCAGGACGACCACCAGGTCGGCGAGGCGGTCCTCGATGTTACCGTAGAGGGAGGAGAAGGTGCCCGAGCCGCGCATGGCGATCCAGCCGCCGACCGACGCGAGGAAGAACGACTGCGGGTAGTGGCCGGTCGCGAGACCGTACGGCTCGAGCGCCTCCTCGAGGTCGCTGCCGAGCAGTCCGGCGCCGACGGTGACGAGTCGATTCTCGACGTCGACCTCGCCGACCGAGGCCAGCGCGCTGACGTCGACGACGACCCCACCCTCGATCGGCAGCCCGGAGCCGACGACGCCCGAGCCGCCGCCCCGAGCGACGATCGGGACGCCGTGCTCGTTCGCCCAGCGGACCGTCGTGGCGACGTCCTCCGTCGAGGTCGCCTGCACGACGGCCTGTGCCGTGGCGAGCGGGGTGTCCGCCGCCTCGGCCTTGCGGCTGCGCGGTGAGAGGTCCGCGGACGCCGCGCGGATCGTCGCGGGGTCGGTGGCGACGGTCGAGCCGGACAGTCTGCCGGTGAGGTCGGCCAGCTGCGTGTCGGTGATGGTCATGGAGCTCCTTCTCAGTTGTGGGTCTGTGGGCGCCAGCCGAGCGCACGGTCGACGGTGTCGAGCCATGTGCTGCGGGAGGCCTCGAGCTCCGACTCCTCGAGCGAGGGGTCGAACGTCCGGAGCTCGGTGGCGGCTGCGGCGGCTGTCTCGCGGTCGGGCCACACGCCGACGGCCAGGCCCGCCATCCACGCGGCGCCGCGGGCCGTGACGTACTCGGCGTCACCGGCGCGGATCACGGGCACGCCCGTGAAGTCGGCCTGCGCCTGCAGGAGCGCGTCGCTGCGTGCCAGTCCGCCGTCGGTCAGGACGAGGGTCGGGAGTGCGCCGGCCTTCTCCGCCATGAACAGCACGAGGTCCGCGGTCGTGCGTGCGATGCCGTCGACGGTCGCCTTGACCAGGTGCTCCGCGGTGACGCCGCGGTGCAGGCCGAACACCACGCCGCGGGCCTGCTGGTCCCAGTGCGGGGCCGTGAATCCGGCGAGCGCGGGGACGAACACCACGCCGGAGGTGTCGGGGGTGCGAGCATAGGTGGCGTCGAGCTCGGCGGCCTCGGGAAGGATGCGCAGACCGTCGACCAGCCAGTCGATGGCGCTGCCGGTCACGAAGGAGTTCCCCTCGTACATGTAGCGGACCTCGTCGGCGGTGCGCCACGCGATGCGGGTGTCGAGGCCCGCACCGACCACGTTCGGTTCCTCCCCGGCGTTGAAGTCGATGAAGCTGCCCGTGCCGTGGGTGCACTTGACCGCTCCCGCCTCGAAGCCGCCGTGCCCGTACAGCGCCGACTGCTGGTCGGCGAAGCACGAGCGGATCGGCAGCGACGCGCCGACCAGCTCGGCATCCGTGTCGCCGAAGTGCGCGTCCTCCTCGAGGACCTCCGGCAGCAGGGCGACCGGCACGTCCAGCTCGTCGAGCCACTCCTGCCACCAGGTGCCCGAGCCGAGGTCGAAGGCGCCGGTCGAACCGGCGTTGGAGTACGACGTCACGTGCCGGCCGCCCGCCGGCCCGCCGGTGAGCGTCCAGATCACCCAGGAGTCGGGCGTGCCCGCGAGGAGGTCGCCTGCCTCGGCCCGACGGCGGAGGTCGCCGTCGTCGAGGAGATCGGCCAGGTGCAGGGCCACGTTCGCGGGAGCGAGCTGCAGACCCGTGGTGGCCGTGAAGCGCTCGGCCCAGTCGCCGGCGAGCCGGTCGACGCGGGCCTGCGTGCGGGAGTCCTGCCACGAGACAACGGGGGCGACGGGCACCCCGGTGTGCCGGTCCCACAGGACCGTGGTGGTGCGCTGGTTCGTCACGCCGACGGCGGCGATCTCGCGCTCGGCGGAGGCCGCGCGGGCGATGACCGTGCGCAGGACGTCGGCCGAGCGCTCGGCGATCTCCGTGGCGTCCTGCTCGACGATCGCCGCGCTGGGTGTGTGCACGCCGATGCGGTGCGACTCGACGTCGAGCACGGAGCTCGAGTCGTCGAACAGCACGGCGCGGGTGCTGGTGGTGCCTTCGTCGACGACGACGACGTGGGGGGTGCGCTGAAGGTTCACGACGGTTCTCACTTCTTCGGGAGGGGGCGGCGACGGCGGGTGCCGCGCCGTGTCGTTCAGGGGGTCCAGTTCGTCAGGGGGTCTGGTTCGTCAGGGGGTCTGGTTCGTCAGGGAGTCTGGTTCGAGGAGCGTCCGCCGACGGCGCGGCTGAACTCGGCCGCGGCCGGGACGAGGTGCCCGAGGAGCTCGTTTCGGCGTCGTGCCGACATGGTCGGAGAGGTGGTGGACACCGACAGGGTGCCGACGACGCGGTCGTTCGCCCCGCGTACCGGGACCGCCACGCAGGTCACGCCGGTCATGAACTCCTGCCGGTCGGTCGCCCAGCCGTTCTCGCGCACGGTGAGGCACTCCTTCTCCAGGGCCTCCGGCGTGACGAGGGTGTGCTCCGTGAACCGCTCGAGCGGCCTGAGCACGTACGAGCGGAACGCGGACACGTTGTGCGCGAGGAAGACCTTCCCGCTCGCACTGGCGTGCGCCGGGCGCCGGGCGCCGAGGACGATCGGCGGCGACTTCTTCGCGACCAGGTCCGGCGTCGCGGAGGCGACGGTGACCGCCGTGCCGTGGTCGAGCACCGTGACGTGCACGGGCTGACCGGTGCGTTCCCCGGTCTCCTCGGCGAACGACCGCGCGATGCGCAGGAAGTGCGCCTGGTCGGACGCCTGGACGGCCATCGCGGCGATGCCGGGACCGAGCCGGTAGCGGTTCTTCGAGCCGCTGGCCGCGACCACCATCGCCAGGGTCCTGAGCGAGGCCAGGTGGCGGTAGACCGTGCGTTCGTTCAGGCCGGTCACCACGGCGATCTCGGGCACGTTCGTGCCGCCGGGGCCGGCCTGCGCGACGGCGTCCAGCACGGTGAAGCTGTGGCGGAGCGCGGCGGGCACGCGGTCGGTGTCTGGCACGCGGTCATGCTGTTGCTGGCGCAGATCGAGCGTCAACGTGATTGACATCCTGTGTCAGGCGCGTTGACCGGTCTCTCCCGAGAGGCGCACCGTGAGCCCCGACGCGCACAGGCGCGCACACGTCACGTGCGGTCGAGGCCGAGCGCGGTGGCGCACAGCGAAGGAGTCGGGATGAAGCAGGGACGGCGCAGCGCGCGAGTCGACAGCGGAGCAGCACCCCGTGGAGCGGCCGTGACCGCCCCGCACGTGTTCGACCGCACGGAGTCGCTGGAGGCGATGTCCGCACGCGAGCTGGACGTCCTCGTCGTCGGCGGGGGGATCACGGGGGTGAGCGTCGCGCTGGATGCGGCGCTGCGCGGCCTCGACGTCGGGCTCGTCGAGCGCGCCGACCTCGCCTCGGGGACGTCGTCGGGCTCGTCGAAGATGATTCACGGCGGGCTGCGCTACATCGAGCAGGGGCAACTGAGGATGGTCTACCACTCGCTCCTCGAGCGCCAGCGCATGTACCGCCGCGCGCCGCACCTGGTTACTCGCCTGCCGTTCCTGTTCCCCGTCTACCGGCGCTCGGAGCACTTCGGCCCCGCCATGGCCCGGGCGTTCGAAGGTCTCCTGCGGACCTACGACCTCGCCGGAGGCTGGCGCATCGGCCAGCGGTACCGCCGCATCGGCGCCGCGGAGACGCTCGCGCACTGCCCCACGCTCCCCGCCGACGGTCTGCGCGGCGGACTGCTGTACTTCGACACCCGGACCGACGATGCGCGCCTCACGCTCACGGTGGCGCGGACGGCCGCGCTGCACGGCGCACGGGTCGCGACCCGCTCGGAGGTGGTGGGACTGCGCCGGCGCAGTGCCGACGGGGTGTGGGAGGCGACCGTGCGTGACACCGCGCCCGGCGGCGATGGCGGCGGCGGTGGCGACGGGGGCGGCGCCGCGTCCGCGGGTGGCGGCGGCGAACGGGTGATCCGGGCGCGCGTGGTCGTCAACGCGGCCGGCGTGTGGTCCGACGTCGTCGACGGCATGGGTGACGCGAGCCATCGCGCCCGCATGCGTCCCGCGAAGGGTGTGCACGTCGTCGTCCCCTGGGAGAAGGTGCGGAGCCAGTCGACGCTGGTCTTCCCCATGCTCGGTGGGCTGCGCGGCAAGGGCGGGCGGGCGTTCGTCGTCCGGTGGGGGGACCATTGCTACATCGGCACGACCGACACCGCCTACGACGGCGATCTCGACTCGCCGCGCTGCGAGCAGCACGAGGCACAGCTGCTCATCGACTCCCTCAACGCCACCCTGACCACCGACCTGACACTGGACGACGTCACCGGCACCTGGGCCGGGCTGCGCCCCCTCATCGACACGGGCGGCGGCTCGACGGCGGAGCTCAGCCGCGAGCACGAGGTGACGGAGAAGGACGGCCTCGTCACCGTGGCCGGCGGCAAGCTGACCGTCGCGCGGACGATGGCGGAGCAGGCCGTCGACCGGGCGTGCGCCGTGCTCGGCGTGCGGCGGCGGTGCAGGACCACGCGTGCACCGCTCGTCGGCGGCGCGGGCTTCGACCACGAGGCCGTGACGGCGACCGGCGGCCGACTCGCGCACCTGGGGGAGCGGTACGGGACCGAGGCGCGGTTCGTCGAGGACCTGGCGCTCGCCGATCCCCGAATGGCCGAACCCATGGTCGAGGGGCTGCCGTACCTGTGGGCGGAAGCCCTGTTCGCGGTGCGCCACGAGATGGCGACCACCGTCGACGACGTGCTCCGGCGCCGGATCCCTGCGCGGCTGCTGGACGCACGGGCCGCCGCGGCCGCCGCCCCGGCCGTCGGGGAGCTGCTGCAGCGCGAGCTCGGCCTGACCGATGCCGCGATCGCCGACCAGGTCGGTGCGTTCGTCGACGAGGTGCGGGCCGAGTCCGTCGCGCTCGGCCGGGAGTAGGCCCCGCACGCGCAGGTGCGTCGACAGCGTGACCAGTGAGCGGTCTTCTGCCTGGCGAGTGAACGGGGTTCGGTCCGCGCCCGCGTCGAAACGAGGCTGCCGTGTCGCGCATTCATCCAGTCAATGGGGTAACCACCGAGTCAGTCCCCCGCGTCGACTGACTCGGCACTTTGCCCGCTGACTCGGCGAACGCCCCCGGAAGGTGCGGGCCGAGTCCGTCACCCTGGGCCAGGAGCAGGAGCAGGAGCAGGAGCAGGAGCAGGAGCAGGAGCAGAGGCTGTCCCCGGCGATCGGCGCGGGGTCAGAACGCGCGGGGGAGCCTGACGGTGCGGCCGCCGTCGATGACGATCGTCTCGCCGGTGAGGAAGCCGGCACGGTCGCCCGCGAGGAACACGGCGAGGTCGCCGACGTCGGCGGGGCGCCCTGTCCGGCCGACCGGGTGGATCTGGAGCAGCGACTCGCGGGACCCGCCCGCGAGATACTCGTCGCTGAGCTCCGTGTCGATCCAGCCCGGCGCGATCGCGTGGCACCGCACGCCGTCCGCACCGAGATCCACGGCCATGGCGCGGGTCAGCCCGTGCACTCCCGCCTTCGAGGCCGCGTAGGCGGCGTGGAGGGGATTGGCCGCGTCGGCCTCGACGGATCCGATGTTGATGACGCACCCGCCGCCGCGCCGCAGCATGTGTGGAAGTGCCGCCTGGGTGAGGAACATCGGCGTTCGTAGGTTGAGTGCCAGCATGAGGTCCCACTCGTCGACGGTCATCTCCGCGACCGCACGCTCGGTCATCATGCCGGCGTTGTTCACGAGGATGTCGAGCCCGCCGAGGTCGTCCACGGCGGCCTGGACGACCGCCGGGAACGCCGACGGGTCCACCAGGTCGGCCTGGATGCCGACGACGTCCTCGCGCTCCCGCAGCTCCGCGTCCAGCGGTCCGCGTTGGACCACCGCGACCCGGGCGCCGGCGTCGAGGAAGGCGTCGACGACTCCGCGACCGATCCCGCGCCCGCCGCCGGTGACGAGTGCGAGGCGTCCTGACAGTGGCATGTGGTGACCTGCTTCGGTGTCGGGGAGACGAGCTGCGGACCCGCAGGCGCGGGTGGCACGGCCGGTGTTGCGCGTTCGCGTGCACCGCCACGGTAACCGCCGGGAGGTGGCGCGGGCCGTCGACGCCGGGACCGCCGCTGCGTCCGGGGTCTCCGGTGGACGACGAGTCAGCCCGGAGTCAGCCGCGCGTCGATCTCGGCGGCCGTCGGCGACGTCGCCGGGCCGCGGCGGGTGACCGCGATGCCGGCCGCGACGTTGGCCCGCCGCACCGCCTCCGCGAGCGGCACGCCGGCGGCGAGGTCCGCGCACAGCACGCCGGTGTGGGCGTCACCGGCACCGTTGGTGTCCACCGCCTCGACGTCGATGCCCGGCACGTGTACCGCAGCCTCGCCCGGCCGGGCGACCCAGCAGCCGCCCGCCCCGACGCGCACGAGTACCACCGCCTCGAGCTCCCGGCTCAGGGCGGCGGCGAGCTCGTCCGCACCGACGCTCGCCACGTCAGTGCCCGCCGCACCGGCGCCCGCAGCGTCCTCGGGCACATCCGCAGGATTCCGCTCTCCCGCGCCGTCCCGCTCACGGAGCACCCGCCCCGCGAGGATGCCGGCCTCGCGCTCGTTGACCGACCACAGCGTCGCCGCGCCGCGCACCGCCGCCAGCGCCTCGCCCGCCACCTCACCGATGACCGGCGAGGCGTCGACGACGACCTGCGCCGCCTCCGCCATTCTCGGCAGCGCCCGGGCAAGCATCGCGGCGTTGTCGGGGTGCAGGAGCGAGTAGCCGCTGACGTAGACGATGTCGCCCGGCCCCACCGGCACGCCGTCGAGTGCGTCCACCGCGACGTGTCCCTCCGCGCCGAGTGTGGAGACGAAGGTGCGCTCGGCGTCGTCGTCGACCAGGGCCACGCAGAAGCCGGAGTCCATCCCGGGACGGGCGGCCAGGAGCACCTCGATCCCCTCTGCGGCCAGCGCCTCGCGCACCCGGTCGCCGAACGGCCCGGTGCCGTGCCCTCCCGCGTAGAGCACCTCGGCGCCCTCGCGTCGGGCGGCGGCCATGACGTTGAAGCCGCCGCCCACCTCGAGCGCGTGCTCGGAGGCGAAGACGTCCTCGCCGGTGGCCGGCACGCGGCCGACCTGCATGACGACGTCGACGATCGCCTGCCCGGTGTGGATGACGCGGGCCGGACGGCCGGGCACCGCGGCCGCACCCCCGACGCGGGCCGTCATCGCGCGGCCACGGACGGGTCGCGGCGGCCGGCGCGGGCACCGCCGAGCGCGGCGTAGAGTCCGGCCGAGATGACGAACGTGGCGACCCACGCGAGACCGTTGGACCCGATCCAGGTCTCGGCCAGCGCGCCGGTGAACCACACCTCCTCGGAGCTCACGCGCGCCGTCGTGAACAGGAAGCCGACGACGATCGCCGCCGCCCACGCGAGCGTCGAGCGCCACTCCACGCCCCCGCGGTACCAGTAGCCCGACGTCTTGCCCAGGTCCATCAGCGAGTCGCCGTGGTAGGTGCGGCGCCCGATCATGTCGACGACGAACACGCCCACCCACGCCGTGATCGGCACCGCGAGCAGCGAGATGAACGTGATGAACGGGCCGTAGAAGCTCTCCGAGATCAGCATGAAGTAGATGGCGCCGATCGTGGTGACGACGACGTCGAGGATGACGGCGTTGACCCGCTTGATCCGGATGCCCAGGGTGAGCGTGGTGAGGCCCGCCGAGTAGACGGACAGGTGGTTCGACAGCAGCAGGCCGCCGAACGCGGTGACGAGGTAGGGGATCGCCACCCAGGCGGGCAGGACCGAGCGGACCGCCGCCACCGGGTCGCCGGCGCTCGCGAGCCCGGAGTCGCCGGCGCCGAGGATCGCGCCGAGACCGATGATGATGACCAGCGGGATGCCGGCCCCGGCGGACGCCGAGGCGATGAGCGACCCGGCCCGCACGCGGGGCGACTGGTAGCGGGCCATGTCCGCGCCGGCGTTCGCCCAGCCGATGCCGGTGCCGGCCGCGATCGTGCCGACGCCGATGATCACGGCGGAGGCCGGCCCCGCCGGGGCCGACAGGACGAGGTCCCAGTCCACGGTGGTCACCAGGTAGGCGGCGACGAAGATGTTGAGCGCCCCGAAGATCCACGTGGCCCACTTCTGCACGGCGACGAGGAAGGCGTGGCCCATGCCGGACACCGCGACGGTGCAGACGACGAAGATCGCGATGCAGACCAGGGCGAGGACCGGGCTCTCCTTGGCGTCCGGGTTCGTGCCGAGCACCAGGGTGGACAGCGAGAGCAGCGCGAACGCACCGGTCGTGGTGTTGACGGTCTCCCAGCCGAGCCGCGAGGCCAGCGAGACCATCGTCGGGCCGATGTTGCCGCGCACGCCGAAGATCGCCCGGGACAGGGTGAGGCTCGGTGCGCCGCCGCGGCGGCCCGCGATCGAGATGACGCCGACGATCGCGAAAGAGCCGAACGCGCCGAGCACGGCGGCGATCAGGGCCTGCCAGATGTTCATGCCCAGCGCCACGAGCGTGACGCCGAGCGGGATGCCGAGGATCGACAGGTTGGCGGCGAACCACACCCAGAACAGGTCGAGTGGGTTGCCCTGCTGCTCCTCGACCGGCACCGGCTCGATGCCGCGCTGCTCGTACTTCGACAGGATCACGTCCTGGGCCTGCTCGGCCGCGGTCGGTGAGGCGTCGTGGTTCGGGGACATCGTGCACCCTTCGTTGGATGGTCCGGGGAAGGACGGGTGGGCGCCGGTACGCGCCGGCGGATCGTCGGTTCCGGGTTGTTCGGGTAGTTCGGAGTCGTTCGGGTTGGTCGGGCGGTGCCCGGTGCGTCAGGCGGGGTCCGGTGCCGCGGGGGCGTGCGACCGGCGCAGTGCGAGCAGCTCGTCCGTGACGCCGGCGAGGTCGAGGTCGGAGACGGACGAGACGGTGGCGACGTCGTCGGCGGGGAAGCCGGCGGGCCCGTGGGTGGCGCCGAGGATCGCGCCGGCCATCGCCGCCACGGTGTCCGTGTCGCCGCCGATGGTGGCGGCGAGGCAGAGGCCGCCGTAGGGGTCGTCGCGGAACCGGTTCGCGATGACCAGAGCGCTGACGACCGACTCCTGGGACTGCACCGACGTGCCGACCACGCCCACGAGGAAGTCCGCCAGGTCGGCGGTGCTCATGGCGTGGGTGGCACGCAGCGCCCACCCGGCGCGGTCGGGGATCGAGGCGCCCGCGACCCAGTGGCCCATCGCCTCCGCGCGGCGGGCCAGGTCGAGGCCGTAGATCAGCGCGTCGTCCGGTGCGGCGCCGTCGACCGCGGCGGAGACCGCCCCCGCGACGGCGGCCGCTCCGGACAGGCCGAGCCCCGTGTTGTGCGTGACGAAGCTGAGGTCGTGGACGGCGCGGAGCAGGGCGTCGGGGTCCGCGGACGGCACCGCCACGGCCACCGGTGTCACCCGCATCGCCGCGCCGTTCGTCGTCCCGCCGGAGCCGGTCTCGGACGGGTCTCCGCCGTCGGCGATCGTCGTGATGGCCGCGGAGGTGGAGGGGCCGAGGAGGTCGAGCGAGCCCTTCGCGCGCATCCGTCCCTCCCAGGCCATGAGCGCGTCGGCGAAGGCTCGGGCCGCCACCTGGCCGTCACCGTCGACGAGCAGCCGGGCGACGAGGAGGGCCTGCTCGGTGTCGTCCGTGACCGAGCCCGCCGGCATGCCCGGGGCGATCGGCTGGTCGGCCGGGCCGTCGACGAGGCCGGTGATCGGCCCCAGCTCGCGGGCGATCCGCTCGCGGGACATCGACTGCGTGGGCATGCCGAGCGCGTCGCCGAGCGCGAGGCCGGTGAGGGCGCCGAGAGCGCGGTCGTGCAGGGTGGTCATGCGGGGGTGTCTCCGAACGTGAGGTGGAGGCTGAAGTGCGCCGGGTCGAGGAAGGACTCGACGTGCTCGACGACGCTGCCGTCGGCCGAGTAGGACAGCCGCGTCGTGCGCAGCACGACGGTGCCGGGGGCGTGCTCGAGGTGCGCGGCGACGTCGCCGGACGTGGGCACGACCCGCGCGTCCTGCGTGCCGTGGTGCGCGACGAGGCCCGCGCTGCGGAGCGTGGCCGTGAGGGAGTCGTCGACGAGGCCGGTGGTCGGGAGGTCGCGCAGCGGGCCGGTGGCGGGCACGACGGCGCGCTCGTAGGAGATCGGGCGGCCGTCCAGGAGGCGTCGTCGGGCAAGGACGACGACGTCGCGGCCGGCGAGCTCGGGCGGCACGGCGTGTGCCGGGGCGGCTGTCGGGTGCGCGGGGCCGGGTGGGGGCGTGGCGCTGGCCGCGGGGACGAGCGTGATGCCGAGGATCTCGGTGGTGACGGCGGCGCCCGCGTCTGTCAGGGCGCGCGCCCAGCCGACGTCCGGATCCAGCGGGCTGCCGTCGAAGGTGACGAACGAGCCGAGCCCCGCGCGGGTGGCGATGAGGTCGCGGCGCTGCAGCTCGGCCAGGGCGCCGCGGACGGTGCCGCGCGAGACGCCGAACTCCGCGGCGATTCCTGACTCGCTGTCGAGGCGCTCGCCGGCACGCAGCGCGCCGGCGCTGATGCGCGCGGACAGGGCGGCGACGATGCGCTCGCGCTGCGTCATCGCAGCCGGGGGACCGGACATGCTGCACATGTTCATACCTGTTCACTTCGCCTGTCAAGGCCGTGCCGCGACCGAACGCTCACCGCCCCTTCCGCGGCTCCGCCGCCAGCAGCCACGCCAGGTACGCCCCGCCGAGCACCACCGTCACGGTGCCCACGGGTACCGGCTGCGCGAGCGTGTGCTGCGCCAGCAGGTCGGCGCCGAGCAGCACGAACGCCCCGGTCAGCGCGGAGTGCACGAGCGGGATGCCCGGGCTGCGGGCCAGCCGACGCGCGATCTGCGGCGCGGACAGGGCCACGAACGCGATCGGCCCGGTCGTCGCGGTGACGAGCGCGGTGAGCAGCACGCCCACCCCGAGCACGAGCAGCCGCGTCCGCTCGACGTGCACGCCGTGGGAGGCGGCCACGTCGTCGCCGAGCTCGAGCTGCCGCATCGGCCGCACGGACAGCAGGAGCAGCGGCAGCGCGGCGAGCACGACCGAGACGGCCGGCACGACGTCCGACCAGCTCGCCAGGCTCAGCGACCCCGACCCCCAGATCGCCGCCGTCATCGCCTGCTCGGTCTCGGCGCGCAGGAGGATCCACGAGTTGACGGCGTGCAGCGCGGCCGTCACGGCGATCCCCACGATGATGAGCCGGAACCCCTGCACGCCGCCGCGCCACGCGAGCAGGTACACGAGCACCCCCGTGCCGAGCCCGCCGAGGAGCGCCCCGCCCGTGGCCCCGACGAGTCCGCCGCCCACCGCGACCGTCGCCACGAGTACGCCCGTGTACGCGCCGGTGGAGAAACCGATGATGTCCGGCGAGCCGAGCGGGTTGCGCGTGAGCGTCTGGAACAGCGCGCCGGCCACGGCCAGTGCGGCCCCGAACACCAGCGCCGCCGACACCCGCGGCAGCCGCCACTCGAGCACCACGGTCGACGCGAACCCTTCCTGCCCCGTCGCCGCGCGCAGCACCTCCACCGGCGTCAGGGGGAGGTCACCCACGCCGAGCGCCACCACGGTGAGCGCGAGGAGGGCCGCTGCGAGCGCGAACCCCACTACGACCGGACGACGACGACGCCTCCGCGTCACCCGCCCTCCGCCCGGTGCGAGCTGGGTGGTCGCGACGCCACCGGGGCGGGCCGCTGCGCCGCCGTCGTTCGTCGTCGGGTCTGCGCTCACAGGGACAGCGCCTTTCGCCGTCGGGCGAGGGCGACGAGGACCGGCGCGCCGACGAGCGCGCTGACCAGTCCCACCGGCATCTCGCCCGGCCACACGACGAGGCGGGCGAGGATGTCCGCGCCGATCATGAGGACCGGCCCGAGCACGAGGGACAGCGCGAGCACCCAGCGCTGGTCGGCCCCCGCGAACCGCCGCGCGGCGTGCGGGACCATGAGGCCGATGAAGGCGATGGGTCCGGCGATCGCCGTCGCGCCGCCCGCGAGGACCGTGATCGCGAGGACGCTGAGCGCCCTCGTCCGAGCGAGGGACACGCCGAGGGAGGCGGCGACGTCGTCGCCCATCGCCACCCCGTTGAGCGCCTTGCCGAGCAGGAGCGCGAGGACGAGACCCGGGAGCAGGAGGGGAGCCACCGAGCCGACGACGTCGAGCCCCCGCCCCGACAGGATGCCCGCCTCCCAGACCTGGAGGGCGTTGAACGTGCGCGGGTCGGACAGGCGCAGCGCGCCGAGGATCCCGGAGAGCACCGCGCTGAGCGCCACGCCCGCGAGGACGAGCCGCACCGGGTCGACGCGCCCGCCGCCCGTGCGGCTGATGAGCGTGACCGCGACCGTCGCGAGCAGCGCGCCCAGCAGCGCGAACCACACGTAGGAGCTGGGGTCGGACAGGCCGAGCAGCGAGATCCCCATCGCGACCGCGAAGCTCGACCCCGCCGACACCCCCAGCAGGCCGGGCTCCGCCAGCGGGTTGCGGGTGAGCGCCTGCATGAGCGCTCCGGCCACGGCGAGAGCGGCCCCGACGGCGGCGGCCGCGAGCGTGCGCGGGAGCCGCAGGCCGGTGACGGCGTGCTGGTCTGCCGCCGAGACGTCGCCGCCCGTGAGGGCCGCGAGCACCGTGGGCAGCGGGACGTGGCTGCTGCCGACGACGATGCTCAGCACGCCGAGCACGAGCAGCAGCGCGAGCGCGACGAGGAGCGCCACCACCCGGACCCGCGTGGCCGACCCGCCGGGGCGGGGGGCGACGTCGCCGGGGACGAGGGGCGCGACGGCGTCGGCCGGACGGGTGTAGGAGGCCTCGGGAACCGGGGGCGTCCCGTCGGGGGCGGGACGGGTGGAGCCATCGGCGGTCGGACGGGTGGCGCCACCGGTGGGCGTGACGGCGTCGCGCCGTGACGAGTGTCCCATCGTGACCGTGCCCCATCCTTTGTGCCTTAGGTGAGCCTCACCTTAGTGTGGTGCCGGGTCGTTGTGGCCCGCAGTCCAGGTCGACAAGGAGACACCGATGTTCCGTACCCGCCCCGTGCGTCGCGCCCGCACGTTCGGCCTCGCGCTGGCCGCGGCCCTCGCTGTCACCCTGACGGCGTGCGGCGACGACGACGGTACAGCCGACGACTCCGGTGGTGGCTCCGCGGGCGGCGGCGCGTCCGAGGCTGGGTCCGACGGCTCGGCCGACTCGGGCGAGGCGTTCCCCGCGACGGTCGAGACCGAGTTCGGCGAGGTGACGATCGAGGAGCGCCCCGAGCGCGTCGTGGCGCTGGGCTGGGGCGACGCCGAGGTCGCGCTCCAGCTCGGCGTGCAGCCCGTGGGCGCCTCCGACTGGATCGGCTTCGACGACCCGACCGGCGTGGGCCCGTGGATGGAGGGCGCCTACGACGAGCCGCCCGAGATGTTCGGCACGATGGAGCTGTCGTACGAGGCGATCGGCGCGCTCGAGCCGGACCTCATCCTCGACGTCCACTCCAGCGGCGACCAGGAGCGCTACGACCGGCTCAGCGACATCGCCACGACCGTCGGCGTCGCCCCCGGCGGCGGCGACTACCTCACCGCCGGCGCCGAGCAGCTCGAGATGATCGCCACCGCGCTGGGGGAGGGCGACCAGGTCGAGGACATCCTCGCCGAGCAGGACGCAGCGTTCGCCGAGGTCGCGGAGGCGCACCCCGGCTGGGAGGGCCGGACCGTGACCGTGGGGTCGCGGACCTCCGAGGGCTGGGGCGCCTACACCGCCGCCGGCAGCCGCGTCGAGTTCATGACCGAGCTCGGGTTCGTGCCCAACCCCGAGGTCGAGGAGCTCGCCGATGAGGGCAGCTGGAGCGTCTCGCTGTCCGACGAACAGCTCCCCGTCCTCGACGCCGACCTCGTCATGGCCACCCCCATCTGGATCGACCCGACCGAGATCACCGACGACGCCGGCTGGCTCGCCATCCCCGCGGTCGAGGACGGCCGCTCGATCGTCATCGACGACGAGGTCTCCGACGCCTTCGCCCTCGCCACGCCCGTCGCCCGCCTCCACGCGCTCGAGCAGCTCGAGCCGCTCATCGAGGAGGCGCTCGGTGAGTGAGGCGTCGGTGCGTGAGGCGAGGGTGCGTGGGGCGTCGGGACGGTCGGCGAACGTGACCGGGACGGGGGGTGCCGACGTCGTCCCCACGCGTGCCTTCCGGACCACGGTGGCGCGCCGGCGGCGGCTCTCGCCGAGCTTCGTGCGCGTGACACTGACCGCCGACGAGCTGGAGCACGTCGGCCCGCAGGGAACGGCGGCCACGCCCGAGGCGGCGGCTGTCTCCCCGCCGGCCTGGGACCAGCGGATCAAGGCGTTCCTGCCGAGGGCCGACGGTACGTTCCCCGAGCTCGGGCTGTTCGCCGACCCGCCGGCGTCGATGATGGAGTGGTACACCGCGTGGCGGCAGCTCGACGACGACGAGCGCAACCCCATCCGCACCTACACGATCCGCGCGATCCGCACGGACCGGCGGGAGATCGACGTCGACTTCGTCCTCCACGTCGACGACGACGGCACCTCGGGCCCCGCTGCCGCGTGGGCCGCCGGGGCGCGGGAGGGGGACGACCTCGTCGTCATCGGTCCCGACCGTCGCGCGGCGGCGAGCAGCGGCGGCATCGAGTGGAGCCCCGGCGCCGCGCGCGACGTGCTGCTCGCCGGCGACGAGACCGCGGTCCCCGCGATCTGCGCGATCCTCGAGGCACTGCCCGCGGGGTTCCGCGGCGAGGCGTACCTCGAGGTGCCCTCCGGCGAGGACGTGCTGGACGTGACGACGGCGTCGGACGTGGCGGTGCACTGGCTGCCCCGCGACGGCGCGCCGCTCGGTCAGCGCCTCGACGCCGCCGTGCGCGACTGGGGCCGCCGGCGCGTGGCCGGTGGTGGTGCCGGGTCCGGTGCTGGCGCTGGTGGTGACGGTTATGTCGAGCTCGACCCTGACGGGCAGCTCTGGGAGGTCGCCGAGCCGGGCGACGCCGGGCTGTACGCCTGGCTCGCCGGCGAGGCGGGCGTCATCACGACGATGCGCCGCCACCTCGTCAAGGAGCTGGGCATGGACCGCGGGCGGGTGTCATTCATGGGCTACTGGAAGCGCGGCCGCTCCGAGACCTGACCCACCGACCGGTCAGCGCCAGGGGCCGAACCATCCCTGGCGAGTGAGGGGACTTCTGCCTGGCGGGTGAGCGGGCTTCTGCCTGGCGAGTGAGCGGGGGCGCGCCGTCGTGGGACGTTGTCGCCGAGCCGGTCGGTAATCCGCTGAGGCAGTGCCCCGCGTCGACTGACTCGGCACTTATCCGGTTGACTCACCGATCGACCCCTCCGATCGACCTCTCCGATCGACCCCTCCGACCGAAGGACCACCATGCCGCGCGACGCCCACAGAAGCAGGATGATCACGGACCCGCGGGTGCTGGCTGTCCTCGACGAGCTCTACGAGCGCGAGCGGCACATCGACTGGGCCGACTACGCCTGGCACCCCGACCCGCACCGCCACGCGGAGACCGGCTTCTCGCTCAGCCCCGAGCAGGGCGACCAGCTCTACCTGCTGGCGCGGCACGGGCGGGCGAGCAACGTCGTCGAGTTCGCGACGTCGCTGGGCTTCGCCACGATCTACCTCGCGGCCGCGGTGCGCGACGCCGGCGGCGGTACCGTCCGCACCGCCGAGCTCGTGCCGGAGAAGGCGGAGCGGGCGCGCGCGAACATCGAGCGCGCGGGACTGGGGGAGTACGTCGAGTTCCTCGTCGGCGACGCGCGTCAGACCCTGACCGGCGTCCCCGACGGCGTCGACCTCGCGCTCATCGACGGCTGGGCCCCCGACGTCTCGCTCGAGGTGCTGCGCGTGCTCGAGCCGAGGCTGCGCAGCGGCGCGCTCGTCTACAACGAGAACCTCGACGAGTCGTTCATCGACCACGTGCGGGGCGAGGGCAACGGGTACCGGAGCCTCACGCTGCTCAGCGGCTCGGAGTACAAGCCGAAGGGCGAGCTGGCGCTGCGACTCTGACGCGCCACCGCCCCTTCCCGCGGCGACGCTTCCTCGATACGGTCGGTGGCGTCGGGGTCGTCGTGACGGGGAGCACAGGAGCCACCGTCGACAGCGGGGGACCCCGACGTCCACCCGGCGACCGACGCACGAGCAGGCACACCTCCCTGATCAACGACGAGCCAGCGGTGCGCGGCGTCAGCTTCTCGACAAGGAGGCACGACATGACCGACTCGACAGACTTCACGCGCTCCGGCGTCTCCCGCTTCAAGGACCGCGACCTGGGCGTCCAGCGGTTCCGGTGCGAGGTCGGGGTCCCGCTCGCCGAGCAGAAGCATCTCGGTCACAACCGGTGGCACCCGGACATCCCGCCGCTGGTCGAGGTGGGACTCGGCGACGAGGTCATCCTCGAGAGCGGTGGCTACGACGACTATCAGCTCAAGGACGTCGACGACGACGCCGACATCCACACCTTCGACCTCACCCGCACGCACCCGCTGACCGGCCCGGTGAAGGTCGACGGAGTCAAGAAGGGCGATCTCCTCGTCGTCGACATCCTCGACGTGCTGCCGCTGTCCGGCATCGGCTACTCGAACATCCTGCCCGGCATGGGTGGCCCGCTCGCCGTCCAGTTCCCGCAGGGGTTCAAGACGATCTGGGACCTGCACGGCACCTATGCCACCAGCCGGCAGATCCCCGGCGTGCAGATCCCCGCGATCAGCCACCCGGGCATCATGGGCGTGGCGCCGTCGCACGAGCTGCTGCGGATCTGGAACGAGCGCGAGGACCCCCTGATCGCCGACGGTCTCGCCGGACCACGCGCCGACGCGATCGACAGCTCGGTGCTGCGTGACCTCGAGGGCGACGAGTGGCGGCGGGTCGCCGAGGCCGCCGCCCGCACCATCCCGCCGCGCGAGAACGGCGGAAACATGGACATCAAGAACCTCTCGCGGGGCTCGCGCGTCTACTACCCGGTGTTCGTCGACGGCGGCCTGTTCTCCTCGGGCGACTTCCACTTCGCCGAGGGCGACGGAGAGGTCACCTGGAACGCCATCGAGATGGACGGCGTCGGCTGGTACCGGTTCGGCGTGATCAAGGACGGGATGGCCCGCTACGGGGTGAGCACGCCGATGTTCCGGCCGTCCCCGTTCGACCCGAACATGGGCACGCGCTACATCTCCTTCACCGGGCTCTCGGCCAGCGGGTCCGAGCAGAAGTACCTCGACACCACGATGGCCGCCGTCCAGGCCCTCGAGCAGGCGATCGAGTACCTGGGCAAGTTCGGCTACACGCCGGAGCAGGCCTACACGATCATCTCGGTCGCGCCCTGCGAGATGCACGTGGGCGGCATCGTCGACATCCCCAACGCGGCCGTCGTCCTCAAGGTGCCGGTGGACATCTTCGACAAGGACATCCTGCCGCAGCCGGAGTAGGAACTCCGTCCACCCCACACGACGTCGGCCCCACACGACGTCGGCGAGTCGATGTCCTACGCCGAACCCACACGGAGTGCGTCGAACCAGGTGACGCCGTGAGTGCGGTCGACGGAGGACCTGTGGGCTCGGCAGGAACACGTGGGCTGGGCGTCGAACGACGGTGGGGCGGTGACCGATCGTCAGCTGGTCACCGCCCCACCGCCCCACCGCCCCACCGCCCGGTGGCATGACAGGTCGAGCTCGCCAAGTGGCCCACCCGCCGAGGTCGACAGGTCGAGATCGCCGCGGGAGGGCCACCGAGCGCCTGGTCGGCGCGGAAGAGCCGAGTGTTCCGGCGCGTGCGGCTACCGACGCGAGTCCTCGCACGTGAGTGCACGGTCAGCTCGCTCGCCCCGTTCGCGTCGTCCGTCGTGGCATGAGCGCGGTGACCGGAGAGAGGTTGAGCCGAGTGCCGTTGGGCAGCTTCTCCTCGATTCGCTGCGCGACCGGCTGCGCGAGCCGCACGGCTGACGTGCCGCGCTGCTGACGTCCAGTGCGGCCCGGCACCGCCCACCACCGCCCGGCCCGTTGACGACGGCCCTACTACAGTGGATCGCGTCCGGCCCGAGCCGAGGGGCGCGGCATCGACGGTCAAGGAGGCCCGCAGTGGTCGAACGGCAGATCCCCCGCCCCAGCGAGATCTTCGAGCTGGTCCAGCTCCGGCGCCCCAGCCTCGACCTCAAGAGGCGCAGGCTCGAGTCGGCCCTCACGATCGAGGACCTCCGCCGGATCGCCAAGCGCCGCACGCCGGCCGCGGCCTTCGACTACACCGACGGCGCCGCCGAGGACGAGCTGTCGCTGGCACGGGCCAGGCAGGCGTTCCGCGATGTCGAGCTGCACCCGGCGATCCTCAACGACGTCACCCACGTCGACACGAGCACCACGATCTTCGGCGGGCCTTCCGCCATGCCTTTCGGGATCGCGCCCACCGGTTTCACGCGCCTCATGCAGACCGAGGGCGAGAGCGCCGGAGCCGCGGCCGCCGGCGCCGCGGGCATCCCGTTCACGCTGTCCACGCTGGGCACCACGTCGATCGAGGACGTGGCTGCCGCGAACCCGGGCGGGCGGAACTTCTTCCAGCTCTACGTCATGCGCCAGCGAGAGAGGTCCTACAACCTCGTCGAGCGGGCGGCGGCGGCCGGCTTCGACACCCTGTTCTTCACCGTGGACACCCCCGTGGCAGGAGCCCGCCTGCGCGACGCCCGCAACGGGTTCTCGATCCCGCCGCGCCTCTCGCTGCGCACCATCGCCAACGCCGTGCCCCGACCCTGGTGGTGGTACGACTTCCTCACCACCCCGAAGCTCGAGTTCGCGTCCCTGTCCTCGACCGGAGGCACCGTCGGCGAGCTGCTCGACTCGGCGATGGACCCCTCGATCGGGTGGCACGACCTCGAGACGATCCGCGGCATGTGGCCGGGCCGGCTCGTGGTCAAGGGTGTGCAGACCGTGGAGGACGCGCGCCACCTCGTGGACCTGGGCGTGGACGGGATCGTGCTGTCGAACCACGGCGGCCGCCAGCTCGATCGGGCGCCCGTGCCGTTCCACCTGCTGCCGGAGGTGGTGCGCGAGGTCGGGCACCACACCGAGGTCGCGCTGGACACGGGGATCATGCACGGCGCCGACGTCGTGTCGTCGATCGCGCTCGGCGCGAAGTTCACGTTCATCGGCCGCGCGTACCTCTACGGCCTCATGGCCGGCGGGCGCGACGGCGTGGACCGGGCGATCGCCATCCTGTCCGAGCAGATCGAGCGGACGATGCGGCTGCTGCAGGTGGGCTCGCTCGCCGAGCTCGAGCCCAGGCACGTGACGCAGCTGCAGCGGTTGGTGCCGCGGGAGATTCCGCGGGCGGTGCCTGGTGCGGTGCCGGCCGAGGTGTCGGGCGCGTGATCGAGCCCGTCGCGGCTCGAGAGGTCCATCGAGTCAATCGGGTATCTATCGAGTCAGCGCCCGCGGGGAATCGACTCGAGCGTTACCTGATTGCCTCGGCGCAGACGCCCGAGTCCTGCCAGCGCGCACCACTGCTCAGAAGTGCGTAGAACAGTGCTCGGACCAGCGCGCACGGGCCCACGCCTAGCATCGAGGAGCAACGACGCGAGCGCCTGGGGAGGCCCCGATGGAGAAGTACTTTGCCGGCATCGACGCCGGAACGACCGGCACCACGGTGATGATCTTCGACCGCGACGGCAACGTCATGAGCAGCGGGTACTCCGAGTACCGGACGAAGCATCCCCATCCCGGGTGGGTCGACCAGGACATGCACGAGCTCTGGGACGGCCTCTGCGCCGCCGCGAAGCAGGCGACCAGCCGGTTCCGCGGCGACCTCTCGCGCATCGTGTCGATCGGCGTGTCCTCGCAGCGCGGGTCGTTCGTCCCCGTCGACGAGAACTGGGAGCCGCTCATCGACGCCATCGTGTGGTCGGACGGTCGCGCCACCAGGGAGACGCAGTGGATCAACGACGAGATCGGCTCTGACGAGTACTGCCGCATCACCGGCCTGAACCCCTCGAGCCTGTGGGTCTACCCGAAGCTGAAGTGGCTCAAGGACCAGCGCCCGGAGGTCTACGACCGGACGTGGAAGATCGTCAACGGCCACGAGTGGATCCTGCACCGCCTCGGGTCCACTGAGCTCTTCGCGAACCCGTCGGCACTCAACTACAACGGCATGTTCGACATCACCACCCTCGACTACGCCCCCGAGCTCTTCGACCGCGCGGGGCTCGACATCGACCTCATGCCCCCGATCGTCCACGAGCTCCGGCCCGTCGGTGAGGTCTCGGCGGCCGGGGCCCTGGCCACGGGCTTCGCCGAGGGCACCGTCCTGGCCCCGGGTGGCGGCGACCAGCAGTGCGCGGCGGTGGGCTCCGGCGTCAACAAGGCAGGCATGGCCGAGCTGTCGCTCGGCACGGCCGCGGTCATGGTCGCGCAGCTCGACGAGGCGCCCGACATGGTGGCGAACCTCGACAGCGGCGTCTCCTTCGGCGCGCACGCCATCCCGCACCGGTGGGACATGGAGGGCACCGCGCACGCCGCAGGCGCCGTCCTGCGCTGGTGGCGCGACACGTACGGCCAGCCCGAGGTCGCGGCGGCCGAGGCGCTCGACGTCAGCCCGTACGAGCTGATCTCGCTGGAGGCCTCGCACGCGCCGGTCGGCAGCGACGGCCTGCTGTTCTTCCCCTTCTTCAACTCCCAGGCGAACCCGCACTTCCACGACAACGCGCGTGGCGGCATGCTCGGCCTGACCCAGATCCACACGCGCAAGCACGCGGCCCGCGCCGTGCTCGAGGGGGTCATCTACGAGCTGCGCATGGCCGTGGAGGCGATGGAGGGCGCGCTCGGGCGTCCGTTCGACACGATCCGGCTCTCGGGCGGCGGCGCCAAGTCCGTGTTCTGGACCCAGATGCAGGCCGACATCTACGGGCGGCGGGTCGAGCGGCTCAAGGTCTCCGAGTGTGCGGTGCTCGGTGCGGCGATCCTCGGCGGGGTCGGCTCCGGCGAGCTCACCGACGTCGACTCGGCGATCGACGCGATGGTGCACACCCACGGCTTCGTCGACCCGGACATGGAGGCGCACGCCGTCTACAGCGACTACTTCGAGATCTTCGAGAAGGCGTTCCTCGCGCTGGTCGAGGCCGACGTCTACAACGACCTCGCGAAGGTCAACACGCGCCACAGCGGCGAGGACTGAGCCGGGAGGGGCGGCGCCCGGGAGGGCGCCGCCTCGTCCGGGTGGGGCTACGGCCCGACGGCGAACGGCAGCCGCTCACCACCGTCGGCCGACATCCCGACGGCGAACGACCCGCGCTGGCTGCCGCTCAGTCGAGCAGGCTGATCGCCTTGTCGACGAGCTCCTCGAGGCGCACGACGTCGACCTGGTGCGCCGTCGTGACGACGACCGCCTGCCGGTCCGGGACGATCGCGAGGGTCTGCCCGTCCGTCCCGTGGCCGAAGAAGATGCCGCGCCGGTTGCTCAGCCAGAGGCTGGACCCGTAGGCCCAGCGGCGGAACAGCGGGTTCGTCGGGGTGTCGACCCCCGGGGTGAAGTCGGTGAACTGCTTCATCCGCTCGATCCACCGCGCAGAGACGATGCCCTGCCCGCCGTGGAGCAGCACCTCGCCGACGGCGAGCAGGTCGTGCGGGGTCAGCCAGAGCCGCGTGGCGCCGGCGACATACTTCCCGTACCGCTCCCACGTGTAGCCGGTGATGCCGAGCGGCCGGAAGAGCACACGATCCGCGTAGGCCTCGAGGTCCTCACCCAGCAGCTCCTGCAGCACGATGGACAGCAGGTAGAAGCCGGCGTTGGAGTACAGGTAGTGCGTGCCGGGCTCGTGCACGATCGGAGCGTTGACGATGTAGTCGAGGTAGTCGGCCGGATCCATGTCGGCGATGTCGCCGCGCATCATGAGGACCTCGTCGAAACCGATCGTGTGGTTGAGCAGGTGCTTGATCCGCACCCGCTGCAGCTTCTCCCGATTCTCCTCGCGCGTGAGCGTGGACAGCGGCTCGAGGATCGGCCACACGGGGGCGTCCTCGTCGACGTCGTCGCGGCTCTCCACGATCGTCCCCGTGAGGAGCGCCATGATGGTCTTCGACAGCGAGCGGATGTCCGACCGCTCGGTCCGTCCGCCGAATGCATGGAGATGCTCGGTCTCGCCCTGCTTGATGAGCAGGTAGTGCATGTTGAGCGGGTCGCCGTCGCGATCCCGTGCCGACTCGAAGAGGTCGACGAGACCGTCGAACTGCTGGCTGTCCATGGAGTGCCTTGCGCTTTCAGGAGGAGGGGCGGCCGGCTCGGGGCCGGCGTCGTGACGCGTGTCGTGCGTCGGCCCGCGCGTGGCGGCGCCGTCGGAGCGGGCACCACCGCCGACGCCGCCGATCGCGTCATGGAGCCTACGCGTGGTCCGCCACCACGAGCTGACCGTCGACGCGCCTCGGGATGCCCAGCGGGTTCGCCTCCTGCAGCGGCTCGGGCAGCAGGTCGTCCGGCGTCGTCTGGTAGGTCACGGGCCGGAGCCAACGGCGGATCGCGGTGGTCCCCACCGAGGTGTGGATGCTCGTCGTCGACGGGTAGGGGCCGCCGTGGTGCTGGCCGTGCGACACGGCGACGCCGGTGGGCCAGCCCCCGAACAGCACCCGGCCGGCGCGCTCGCCGAGTGCCGGGACGAGGGTGCGAGCGAGCTCCTCACCAGGCGCGGCGTGGAGCGTCGCGGTGAGCGAGCCGGGCAGCACCCCCAGTGCGGCCCGCACGTCCTCCTCGGAGTCGTAGTCGACGATGAGCGTCGCCGGCCCGAACACCTCCTCGAGCAGGACCTCGGGCGACTCGAGCACTCGCTGCACGGTGGTCCGCAGCACCACCGGAGAGGTGCGCTCCTCGGAGTCGACGACGTCCGCGCCCGCGACCACGTCCACGCCCTCCTGGCCGGCGAGGCCGCTGAGTCGGTCGTGGAAGCCCGCGCGGATCCGGTCGTTGAGCATGGGCGGCGACGCCGGGTCACCCGCCGCGTCGGCGTCGACCTTCGTCGCGAGGCGGCCGGCCAGGTCCGCCCCGGCCGGCGAGAGGACCACGCCGGGCTTGGTGCAGAACTGACCGACGCCCATCGTGAAGGAGCCCAGCAGTCCGTCGACGATCTCGTCGATCGAGGACTCGACGGCCCCGGGCGTCACGACGACCGGGTTGATGCTCGCCAGCTCGCCGTAGAACGGGATGGGCTCCGGCCGCTGCGAGGCCAGGTCGAACAGGTGGCGCCCGCCGGCCAGCGATCCCGTGAAGCCGACCGCCCGCACGTCCGGGTGCCGGACGAGCTCGACGCCGGCCTCGCGCCCCTCGACGAGCTGGAGCAGTCCCGACGGCGCACCTGCGCCCTCGAGCGCCTGCGCGCCGAGCTCCGCCACCAGGCGGGACAGGGCGGGATGTCCCTCGTGCGCCTTGACGATCACGGGCGCGCCGGCCGCGAGCGCGCTCGCGGTGTCCCCGCCGAGGACCGAGAAGGCGAACGGGAAGTTGCTCGCCGCGAACACGACCACCGGGCCGAGCGGCACGAGCATCCGGCGCAGGTCGGGGATCGGGGGAGTGGCGGAGGGATCGGTGTGGTCGATCGTGGCCTCGAGGAAGCTGCCCTCTCGCACGACCGAGGCGAACAGCCGCAGCTGGGCGCTGGTCCGGGCGAGCTCCCCGGTCAGGCGCTTCTCCCCGAGGTGGCTCTCGTCGTCGGCGAGGGCGATGAGCTCGGGCGCGTGGGAGTCGAGGGTCTCGGCCAGCGCCTCGAGCCATCCGGCTCGGGTCTCGTAGCTCTCCCGGACGGACGCGCGGGCGGCGTCGGTGGCGGCAGCGACGGCCGCGTCGACGGTGGACCTCGAGGTCTCGTTCACGGAGGTCATGGCGTTGGTTACTCCTTCGGTCGAGCGGTGGTGGAGATCGTGGTGGGGTCGACGACGACGGCGTCCTCGTCGACGAGCGTGCCGGCGTCGTCGACGACGCGCCCCAGGTGGGCCGAGGTCGCCCGGCGCGCGGCCTCGATGTCGCGGGCAGCGATCGCGTCGGCGATCGCCGTGTGCTCGGCGACCGTGTCGGCCTGCGTCGCGAGGTACCCGATGGGCTTGCGGTAGACGTCGCGCAGCACGAGGTTGATGGGCTGGACGAACGCGAGGACGAACGGGTTCTGCGTCGCACGCGCGACGGCCATGTGGAAGGCCATGTCGGCGTCCATGCAGGCCACGTAGTCGTCGAGGTTCTCGGCCGCCCGGGCGATGGCGTCGCGCATGTGGGCCACGTCGTCGTCCGTCCGGTTGGCGGCCGCCAGGGTCGCCATGTCGACCTCGGTCATCCTGCGCAGCTCCATGAGCTTCTCGAAGCTTGCGTGGCCGTGCTGCAGCAGCATCCGGAAGCGCTGGACGATGGAGTCGACGTTCGGAGCGATCACCGTCATCCCGCGGCCGGCGCGGATCTCCACGAGGCCGCGGTCCTCCAGCAGCCGGGCGGCCTCGCGCACCACCTGCCGGCTCACGCCGAAGTCGTCGGCGATGGCCTTCTCCGTGGGCATCAGGGAGCCGACCGGGTACTCGCCGTGGAGGAGCGACTCCTCGAGCTGGTCCGCCAGCCACATCGGCAGTCGCGCGGGGCGCACCGGGGTCGGCGCCGATGCCTTCCGGGGAGACGGCACGCCCGGGCTCGTCGCCAGACCACCCGTCGCGGGGGTCGGCGCGGGCCGGCTGTCGGCGGCTGATTGACGGCTCATGTCAATCATCATATGTTTGGACACCTCGCACATCAAACACCCCGAAGCCACGCTCGAAGAGGAGTGCCCCATGTCCGACCCGCGAGCGCAGTCCGCGCAGGTCCTGCCCACCGACGCCGCCGACCCCACGCTGGTCGGACGGATCTGGGTCCCGGGCGCGGGCCCGCGCCTCGTCGCCGTCGCGGGGGACGCGCTCGTCGACGTCACCGCCCTCGGGCCGACGATGACCGAGCTGATGCAGGAGAGCGATCCCGCGTCGCGGGTACGAACCGTCCTCGCCGGCGACGCCACGGCCGCCGCCGCCACGGACGCCGCCGCCGGCACCACCGCGGCCGCCGCCACGGAGACCCTCTCCGCCCCCACCCGGTGGGACCTCGACGAGGTCCTCGCCGCCACCGTGCGCGAGGCGGACCGTCGCCGCGGCGCGGAGGGCCCGGTGGAGCTGGCCGAGACCGTCCTGCTCTCGCCGGTCGACCTCCAGGTGCTCAAGGCCGCGGGCGTCACCTTCGTACGGAGCATGATCGAGCGCGTCATCGAGGAGCGCGTGGGCGGGGATCCGACCAAGGCCGCAGCGGTGCGCGACCAGCTCAAGGAGACGCTCGGCGACTCGATCCGGGACATCCGCCCGGGCTCGCCCGAGGCGCTCGCCGCCCTCGAGGTGCTGCGCGAGAACGGGCTGTGGTCCCAGTACCTCCAGGTCGGGCTCGGCACGCACCCCGAGGTGTTCACGAAGGCGCCGATCCTGTCCAGCGTCGGCCACGGCTCCGACGTCGGCATCGCCGGCATCTCCACCTGGAACAACCCCGAGCCCGAGCTCGTCCTCGTCATCGACGGCGCCGGACAGGTCAAGGGCGCGACCCTCGGCAACGACGCGAACCTGCGGGACATGGAGGGCGCCAGCGCGCTGCTCCTCCCGCTCGCCAAGGACAACAACGCCTCCGCGGCGCTGGGCCCGTTCATCCGCCTGTTCGACGACGCGTTCACGCTGGAGGACGCCGCCGCCACGACGATCACCATGCGCATCACCGGTGAGGACGGTTTCGAGCTCGAGGCGACGGCCCCCCAGTCGGACATCTCGCGGCCGGTGAGCGAGCTCGGCGCGCACACGATCAACCGCCGTCACCAGTACCCCGACGGCCTGGTCCTGTACTGCGGCACCCCGTTCGCCCCGACCGAGGACCGAGGCGAGCCCGGCCAGGGATTCACCCACCACGAGGGCGACCTCGTCTCCATCAGCTCCCCGCAGCTCGGCACCCTGACCAATCGGGTGACCCCCAGCGAGAGCGCACCGGTGTGGGACTACGGCGTCCTCGACCTCGTCCGCGACCTCCACCGGGCCGGCTGAGGAGCGAAGGAGCTGACGCATGAGCGAGCAGATCATCGCGGTGACCGACACCGCCGTCGACGACGAGACCCTCGAGCGACGCCTCGCGAAGGACGAGGGGGCGACCTACCGGCGCTGGGACGGCTCCGGCGACCTCGGCGCGGTCCTCGACGGCGCCCACGTCGTCTTCACCAACTTCGCCCCGCTGGGTGCCGCCGAGCTCGACCGGCTCGCGCCGGACGCCGTCGTCATCCGGTACGGGGTCGGCGTCGACAACGTCGACCTGGCGGCGGCCGCCGCCGCGGGCGTGCGGGTGTGCAACGTGCCCGACTACGGGGCAAACGTCGTTGCCGACCACGCCACCATGCTCGCGCTCATGCTCGTGCGGCGGGTGCGCGTGTTCGACGACGCACTGCACGACGGCAGCACCATGCGTGCAGGAGACCTCGGCCCCATCCCGAGCATGGAGAGTCGCGTGGTCGGCCTCGTCGGCGCGGGCCGCATCGCCCGCATGGCCGCCGAGCGTCTCCGGGCGTTCGGTGCGACGACCATCGCCTACGACCCGTACCTCGCTCCCGGCGCGCTCGACGAGGAACAGATCCGCCTCGTCGGCTGGGACGAGCTCCTCGCCTCCGCGCACATCCTCTCGCTGCATCTGCCGCTGACCGAGGACACCCACCACCTGCTCGACGACGCGGCCTTCGCCGCCATGGGCGAGGGCACGTTCCTCATCAACACCGCGCGCGGCGGCCTGGTCGACCACGACGCGCTCGGCCGGGCGCTGGACTCGGGCAGGCTCGCCGGCGCCGCGCTCGACGTCACCGAGCCCGAGCCGCTCCCGACCGACCACCCGCTGCGCTCCCGGCCGGAGGTCATCCTCACGCCGCACGCGGCCTTCTACTCCACGGAGTCGATGGAACGTCTCCAGGTGCTGGCCGTCGACGAGGCACGGCGGGCGCTCCACGGCGAGCCGCTGCGCTGCCCCTTCCCCCTCCCGGACGTCCCTGCACCGCGCCCCGACGACGAAGGACGTGAGACCCGATGACCACCACGCCCCTGCACTGCTCGGCCTACATCGACGGAGAGTTCCGGCCCGGCGGCGAGACCTTCGAGCGCCGCAACCCCGCCACCGGCGAGGTGGCAGCCGTCGCGGACGTCGCCGACCAGGCCACCATCGACTCCGCCGTGGCGGCCGCCGTGCGCGCCTTTCCCACCTGGAGCCGCACCACCGGGTTCGAGCGCGGGGCACTGCTCCGCCGGCTCGGCGAGGTGGCCCTCGAGCGGGTCGACGACCTCGCGACCACCATGACGCTCGAGCAGGGCAAGCCGCTGAACGAGGCCCGCGGCGAGGTCCGCAAGTTCGCCCAGGCCATGCGCTTCTACGGCGAGGAGGCCGAGCGGATCGGCGGCGAGACCGTCCCGAACGAGTCCAACGACTTCCTCTCGGTCGTCCAGCGCGAGCCGGTGGGACCGGTCGCGGCCATCACGCCGTGGAACTATCCGGTCGAGCTGCTCGGCTGGAAGCTCGGCGGCGCGCTCGGTGCCGGCTGCACGATGGTCATCAAGGACTCCGAGCACACCCCCGGCGCCGGCCAGGTCATGGCGGAGTGCCTGACGGCCGCGGGCTTCCCGCCAGGGGTCGTCAACATCGTCCACGGCGCCGGAGAGGTCGGCGCGATGCTCGCCGGCCACCGGGACATCGCCAAGGTCGCCTTCACCGGTTCCAACGCCACGGGGCAGAAGCTGTTCCGCACGGTCTCCGGCGTCACCCAGCTGACGATGGAGCTCGGCGGCAGCTGCCCGATGATCGTCACCCGGCACGCGAACCTCGACCTCGCGGCCACGGGCGCCGTACGGCGCTCGTTCCGCAACGCCGGCCAGATCTGCATCGCGATCAACCGCATCTACGTGGAGCGCGCCGTGATGGCCGACTTCACCGACCGCATGGCCGAGCTCACCCGCGCGCTCGGCGTCGGCGACGGCTACGCGGACCCGGACGCCGACGTCGGTCCGGTGACCATGGAGGAGATCCGTGCCCGCACGGAGCGGCACGTGTCCGACGCGCTCTCCGGGGGTGCCCGGCTGCTCGCCGGCGCGGACGACCACCCCTCCGGCGGGCTGTTCCGCCACCCGGCCCTCGTCGTCGACGCCCCGTTCGACTCGCAGATCATGACGGAGGAGACGTTCGGCCCCGCGGTCGGCGTGGCGGCGGTCGAGTCGCTCGACGAGGCGGTCGCGCACGCGAACGGCGTCGCGGGCGGGCTCGCGGCGTACCTCTACACCGACGACCTCCGGGAGACGATGCGCGCCGGCCGGGAGCTCGACTTCGGCAACGTCGCGGTCAACAACGTCGACGCGGGCATCATCAACGCCCCCTACGGCGGCCGCCGCGAGTCCGGCTTCGGTTCGGAGCACGGCCGCGAGGGCCTCGAGGGCTACCTGCAGTACAAGCACCTGCGGATCCGTCACACCCACTGATCGACCCACCTCTCACCCACCGTTGCAAGGGAGCAACTCATGCTGATCGGAATCGACCTCGGAACCTCGAGCTTCAAGGCCATCGCCGTCGACGACGACGGAGTGGTGGTCGCCAAGTCCACCGCGACCTACCCGCTGATCAACCTCCGGTCGGGCTGGTCCGAGCAGGAGCCCGCGGAGTGGTGGCGCGCCACCGGCGAGGCGATGACCGCGCTCGCCGCCCAGCTGCCCGAGAAGGGCAAGGAGATCACCGGCATCGGCCTGTGCGGGCAGATGCACGGCCTGACCGCGATGGATGCCGACGGCGAGGTCATCCGCCCCGCCATCCTGTGGAACGACCAGCGCTGCGCGGCCGAGTGCGACTGGATCACCGAGCAGGTCGGCGGGCTCGACAAGCTCGTCGAGCTCAACGGCAACCGCATGTTCCCCGGCTACACGGGCGGCAAGATCATCTGGCTGCGCGACCACGAGCCGGAGAACTACGCGAAGATGGTCCGCCTGCTCAACCCCAAGGACTACATCCGCTTCCGGATGACCGGCCTGTACGTCACCGACGTCTCCGACGCCTCGGGCACCGGGCTGTTCGACGTCCGCAACCGCACCTGGTCGCTCGAGCTGCTCAGGGCCATCGACATCGACCCCGCGCTGCTGCCCGACGTCGTGGAGTCGACCGAGCAGACCGGCACCCTCGACGACGACATCGCCGCCGCGTGGGGCTTCCCCGCCGGCACACCCGTCTTCGGCGGTGGCGGCGACGCCGTCATCCAGACCTCGGCGATGGGACTTATCGAGGAGGGCTCCGCGGGCTTCACGGTCGGTACGGCGGGGATCGTCGCCGGCGGGCTCTCGCGCTACCCGGACAACCCCGCCGGCCGGGTCCAGGTCAGCTGCGGCAACGAGCCGGGCCGCTGGCACATCATGGGCAACGCGAACAGCGCCGGCGGCGCCTTCCAGTGGCTGCGCGACGCGCTCAGGCCGCTCAACGACGACGAGGAGCTGTCCTTCCAGACGCTCGTCCGCCTCGCCCGCGAGGTCGAGCCCGGCGCGAACGGCGTCCTCTTCCTGCCCTACCTCCTGGGCGAGCGGTCCCCCAACCTCGCCCCCGACGCGAGCGCCGCGCTCGTCGGCCTCACCCAGATGCACGACGTCGGGCACATCGCCCGCGCCGTCATGGAGGGTGTCCTGCTCAACATGCGCGGGATCTTCGAGATCTGCGTCGACGCCGGCCTGCAGAGCGACCAGGTCGTCGCCTCCGGCGGGGTGTCCAACGACCCGATGTGGCTGCAGCTCCTCGCCGACATCCTCGGCCGCGAGGTCGTCACGCAGGTCGGCGCCTCCGAGGGTGGCGCGTACGGCGCCGTGCTCGCCGCCGGCGTCGGCACCGGCCTCTGGGCGGACCTCACGTCCGCGCTCACGCAGGTCAAGGTCGAGAAGGCCTACGTGCCCGACGCCGACAGGCACGCCCGGTACGAGACCATCTTCGGGGCGCACCGCAGGCTGCACGGCGCGCTCACGGAGGTCTACGAGCTCGCCCGCACGGCCGAGGGCGTCTCCGCGTGACGGCATTCGACCCGGGCGCTCCCGACGCCGCGCCGGTCCGCGGGGTCGTCCTCGACCTCGACGGCACGCTCGTCGACACGCTGGCCGACGTCACCGCCGCGCTGACCGGCGCGTTCGAGGAGGCCGGCCTGCCCGCGGTCGGCCCCGCGCTGGCCGCCCGCGGCATGGGCCACGGGGCCTACGACCTCGTGCTCACCGCCATGCAGGAGGTCGCACCGGGACGTGCGGCGGACGAGGCGTTCGTGCGCGACGTCCACGACCGGTACCGGGCCCGGTACGCGGCGGCGCCGGCCGAGCTGTCGACCCCGTACGCCGACGCCGCGGACGTGCTGCCCGCGCTGCGCCGGGCGGGCATCAGGGTCGGCATCTGCACGAACAAGTCGACCGCCCTGTCGACCGAGGTCCTGCGTGCCGTCGGACTCGACGAGGTCGTGGAGGTCGTGCTCGGCCGCGACTCCGTCCAGCACCCCAAGCCCGACCCGCGGCACCTGCTCGACGTCCTCGACCGGCTCGGCCTGCGGCCCGAGGAGACCGTCTACGTGGGCGACAACCCCGTCGACGTCGTGGTCGGGGCCGGTGCCGGCGTCCGCTACCGGCACGTCGCCTGGGGCGAGCCGGTCGACCCCGACGTCGTGCGGATCGAACGGTTCGCCGACCTCGCCCGCGACCTCGACGTGCCCGGGCTCGCCGTGCCCGAGCTGCACGACGTCACCCCCACCACCCCCGCCAAGGAGCACTGACATGGACGCACTCTCCGCGCAGGACCGGGCGAAGAAGGCGGTCGGCATCGCCGCCGTCGAGCGCTACGTCCGGCCCGGCATGCTGCTCGGGCTCGGCTCGGGCACGACGAGCCACTGGTTCGTGCGCGCGCTCGCCGACAAGGTGGCCGACGGGCTCGAGGTCCGCGGCGTGCCGACGTCGAACGCGACGAAGGACCTCGCGCTCGAGCTCGGCGTGCCGCTCGTCGGGTTCGACGAGATCGACCGCCTCGAGCTCGTCGTCGACGGGCCGGACGAGGTCGACCACGACGGCCACATGATCAAGGGCGGCGGCGCGTGCCTGCTGTGGGAGCGGATCGTGGCCGACGCCGCGGATCGTTACGTGGTGGTGGCAGACACGAGCAAGCTCAAGGACCGCCTCGGCGCGTTCCCGCTGCCGATCGAGGTGATCCAGCACGGGTGGGAGTCCACCAGCCGGTCGATCGGCCGGCTGCTGCAGCACCACGGCTACCCGGCAGGCGTCGACCTGGTCCGGCGGGTCGACCAGGCGGGTGAGGTCGTCATCACGGACAGCGGGAACTTCATCGTCGACGCCCACCTCAAGGAGATCGACGACCCGCTCGTGCTCGACCGGGAGCTCAACTGGATCCCCGGCGTCGTCGAGAACGGCCTGTTCACCGGCCTCGCGGACGAGGTGATCTTCTGCGACCCGTCCGGGGAGGTCTCGATCATGTCCTGCGAGCACGCGCCCGCCGGCCGGCCCACCACGACGCCGCACGGCCTCCGGCTGACCAGCCCCTGACGCACCACCGCCACTGTCGTCGAGTGTGCGGTTCTCGACCCTCGAGCGTGCGGCTCACGAACCGCCGACACCACAACGGCGCCGTCCACCAGAAGGTGGGCGGCGCCGTCGTCGTGCGTGGGCCCTCCGGCCCGGCGACGCTCAGCCGTTCTTGGCCAGGAGCTGGGGCACGCCGTGCTCGTTCGGCTCACGGCTCAGCGAGTGCCCGCCGAGCTCGACGACGACGATCTCGCACAGGTAGAGGATGCGGCAGCCCTCCTCGAGGTGACCGCTCACGGCGGCGTCCTTGGTGGAGACGGTCATGTGGATGTGCGGGAAGCCGTCCGCGATCACGCCCTGCATCGAGACGAGCTCGAGCGCCGTGTCGGTCCATTCCGGGAACACCTCCACCGGTGGATACCCGGTGGTCGTGACCATGTGCATGCGGCAGTGGTCGAGCGTGCCGATGCCGGATACCACGGCGCCGTCGGTGATGCCCGCCCGCGCGATGAAGTCGCGCAGGGACACGAGCAGATCGTCGCCGGGGTCGAGCCGGACCACGTGCGTGGCGGTCGGGGCGGGTCCTGAGAAGTACTCCATCTCTCTCCTTCGATCGTGGGGGATGCTCGGTGGCCGGGACCGGTCTGGGGCCACCGGGCGGGCCGACCACCGTGGGCCGGCCCGCTCGCGCCGTTCCTGGTGCTCCGTCTACCTGGCGGCGGTGCCGACCGGGCGGGCCGCCTGCGGACGCACGGAGCGCGCCCGGTGTGCGGCATAGGCGCTGCACGCCGCCAGCACCAGCGCAAGCGGCGGGAACGACAGGGCGGCGACCACGGCCACCACCATTCCGCCGATCGCGATGACCCGCCAGTTCTTGCGGATCCGGGCCTCCTCGGCGTCGTCGCGTGTCGAGGTCGCGACGCGCACGGGGCTGTCGGCACCGGTCGCGCCGCGTGTCGTCCCGGCGGCCCCCGCACGACCCCGCGCCGGCGGCGTGCCGTGCCGGAGCGACAGGTAGAGGTTCGCCAGGCCGATGGCCACGAAGATACCGGCGAACAGCATGTCGCCGTCGGAGAAGCTCCACACCGACAGGAGCGCGAAGCAGCCGGTCGAGAGAGCTGCGCCGGGCCTCATGAGAGCAGCTCCCAGGTCGAGACGATGCCGAGCACCGTGAGCAGGACCCCCGACAGCCCCACCCACCAGCGAGCCGGCACGGTCAGGCGGTGCGTCTCCGGGAGGACCTTCTTCTCCGTCCAGAGCAGCACCAGGCAGAACAGCCCGGAGGTCAGCAGCCCGCCGAGCACGGATGCCGGGGTGACGATGATGACGAGCTCCCCGACGGTCCAGACCAGCAGCAGGCTGGCGATCAGCATGTAGACGTACATCCACGGGCGCACGCTGTTCGTGCCGCGCACGCGGATCTTCGTGAACACCGGGGCCAGGGTCTCGAACGCCGTGTAGGTGTACAGCTCCCAGAAGGCGTAGAGCGAACCGAAGAACGCGAAGAACACCGCGACGATGTAGAGGTACTCGAAGGTCGGGTGGACGGCCGTGAGGAACTGCGCCTGGAACGTCAGGGTGTCGTTCCCGGCCGGGATGAGCTGTTCGGCTGCCAGCAGGGAGGCGCCGTTGAGCATGAACATCGTGGCGAAGACGCCGATGGCGAGGAACGAGAGCACGGTGTCGCCGAGCGGTGCCCGGCTCCAGGCCCTGGCGCGCTCGACCTGCTCGGGCTCGGTCGACAGCGGGAGCTTGCCGTTGTACGGCACCTCGGCGAGTCGCTCGCCCAGGGCGACCTGGTCCTCGCGGCCGAGCATGCCCCAGCGCTTCTCGCGCGTCATGCCCGCGTAGCCGATGTAGTCGTAGGTGCCGCCGCCGACCGCGCCGAGGTAGGTCGCGACCTCGAGCCACACCGGCCGGGAGGCGATGTCGGGGTACGTGTCGCCGACCCAGGAGTTGTACTCGGGGATGCCGGGGACGAGCCCGCCGAGCGCGGCGAGCCAGTCGGGCTGGAGCACCACGACGCTGACCGCGATGGCCACGAGCATGAAGCCGACGATCACGGTCTGCGCCTTCTCCAGCCGCGCGTAGCCCCCGAACCAGGACAGGACACCGGACAGCACGATCAGCCCGGTGGCCCACAGCGCCCCGCTGCCGGTGGTGAGCGAGGCCATGAGGTCCCCGAGAGCGATACCCATGCCGCCGACCCACGACGGGACGGCGAGGATCGAGACGATCCCCATGAGCAGCGTGAACCAGCCCCGCGGACCGCGGAAGAGGACGGCCCAGCGGGCCATCGGGTGCTCGCCGGTGACGACCGTGTACCGGTTGAAGGAGTAGGCGAGCGCCGCCTTCGCCACGGCGGAGACGACGAACGCCCAGATCAGCGCGTAGCCGAAGACGGCACCGCCGCGGGAGGCGAAGACCATCTCGCCCGAGCCGATGTTGGCCGAGGCCACGATGGCTCCCGGGCCGAGGACCGCCACGGCGGCCGTGAAGGTCAGCCGCTTGCGCAGCTGTTCGGGCGGGTCCGGGTACTCGAGGTTCTCCAGATCCGCGGGAGGGGAGTGCTGCTCGGTGGACATGTCGCTCCTTTGCGAGACGGCGTGGGCCGGGAAGACGGAAAGCAGGGGAGGGGGCGGACCGGTCAGGCGCCGGGACGCCGGGCGGCGGCCGCGGCCTCCAGCTCCAGCTGGTGGAGCTTCTCCACCCGCCGCCGGCAGTCGGGGTCCGTGCTGAACTCCGCGGCGAGGAACTCGGTGACGACCTGCTCGATGACGGTGGGCCCGACCAGCCAGGCGCCGACGCAGATGACGTTGACGTCGTCGTGCTCGACCCCCTGCCGGGCGGAGTACGTGTCGTGGGCGACGGTCGCCCGGATGCCGGGGATCTTGTTCGCCGCGATCGCGGCACCGACCCCGGTACCGCAGACGAGGACGCCCCGGTCGGCCTCGCCGGCGAGGATCGGCTCGGCGACGGCGCGGGCGACGTCCGGGAAGTCGACGGGCTCCTCGGAGTGCGTGCCGACGTCGACGACGGTGTGGCCGAGCTTCTCGAGCACCGCCCGAGCCGTCTCCTTCATGGGGAACCCGGCGTGGTCTGCTCCGATGATCAGTCGCATGTCTGCACCTTTCGTGTGTGCTGGGGGTGGCGGCGGTTATGCGCCGGTGGTGAGGGAGTCGCGGTAGGGGATGGCGGGCTGGGCGCCCCGCCGGGTGACCGCGCTGGATCCGGCGTGCACGGCGAGGGTCACGGCCTCGCCGAGGGAGGAACCCTCGAGGAGCGCGGCGGCGAGGTAGCCGACGAAGCTGTCGCCGGCGCCCGTGGTGTCCACCGCGGTGACGGCGGGGGAGGGGGTCTCCACCGGGGCGCCGCCGGTGGTGTGCGCGGCGCCGCGTGCGCCGAGGGTGACGACCACCGTGAGCCCGTGCTCCGCGGCCAGGGCACCGGCGGTGGTCAGCGGGTCGGCGTCCTCCGCGCGCCCGGCCACCCGGAGGCACTCGTGCTCGTTGACCACGAGGACGTCGACGCCGTCGAGCGGGAGCGAGGGCAGGGCCGGGGCCGCGTTGAGGACGACCGTCGCGCCGGCCTCGTCCGCCAGTCGCGCGGCGTGCGCCACCAGCTCGAGCGGGATCTCGAGCTGCATGAGCACGACGTCGTCGGCGGTGAGGTTCGCGCACGCGGCGGTGACGTCCTCGACGGTGAGCATGTGATTCGTGCCGGGCACGACCGTGATGACGTTCTCGCCGTCGGACTGGACGAGGATGAGCGCGCGTCCCGTGTCGCCGTCCGCGGTGCGCAGGTCCAGGTCGATCCCGTCGGAGGACATCGACCCGCGCAGCAGGTCGGCGGCGTCGTCCGCCCCGACGGCGCCCACCATGCGCACGGGTGCGCCCGCCCGTGCCGCGGCGACCGCCTGGTTCGCGCCCTTGCCACCGGGATGCGTCGCGTAGCCGGTGGCGGTGACTGTCTCGCCCGGACGGGGCAGGACGTCGACGGAGGCGACCTCGTCGACGTTGAGGCTTCCGATGACGACGACCGTGCCGCTCATCGGGTCCTCCCCGGCGGCGTGGTCCCTGACGGCGGTGGTGCGGTGGTCCCTCGGGTGACCACGTGGACGTCGAGCATGCGGGAGCGTCCCTCCTTGTCGTCGAGCAGCAGCTCGGCCGCCTGTCGGCCGAGCTCGTCGATCTGCTGGTGGATGGTGGTGAGCCCCGGTCGCACGTACGACGCGAGGTGGATGTCGTCGAAGCCGACCACGCTGACGTCGCGAGGCACGGACAGGCCCCGCTCGTCGAGCGCGCGGACGGCACCGATCGCTGCCAGGTCGTTGACGGCGAAGACCGCGGTGAGGTCGGTGCCGCGGTCGAGGAGCTGCAGCGTGCCCCGGTAGCCGGCCTCCTCCTCGAAGTCCGCCTCGACGACGAGGGCCGGGTCGGCGTCGACTCCCGCTGCAGCGAGACCCTCGTGGTAGCCGACGGAGCGCTCCCGGGCGACCGCGATCTCCGGGCGGCCCGCGACGTGCGCGATCCGCCGATGTCCGAGGTCGACGAGGTGCTGGACCGCCATCCGGCCGCCGGAGCGGTGGTCGCTGGTCACGGAGGTCGCCCGGGTCGGGTCCAGCTCGCGGTCGAGCGCGACGAACCGCATGCCGTCCAGCGCCCGGACGAGCCGGTCGTCGTCGAGCCGGTCCTCGACGAGCACGACCCCGGCGACGTGGCGGGCGCGCATCTGGGCGATGGCTTCCGCGGTGCGGCTCGGGTCCGCCCCGGTGGCGGTGAGCAGGAGGACGGCGTCGTAGCGCGCGGCGGCCTCCTGGACGCCCTGTGCCAGCTCGGAGAAGAAGGGGTTGGTGATGTCGGGGACGACGATGCCGAGTGATGAGCTCTTGCCGCGCTTGAGCTGTCGGGCGAGCTCGTTGGGCCGGTAGCCGAGCTCGTCGGCCACCGAGCGCACGCGGTCCCGGGTGGTCTCGGCGACGCGGCCGGTGCCGTTGAGCGCGCGGGACGCGGTCGTCACGGAGACGTGCGCCGCCCGAGCGACCTCCCTGATGCCCATCCGATCCTCCTCGTCGAGGCCCGCCGCGGCGCCGATACCGGTGCGGGAACGTTTGCGCATGATCGTGCACCCGCCGTGCGGGCAGGGCAAGGAGGTGCGACGGATGCGCAAATATGCGCAACTGCGGGACGTGCCGCGCTGCGACTCATCGAGTCAATCGGGTACCGATCGAGTCAGCGGCCGCGGGGGACTGACTCGGTACCTACCCGATTGCCTCGGCGCCGACGGTCGCGAACTGGGCGGAGGAGGTAACGGACTGGGTGTAGAAGGTCGCGGACGCCCCCGCACTACGCCCAGGTGCTCAGCGGCGCGCTCCCGAGCCACTGCTCGGCGTCGAACTCGGTGAAGGTGCCCGAGTCCTGGAACCCGAGCCGCCGCGCCAGGCCGATCGAGCGGGTGTTGTCGGTCTGGCTGATGAGGAGCACCGGCTGGTCCTCCAGGTGGGCCGACGCCTCGCGGAGCAGCACCGAGGCGGCCTCGTGGGCGAGCCCCCGGCCCCAGACGCCGCGCAGCAGCACGTAGGACAGCTCCAGCTCCTCACCGTCCTCGCGGACGTGGCCGGGTCGGTGCGCCGACCGGCGCTCGAGGATGACCATGCCGAGCAGGTCGTCGGACCCCGGGTCCGCCACGACGAACTCGCCCGACCCCTCCGTGGACCACGAGATGCTGCGGGCGAGCAGGAGGTCGCGCACACGCTCGGCAGGGACGGCCCCACCGAGGTGACGCCGTACGTCCGGGTCGGACCGCAGCTCCACGAGCCCGTCGAGGTCGCGGTCGATCGCCTTGCGCAGCACCACGCGCTCGCCGGCGGCGGTGCGGAACGGGAGGTCGACGTCGGGCATGCCCCGATTGTGCGACACCCGTGGGGTCCCTACCCGGTTATCGCCCCGCCCCCCACCCGCGTGAGACCTGATCGTGACGCGCATGTGAGCACCGTGTGGACACGTCTGCCGCGCGAGTCATAATCTCGCCGCACGCCGAGCCGACCGAGGTTCGCGACCGTGATCCGTGACCGGACCGGTCCATCCCCTGAACGCCCGGCGCGACCATCGCGTCCGCCGGGCCGCACGACGCCCGTCCGGCGGACCGACGCTGCGACGAAGGAGTACGCATGTCGGACATCAGGACCCGGTTCTCGCTCGAGGGCAAGAAGGTCGTCCTCACGGGGGCCTCGCGCGGTATCGGGGAGGCGATCGCGGAGGTGCTCGCCGAGGCAGGTGCCGACCTCGTCCTCTCGGGCCGCGACGAGGCGGCGCTCGAGGACACCGCCGCGGCCGTGCGGGCCAAGGGCCGCTCCGCACACCTCGTGCCCGCCGACCTCACCACCCCGGCCGGCGCGCGCGAGCTGGGCCGGAAGGCGCTCGAGATCTTCGGTCATGTCGACGTCCTCATCAACAACGCGGGCGTCGCGCACATCGCCCCCTACACCGAGCTCACGCAGGAGCAGTGGGACGCGACGCTCGCCGTCAACCTCACCGCCCCGTTCGCCCTGACCCAGGAGATCGCCCCGAGCATGATCGAGCAGGGGCACGGCAAGATCATCAACATCGCGTCCCAGACCGGTGTCATCGCCGCCGACGACCACGCCGCCTACGCCGCCTCCAAGGGCGGGCTGATCTCGCTGACCAAGGTGCTCGCCGGCGAGCTCGGGCCGCACAACATCCAGGTCAACGCCGTGGCTCCCACCGTGATCCTCACGCCGATGGGCGAGCAGGTCTGGGGCCCGCCCGAGAAGGGCGACCCGATGAAGGCGAAGATCCCGCTCGGGCGTTTCGGCCAGCCCGTCGAGGTGGCCGACCTCGTCCTCTACCTCGCGGCCCCGGCGTCGGACTTCATGACCGGCGGCACCGTCATGCTCGAGGGCGGCTACACCGCGATGTGACGCGGCGCCGCGGGCCGGACGACGAGCCCAGCGCCCCGGTGTCGAGCCCCGAGCCCCGAGCCCGGCATCGAGCCACGGCCCCGACGTCGAGCCCAGCTCCCCGGGCCCCGACGTCGTGGCCGGCGCCCGTCGGTCCGCGCTACGCCCCTTGCGGCCGCGCGGGCCGTCGGCGTGCAATGGAGCCATGGCCACCACGCCGGCAACGCCCCCGACGACGTCGAACCCCTCCGCCCAGGGGCTGACCATCGTCGTCGACGACTCTGCCTGCGACCCGAACGACCTCGCCCAGTGCGGCGGAGTCGAGGTCACCGCCGGCGGTGACGTGCGCTGGGACGACCTCGTGGCGCGCGCCGTGACCTCCGGCTGGCCCGGCTTCGAGCTGCTCGGCGGCGCTGCGGCCACGGTCGCCGATGCGGTGCGCGGCAACGTCGAGCGGTACGGGCAGGCGGTCGCCGACGTCGTGGCCTCGGTGCGCGCCTGGGACCACGCCGACGACGCACGACGCACCTTCGCGTTCGTCGAGTGCCGGTTCGCGCCCGGCGGGTCGCGGTTCGCCGAGGCGCTCGCGGACGGCCGGCTGCGCTACGAGATCCTCGACGTCAGCTTCCTGCTCCAGCAGGGCGACCTCACGGCGCGGATCACGAGCGCGGAGCTGGCCGGGCGCCTCGGCGTCGAGGTGGGGGAGCGTGTCCCGCTCGCCGACGCCGCCCGCGCCACCCGCTGACCATCCGTCGACGCTGAGCCCGCAGGCCCGGGCCGACGCCGAGCCGGTCGCTCCCCGCCGACGCCGAGGCAGTGGGCAATCCACCGAGTCAGTGCCCGCGGTCGACTGCCTCGATGGATACCCGATTGACTCGGTGAAGGTGCTCCCCGCTGACTCAGCAGATCCCCCATCGTCTCGGCGGAGGGAACTCCCATCGCCTCGGTGAGGGGAGTACGCGGTCCGTCCCCGGACCGCCCCGCGGCTGCCACCTACCCCCGTGAGACACTGCGGGCGTGGCAGGTGGCGACGGTCGGCTCTCGCACGAGCTCATCCCAGGGGAGAAGGGCCCGCAGGACTCCTGCGGCGTCTTCGGCGTGTGGGCGCCGGGCGAGGAGGTCGCGCGGCTGACCTACTTCGGCCTCTATGCCCTCCAGCACCGGGGGCAGGAGGCCGCGGGCATCGCCACCTCCGACGGCGAGTCGATCCTCGTCTACAAGGACACCGGCCTCGTCTCCCAGGTCTTCGACGACCAGGCGCTCGAGTCGCTGCAGGGCCACCTCGCCGTCGGGCACGCGCGCTATGCCACCGCCGGGGGCCGCGCCTGGCACAACGCCCAGCCGACGCTCGGCCCCACCGCGACCGGCACCGTCGCGCTGGCCCACAACGGCAACCTCACCAACGTCCACGAGCTGCTCGACATCGTCAGCGAGCGCTCCGGCACCGACCTCACGGGCGACCTGGGCAAGGGCTCCTCGACGGACACCGCCGTCATCTCGCACCTGCTCGGCACCGAGCCGCCCTCCGACGGCGGTCTCGGTGACGCCGCCATGGCGGTCCTGCCCCTCCTGCGCGGCGCCTTCTCGCTGGTGTTCATGGACGAGCACACGCTCTACGCCGCCCGCGACCCGCACGGCATCCGCCCCCTCGTGCTCGGGCGCCTGCCCAGCGGGTGGGCGGTGGCCTCGGAGACGGCCGCGCTGGACATCGTCGGTGCCACGTTCGTGCGGGAGGTCGAGCCGGGCGAGCTCCTCGCCGTCGACGCCGACGGCCTGCGCTCGAGCCGCTTCGCCCCGGCCGACCCCAAGGGCTGCATCTTCGAGTACGTCTACCTGGCCCGCCCCGACACCACGATCGCGGGCCGCCCGGTCAACTCCGCGCGCACCGAGATGGGCCGCGTCCTGGCCCGCGAGGCCCCCGCCGACGCCGACCTCGTCATCCCCACCCCGGACTCCGGCACGCCGGCCGCGATCGGCTACGCCCAGGCCTCCGGACTGCCGTTCGCGCAGGGCCTGGTGAAGAACGCCTACGTGGGCCGGACGTTCATCCAGCCCACGCAGACGATCCGCCAGCTCGGCATCCGCCTCAAGCTCAACCCGATGCGCGAGGTCATCGCGGGCAAGCGGCTCGTCGTCGTCGACGACTCCATCGTGCGCGGCAACACCCAGCGCGCCCTCGTGCGGATGCTCCGGGAGGCCGGCGCCGCCGAGGTCCACGTCCGCATCTCCTCGCCGCCGGTGAAGTGGCCCTGCTACTACGGCATCGACTTCGCCACGCGCGCCGAGCTCATCGCCAACGGCATGAGCGTGGAGCAGATCCGTGACTCCCTCGGCGCCGACTCGCTCGGCTACATCTCCGTCGACGGCATGGTCGAGGCCACCGCCATCGCGCCGGATCGCCTGTGCACCGCCTGCTTCACCGGGGCCTACCCGGTGCCGCACGAGGACGCCTCGCTCACTCCGGTGGTCTCCGCATGAGCTCCTCCACGAGCCCGACGCCGGAGCACACCCCCGCGTCCCGGCCACCGATCGGGAGCACGACGCCGGACGGCACGACGTCGACGGGCACGGCCTCGCACGGCGAGGCGATCACCTACGCGGCCGCCGGCGTGGACACCGAGGCCGGGGACCGCGCCGTCGAGCTGATGAAGTCCGCCGTGCGGCGCACGCTCACGCCCGACGTGCTCGGCGGCGTCGGCGGCTTCGCGGGGCTCGTCGACGTGAGCGCGCTCAAGGACTACCGGCGGCCGCTGCTCGCGACCTCCACGGACGGTGTCGGGACCAAGATCGCGATCGCGCGAGCCATGGACGTCCACGACACGATCGGGCAGGACCTCGTGGCGATGGTCGTCGACGACATCGTGGTGGTCGGCGCGACGCCGCTGCTCATGACCGACTACATCGCGTGCGGGAAGGTCGACCCCGTGCGCGTGGCCGACATCGTCCGCGGGATCGCCGCCGCCTGCGAGGTGGCCGGCGTGCCGCTGCTGGGCGGGGAGACCGCCGAGCACCCGGGGCTCATGGCTGCGGACGAGTACGACGTGGCCGGCGCGGCGACCGGCGCGGTCGACGCCGACGACGTCCTGGGCCCCGAGCGGGTCCGTTCCGGCGACGTGCTGCTGGCCATGGCCTCCTCCGGGCTCCACTCGAACGGCTACTCGCTCGTGCGGCGCGTGGTGGAGACGGCCGGCTGGGCGCTCGACCGCGACGTGCCCGAGCTCGGTCGCACCCTGGGCGAGGAACTGCTCGAGCCGACGCGGCTGTACACGCGGCCGTCGCTCGACCTCGCCCGCGCGCTGGGGGCGGACCTGCACGCGTTCACGCACGTCACCGGGGGTGGTCTCGCCGCGAACCTCGCGCGCGTGCTGCCGACGGGGCTCGTGGCCGACGTCGACCGCGGCGCGTGGGAGGTGCCGCCGGTCTTCGGGCTCGTGCAGGCGCTCGGCCGCGTCCCCTGGGACGACCTCGAGGGCACGCTCAACCTCGGCGTCGGGATGGTGGCCGTCCTCGCGCCCGAGCGCGTCGACGAGGCGACGGCCCTGCTCGACGCGGCGGGAGTGCCCACGCGGGTGATCGGCGAGATCGGCGAGGACCCCGGTGCGGTGCCGGACGGCGCGCGCGTCGTCAGCGGGACGAAGGGCGTGGCCGGCGGCGCCGTCCACCTGCGCGGGAGCTACCGCGCCGGCTGACCCCGGTCCCACGAGTGAGGGGCTTTCTGCCCGTACGCCGGACGAGTGAGCGGACTACTGTCGGCCGACGCGTGCGGTTCGCCGTCGTCGGGCATGGTCCGGTTTGTGCCCTGGTCACGGGCACGACGGAGCCACGGCGCCGAGACGCCGTGGATGTCGTGTGCGCTACCGGCGGACCGTGGTGCTCACGCTCCGCCCGTCCTGACGTCGCCCGACAGGTGCCGGGCGTCCGGTGTCAGGAACGGGCCGAGTAGCCGTCCCACTCGTCGTCGTCCGCCGGAGTGGTCTCGTACGACCGCTGGTCGTCGCCACCGTCACCCCGGGACGCGAGCTCACGCTCGAGTGCCGCGTAGTCGGTCGCTGGGCTGAAGTACTTCAGCTCGCGGGCAACCTTGGTCTGCTTTGCCTTCTGACGGCCGCGCCCCATGGAGCCGACCCCCTCCAACGTAGGAACCGGGGCAAGCATCGCGAACGATGGGGTCCCGGCTGAGTGGTCAAGTATCTGTCGTGGGGCCACCGTACCCCGCCGCCCGGGCAGGTGCCCATTCCGGACAGGGCGTCGTAGGGCACACCCGAGGGGCACACCCGAGCAACGTGCCGGGCGGTGGCCGTCGGTGCGGCGGGCGCGTCGTCGGGGGCGGGCGCCGTGTCGCGCTCAGGGCGCGCGAAGGTGCGTGCCGATCGTCCACGTCCCAATTGTCGGGACCATCGGCCCAGGCGTCCGGCGCAGCGGCGGGCAATGATGGGGAGGAACGGATGGGGCCGCGGGGACGGGTGCGGCCACGAGGACCGAGGGGTGGAGAACATGGACGCGACGCCGCCGAAGGATCTGCTGACGCCCGGGGAGGTGGCCGGGTACTTCCGCGTGGATCCCAAGACCGTCACGCGCTGGGCGAACGCCGGGAAGATCGACGCGGTCCGCACGCTGGGCGGGCACCGGCGCTTCCGTCGCGACCAGGTCGCGCAGCTCATGCGGGAGTCGGGCATCGATCCCGCGCGGCTCGACCGCGAGGCCGGCTGAGCCCGACGCACGCAAAGGGCCGGCCCGGTGTCTCTCGACGCCGGGCCGGCCCTTCGGTCTGTTCTGCCGGGCTGCGCGGGGGTGCCGCGGAGCGCCGGTACTGCGCGGAGCCGCGCTACTTCTTCCCGCGGATCGCGGCGATGACGAACACGCCCGCGACGGCGGCCGCGACGCCGGCGACCGCCAGCGCCCCGGAGTCGCCCTCCTTGACGCCCTTGGCGAACCCGGTGGCCTTGTCCTTCATGCCGCCCACGGCGTCCCTGGCCCCGGCCTTGGCGGCCTCCACCTGGCGCTTGGGGTCGAGCTTGTAGGACAGCTCGCCGACCGTGGAGGTCAGGTCCGCCCGGGCGCGCTCGATCTCGGCCTGGATCTCCTCGGCCGTCTGCTTCTTGTCCGGTCGCTCGCCCGGCGTCTCAACGGTCATCGCTGAACCTCCTCGTCAGAGGTCGTGTCATTGCCGAGCCCCTTCTTCACGGCCGCGACGTCCTCCTTGAGGCCCTCCTGCGGCGCAACGGTGTACTGCTTGTGCTTGTTGAGCGTCTTGATGCCCACGAGAGCGAGGATCCCGACGACGAGGAAGATCCCGACCGTGACGATGAGCGCCGACAGCCACAGGGGCAGCGCCTCGGCGATCCCCCAGGTCGCGGTGAGGAAGGCCATGCCGAGGCCGTAGAGCGCGAGCACGCCGGCGATCGCGAGGAAGATCGCGCCCTTCGAGATCTTGGCGACCTTCTCGGTGGCCTGTGCCTTGGCCAGGTTGATCTCGCCCTTGACCAGCGCGCTGACCTGCTGCGACATACGACTGAAGAGTTCGCCGATCGACGGCTCCTCGGCGGGCGCGTTCGGGGCGAACCCCGGGGCCCGGCGTGCTTCCGTGGGGTCGACGCCCCCCAGGTCGGACTGGCTCACCGTGGATCAGCTCCTCCGTGTCGTGTCACCGGCCGCGGAACGCGCCGCCGGCGTTGATCCCGCTCAGCGTAATGCGGGAGGTCACTCCACCCCAACAGGAACGACGTCGGTGACGACTGGAGCGTCAGTCCGCCGACGCCGCGACGCACGTCGGCCATGGTGCTCGCCTCTCGTCCGGCCGGCGTCGGCGCGCGCGACCGTCGGTGGGCCGTGCGTGCCCGGGACCGCGGATCTGCGATCGCCCGCTGCCGTTCGGCCGTGCCTGCCGACGAGACCAGGGGAAGAATGACGAGTGCACGGGCTGTCGCACGGTGTCAACCTGTGTGGAGTCGCTGGCCGTCGCTCGCGGTGTTCAGTGTGACGGCGGCGTAGGGCGCCTTGAGTCGGGGCCGGCGGTGGCACCGGTCGGGGTGGGGGCGCGGCCAGCGCGTCGAGACTGGTCCGTCACCGGTGGTGACTCTCGATCCAGGTGCCGACCTGCACGTGCCGGGCAGATTCGCGCTCACTCGCGGGGAGGGACGGCGCTCGTCCGTCGGCGAGGGGGATGAACACTCGGCGACCGGGCACGCATAACGACTTCCCGTTGCCGTGACGGTGGCACGCTGTCCCCGGCTCCCCCCTTCCCGGCCACCCGAGGTCCACCGTGCGCTCTTCCCTTCCTTCCCCGACCGCCCGCCCAGGGCGACGACGACTGACCGGCTCCGGTGGGCGACCACGCCTGACCGGCCTGAGCTCCGCCGTCGGGCTGGGTCTGCTCCTCTCGCTCGCCGGCCCCGCCGCCGCGGACCCCGGCACCTCCGACGGCACCGGCACCTCCGACGGCACCGAGGAACCCACCACGGTCCCGGCGCCGGAGGACCAGACGGACGAGCTGCCCGAGAACCCGGCCCCCTCGGACGACCCGATCCGGGAGGGCGAGCTCGTCCCGCGCACGCAGAGCACCGCCCCGATCACCGCGGGACCGCTGGCCGAGGTCGACGCCCCACCCGCGGGGAACCGCGGGGTCGTCGGGCCGCTGGGGACGAGCACGTACGCGCTGACCTCCTACATGGGGCCGCGCTGCATCCCCATCAGGTACGGCTCGACCAGCCACGGCGGCGTCGACTTCGGTGCCCCCGCGGGCACGGCGCTGTACGCGATCGCGGACGGCGTCGTCGTCAACCAGCTCAACGACCCGGTCGCGGGGGAGTGGCTGCTCGTGCGGCACACCATCGACGGCCGGCACGTCTTCGCCAGCTACTCCCACACGCTGGACCGCGACCGGTACGTGCGGGTGGGGGACACCGTGCGCGCCGGACAGCGGATCGCCGACGTCGGATCGACCGGCGTGTCCACCGGCCCGCACCTCCACCTCGAGATCTGGCTCGACGCCTACCTGCGCGGCACCCGCGTCGAGCCGATCGCCTGGTTCGCCGGCCGCGGCGTCGACCTGCGGGCCGCGGCCGTGCGCGCCGTCCCGATGGAGACGCCCGCGACCTGCCAGTACTACGCCATCGGATCGACGCCGATCCGCGCCTCCGCGTCGTCGGGCGCCCGCGTGCTCACCACCGCCACGCACTTCACGCCGATGACCGGCTGGCCCGGGGACAAGACCGGCGACTGGGTGCGCGTCCGGGCGAACGACGGGGTCACCGGCTGGGCGCACGCCTCGAACGTCTCCCCGGTGCGCTCCGGCGAGCCCCAGGCCCGCACGACGGCGGCCACCATCCTGCGCTCGTCACGCGCCTTCGCGGACGACAACCACGTGGCCTCGCTCGCGTCGGGGGCGCGGATCGAGGTCGTCGACGCGCTCATCGACGGCTGGTACCGCGTGACGTCCGGCTCGAGGTCGGGCTGGCTGCACCACTCGACGGTCGCGGTCACGACCGGGGTGCGGCACGGCATCGACGAGGGGTTCTTCCTCGCGAACACCTTCACCACCAGCGCGACCTCGATCTTCAGCTTCGGCAGCTACTACGACCGGTTCTACGTGGGCGACTGGGACGGCAACGGCACCGACACGATCGCCTACCGGCGCGACGCCGTGTACCGGATCCGCCAGAACAACACCCCGGGCCAGCCCGACGTCGAGCTCACCTACGGGCGCGCGGGCGACGAGGTCTACGTCGGCGACTGGGACGGCGACGGCACGGACACCTTCGCCGTGCGGCGCGGCAACGAGTTCCACATCCGCAACTCGCTGACCTCGGGCGTGGCCGACGTCGTCCTGCAGTACGGGCGCGCGGGCGACGAGGTGCTCGTGGGCGACTGGGACGGCGACGGCATCGACACGTTCACCGTGCGGCGCGGCAACGAGTTCTTCGTGTCGAACACGATGGAGTCCGGCTGGGCCGACGCCGAGCTCACCTACGGCCGGGCCGGCGACGACGTGTACGTGGGCGACTGGGACGCCGACGGCGAGGACACCTTCGCCGTGCGCCGCGGGTTCACCTATTTCGTGCGCAACTCCATGGAGTCCGGCTGGGCCGACACGCAGATCGACTACGGCCGCGCCGCCGACGAGACCTACGTGGGCGACTGGGACGGCGACGGGTCCGACACGCTCGGGATCTACCGCTTCTCCTGAGCGGCGCTCCCGTCCTGAGGGGCGCTCCCGCCCTGAGCGGCGCTCCCGAACATGCGAGAGGGGGCCGGATCTCGTTGATCCGGCCCCCTCCGTCACGCGTCGCTACACGCGGTTCTTGCCCCGCCTGAGGAGGCTCAGGATGAGCGACACCACGACGATCGCGATGCCGAGCCAGATGAGGAACTGCGCCGCCTCGACCGCGACGCCGATGACCAGCATGATGACGCCCGCAACGATGAGAATCAGCCACAAGGACATGTGCACTCCCTTCGACGGCGGCGCCGTGCGGCACCGCGTGTGCTCCCGATGTTCGCAGGCCGGTGCGGCATCGGCATCTTGAGAATGGCCGCGTGACAGGTTCACCGCCCTCGCGCCCGTTCACCTGGCCTGCCCGTCCGGCCGCGCGGACGTCACATCGGGGCCGGGTCGGGCTTCGTCGTCGGGCATGGACCCGGCGCGGTTCGCGTCGTCGGGCATGAGCAAGGGGCCGGACCCGCGTGGGATCCGGCCCCTTGCCTGCAGTGGCTCCGACCGGGGTCGATCCGGTGACCTTCCGATTTTCAGTCGGACGCTCTACCAACTGAGCTACAGAGCCCTGCGCCGATGCGCGGCCGTCCGACCGGCTCGACTGCGACCCTGACGGGACTTGAACCCGCGACCTCCGCCGTGACAGGGCGGCGCGCTAACCAACTGCGCTACAGGGCCTTGCTGTGTACTTCTGGTCGTGCTGGTACTGCCGTGCTCAGGACGTTCCGGTCGAGGAGCGTACCCCCAACGGGATTCGAACCCGTGCTACCGCCGTGAAAGGGCGGGGTCCTAGGCCGCTAGACGATGGGGGCCAATGACTCCCGTCGCCCAGGCGTCCTGAGGCCTGGACAAGCATAGGTTGCTCGCCGGGGTGGTTCCAACCGGTTGGGGTGTGCGCTCCGTCATGCCGCGCGGACCATGCGGTGCGCTGTCGAGGACGCGGTTGCTGTGCCGAGGGCACGGTTGCCGTGTCGAGGACGCGGTGTGTCCTCGAGGGCGCGGTTGCCGTGCCGAGTGGATCCCCGCCGTCGGTCCTCTCGGCGCGTTGCTCGTCATCTCGGCGGGAGACCGCGTCCTCGGCGGGACCCCGGGCCTGCGGTGAGTACCCGGGCCTGCGGAGGGAACCCGCGCCCTCGACGCACACCCGCGCCCTCGACGCCGATGGAGCGCCCGCCCGTCCGGCCGCCGCACATCGCGGGGTGCGACGATGGGGGCGTGGTGGAGATGAGCGAGCAGGAGTTCGAGGAGGCCGTGGCCGACGCCCTGGACCTCGTCCCGCCCGAGCTCGCCGCCGCGATGGACAACGTGGTGGTCCTCGTCGAGGAGGAGGCCACGCCCGAGCAGCTCGACGGCGTCGAGGCGGGCGAGCTCTTCGGCATCTACGAGGGGACCCCGCTGACCGACCGCGACGACGGCTGGGCCGGCTCCCTGCCCGACCGCATCACGATCTTCCGCGGGCCGACGCTGCGGTGGTGCGAGGACGTCGAGGAGGTCGTCGACGAGGTCGCCGTCACGGTTGTCCACGAGATCGCCCACCACTTCGGCATCTCCGACGAGCGACTCCACGAGCTCGGCTGGGGCTGACGCCGGCCCGACCGCCGCAGGTTCGGACCGCGCCTCCCTCGGCGAGCAGGACCGGTCCAGCGCGCCGACCAGCGAGCACGTACCAACCGCGCGTCCCCCCAGTGAGCGGGGGCGCGTCCTGCGAGCAGTGCAGTGAGCAGGCCCGGACCACCTGCCCCGTCGGCGAGCAGGTCAGGCCGTGCGTTGAGGGCACCCGGTTCTGGGCACACGCAGGGCAGCACCAACGCCGGCAACCGAGCCTCACCGTCATCCGGGGGCCGGCGGCAGCAGTCGACCGCGACACGTTCGGAGGACGCACATGGCTAGCAAGGTGAAAGTGACAGGACTGGTGCTGGCGGGCTACCTGCTCGGCCGGACCAAGAAGTTGGGCCTGGCCCTGACCATCGCGGGCGCGATCGCCGGGTCCAAGGCGGCCGGCAACCGGGACAAGATATCGAGCGCGTTGAAGGAGCTCACCGAGGCCACGCCCGAGCTCAAGGAGCTGGGCGAGAAGGTGACGGGCCGACTGGCCGACTCCGGGAAGCATGCGGCCACGGCGTTCGCGGCCAAGGGCGCCGACACGCTGAGCGTGAAGCTCAAGGAGCAGACCGACAGGCTGAACGCGTCCATGGACACGTCGTCCTCGACGGATGCAGACTCCGAGTCCGACGACGACGCGCCCGCCGACGAGGCGCCGTCGGACGACGCGCCGGACGCCGAGGACGCCCCCGACGAGGAGGAGTCCGGCGACGCCCCGAAGGACGACGCCGACTCTGACGATGCCGATCCCGCGGACGACGACGAGTCGGCCGAGGCGGCAGAGGACGAGAAGTCCGAGCCCAAGAAGCCCACCCGCAGCAAGACATCGAGCTCGGGCAGCAGGTCCGGGACGGGCAGTCGGGCCAAGCGCGCCGCGTCCGGCGGCCGAGCCAAGCGTTCGACCTCTGGCTCGAAGTCGTCGTCGGGCGCCTCCAGCAAGGCCAAGGAGGAGTCGGATGAGTGAGGCAACCAGCGAGAACACCTCGGGCTCCGCGTTGGAGGGACTGAAGCAGCAGGCGATCGAGTTCGCCAAGACGGCCGGCCGCAAGGCACTGTCCTCGGCCGGCGACCGGGTCGACGACCTCGTCGACCGCTTCGAGGGCTCGGGAGGCTCCGCCGGCGAGGCCGCGAAGGCGGGCGCATAGAAGATCGCCGAGGGCGAGTCCCCCGCCAAGGCTGCGCTGTCCGCGGCGGGCACCGGGATCAAGGACAAGATCGCCGGCGCGTTCGGTGGCGGTTCGAGCGGCGGGTCCGGCGACTTCAAGTTCATGAACATCGTCGAGTCGGCAGACCTCGGCGTGCCCGTGAGCGCCGCCTACAACGCGTTCACCCAGTTCGAGGAGTGGCCCGACTTCATGAAAAAGGTCGAGCACGCCGAGCGGGGCGACGACGACGTCACGGTGACGATCAAGGGGCAGGTGATGTGGTCGCACCGGACCTGGGACGCGACGATCACCGAGCAGGTCGCGGACTCGCACATCGTGTGGGAGTCGACCGGCGAGAAGGGCCACATCAGCGGCAGCGTCTCGTTCCACGAGGTGGCGCCGCGGCTCACGCGCATGGTGATGGTCCTCGAGTACCACCCGCAGGGCTTCGTCGAGAAGACGGCCAACATCTGGCGCGCCGCGGGTCGTCGCGCCCGGCTCGAGATGAAGTTCTTCGTGCACCACGTGATGACCGAGACGATCCTCGACCCCGACGGCGTCGAGGGCTGGCGCGGCGAGATCCGCGACGGCGAGCTGGTCACCTCGCACGAGGACGCCCTCGAGCAGGAGGCCGCGGACCGGGAGGCGGCCGAGGCCGAGGGCGGCGACCTCACCGAGGAGGAGCAGGACCGGCTGGGCGAGGCGCTGCTCGAGCTCGACGAGGCCATGGACCAGATCAAGTCCGAGCACGGGATCACCGACTCCGTCACCGACCTCCACCGTGGACTCGACGACGTCGTCGACGAGGTCGTCGACAAGCTGATCAACCCCGCTCGCTGGGCGGAGGAGAACCGCAGGGAGGGCCCGTGACGCCCGATCCCGACGGCACCGGTGGCTCCGCGGGCTCCGCGGAGGTGACGCTCTACGTCTACGCGGTCGTCCCCGCCGGCGACCACCGACCGCGGGTGAGCGGGATCGACGGGGCAGCGCTCGACGTCGTCGGACCGGTCGGTGGACCCCGCGCGGTGGTCCACCGGCACGCCGCGGCTCCCTACGACGGCCCCGACGACGACGTCAAGCTGTGGATCCTGCAGCACAGCGACGTCGTCGAGGACGCGTGGGAGGGGGCGGGCGCCGTCCTGCCGGTCTCGTTCAACGTCATCGTCCGGCCCGACGCCGAGACCGGGGCCACGGCGGAGGCTCAGCTCACCGCATGGCTGATGACCGAGGGCCCGGCGCTGCGGCGCAGGCTCGACGAGCTGACCGGCACGTCGGAGCTGAGGGTGGAGGTCTCGCTGGACCACGAGGAGTACGCGGCCTCGAACGCGGAGATGCGGCAGATCGCGGACGAGATGGCGGACCGGCCCGCGGGGGTGCGCCGGCTGCTCGAGAAGCGCGCCGAGAAGATGGGCAAGGAGATCACGGACCGCGCCGCCGACGACCTCTACCCCGAGCTCCGGACGAGGATCGCCGGGCACTGCGTCGAGATCGAGGAGTACCGCTCGCCCGCGCGGGAGACCGGACTCGTCCCCGTGCTCACGGCGTCGTGCCTCGTGCGCGCGCCCCGCCAGCAGGAGCTCGGCGCGGAGCTCTCGGCGATCGCCTCGGAGCAGCCGGCGGTACGGATCCGGTTCCTCGGGCCCTGGCCGCCGTACTCGTTCGCGGAGCTGCCCGGCGCCGACCCGTCGTGAGCGCCCCGTGCGCAGGCGTGACCGCCCGTCGCGCACAGGTCGAGGGGCGCCGCGCCCCGTGAGACTGCGCACCTCCGCGCGGACGCTCCGGCACGGCGCCCGACGTCGGCCCCTAGCCTGGGAGCCATGGAAGAGGACACGACCGAGCAGGCCATCGAGACCACCCTCGACGTCCTCTCCGTGGCGTTCAGCTCGCTCGTCGGCGCCGCCGCCGGTCTCGCTGTCGCCCTCCTGCTGGGCGCCGTGTTCGGGGTGCTCGCGCGCCGGCGTGCGCCGATCAGGATCGTCTACGCACGCATCAAGGCTCCGGTGCGCCTGCTGCTCATGGTCATCGGTGCCACGATCGGCTTCTACCTCGCGACCCGCCTGCCCCCGGAGGCGCAGGTGCCGGGCTGGCGCGGCACCATCCAGCACTCGCTCGTCGTGGCGATCATCGTCGCGATCACGTGGCTGGTGGCCGCGCTCGCGAACGTGGCCGAGGACTTCGCACTCAAGGGCGTGCGCGAACGCGCGGGCGACGGCGAGGTCTCCACCCACGGCCGCCGGATCCAGACCCAGGCGGTCATGCTGCGTCGGGTCGGCGTCGTCGTCATCTGGGTCATCGGCATCGCGGTCGTGCTGCTGACCTTCCCCGGCGCGCGCGCGGCGGGTGCGTCGATGCTGGCGTCGGCCGGTGTGCTCTCGGTCGTCGCAGGAATCGCGGCCCAGGGGACCCTGGCGAACCTCTTCGCGGGCATCCAGCTCGCCTTCACGGACGCGATCCGCGTGGACGACACGATCGTCATCGAGGGCGAGTACGGATACATCGAGGAGATCACCCTCACCTACGTGGTGGTCCTGACCTGGGACAACCGGCGGATCATCCTGCCCTCGTCGCACTTCACCACCAACCCGTTCGAGAACTGGACCCGGCGCGAGACCAGCATCCTGGGCACGGTCACCTTCGACGTCGACTGGCGGGTCCCCGTGCCCGCGATGCGGGCCGAGATGCAACGGCTCCTCGACCGCACTCCGCTCTGGGACAAGAACCTCGGCATCTTCCAGGTGTTCGACGCCGTCGGCGGGTACGTCACCGTCCGCGCGCTCGTCTCCGCCAAGGACCCCGGCACGCTCGTCGACCTCAGGTACTACCTGCGCGAGGAGCTGCTCGACTTCCTGCAGACCCGTGCTCCCTACGCCCTGCCCCGCACGCGGATCGAGGACATCGTGCCGCCGCCGGATGCGCTCGTGCCGCCGCGCCCGCGCGACCTCGACGAGCAGGCCGAGCTCGACGCCGACCTGGCCGAGCTCGCCGACCTGGACAAGGAGTTCCGCGACCAGGCCCGCGCGCAGGAGTATGCGGTGCAGCAGGAGAGCCGCGAGACGATCGAGCGGCGCAAGCAGCGGGAGTCGTCGGCGCGACGTGCGCGCCGCCGGGCCGCGCGGGAGGACCGGCGTCGGGCGCGTGAGTCCGGCGGCGCCATCGGCAGGTCCGGACCGGTGGGACGGCACGACGACACCGGTTCCCAGACCACGGTGATGAGCACGGAGGCCCTCGAGGAGGCGCTCGCCGCGTCCCGCTCGGACCGGTCCGCGCCGTCGGGGCAGTCGCCGACGTCGACCGGCCGCCGCGGCACGGGCCGTGACGCCCGGTCCGGCCGCCGCGCCCGAGGGGCAGGCGCCGGCGCGGCGGACGTCGGTGCAGGTACCGGCGAGGCGGGTGCGGCCGGCGCCGGAGCGTCGGGTACGGAAGCGGCCGCGACCGGTGCGTCGGCCCCGTCGGCCGGGTCCGCAGCGATGGCGGGGCAGGGACCGGTGGGTTGGACCGCCAGGTCCCGGACCTCAGCGGTGTCGGCGATCTCCGCCGGCTCGGCGAACACGGCTGCCGTGTACCCCCCGGGCTACCCCGACGACATGGTGCGCACCGGCTCCGCGGACGTCCCCGGTCTGCACGACGAGTACCCCCTCGGACCCCTGCGCACGAGCCTGGTCTACCGGTTCGGTCGCGGCCTCTCGGCGCCGAGCGCCCGCTCCGCCGCGCCGGCCGGCAAGGCGCCGATCGGTGACGCACCGACCGGGGCGTCGAGGACGGCCGCGTCCGCCACCACCGGCACGCACGCCTCCTCGATGTACACCGGATCCCCGGAGAACGAGGAGCGGGGTGCCAAGTTCACGGGCCCGGACGAGGCCGTGCAGGCCGAGCTCGAGGCGAACGTCGAGCGCCGGCGTGCGGCCAGCACCGGGGAGAACCTCGCCCTGGACGGCGACGACGACTCCGCGCACGACCCGGCCGCCGTCGCCTTCGGAGCCGTCGCCACGGGCGGTGGGACCGGCGACGGCGGCGCTGCCGAGGAGCACGGCGAGGACGCCCTCACGTCCGACGAGCGGCCCGTGCCGCCCGACGCCACCCCCGTCGTCGAGGGGCCGGTCGAGGTCACAGGCGACCTGGGTGCGGTGCCGTCGGCGGACGTGCGTCCGGCGCGGTCGGGGGAGACCTCGGTGCTCCCGGCCGTCGAGGCCGAGAGCTTCGCCGACGCCGATGCGGAGGGCTTCGCGGGTGCCGACCCGGAGGGCTTCGGCGACATCGAGGACGACGCCGACGGCGCGTGGAGCGCGTCGGGCGCCGACCCGGAGACCGAGCACGGCGCGCAGGTGCGGGACCCCGACGAGGACGCGCGGGGCCCCCGTGGCCGCGGGGTCGTCTACGGCCGCGACGGCTCGGACCTGGGTGCCGGTCCCGGTGAGGGCGGCGCGGGACGGGGCCACGACGGCGGCGACGGCGGAGGTGCCGGCGGCGACTGAGCTCGACGGTTGTGCGGTGCGTCATCGGCTCTGGACCGCACGTGACGTTTCCGCGGAACAGGCGCACGATGGACCCATGACGACCTCCACCGGCGACTACGCCGTCAGCAGGACCGACGAGGAGTGGCGGGAGATCCTCGACCCCGCCGAGTTCCAGGTGCTCCGCCTCGCGGGCACCGAGCGCCCGGGCACGGGCGAGCTGTTGCACGAGGACCGCGAGGGCATCTACTCGTGCCGCGCCTGCGGCGCCGAGCTCTTCCGCTCGGAGACCAAGTTCGACGCGCACTGCGGCTGGCCGTCCTTCTACGCCCCGCAGGACTCCGACGCCGTCGAGCTGATCGAGGACCGCACCCTCGGCATGGTCCGCACCGAGGTCCGGTGCCGGCGCTGCGGCTCGCACCTCGGGCACGTCTTCGACGACGCGCCGCAGACCCCCACCGGCGACCGCTTCTGCATGAACTCGGTCTCGCTGTCCTTCGCCCCCGCGGGCGACGCGCCCGGGGGCCCCGCCAGGTCCGAGCCCTCGGCCTGATGGCCGGCCGCCCGCTCCGGGTGGCCACGGTCAACCTCCAGCACGGCTCGCCGTCGCGCGGTGACGACCCGCGCCCGGACTCGCACCCGCGCCCGGACTCGCACTCGCACCCGGGCCTGCCCGCCACGCACCGCGCGCTCGTCGCCGCGGGGCGGGCGCTCGCAGGCCTGGAGCTCGACGTCGTCGCGCTCCAGGAGGTCGACCGCGGCCAGCGGCGCTCCCGCTATGTCGACCAGGCGCGGGTCCTCGCGCGCATGCTGCGGATGCCGTGGTGGCGCCTCGCCGCCGCCGAGGTCGGTCCGCGCGGCGGCCCGAGGTTCCGGCCCCCGTTCGCGCCGACGGCCTGGCGGCCGGCCTACGGGGTCGCGCTGCTGAGCCGGCTGCCCGTGCGGGCCTGGCACGCGTGGGGCTTCCCCGCCGACCTGCGGGTCCTGCGCAGCGCCCACCCGCTGGCCGTCGGCGGGCCCGTGCTGCGCCTCGGTCCGTTCGCCGTGCGTCGTGACGAGGCCCGGGTGGCGCTCGCCGCCGAGATCGACGCGCCGGACGGGCCCCTCGCCGTCGCCGCCACGCACCTGAGCACCGACGGCGACGCCGCCCGCGCGCAGCTCCGTGCCGTCGCGGGCCGCCTGCGGACGCTCCCCGGCCCGCACGTCCTCGCCGGCGACCTCAACCTCGGCCCCGACGACGTCGCCGCAGTCACCGGCCTCTCGTCCCTCGGCGTCGGGTCGACGTTCCCGGCGCACGCCCCCCGGCGGCAGATCGACCACGTGCTCGGCGCCCTCGGCCCGCCCGGCGCCGCCGGTGCGACCGCCACCGGCGAGACCCACCGGCTGCCGGTGTCCGACCACCTCGCGCTCGTCGCGACCGTCGTCGGCCCGCGCCGCGGCGGAGCGTCGTGACCGGCGTCGTCACCGGCTTCCTCGGCCTCGCGCTCATCGCCGCCGCGGGCTACGTGCTCGCGCGGATCGGCGTCGTCGGCAAGGGTGGGGCGGACACCCTGAGCACGGTGGTGTTCTACGTCGGCGTGCCCATGCTCATGCTCCGCACGGTCGCCGAGGCCGACGTCGCGCACGTCCTGTCCCTCGCCGCCGTCGTCACGATCGTCGCCGCCCTGCTCGTCGCGGCGCTCTACGCGATCCTCGCCCGCACGGTCCTGAGGATCGACGCCGCGGGCACCGTCGTCGGTGCGCTGAGCGCCTCCTACGTCAACGCCGGCAACATCGGGCTGCCGATCCTCGTCCTCGCCGTCGGCACCGCCGCGCCCGTCGTCCCCGCGATGATGCTCCAGCTCCTCGTCCTCGCGCCGCTGAGCTTCGCCCTGCTCAACCGCTTCACCGGGCGGACCGGCTCGGGCTGGCGACGCGTCCTCTCCCCGATCACGTCACCACCCGTGCTGGGCGTGCTCGCGGGGCTGACGCTCTCGCTGACCGGGATCACCCTGCCGGCCGCCGTCGGGCTGCCCGTCGGGATGCTCGCCGACATGACCGTGCCGATGCTCCTGCTCGCCTTCGGCATGTCCATCCACGGCGGGGGTGCCGGCCCGGACCGGGAGCCCGCGGCCGTGGTCTGGACCGCGATCGTCCTGCGCGTGCTCCTCGGACCGCTGCTCGCCTGGACCATCGGGGGACCCGTCGTCGGACTGGAGGGTGACGTGCTGCTGGGCGTCGTCGTGGTGGCCGCCCTGCCGACCGCCCAGAACGTGTTCGTCTACGCCATGCGGTACGGCACGCACGTCGATCTCGCCCGCCGCGCGGTCCTCGTCACCAGCCTGCTCAGCGTGCCGGTGGTCGTCACGGCCACGGGCCTGCTCTCGTGACGGCCCGGGGAGGGGGCGCGACGTCGAACGGCACGCCCGGCGGCGGGCCGCCCGGACGTGGCCCGGGCCGGCTGGGCCGACTCGTCGGCTCCGTGCCGCCGCCCGTCTACTTCCTCACCGCGGGGACGTCGAGCTACGTGGGCTCGGGTCTCGCCGTCGGGCTGTTCGTCTCCTCGCCGGCCCTCGCCGTGGGCTGGGCGCGCATCCTGCTGGCGGCGATCATCCTCGTGGCGTGGCGGCGCCCCTGGCGCCGATGGCCCCGCGACCGGCCGTGGGTGGCGCTCGGCTGGACCGCGGCCTTCGGGGCGGCGCTCGGCGGCACGAACCTGCTGTTCTACGAGTCCATCGCCCGGCTGCCGCTCGGGACCGCCGTGTCGCTGGAGTACCTCGGCCCCGTGCTCCTCGCCGCGATCGGCGGCCGGGGCTGGCTCAACCGCGTGGCGGTCGTCCTCGCCTTCGCCGGCGTGGCGACGATCGGTGGCCTGGGCGTGGACCTCGCCGACACCGACCAGCTCGTCGGGACGATCTACGCGCTGCTGGCGGGTGCCACGTGGGCGACCTACATGTGGGTCGGACAGCGCCAGGCGGCGCGAGTGCCGGGGGCGGACACGCTCGCCGTCGGCCTGGCGATCGCGGCGCTGATGTACGCGCCGATCGGGATACCCGGCTCCGGGCCGCTGCTCGCGCCCGACCTCCTGCCGTTCGTCGTCGGGGTGGCGGTGCTGTCGTCCGTGGTGCCCTACGTCATCGACCAGCTGGCCTTCAGGCGGCTCACCGCGTCGATGTTCGCGCTGCTCAGCTCGCTGCTGCCGGTGACCTCGCTGATCGTCGGGCTCGTGGTGCTCGGCCAGGTGCCCAACGCCGCCGAGATCGCCGGGCTCGTCATGGTCTCGGTCGCCGTCGGGCTCGCGAGCCGGCCGAGTCCCGGGCGGCGGGCGAGCCGGCCGGCGCCGTAGTCGACACGCGGGCAGGGGCCGGACGCCGTCGTGCATCGGGTCCTCCGGGGCTCAGTCCTCCTCGGCCGACCGGACCCGCTGCTCGAGTCCGGCGATGATGAGATCCAGGCCCAGGTCGTACTCGGACTCGACGCCTTCGTCGGTCTCGACCACGGGGACCTCGCTGATGACGTAGCTGCCCGACTGCATCACCGGCTCCAGGTGCGGGAACCGCTCGGGCGTGACGACCTCGGCGAGGGTCCGGGCCCCTTCGGCCGTCACCGCGACGTTCCCCGTGGCGGCCAGGTTCTGCTCCAGCTCGACGACCGAGGCGACGTGCTGGGAGATCACCAGGATGAGGCCGATCTTCTCGTCGGCCTCCAGCGGCAGGTCCTTCATCGCCGCCAGGCCGTGGTCGGCCGCGCGGATGCTGTTGGGCATGAGGACCGAGATCGGCCCGCGCGGGATCTCGAGCACCCAGGGGTGGTCCCGATAGGCGTGGCGCACCATGTCCGCCCAGTCGCGCAGGGCCTCCCGCCAGTCGGACGGAAGCTCGAGCGTCTCCGGCACGGAGAGCGCGGCGTCCTGCATCAGCCACAGCAGCTCCTCCTTGCCCGAGACGTACCGGTAGAGCGACATCGTGGTGAACCCCAGGGACCGGGTGACCGCCTGCATGGTGACCGCGGCGAGTCCCTCCGCATCGGCGATCTCGATGGCGGCCTCGACGATCCGCTCGTGGCTCAGGCCGCGGCTGGGCCCGCGCTGCGGGACCTCGTGCATGCCCCAGGCGATGGCCACGGCGCGCGGCAGCCCGGTCTCGGTGGCGTCGGTCATGCCGAGCATCCTCCCACCGGCGGAGGTGAAGCGGGTCGCTCCGCGCGACATCTGTGTACGTCACAGACTGTGTATGGCACACTCAGTGCATGACATACACAGATGTGCCGCTCGTCGAGATCTCGGGTCTCTCGAAGAGCTATGGCAGGCACCAGGTCCTCAGCGACCTCGACCTGAGCCTTCCGCCCGGCATCCACGCGCTGCTGGGGCCCAACGGGGCGGGGAAGACCACCCTGGTCAACATCCTGTCCACCCTGGTCCCGGCCACCTCCGGCGAGGCGCGCGTGCTCGGCATGGACGTGCGTCGTGACCGGAAGCGGCTCCAGGGGCTGATCTCCCTGACCGGCCAGTACGCGGCCGTCGACGGTTCGCTGTCCGGCATGGAGAACATGCTGATGATGGGTGAGCTCTTCGGGCTCTCCCGCAAGGATGCGCGGCGTCGCGCCGACGAGCTGCTGGAGAGCTTCGACCTGACCGGGGCGAGCGGCCGGCGCACCTCGACCTACTCCGGCGGGATGCGGCGCAAGCTCGACATCGCGGTGAGCCTCATCGCCGGGCCGCAGCTGATCTTCCTCGACGAGCCCACCACGGGCCTCGACACCCGTAGCCGGCAGGCGCTCTGGGACGAGATCAACTCCCTGGCCGACGCCGGAACCTCCATCGTGCTGACCACCCAGTACCTGGAGGAGGCCGACGTGCTCGCCGACCGCATCATGGTGCTCAACGACGGCGGGATCGTCGCCGACGGCACCCCCGCCCAGCTCAAGGAACGCGTCGGTGGATCGACCATCCAGCTGCACGACGACGCCGGCCACATCGTCGAGACGCTGCCCACCCGGGGCTCCGCCGCCGACGTTGCGCGGGAGGTCGCCGAGGTCGCCCGCCGCCGACCCGACGTCGGCATCACCGTGCGCACCCCGACCATGGACGAGGTCTTCCTCGAGCTCACCGGGACCGCGACGCCCTCGACCACCGCGTCCCCCTCGACCGCCGCGTCGCCCACGACCACCGCGAAGGAGGTCACCCCGTGACCACGACCGACACCCTCCCCACGACCGGGCAGGCGTCCCAGGGGGCCCACGCCTCTCCGGCCGTCACGCCGATGTCCGGCGCCGGCTTCCTCACCGCGCTCAAGGTCTTCTCCGTGCGGAGCCTCAAGCACTCGTTCCGTGACGCCGAGTCGCTCCTCATGGCCGTCATCCTGCCGATCATGCTCATGCTGATCTTCACCTACGTGATGGGTGGCGCGATGGACGTGAGCGGTGACGGCTCCACCTCGAGCGACGCCTACCTCTCGTATGTGCTGCCGGCGATCGTCGTCACGGCCGCCGGGTTCGGGGCGTCCTACACGGCGGTGGTCGTCAGCAACGACATGACGACCGGCTTCATGAACCGCCTGCGCACCATGCCCTTCCCGTCCGTCACCGTGCTGCTGGGGCACGCGGTGTCCTCCATGGTGCGCAACCTGCTGGCCACCGCGGTGGTCTTCGCCGTGGCGCTGGCGGTCGGCTTCCGTACCGACGCGTCGTTCCTCCAGCTGCTCGGCTCCGTCGGGCTGGTCGCCCTGTGGATCCTCGTCATCACCGTGGTCTTCGCGGTGCTCGGCATGGTCGCAGGCTCGGCCGAGTCCGCCAGCGGGTACGGGTTCATGCTGCTGTTCCTGCCGTACGTCTCCTCGGGCTTCGCGCCGGTGGAGTCGATGCCGAGCTGGCTGCAGGGCTTCGCTCAGCACCAGCCGATGACGCCCGTCATCGACGCCTCCCGAGCCCTGCTCAACGGCCAGAACCCCGGGAACGAGTGGTGGATCGGCGTCCTGTGGTGCGCCGGGTTCGTGGCGCTCGCCGTCTGGATGGCCGCCGTGCTCTTCCCCCGGAAGGTGGCCCGGTGATCCGCGAGGCGTGGGGGAGGTTCGTCGGCCCCGAGGCCACACGGCTCGACCACGCGCTGACGGCGACGACGATGGCGGGCGGCGCCCTGATGGCAGCCGCGCTGGCCCGGGGTCGGGGTGGCGGCCGAGCCGCCACCGCGGCGTCGGCCGTCCTGGCGGCCGATCTCGTCGGCGGGGCCTACGTCAACAACACCCTCGCCTGTGCTCGCTGGTACGCCCGGCCCGGACAGGGCGACCGTGAGCACCTGACGTTCGCGGTCTGGCACGTGCATCCCGCGCTCGTGGCGTGGTTGGACCGCGGGCGATCGGGGCCCGTCCCCGGGCCGCTGTGGGCCGCGCTGCACCACGGCTACCTCATGGGTGCCACCCTCGCGATCCGCAGGTTCCCCCGACGACGCCGCACCCTCGGCGTGGCGCTGACCGCCGGAGGACTCGCGCTCGACCAGGCGATCGGCCGGTCTCGGCTCGTCCCCTGGTTCGCGTGGACCTACTACCCCAAGCTGCTCATGGGGCACGCCGCGGCCGCGCTCTGGTCCGACCGCCGGCTGGCCGAGCCGCGGGTCGGCGTCAGCCCGGGGCGTCCGGGTCCGAGCCGGACGCGCGGATGAGCTCGGCGACGCCGTCGACGACGAGCGAGACCCCGAGGCGGAACGTGCGTCGCGGGTCGCGCGCGGCGTCGGCGGCAGTGCCGACGCTGGTGCCGACCCGCCCCGAGACGGGGTAGTCCTCGTCGGCCATGAGATGGTCGAGCGCCGGTGCCACGACGGCCCACCACTCGGCATCGGTCAGACCCGAGCTGCTGCGTGCGGCGTGGTCGGCGCGGAGGTGACGCGCGGCGCCCTCGACGATGTTGAGGAGCGCGGTGAGGCTCGACTCCATGTCCAGGTCGGACAGCCCGATCCCGTCGAGGACCCCCAGCTCCGCCTCGTACTTCCGGGAGGCGTTCGGTCCGAGCAGGCTCCTGGCCTCGTGCACGTCGAGCAACCACGGGTGGCGTTCAAGGAGCTGCCAGTTGCGCTCGGCCACCTCGCGCAGGCCCGTGCGCCAGTCATCGGCAGGCCGTGCGTGGTCGACGTCGCCGTACAGCTCGCCGTAGACGTCGTCGGTCATGAGTGCGGTGAGGTCCTCCTTGCCGGGGACGTGGTGGTACAGCGCCATGGTGCTCACCCCGAGCTCCTCGGCGACCTTCCTCATGGAGGTGGCCGCCAGGCCCTGGGCGTCGGCCAGCTGCACGCCCGCCCGCACGATGCGCCCCACCGAGAGCCCGGACCTGCCCTGCTCCGGGTGGTGCCCCCACAGCAGGTAGAGGCTGCGGACGACCTCGGGCGCCGACCTGCCAGTGGCCACGATCCTCCTGATCCGGACGGAGGCGTGCGATCGACCGCACGCCATGTGCGCATCGGGCAAGGCTAGCGTACGCTCGATTCGTACGCCGTACAGTACGGCGTCAGATAAGGGAGGACGATGGTGCGCACAGACATGGCGATCGCCTTGACGGACGTCCGCAAGGCCTTCGGCGGAGCACGGGCCCCGCGGTCCTCGACGGCCTGGACCTCGAGGTCGCGCGCGGGAGCGTCCACGGACTGCTCGGGCCGAACGGGGCGGGGAAGACGACGGCGGTGCGGATCATGACCACTCTCCTCGCGCCGGATGCCGGCCGGGTGGTGGTCGCCGGGCACGACGCCGTCCGGGACGCCGGCCGCGTGCGCGCCAGGATCGGACTCGTCGGACAGATCGCCGCGGTCGACGAAGCGCTGACCGGCCGTCAGAACCTGGTGATGTTCGCCCGGCTCAACCGGTACCGGCCCACGTCCGCGGCCCGCCGCGCGGGAGAGCTGCTGGACCGGTTCGGGCTCGCCGACGCAGCGGATCGGCAGGTGAAGAGCTACTCCGGTGGCATGCGGAGGCGCGTCGACCTGGCCGCCGGCCTCATCACCGCCCCGGACATCCTCTTCGTCGACGAGCCGACGACGGGCCTCGACCCCGGGGTCCGCCAGGACGTCTGGGAGGCGATCCGGGAGCTGGTGAGGGGCGGCACCACCGTCCTGCTGACGACCCAGTACCTGGAGGAGGCCGACCAGCTCGCCGACCGTATCTCGATGCTCGGGCGAGGACGCGTGGCGGCGGAAGGCAGCCCGGCCGAGCTCAAGGCCAAGGTCGGTGACGACTGGCTCGAGGTCACGCCCGCCGCCGACGCCGACCTGCCGCGACTGTGCGCGGAGCTGGCCCCATGGTCCAGCGGCGACGTCACCGTCCAGCACGGCCGGGTCCGGGTGCCGTTGGCCGACCGCACCGCCTCGTTGATCGGCGCGACAGCCGCCCTGCGCGACGCGCGCCTGTCCGTGTCCGACCTCTCCGTGCGCACCCCGAGCCTCGACGAGGTCTTCCTCCGGATCACCGGGCGTACCGCCCTCGGTCCCATGAACGAGACAGGTGCCGACGTCACCGAGGAGGCCACCCCATGAGCACGATCAGCGACCGGTCGAGCACGATGCTGCCGACCACCGGCCCGGACGGTCCGGCCACGCCCGTGGCCCGGGCCCTTGCCGACACCTGGACCATCACGCGCCGCGACCTCCAGCACTGGCGCCACATGATCGGCGCGAGGGTGTTCAGCTGGCTCTGGCCGATCATCCTCATGTCGCTCTTCCTCGGGCTCATGGGAGGAGCGCTCGGCGACGCCCTGGGTGGTAGCTACATCGACTTCGTCATGCCCGGCGTGCTGGCGATGACCGTGTTCCTCGGGCTCGAAGGGACCATGGCCGCGGTCTGTCAGGACTCCTCGCGCGGCATCACCGACCGGTTCCGGTCCCTACCGATGAGCGGTGTCGCCGTCGTCGGGGGACGTTGCCTCGCGGACCTCCTGGACTCCCTCGTCTCGCTCGTCGTCGTCGTCGGAGCGGGCGTGGCCTTCGGATGGCGGCCCGTGACCACCCTCACGGAGGCGCTCGCGGCCCTCGGACTCCTTCTCCTGCTGCGGGTCGCCATGCTCTGGGCCGGCATCGTCGTGGGTCTGAGGGCCTCCAGCCCCGAGTCGCTCGCCCCGATCAACATGCTCGTCTGGCCGGTGCTGTTCTTCTCCAGCGTCTTCATCGCGACGTCGACCATGCCCGGATGGCTGGCGACCGTCGCCGACGCCAATCCCGTCTCGGCCACGGCGACCACCGTGCGCGGACTTCTCGGCGCTCCGTCGGACAGCGGCGGCACCTGGTTCGCCGAGCACGCCTCGGTCCTGGCGGTCCTCTGGCCCGTGCTGCTCATCGCGGTCTTCCTGCCGTTGGCCGTCTCGACCTACCGCCACCTGCGGCGCTGACCGGTCGACGTGAGGACGGTCGAGGTGCCAGCCGGCGCACGCGGTTCCATCGCCCCCGACCTCGGACGTCGCGCTCACCCCGAGCGGGCGAACCGTGACGGAACAGTGATCTTCGACGCGTATGTCAGCGCGTGCAGTTGTGCAACATCGGTGCAAGAGTTGGGCCGCTGTCACAGTATGGCCGCCGCCCACCGGTGGCCGGACAAGGAGGCACGTCATGTGGGAACTCATCTCGCTCATCGTCGTCGGCGCGATCATGGGCGCCCTCGCCCGCCTGTTCATGAAGGGTGACCAGAACCTGGGCATCCTGTGGACGATCATCCTCGGCGCGCTCGGCGCGCTCGGTGGTGGCTGGGTCGCCGACCAGCTCGACGCCGGCACGATCGTCAAGTGGATCGCGGGCGTGGTGCTCGCGATCATTCTCATCACGATCTTCATTGCGGTCCGTGGCCGCGCGAGCCGCGCCTCGCGCTGACCACCACGGGGCGGATGCCCCGGGGTGCCACCAGGGACCCGACCGGATCGGGCGCCAGGGCTCCCGACCAGCACGGCCCGGAGGGGCCGGCCACCCACCCGGGCGGTCGGCCCCTCCGGTCGTCCTTGCCGGGAACGGCGCGGCTGTCCGAGCCGAGGCTGGCCGGCGTCGAACCCGCCGGCGGACCCGCCCGACCTCAGTGGTTCCGGAGCAGGTCGACGAGCTCGGCCTTCCGCTTGTCGGAGTACCCGGTGATCCCGAGCTCCTTCGCCCGCTCCTTCAGCTCGGGGACGGACCAGTCGTCGTAGCTGCCGGCCTCCCCGCCGCGGCGGCCGACCTCCTGCTCCCCGTCGCGCGCGGCGGCGTTGGAGATCCGGGCGGCCTTCTCCTTCGACGCCCCATCCTCCCGCAGCTCCTCGTACATCTCGGGATTCTTCAGGCTCGGTGCCTCGTCCTTCGGCATGTCAGCCCCTTTCCTTCGGCGTCTCAGCCGTTCCGGGTGGTGCGGACCTTGCAGAACGCATTGTCCCCGCCCAGGCAAGCCCGCGCGCGAGAGCCGGGCGACTCGAACCTGCCCCAGGTGGTCGTCGATGCCACCCAGCAGCGCGTCGGTACCGGAGGCACAGAGGGCGCGACAGGCGCCGGCGGTACGACATGCGCCGGAGGCTCCGGCCCGCGGCCGGGTGAGGCTCCGGACGCCCGACCTCGTCCTGGCAGGCATGGATGACCTGCTCGGCAAGCGCCGGCTCCTCACCTGGTCGCTCGTGGTGTTCCTCGGCCCCTGCAGTGGGACGGGCGCGGGGCGACCGCGATGTCCGTCGTCGTGCCCCTCGGGCCCGACCACCTCGTCCACGGGCGGACCGCCGTCGCCCGCGGTAGGCCGGGCGATGCTCGCTAGGGTCGGTGCCGTGCCCGCCACCGATCGCGCCGCCACCGACCGCACCGCCTCCGACCGCACCGCCTCCGACCGCACCGCCTCCGACCGCACCGCCTCCGACCGCGCCTCGCTCGCGGACCTGGACGTCCCGATCGTCGGCGCGCCGATGGCGGGTGCGCCGTCCACGCCGGAGCTCGTCCGCGCCGTCGAGCGGGCGGGCGGCGCCGGCTTCCTCGCCTCCGGCTACGGCTCCGTCGACGCTCTGACCGAGCAGGTCCGCCGGGTGCGCGACCTCGGCGCCCGCCGCTTCGGCGTCAACCTCTTCGTCCCCGACGCCGTGCCCGCCGACCTCGACGCCGCCCTCGCCTACCGCGACGCGCTGGCACCGCTCGCCGCCGAGCTCGGCATCGACGGGCTCGGCACCCCGCACCAGGACGACTCCGGCTTCGACGGCAAGGTCGCCGCGCTCCTCGGCGATCCGGTCCCGGTCGTCTCCTTCACGTTCGGCCTGCCCGCGCCGGAGACTCTTCGCCGGTTCCACGACGTCGGCACCGCGGTGTGGGTGACGGTCACGACCGCTGGTGACGCGGTGGCGGCGGCGGACGCGGGTGCGGACGCGCTCGTCGTCCAGGGTCCGGAGGCGGGCGGGCACCGCTCGACGTTCGCCGTCGCCGACACCCCGGGTGACGTGCCGCTGGTCGAGCTGCTGCTCGCCGTCCGAGCTGTCGTCGATGTCCCGCTCGTGGCGGCGGGCGGGCTGACCACGGGGGAGGCTGTGGCGCGGGCGCTCGAGGTCGCCGACGCCGCGCAGGTGGGCACCGCGCTGCTCGACGCCGACGAGGCCGGTACCTCGCCCGGCCACCGCGCCGCCCTGCGCGACCCGGCGCTGACCACCACCGCCGTGACGCGCGCGTTCACCGGCCGTCCCGCACGCTCGCTCGCCAACGAGCTGGTGCGCCGCTACGACGCCGTCGCGCCGCCCGCTTACCCCGCGCTCAACCACGTGACCTGGCCGATCAGGCAGGCCGGGGGAGCGGCCGGCGACACCCGGTTCATCCCGCTGTGGTCCGGACAGGGCTGGCGGGACGCCCCGAGCGGGCCCGCGCAGCGGATCGTCGCTGACCTGTGGGCCGCGGCCGAGACGGTGGCCCGGAGCGGGGGCGCGGCGCCGTCGGGCAGGATGCAGCCATGATCACGGAGCCCGACCGCGCGTTTCTCGTCCGTGCCGTGGAGCTGGCCGAGCAGGCGCTCGCCGGCGGCGACGAGCCGTTCGGTTCCGTCCTCGTCTCGCCCGACGGCGACGTCCTGCTCGAGGACCACAACCACGTCTCCGGCGGCGACGGCACGCGGCATCCCGAGCTGGCGATCGCGCAGTGGGCGGCCCGGCGCCTCGAGCCGGCCGTGCGGTCACGATGCGTCGTCTACACCTCCGGGGAACACTGCGCGATGTGCTCGGCCGCGCACGGCTGGGCGGGGCTCGGGCGGATCGTGTACGCGTCGTCGGGGGAGCAGCTGACGCGGTGGGCCGCCGAGCTCGGCCTGCCGGACTCCCCGGTCGCGAGCCTGCCGATCCGGGCGGTGGTGCCCGGTGCCGACGTCGACGGCCCCGACGACGAGCTCGCCGAGCGCGTCCGCGCCCTGCACGCCGCGCGCGTCGGGAGGTAGGTCGCGCGTCACGCCTCGTCGTCGACGCCCGCCGGCGTACCGGGCTCCTAAGCCCCGTCGCGCCCCGCCAGGTTCCCCAGCACGCCCGCCAGCCGCGCGGCCGTCTCCCGCAGCTCGGGCGGCTCGACCACCTCCGCCTCGAGACCGAGCAGCGCCACCCGGATCGCCAGCCAGTCGAGGTCCTCCGCGCCGGCGACCAGGACGCACCACCCGTCCTCAGCCTCCTCGACCCGTCCGGCGGCGGCCGGCACGAGCGCCCGCACCTCCTCGGCCGGCGCCCGGAGCCGGATGCGGGCGAGATGCCGGTACGGCGACGCGGTCACCGACCGCTGGACGTACTCGACCGGGTCCGGGTGCTCGCGCGGGGCGACCCGCCACGTCGTCACCTCGAGATCGGTCAGCCGGTCGAGGCGGAACGTCCGCCAGTCGGCGCGGTCGACGTCGTACGCCATGAGGTACCAGCGCGGGCCGATCGTCACCATCCGCACCGGCTCGGCGGTCCGTTCTCCCTCGGTGCCGTCGCGCGCCGTGTACCGGAACCGCACGCGCACGTGGTCGCGGCAGGCGCGCGCGAGCTGAACGAGCACGTCGGCGTCGACGGAGGCCTGCGGCCCCGCGACGGTGCCGGTCGCGTCGTACAGCGCGTGGACCTCCGCGCGCAGCCGCGGCGGGAGCACCTGGTCGAGCTTCGTCAGCGCCCGCAGCGCCGCGTCGCCGACCCCGGTGACCGTGCCGCCGGCCGCCAGCCTCAGCGACAGGGCGGTCGCGGTGGCCTCCTCGGCGTCGAGCAGGAGGGGCGGGAGCCGCGTCCCGGCGCCCAGCCGGTAGCCACCCCCGACGCCGGGGCTCGCCTCGACGGGGTACCCCAGCGCCCGAAGCCGCTCGACGTCGCGACGGACCGACCGCGGCGTCACGCCGAGCTCGTCGGCGAGCTCGGCCGCGGTCCACGAGGCCCGGCGCTGCAGCAGGCCGAGCAGCCGCAGGACCCGCTCGGTCGTCCCCTCGGTGCGCATGCCGAGAACTCTCCCACCGATCGCGGAACGAGCCTGTCCGCGATGGGTGCCACGGTGCGTCCATGTCCGAGACGACGATGACCCTGTCCGACACCTCCTGGAGCGCCGCACTGCGTGACCAGACCGACTGGCACTGGACCCATCAGATCCGCGAACGCCTCGCCGGGCTCACCGACGAGGAGTACTTCTGGGAGCCGACCCTCGGCGCGTGGAGCGTGCGCCCGCGCGGGACGAGCTCCGCGCCGGTCCAGGCCGGCGGAGGCGAGATGACCATCGACTTCGCGATCCCGCCGCCCGAACCGGCGCCCATGACGACGATCGCCTGGCGCCTCGGGCACGTGATCGTCGGCGTCCTGGCGATGCGCAACGCCGCCCACTTCGGCCGCGCGGCCACCGACTACCACTCCTTCGAGTACGCGCCGACCGCGGCTGCGGCGCTGGCCCAGCTGGACGAGGAGTACGCGCGATGGACCGAGGGCGTGGCGAGCCTGGGGGAGGACGGCCTCGCCCGCCCGTGCGGTGACGCGGAAGGTCCGTTCGCGCAGGACCCGATGGCGCGGCTCGTCCTGCACATCAACCGCGAGCTCATCCACCACCTCGCCGAGGTCGCCCTGATGCGCGACCTCTACCTCCACACATTCACCGACAGGTCGGAGCAGTCATGAGCGCGAAGATCCAGGTCACCTTCGACGCCCGCGACCCGCGGGCGCTGTCGATCTTCTGGCGCGACGTCCTCGGGTACGTCCACCCCGCACCGCCGGGCGTGGACCTCCCACGCGGCGCCGACCCGCTCGCCGCGTGGGACTCGTTCCTCGAGGAGTCCGGGGTGCCCGAGGAGCAGCGGAACTCGGCCTCCGCCCTGGAGGATCCCGACGGCGCCGGCCCGCGCATCTACTTCCAGCAGGTGCCCGAGGAGAAGGTGGCCAAGAACCGCGTGCACCTCGACGTCCGCACCGCCTCCGACCTACGCGACGACGAACGGATGGCGGCCCTCGAGGTCGAGTGCGAGCGGCTCGTCGGGCTCGGCGGGACCAGGCTCCGGCGGCACGAGCCAGAGGCGCCGGTGAGCATCGGCTTCATCGTCATGGCCGACCCCGAGGGCAACGAGTTCTGCCTGGACTGAGTCGGGAGGAGTTCTGCCTGGACCGAGTCGGCTGCCGACCCGGACCCGACCCGGGGGCCTGCCCGGGGATCCGCGTGCTTGTGCGCACGTTGAGTAGGCCCCGTGGGGCTCGAACCCACAACCCACGGATTAAAAGTCCGTTGCTCTACCGATTGAGCTAGAGGCCCGCGGAGCCCGGCGTCGCGACGGCTCCCGCGAGCGGTCAGGTTACGTCGGGCGGGGTCCCACGCGTGAATCCCGACGACGACGATCCGGACAGCTCCCACGCGACACCCGCCCACAGCTACCCGGGCCGCACACGCCGCCCAGGAGGACGCACCGACTCCTGCTCCCACCGACCCACCTCCGACCCACCGATCGAAAGGGCGCGACGATGAACACGCTCCACGGCCTGACCACGATGGTTCTCACCGCCGAGGACGTCGACTCCGCAGCACGTTGGTACGCGGATCTCCTCGGCCTCGACCCCTACTTCCGGCGCCCGGAGACCGGGCCGCCCGCCTACGTCGAGTTCCGGATCGGGCCCGACGAGGACGAGCTCGGCCTCATGGATCGCTCCTACGCGCCCGGCGCGTCCGGCCCTGGGACCTCGACCACGTACTGGCACGTCGACGACGTCGAGGCCACCCTGGCCGACCTGCTCGCGCGGGGTGCCACGACCCACGAGCCGCTGATCGTGCGCGGGCACGGGTTCGTCACGGCATCGGTGGTGGACCCGTTCGGCAACGTCCTCGGCCTCATGCACAGCCCGCACTGGTCCGGGCGCCACTGAGGGGAGTCGTCAGTGCGGGCCGGGGGCGTCCTCGCCAGGGGAGCCCCGGTGCGGTGCGGGGGCGTCCCCGCCGGTGAACCGCGCCGGCCGCTCGGGCGTGAGCGCGGCGTCGATGCGGACGCGCATCTCCTCGCCCATCTCAGGCAGCTCGTCCAGGTCGAACCAGCGCGCCTCGGTGTTCTCCCCGTCGGCCGGGTACGGCTCGCCGGCGACCCACTCGCACCGGAACGTCGCGTCGACGTACTGCGCGACGTCCCCGTTCGCATAGGTGATCGGCTCCAACGTGTGCAGGCGGACGAGCCGCACGGCGCGCGCCCGCACGCCGGTCTCCTCGAGGACCTCCCGGACAGCGGCGTCCGCCACCTGCTCGCCCGGGTCGACGATCCCGGTCACCGGCGTCCACCGGCCGTTGTCGGCGCGCCGGACGAGCAGCACCTCGCGCCGCAGGGCGGGCGACCCGGGCGTGGCCGCGGCGTCGTCGGGGGAGGGGGTGGGAGGAGGCCGGTGCGCACGGTCGCGCACGACCACCGCCGTCGTGGCCGGCATCCACAGCAGGGCGTGGCCGACGTGCCGGCGCAGCTCGAGAACGAAGTCCGGGGTGCCCACGTCAGGCGATCTGGACGAGCTCGGTGCGGTCGTCGACCGGCAGGTCGCCGTCCACGACCGCGGAGACCTGCAGCGTCTGGAAGCGGATGCCGGCGCCGTGCGAGGTGAGGAAGGCGTTGTCCGCCGCGTCGCGCCCGGTCGAGATCCGCAGGAGCGACTGCCGGGGCGCGAGCCGGGTCGCGTCGATCGCGTGCCAACGGTTCTCGTGCCAGGCCTCGGCGACGGCGTGGAAGTCCATCGGGGACAGACCCGGCGCGTACACCGACGTCACGCGCGCGGGCACGTCCAGCGCCCGCAGCAGGGCGACCACGAGGTGGGCGTAGTCCCGGCACACTCCCTGGCGGGCGAGCATGGTCTCGACCGCCCCGTCCGTCGGCCGGGAGGAGTCCCGCACATAGGCGAGCGAGTCGAACACCCACGCCTCGACGGCCCGGACGAGCTCCAGGCCGCGCAGGCCGCCGAACTCCGCGTGCGCGAGCCGGAACAGCCGGTCGGACTCCGCGTAGCGCGAGGGCCGTAGGTAGGCGAGGAGCTCGGCGGGCTCGTCCATCTCGCCGAGGTCGCCGCTGCCGCTCACGCGGGCCTCGTAGTCCAGGGTCAGCGGCACGCCGAGCTCGGTGTCCTCGCCGAGGTCGAGGACGTGCGTGACGGTGCCGTGCGCGCCGACGAACTCGATGAGCTCGAGCTCGGTGTCGCCGAGCCGGCAGACGAGGCGCTCATCGATGTCGAGGCCGGGCTGACGGGCCACCGCGACGAGGAACGCGAGGCGGGACGCACCCCGGCGGGTGGTCATCTGGAGGTGGGAGGTGACGGTGCGCAGCACGCAGATCAGCGTAGGTGCCCGGCGAGGTGGTTCACGCAGTGAGGTGCGCGACGCGGCGAGATCGTGCGCGAGTCGGCGAGGTCGTGCTTGCGAATCACGACCTCGCCAGTCATGGCACGACCTCACCACCGGTGGTCCCGGACGACGCCCTCGGCGCACCGCGTAGGCCCGGACGGCCCCCGTGGGAGACAATGGACCGACCGCCGCCCGGTGCCGTGCCGGACGCCCGTCGCCCGGCCACCCCCGGGCACGCCGAAGGAGGTCGACATGAACGAACCACGACGACCCCGCCGGCCCGCGATGCTCGACCCCGCCGTGGCGGAGGGCATCGAGGGCGACGAGGACCCGGCCACGAGATCCGAGCTCGCCCACACGACCGCCCGGCTCATCGTCGACGGCGGACGACGCGACTCGGGCACCGACCCCGACCTGCTCGACCGCCTGGTCACGCTCGTGGACTCCGAGGGGCTGGACACCATCGCCGAGCTCTGGTCGCGCAGCCCGGCGGTCACGCTGCCGGGCGCCCTGTGGCGCCTGTACCTGCTGCGCGAGTGGGTCCGTCGCGATCCGGGCACCGTCGCCGCGCGCTACCGCGAGGGGCTGACCCGCGCCGAGGTGGCAGGCGCCGTCGCGGGGGTCGCCGCGCCGAACGGCCCGGACGACGTGGTCGGCGTCGTCGACCAGGTGCTCTCCGGGGTGTACTCGGGGGACCTCGCCGTCGCGCTCGACCGCGCGGCCGCGTTCCTGCGCGTGCTCGCGACCGGCTCCGCGCTCCACGCGGACCACGAGGAGACCGACGGCGACGGCACGGACCTCGCCTTCGAGATCACGCGGCGGGCAGGCGGGCTGCTCACGACCGCCGAGGACCTCGAGGCCGCCGCCACCCTGCACGGCAGCGGTCAGCTCGACTGAGGCCGGCAGCCCGCAGCCCGCAGCTCGCGTCTCGACCACCGACCCAGAGCGAGGCACGTCGGACCTGGCCGCTCACGCACGGATCCAGGCGGAGACGCACGACGGCCCCCGCTGACGCACTCACCCAGGAGGAGATCGACCGATGCGCACTGCGCAGGAGCTGACCCACGAGGAGGCCGACGCCGTCCGCGCGCTCGCCGCCGAGGCCGAGCAGGCGGACGGGGTCGCCCCGCTCGACGAGCAGACCCTCCTGCGCCTCGAGCCCGGATCGGCCCGGTCCGCCACCCATCTCCTGATCACCGACGACGACGGCGCCCTCCTCGCCTACGCGCAGGTCGCCGACGGCTCCGGCGAGCTCGTCGTGGCCCCGTCCGCCCGGCGGCGCGGTCTCGGCCGCCAGCTGCTGGTCGCCGCCCGGGAGGCCGGGAGCCCGGCCGACGGCACCGCGTCGCGCCCGGCGGTCTGGGCCCACGGCGACCTGCCCGGCGCGCAGGCGCTCGCTGCGTCGCTCGGCCTCGACCGGGTGCGGGAGCTGCTGCGGATGGGCGCGCGCGTCGAGCCGGGTCCGGATCCCGCGGCTCCCGACGGTGTGCGGATCGAGACCTTCGACGTCGAACGGCACGCCGAGGCCTGGCTGCGCGTCAACGCCCGCGCCTTCGCCACGCACCCCGAGCAGGGCCGGATGACGCGCGCCGACCTCGACGAGCGCCTCGCCCAGCCCTGGTTCGACCCGGAGCTCCTCCTCCTCGCGTTCGACGAGCCGGGCACGGACGAGAACGGACCGGTGCGCACGGCCGACGACCCGGGCACGAACGAGGACGACGACCCGCAGGTCGCGGACGAGAACGGGCCGGCCCGCGCGGCCGACGACCCGGTCGGGTTCATCTGGATGAAGCCCGGCGACGACGGTGAGGCCGAGCTGTACGTGCTCGGCGTCGACCCGGTCGCGCGGGGGCGAGGACTCGGGCGCGGCCTGACCGCAGTCGGCCTGGCCGAGGTGGCGGCGCGGGGGCGGACCGCGGTCGACCTCTACGTCGAGGGCGACAACGCGCCGGCGCTGGCGACCTACGAGAGGCAGGGCTTCGACGTCGTCGAGCGGCACAGCCAGTACGCCTGAGCCGGCCGTCGGGGCGTCACCGCGTCGAGCTGGACTCTTGTGCGCCGATCCTGACCGTGCAGCGGTCCAGTTCGAGCCGGACCGGTCGAGGTCGGGCTGGAGTGGTCCAGGTCGGCGTTGGGGCGGGGCCGTCGGGTCCAGGTCGGCGCCGGGTCCCCCGCTGGAGAGTCACAGCTGCCCCACCGCGCGCCGAGGACGCGGGTTCTTGCCGAGGACACGAGCGAGGTGTCGAGCGGCCCCCCGGCGTCAGTCCTCTCGGCACGTACCCCGCGTCCTCGACGCACATCCCGTGTCCTCGGCGTGCGGGCGTGCGGGCGTGCGGGCGTGCGTGCGGGCGTGCGTGCGGGTGTGCGGGTGTGCGGGCGTGCGGGCGTGCAGGCGTCAAGCCGGGCGCGACCCAACACTGATCCCGCTGCCGATGAGTCGAGCCCACAGCGCACGCCGTCCCGGCGGCGCCGCGACAGGTGGTTGGATGTCCGCATGAGCTCTTCCTCCGCTCCGCACGGCACCGACGAGCACGCTCCCGACCTGCACGAGGACCGCGAGGACGCCGAGGCGCGAGCCGCGCGGAAGCTGGTCGCAGAGCCGACGCCGATGGAGCCGGACCCCGGCCGGGAGGGCACCGACGACGAGCGAGCCACCGAGGGCGCCGCCACCACCGCGGCCGGCCCGCCGACGTACGTCATCCAGGGTAGCGGCGCGGACGAGGTCTCGGACGAGCCGGCGGAGGACGACGACCTGCCCGACGACCGCTTCGCCGACCGCGAGCTCAGCTGGATCGCGTTCAACCAGCGCGTCCTGGAGCAGGCGGAGGACCAGGAGCTGCCGATCCTCGAGCGCGCCTGGTTCCTCGGGATCTTCGCCTCGAACCTGGACGAGTACTTCATGGTCCGCGTCGCCGGCCTCAAGCGCCGGATCAGCACCGGTATGGCCGTCCCCGGTGCGTCCGGCCTCGGCCCGCGCCAGGTGCTCGACCGGATCGGGGCCTCGGCGCAGGAGCTCATGGCCCGCCACGCGAAGGTCTTCCTCGACGACGTGCAGCCCAAGCTCGCCGAGGAGGGCATCGACATCCTCCACTGGGGCGAGCTCGCGGACAGCGAGAAGGAGCGCCTGCACAAGTTCTTCCGCACGCAGATCTTCCCGGTGCTCACGCCGCTGGCCGTCGACCCCGCCCACCCGTTCCCCTACATCTCGGGGCTCTCGCTCAACCTGGCGGTCCTGGTCCGCAACCCCAGCACGGGCACGGAGCACTTCGCCCGCGTCAAGGTGCCGGCCCTCCTGCCGCGGTTCATCGCCGTCGACGCCGAGGGGCGCCCGTACCGGCCCGAGGACGTCCCGGAGGACGCGGGCGGCCGCACCTCCTACGTCCCGCTCGAGGAGATCATCGGCCAGCACCTCGACGCCCTCTTCCCGGGCATGGACATCGTCGAGCACCACACGTTCCGCGTCACCCGCAACGAGGACCTCGAGGTCGAGGAGGACGACGCCGAGAACCTGCTCCAGGCCCTGGAGAAGGAGCTCTCGCGGCGCCGGTTCGGCGCGGCCGTCCGGCTCGAGGTCGAGGAGCACATCTCCGAGCGGGTCCTCGACCTCCTGGCCCGCGAGCTCGGCATCGGCGAGCAGGAGATCTACCGCCTGCCGGCCCCGCTCGACCTCACCGGGCTCAACGTCATCCACGACCTGGACCGGCCGCACCTGAAGTTCAAGAAGTACGTGCCCGTGACCGCGGCCGGCCTCGCGAAGGTCGAGTCGGCCAACCCGACCGACATCTTCGCCGCGATCCGTGAGCGCGACGTCCTGCTGCACCACCCCTACGACTCGTTCTCCACGTCGGTCCAGCAGTTCCTCCAGCAGGCGGCCGCGGACCCCAAGGTCCTGGCCATCAAGCAGACCCTGTACCGCACCTCGGGCGACTCCCCGATCGTCGACGCCCTCATCGCGGCGGCCGAGGCGGGCAAGCAGGTCCTCGCGATCGTCGAGATCAAGGCCCGGTTCGACGAGCAGGCCAACATCGAGTGGGCCCGCAAGCTTGAGGAGTCCGGCGTCCACGTGGTCTACGGGATCGTCGGCCTCAAGACGCACTGCAAGCTGTCGATGGTCGTGCGCCAGGAGGCGGACGGGCTGCGCCGCTACTGCCATGTCGGGACCGGCAACTACCACCCCAAGACCGCGCGCGGCTACGAGGACATCGGCATGTTCACCTGCCATCGCGACGTCGGGCAGGACCTCACCCGGCTGTTCAACCAGCTCTCCGGGTACGCGCCGAGCACGAGCTACCACCGCCTGCTCGTGGCGCCGCGCGACATCCGTCCGGGACTGCTCGAGGGCATCGACCGGGAGATCGCCCACCACGAGGCGGGACGCCCGGCGTGGATCAAGATCAAGGTCAACTCCATCGTCGACGAGCGACTCATCGACGCCCTGTACCGGGCGAGCCGGGCGGGAGTTCCGGTCGACGTGGTCGTGCGCGGCATCTGCGGCATCAAGGTGGGGCTGCCTGGCACGGGGGCGAACCTCCGGGTGCGCTCTATCCTCGGCCGCTTCCTCGAGCACTCCCGGATCTTCGCGTTCGCGGGCGACGGCGACCCGCAGGTGTGGATCGGCTCCGCGGACCTCATGCACCGCAACCTCGACCGCCGCGTCGAGGCGCTCATCCGGATCGTGGACCCGGGCCAGCGGGAGCGACTGATCGAGGTCGTCGACCTCGCGGCCTCCGACGACACGGCGTCCTGGCGCCTCGGCCCGGACGGCTGGTCCCGGGTCGCCCACGACGCCGAGGGCAACCGCCTGCGCGACGTGCAGCAGCACCACATGCGCCAGGCGCGACGGCGGGTCGCGAGCTCGAGATGAGCGGGTCTGGACGCAAGCTCGTCCGTGCGGCGGGCCTCGTCGTCTGGCGCGTGCGGAACAAGAAGCTCGAGGTCCTGCTCGTGCACTCCCCGCGGCACCGTGAGTGGGGCTTCCCCAAGGGCCACCTCGACCCGCACGAGACGCTGCAGGAGTGCGCGGTCCGCGAGGTGGCCGAGGAGACGGGCGAGACCGTCGTCGTCGGGCAGCCGCTCGGCGTGGTGCGCTACCGGCTGCCGGGGGGCGCGCGCAAGCAGGTGAGCTACTGGGCCGCGACGGCGGAGACGCCCGACGGCGCCTGGTCGCGCGTGCGCCGGGTCCCGCCGGCGGCGCTCGCCACGGAGATCGACCGGGTCGAGTGGGTGAACGTGCGCGAGGCGACGCGCAGGCTCGCGCACGACGAGGACCGGGAGATCCTCGGCCAGCTCGTCGACCAGTGGAAGGACTCCCGGCTCGACACCTGGACGGTGCTGCTCGTGCGGCACGCCCGCGCGCGCACCCGCCGCTCCTGGAAGGGCGAGGAGGAGACCCGTCCGCTGACGGCGGGGGGCGCCGTCCAGGCGATCGGGATGGGGTCGCTGTTCTCGGCCTACGGGGTCGAGCACCTCGTCAGCTCACCGTGGGAGCGGTGCCGCGCCACCCTCGCGCCCTACGCGGAGCGGGGCGGGATCGAGCTCGAGCTGCACGAGGAGCTGACCGAGGCCGCCCACGAGAGGCGCAAGCGACCGGTCCGGGCGCTGGTGGACGCCGCGCTGCGCCGCCCGACCAGTCCGACCGCGATCTGCACCCACCGGCCGGTGCTGCCCACGGTCGTCGCGACGCTGCTCGACCGGGCGCCGAACCGGCTGCGCAAGACCGTGCCGACGAGGGACCCGTTCCTGCGCACGGGGGAGATGCTCGTGGTGCACTGCGCGCGGCGTGCCAAGCACGGCCCCGCCGTCGTCGCGGTGGAGCGGGTCCGCGCCGTCGAGGACGACTGAGCGGACCTTCGCCCGGCGAGTGAGCGCGCGTCCGCCCGGCGAGTGAGCGGACCTTCGCCCGGCGAGTGAGCGCGCGTCCGCCCGCCCGAGACCCGACCGGCGGCCGGAACAGCGAACGGGCCCCATCGTCATGCGTCCGAGAACCCCCGGCCATGCCGCGACCCATGGTCAAGTTGTGACTGACGTGACTGGGGCAGTTCATCGATTGTTCACCTCCGGCGTGACGTCCGTACACCCTCGGTGCCTAACGTCCCCACGTGGTCGGGCTTTTCCCGAACCGGACTCCACTTGTAGAGGATGGAAATACCGTGAAGCTTGCTGGTTCCCGCCGTCTGGCCGGCCTGGCCGCCGTCGGCGCTGTCGCCATGACCCTTGCCGCCTGTGGCGGTGACGACGCCGAGCCCACCACCGAGGAGGAGACCTCGGAGGAGCAGACCTCGGAGGAGGAGGACACCGGGGAGTCCGACTCCGAGGACGCCGGCGCAGAGTCGCCGTCCGAGACCGAGTCCGACGAGGCCGGGGGTGACGCCGGTGCGTCCGGCGCCCAGGACCTCGGCATCGACTACGCCTCGCTCTCGGGCACGCTCAACGGCTCGGGCGCCTCCTCGCAGGAGAACGGGATGCAGGCGTGGCGTGACCAGTTCGGGCAGCTGTCCGACGTCACGGTCAACTACAACGCCACGGGCTCCGGCACGGGCCGCGAGCAGTTCGTCGGAGGCCAGGTCTCCTTCATCGGCACCGACTCCTACTTCGAGGGCGACGAGCTCGCCGCCGCCGAGGAGCGCTGCGGCGGCAACCCGATCGTCGAGCTGCCGACCTACGTCTCGCCGATCGCGATCGCCTTCAACCTCCCGGGCGTCGACACGCTCAACCTCACCCCGGAGAACGTCGCCGGCATCTTCAACGGCGACATCACCTCCTGGGACGCCGAGGAGATCGTGGCCGACAACCCGGACGCCGACCTCCCCGCTCTGCCGATCATCCCGGTCAACCGTTCGGACGACTCCGGCACCACGGAGAACTTCCAGCAGTGGCTGGACGAGTCGGGCTCGGGCTGGGAGCACGAGCCGTCCGACGTGTGGCCGGTCGACGGCACGCAGTCGGCTCAGGCGACCTCGGGCGTCGTCCAGCTCGTCACCGGCACGGAGGGCGCGATCACGTACGCCGACGCGTCGCAGATCGGTGACCTTGGCGCCGCGTCCATCGGCCTCGCCGACGGCGAGTTCGTCGAGTACTCGGCCGAGGCCGCCACGGCCATCGTCGACGGCTCGGAGCCGGCCGAGGGTGCGAGCGACACGCGGCTGACCGTCGCGCTCCAGCGCGACGGCTCGATCGAGGGCGCCTACCCGGTCGTCCAGATCTCGTACCACGTCGCCTGCACGGTGTACGAGGACGAGACCGAGGCCGCCAACGTCCAGGGCTTCCTCGCCTACATCGCGTCCGCGGAGGGCCAGGAGGCCGCCGAGGCGTTCGGTGTCGCGCCGATCTCGGACGAGCTCCGCGGCGACGTCAACGCGGCGATCGAGCAGATCTCGGCCGGCTGACGCACGCCTGACCACGCCGACGGTCCGGCCCCGGTCGGGGCCGGACCGTCGGCGCGCGTTCCCCGTACGATCGGGCCCGTCAGGTCCCCCCGGGCCGGACGCGGCCGGCCCACCCCACCGCCACGGCGACTGGAGCCTCGCGTGTCAGAACCTGTCAAGACCTCCGAACCCACGGACAACCGCCCCCCGGACCGACGCGTCACCCGGGGCAGGGTCCGCACCGGCGACCGCGTCTTCACCGGCATCTCCTTCGGCGCCGGCGCAGTCATCGTCGCGGTCCTCGGAGCGGTCGCGCTCTTCCTGCTCCTGCAGTCGATCCCCGCGCTGACCTCCAGCTCGGAGGACGTGGCCGCCGCGGCACCGTTCACGAGCGGCAACGGCTTCTGGGCCTACGCCGGCATCACGATCTTCGGCACGCTGCTCGCCTCGGTCCTCGCGCTCATCATCGCGGTGCCGTTCGCGATCGCCATCTCGCTGTTCATCTCGCACTACGCCCCGCGCCGCATGGCGTCCGCGCTCGGCTACGTCATCGACCTGCTCGCCGCCATCCCCTCGGTCGTCTTCGGCCTGTGGGGCATGCGCCTGCTCGAGCCGCTGCTGCGCCCCGCCTTCACCTGGGTGTCCGAGACGTTCACGCCCGTGCTCGAGCTCATCGCCGGCAACTGGGGTGACGCCGACGCCGGACAGGACCCCGAGCAGTGGTACGGCGGCATCCCCGGCCTCAGCTACATGGCCGAGAACTTCGAGTGGTGGCCGCTGTCGCCGTTCCTGTTCGACTTCACCCCGCCGGCCCGCAACATCCTCATGGGCGGGCTCGTCCTCGCGATCATGATCCTGCCGATCATCACCTCCCTGTGCCGCGAGGTCTTCCTGCAGACCCCGCGCCTGCAGGAGGAGGCCTCGCTCGCGCTGGGCGCCACGCGCTGGGAGATGATCAAGCAGACGGTGCTGCCGTTCGGCCGCTCCGGCATGGTGTCCGCCTCGATGCTCGGCCTGGGCCGGGCGCTCGGCGAGACGATGGCGCTGCTCATGGTCCTCTCGCCGGGCCTCGCCGTGAACTTCTGGCTCATGTCCCCCGGGCAGCACGCGACGATCGCCTCGCAGATCGCGCTGTCCTTCCCCGAGGCGCACGCGACCGGTGACCCGGTCGCCGGCCAGGACGTCCTCATCGCGATCGGCCTGATGCTCTTCATCCTGACGTTCGTCGTCAACTACATCTCCCGGGCCATCGTCGCCCGGTACGCCGAGTTCTCGGGAGCCAACGCATGAGCGACACCGACAGCACCGGACCCGTCGGGAGCGGGGGAGCAGCCAACGAGCAGCTGACGACCAACGCCGGGGCGGCGCTCGGCAGGCGGGTCGGCGACGGTCCGCCGGTCCCGTCCGGCGGCCCCTCCATCCGCAGCCACGGCCGCCGCCTGCCGTGGTGGGTGCAGTGGGTCGTCATCGCGTTCGCGCTGGCGGTCGGCATCTTCTTCGGCATGCGGACGGACACGTTCGCACCCGCCGTCGAGACCTGGTCGGACCCGGATCGTGAGGCGCAGTACTCGCTCCCGCTCCTGACGATCGGGCTCTACGCCGTCGTCACGTACGTCCTCGTCATGATCGTCGTCGCCTACCTCTACGAGGGGCGTCGCTACGGCGGCGACCGGGTGGCGACGACCGTCATCACCGGCGCGTTCCTTGTCGCCCTCCTGCCGCTGATCTCGCTGCTGTGGACGTCCGTGCAGCAGGGCTGGGAGGCGATCTCCTGGAGCTTCCTCACGCACAACAACGTGGGCGCGTCGATCGAGACGGTGGAGACCGGTCTCGGCCACGCGATCGTCGGGACGTTCTACGTCACCCTGCTCACGGCCGCGGCCGCGATCCCGCTGGGCATCTTCACCGCGATCTACCTCGTCGAGTACGGCAAGGGTCCGTTCGCCCGCGCCGTCACCTTCCTCGTCGACATCATGACCGGCATCCCGTCGATCGTCGCGGGTCTGTTCGCCGTCGCCATGCTGACGATGATCATGGGCCAGCTCGGGTTCGACAGCGCCCCGGCGTACCGCTCGGGTGCGATGGGTGCCGTCGCGCTCCTCGTGCTCATGACGCCGATCGTCGTGCGCAACACCGAGGAGATGCTCCGGCTCGTGCCCAACGAGCTGCGCGAGGCGTCCTACGCGCTGGGCGTGCCGAAGTGGCTCACCATCGTCAAGGTCGTGCTCCGCACGTCGGTGGCGGGCATCATCTCGGGCGTGGTCATCGCCGTCGCCCGCGTGATCGGTGAGTCGGCCCCGCTGATGATCACCGCGATGTCGACGGACGTGTTCAACTACAACCCGTTCGACAACTACATGATGACGCTGCCCGTGTACGTCTACAACACGTTCCGCACCGGCGACTTCGAGGCCTCGTGGGGCGGCGCGCTCGTCCTCATCTTCATCGTCCTCGTCTTCAACCTCATCGCCCGGTTCGTGGCGGCGATGTTCGCCCCCAAGGGCGAGAAGTGAGCGGCACCATGACGCTCTCACCCGCCACCACCGGCACCAGCACCGACCGCGCCGTCAACGGCCCGGCCCCCCACGGAAGGATCTGACCGCGTGTCCAAGCGCATCGAGGTCAAGGACCTCAACATCTTCTACGGCTCCTTCAAGGCGGTGGAGGACGTCACCGTCACCATCGAGCCCCGCTCGGTCACGGCCCTCATCGGCCCGTCCGGCTGCGGGAAGTCGACGTTCCTCCGCACGCTCAACCGCATGCACGAGGTCATCCCCGGCGCGTACGTCGACGGTGAGGTCAACGTCGACGGCCAGAACCTCTACGGCCCGGGCGTGGACCCCGTGGACGTGCGCGGCATGGTCGGCATGGTGTTCCAGCGGCCCAACCCGTTCCCCACGATGTCGATCGCGGACAACGTGCTGGCGGGTGTGCGACTGAACAACCGCCAGATCTCCAAGTCCGACGCCGAGGCACTCGTCGAGCGTTCCCTGCGCGGAGCGAACCTGTGGAACGAGGTCAAGGACCGCCTGGCCCGCCCGGGCTCGTCGCTCTCGGGCGGCCAGCAGCAGCGCCTGTGCATCGCCCGCGCCATCGCGGTCAAGCCTGAGGTCCTGCTGATGGACGAGCCCTGCTCCGCGCTCGACCCGATCTCCACGCTCGCGATCGAGGACCTCATCGCCGAGCTGAAGGAGAACTACACGATCGTCATCGTCACGCACAACATGCAGCAGGCTGCACGCGTGTCGGACAAGACGGGCTTCTTCAACATCCAGGGCACCGGCAAGCCCGGCCGTCTCATCGAGTACGACGTCACCGAGACGATCTTCCAGAACCCGGCCAACCAGCAGACCTCGGACTACGTGTCCGGCCGGTTCGGCTGACCCGGTCCCGCACCGAGCCGGTCCCGCACCGAGCGCGGTCGCGCGAACGGCCCTGCACGACGACGGCGCCGCACCCCTCGTGGGTGCGGCGCCGTTCGCGCTGCGCTACCGCGTCGTCAGCTCGCCGAGCCCTGGGCGGAGCCGGTCGTGTCCTCGCTCGTGGAGAGGATGCAGATGCCGTCGCGGTCGTCGGCCTCGTCCCAGGTCTCCGGGGTCGGGGTGAGGAGCTGGACCATGTACTGGCTGGAGGCGTAGTCGGTGCCGACGTAGCCCTCGAACTCGTCCGCGCATGCCGTCTCGAGCTCGGTCGCGACCTGCGACTCCCCGGGGAAGTCGCCGTCCGCGAAGGTGTGGACGTAGTAGACCTCGCCCGTGTGCGGGTCCTCGCAGTCGATCGTGGGGATCTCGGAGACGGTGCCGCCGGTCGCATCGGACAGGTCGAGGCACTCGCCGACCTCGAACTGCTGAACCGTGGAGCCGCAGGCGGCGAGGAACGGGACGGCGAGGGCCGCGGCGGCGACGGCGGCCGCTCGGCGGGCGTGGATGGCACGCATGGATCGGGGTCCTTCCGGAAAGGGGGAGAGGTCGGTGGCGGTGAGGCCTCCGGCAGGATATCGGTAACCGTCGGCGTTCCTGGCCCCGCACGCCGGGCAGTTCGCCCCATCTCGCGCCGGTCGGCGCACCCCTCGTGCCGGCCCTGCGCGGGTGTGGCTCACCCGTTCGGCAGCGCCGCCACCACGTCGTGGGCGATGCCCGCGAGGAGGCCGGCGACGACGGCGACCACCGGCAGCGTGACGAGCCACGCGACGAGCACGCGCCGGGCCGTCACCCACCGCATGCGCCCGGGCGTGACGAGACCCGAGCCGATCATCGCGGCCCCGACCGTGTGGGTCGTGGAGACCGGGAGGCCCGGGGTGAGCGCGATGACGCCGAACGTCGTCACGGCCGCGGTCTGGAGGAAGGCGCCGCGCCCGACGTCGTGCCCGACCATGAGGTCGCCGAGCGTGGCGATGATGCGACGGCCGCCGACCGCGGTCCCGGCGGCGAGCGCGACGGCGGCCGTGAGGACCACCCAGAACGGGGTGTCGCCGTCGGTGGTCCGGCCGGCAAGCGTGAGCGCGAGGGTGAGGACGAGGATCGCTTTCGTGCTGCCGAGCAGGCCGATGAACATCGCGGACGCCGTGCTCGCCGCAGACAGCAGGACGCGTGCGGCGGGCTCGACCCGGTCCGCGTCGGTCGCCATCGCCACGCGCCGCCCGATCCGGGTGCCGACGTGCGCGACGACGAGAGCCACCACGGCGCAGAGCAGCATCGGGGCGAGCACCCGGGTGGCGAGCAGGTCCCACCGCACCTCCGCCCCGGTGGTCACGGCGGCGCCGACCAGTGCGCCGACGAGCGTGTGGGTCGTCGAGACCGGCAGCCCCTGGTGGGCCATGAGCGCGAGCCAGCCCGCCGTGCAGGCGAGCACGACGACGAGGGCCGCCAGCCCGGGCGGACCGCTCGGCGTCGTGGCCACGCCGAGCCCCGACTGGTCCGACAGGTAGGGGTGCAGCCACCAGCTCGCCAGCGCGCCGACGAGGACCATGACGGCGGCCCAGCGCGTGGCGGAACGGGGCGTCAGCGAGCGGGTGGCGACCGCGGTGGCGACCGCGTTCGACGCGTCCTGCACGCCTGCCGCGAACGCGTAGCCGAGCCCGAGCGCCACCGCGAGCGCGAGGAGGACGTCCGTCACCGGCGTCCGGCTCCGGCGGCGAGGATGCGGAGGTCGACGACCAGGTCGGCGCACTCGGAGACGACGTCGGCGAGCGCACCGAGGACCTCGTCCGGGCGTGCCCGGGAGGCGCGCTCCGGGGAGGTCGAGGCGGAGCGCATCGCCTGTGCGCGGGCCTCCTCCAGGTCCTCGCGGACCCGGGCGGTCTCGCGCGCGACGTCGGCGAGCCGCTCGGGCGTGCGCAGTGCGCCGGTGGCGACGACGAGGAGCTCGGTCGCGCGCAGGACCTCGTCGGCGGCGGCGACCACCGGACGGGACGTGGGGGCGGAGCGGTCCGCCAGCAGTGTGCGCGCCACGCGCAGCAGGCCGTGCACCACCCGGCGCTCCGCCGCGAGCACCCGGTGGAGGTCGCCGCGCTCGAACGGTAGGACGAGGTCGCCGACGAGACGGTCCGTGAGCTCCTCGCCCAGGCGGTCGGTGGTGCGGGAGAGGTCGCCGACCTGCTCGTGGAGCTCGGGCAGGTCCGCCGACGTGGCGCCCACGACGCGGACGAGCAGCAGCCCGGCGTCGACGGTCAGCCGTGAGCTGGTGGCCAGGCTGGGGCCGTGCCCGGACACCACGGACGGGCGGCGCGACAGGCGCACGGCGACTCCTGGTGAACGAGGCGTGACGGGCGGGTGAACGGGAACCCTAACAGGGCCTGGTGCCGGTCCGGGGCGTGGCCTGCGCCGCGGTCGTGCGCCGTGGTGGCGCCCGGCGTCGAGGCGTTCGGAGCCGTGGGTGTGCCGTGGGTCTGCCGGCGGCGGGGCGGGGTGCCGGGTCCTGCGCCTGTCGGCGGGGGACCGCGCCGTCCCCGGGGCCGGGAGACGTCACCGGCGAAGGAGGGACGACGGACCGGAGAGCGCCTGTCGGCGCGAAGGCCGCTCGTAGCGGCAAATGTTGGAGCCCGGGGCTTTCGCGGTCCGCCGTCGAGAACCAACGTACGCCCCGTCCCGCCCTCCTGTCACGTCACCCGGCGGAGGTCGACGAGGCCGCGCCCACGGGCGCCGCTCGCACGGGAGGCCGACACCGCTCGCACGGGAGGCCGAGCCGTCGGGGGAGCCCCGCGGGTCACCGCTCGCGTGGAGCGGCCGTGTCCGGACCGTCCTCGTCGGCCTGGGCGTCGGCGGGGCGGGCCTCGAACCGGTAGCCCACGTTGCGCACGGTGCCGATGAGCTGGTCGTGCTCGGCGCCGAGCTTCGCGCGCAGCCGTCGCACGTGGACGTCCACGGTGCGGGACCCGCCGTAGTACTCGTAACCCCACACGGCCTGGAGGAGCTGCTCGCGGGTGTGCACCCGGCCAGGGTTCGACGCGAGGTGGCGCAGGAGCTCGAACTCACGGAACGTGAGGTCGAGCACGCGGCCCCGCACCCGGGCGGTGTAGGCCGCAGGCTCGATGACGAGGTCGCCGGCGTCGACGATTTCGGCCTCGGCCTCCTCGGGGGTCGGCCCCGGGCTCGGCGAGGAACGGTCGAGGAGCATCCGCAGGCGGGCGTCGAGCTCGGCGGGTCCGGCGCCGTCGAGCACGACGTCCCAGGCACCCCACTCGCTCGACACCGCGGCGAACCCGCCCTCCGCGAGGACGAGCAGGAGCGGCACCCCCTCCGGCAGCGTCCCGCCGATGCCCGCGGTCCGGGACAACGAGCGCGCGCCGACGAGGTCGTGGCGGCCGTCGACGAGGATGACGTCGGCCCGGTCGTGGGCGACCAGCCCGCTCATCGTCATCGGGGCGACGGTCACGCGGTGGCGGAGGAGGGTGAGCGCGGGCAGCACGCGTCCGGCACCGCCGGGGTCGGCGGTGAGGAGCACGAGCTCGGCCATCCGCTCTCCTCTCGTCCGGATGAGAAGTCTAATCGGCACCGGGCCCGACGGATTCCGCATGCCGCTCGAGGGGGCACGGCTCCCGGCGGACCGGCACCGACCTGGGATGATCGACGCGTGTCGACGCCGTCCCCGCCCTCCGTGCCGCCCTCGCGGCGGGGGACCTCGCTGCGCGCGGCGCTGACCGCCGTCCTCGCGGCGGCACTCGCCGGGACCGCGCTCGCACCGCCGGCGGTGGTCGCCGTCCTCACGCTCGTGTGCTCGGTGCTCCTCGCCGTCGGGCTGCCGCGTCTCCTCGACCTCCCGCACGGCTCGGGCGCGGCCTGGTTCCTGTCCGCCGGGGCGCTCGTCGTCACCGTGGTCGTGTGGTTCGGCGGCCTGGACCGGGTGGTCCTGCTGCTCGCGGCGGCGGTGGTCGCGGCGTTCGTCCACCAGATGGTCCGGCGCGACGGCCGGCCCCGCCTCACCGAGTCCGTGGCCGGTGACGTCCTCGGCCTGGTCGTCATGTGTTTCGGCGCCGGCTGGTTCGTCACGGCGCGCGAGCCGGTGGGCGAGCTGTGGGTCGTCGCCGGTGCGCTGGCGATCGTGGTCGGCACCGTGTGCGCCGCGCTGCCCGTCACGTCGTGGCTTGCCGCGGCCCTCGCCGTCGTCGCCGGAGCCGGTTCCGGCGGCGCCCTCGGTGCGCTCACCGACGACGTCGGGTGGTGGCGGGGCGCCGTGCTCGGCCTCGTCGTGGGCGCCCTCGCCGCCGCGCTGCACCGCACCTCGGCGCGTTCGCCCAGCTCCTCGCGCCTGCGGCCGGCGCTCGCCGCGGCCACGATCCCGGTCCTCGTCGTCGGGTCGGTCGTCACCGTCATGGCCCTCGGCACCCGGTAGCGGGACCACGCCCGACGGCGGACGACCGCCCGGCCGATCCCGGCTCACGCCCGCGCGGACCCGCTCGGCCGTGCCCTGCTCACCCCGGCGACCATCGGGTCGACGCGGCGGCGCCCTCGCCTACCCTGGGGGCATGACGTTCTCGTTCCCCGAGGGACTGGCTCCCGAGAACTACCCGGTCGCCTGGCTGGTGGGCCGCTGGCACGGCTCCGGCGCCGTCGGCTACGACGGCATCGAGGAGCAGCTGGTGGTCCAGGAGATCGAGGTCGACCACGACGGCGGCCCCTACCTGCGCTGGCACGCGACCCTGTGGCTCGCCGACCCCGGACTGTCCGGCCCGGTCGCCAACGAGACGCCCGGCCTCGAGCGCTACGCGAACCTCGTCAAGGCCCAGCAGTGGTCCACCGAGACCGGCTACATCCGCGCCGTCCCCGCCGAGCAGGCCGCCGGAGCGCCCGCGCCGCAGACCGCGGAGCTCGAGGTCCTCCTCGCCGACCCGGCGGGCCACCTCTCGCTCTACGTCGGTCGCTCCCAGCCCGCCCGCATCGAGCTCACCACGGACGCCGTGGTCCGTTCGCCCAGCGCCGCCGAGCTGTCGGCGGGCTCCTGGATGCTCGGCCTGGTCCAGTCCGACCTCATGTGGGCCCGGGACATCGCGGCGTTCGGCAAGCCGCTGGCCCCCTACGCGTCCGGCCGGCTGGGGAGGGTCGAGTGATGCTGCCCGGGACCGCACCGGCGGCCGCCCCCGACCTCACCGACTGGCACCCGACCCCCTCGCCGTTCCTCGCCCGGGACGGGGCCGTCGAGGGGTCCGGGCCCGACGCCGGCGTGCCGCTCCACCTCGGCCGCCCCGTGCACGAGCAGCGCGCGCTCGAGGCCGGCGACGCCGTCGTCGACCTCTCCCAGCTCGGCGTCGTGACCATCACGGGCCCGGACCGCCTCACCTGGCTCGACACCCTGTCCTCGCAGTGGGTGCGGGACCTCGCGCCCGGAGCGTCCGCCGAGCTGCTGCTGCTGGACAACCAGGGGCGCCTCGACGTCGCCTCGGCGGTCGTCGACGACGGCGAGACGACCTGGCTGGTCGTCGAAGGCGCCGTCGCCAACAAGCTCGCGAACTTCCTCGACTCGATGCGGTTCATGCTCGACGTCGCCGTGCGGCTGCGCGACGACGTGACCGTCGTCGGCGCCGTCGGGCCCGGCCGGGACCGGCTCCGGTCGGCCGGGGCGCTCGCGCTGTGGGACGACCCGTGGCCGGCCACCGCGCCCGGCTCCACCTCGTACGGACCCGCGGACGCCGACCACCCCGGGACCGAGCACCCGGCCGGTCTCGCCGTCGTCGAGCGGGAGCGGCTCGAGGACGCCGTCGCGGCCGCCCTCGCCCCGGGCGACGGCCGGGGGGCCGGGTCGCTCGCCGGCACCTGGGCGTGGGAGGCCGTGCGGGTCGCTGCCTACCGGCCGCGGCACGGCCGCGAGGTCGACGACCGCACCCTGCCCCACGAGCTCGACTGGCTGCGCACCGGCGTCCACCTGAGCAAGGGCTGCTACCGGGGCCAGGAGACGGTTGCCAAGCTCGTCAACCTCGGACGCCCGCCCCGGCGCCTCGTGCTGCTCCACCTCGACGGCAGCGAGCACACCACCCCCGAGCCCGGCGCCGAGGTCGAGCTGGACGGGAGGGTCGTCGGCCGGCTGACCTCCGTGGTCCGGCACGGCACCGACGGCCCGCTCGCCCTCGCCGTCGTCAAGCGGTCGGTCGCCACCGACGCCGTGCTGCGCGCCGGCGGGGTGACCGCGGCGCAGGAGGTCGTCGTCGACCCCTCCGGGGTGACCGACGCGCGGCCGGAGGAGCGGCCCGGCGCCGGTCTGCGGCGCCCGAGGTAGCCGCCGTGGCGGACGAGGACGAGCGTTCCGACCGCGGTCTGCGCCACCTCGCGCTGCACATCCGCACGCGGCTGCGGCAGGGCACCCGCCGTGCCCGCTGGGCGTTCGCGCCCTCCCTCGTGGCGGCCGCCGCCGCGGCGGTCGCCCTCCTCGTCTCGTCCGAGCTGCTCGGGCACGAGATGCCGATCTTCGCGCCTACCGCGGCCTGGCTGTGCCTCGGCTTCACCTCCGACCGGCAGCTGCGCCGCGTGGCCGAGCTCGGCGTGGGCTGCACGCTCGGGGTCGCGCTGGGCGAGCTGTTCGCCGCCCTGTTCGGGGTCGGCCCGATCCAGGTGTTCGTCGTGCTCGTGGTGGCGACCATGTCCGCGCGACTCGTCGACCGCGGCGAGCTGCTCACCTACCAGGCCGGCATCCAGGGGATCGTCGTCATCGCGATGCCGGCGAGCGTCGCGCTCACCGACGGCGCGATCGGTCGCTGGACCGACGCGCTCGTCGGCGCGTCCCTGGCCTTCCTCGTGGCGGCATTCCTGCCGGACAACGCGATCCGGCGGCCCCGACGGCGTGCCCAGGCGGCGATCACGGACCTCTCCGACTTCCTGCGCACGCTCGGCGAGGCGCTGCGCCTCGCGGACCCGGACCTCGCCCGGGACGCCCTCACGCTGGGTCGCGACACCCAGCAGGTGCTCGACACCTGGGAGCGGACGGTCCGCAACGCCCGGCAGGTCATCGCCGTCAACCCGACGATGCGCGGCGACCGTGCCGAGGTGCGCCGCCTCGCCCGGGCCTCCGTGCTCGCCGACCGCGCCGTGCGCAACGCCCGGGTCGTCGCCCGGAAGGCGGAGAGCGTCGTGGAGGCCGGACCGCGCCCCGACCTCGCGCGCTCGCTCGACGCGCTGTCCTCCGGGCTGCGGCTGCTCGCCGTGGACCTCGGGCGCGGCGACCGGCCCGACCTGTCCCGCTCGCGGATCACCGAGGCCGCCCACACGCTCGACCCCGACGACTACGCCGTGGAGGGCTGGCCCACGCAGACGCTCGTGTCCGTGCTGCGCTCGCTCGTCGTCGACGTGCTGCAGATCGCCGGCATGACCGCTGCCGAGGCCCGCACCCAGCTCCCGACCGTCGACGGCGGATGGCCGTGGGACGCTGACGACGAGCACGACGAGCACGACGAGCACGACGGCGAGCAGCGGGCCGACCCGTCCGACGAGCGTCCCGCGCCATGAGGGTGCCCGCCCCCGGCGCGTGCCGTGGGCCGGGACCGGGTCGGTGCCGCCGCCTGCCGACGACTACCGTGTGAACCATGTTCGCCGCCATCCAGACCTACCTCATGCTCGCGTTGAGCATCGGGGCCGTCGTCCTCACGGGATGGGCACTCGTCGACTGCCTGCGGCGCACGGACGCCGCATACGTCGCGGCGGGCAAGCTGCAGCGTCGCGTCTGGATCATCATCCTGGCGGCAGCGCTCGGCGTCTCGATCGTCTCCGTGCCCCCGCCGATCGGCTCGGGCGGGGGAGTGGGCGGGCTGCTCTCGCTCGCCGCGGTGATCGCCGGCGCCGTCTACCTCGCCGACGTGCGGCCCGCCGTGCGGGACGCCTCGCCGCGCCGACGTCGCGGCGGACGCGGCGGCAGGGGCGGATTCGACGACCGGCCGCCGACCGCCTGGCGCACATGAGCCGCCGTGCCCGGACGCCGGCCTGCGCCTGGACGCCGGCCTGCACCCGGACGCCGAGCTGCGCGGGGCGCCCGCGGGCGGCCGCCCGGTGAGGGCCGTCCTGCAGCGGGTCTCGCGGGCCGCCGTGCGCGTAGCCGGTGAGGTCGTGGGGGCGATCGACCGGCCGGGGCTCGTGGCACTCGTGGGGGTCACGCACACGGACACCCCCGCCCAGGCCGAGGTCCTGGCCCGGAAGATCGCCGAGCTGCGGATACTCGACGGCGAGCGGTCCCTGATCGACGACGCGGCCCCCGTCCTCGTGGTCTCCCAGTTCACGCTCTACGGGTCGACGCGCAAGGGCCGCCGACCGTCGTGGTCGGCGGCCGCGCCCGGCCCGGTGGCCGAGCCGCTGGTCGAGGTGGTCGTGGAGCGGCTGCGCGTCGCGGGCGTCGAGGTCGCGACCGGCCGGTTCGGCGCGCACATGGAGATCGACATGACGGCGGACGGTCCGGTCACGGTGCTCGTGGAGTCCGAGGCCGGCTGAGGCGCCGACGCCGCGACCTCGCCGTGCCGGCATCCTGTGCGGCGGAGATCCGGGAGCGTCCGCCGGTCGCGCACCGGCGTCCGGGACGGCTCGTCAGGGTCGGCCGAAGTACTCGCGCGCGTCGTCGAGGAGATCGTCGAGCAGGCTGCGGCCGGGGTCCTCGTCGTCGCCCTGCCCGTCGGAGCCGCCGCCCGGGCCAGCCCCACGACCGTCACGGTCACCTCCGCGTCCGTCGTCGCCGCGTCCGTGGCCCGGGTCGGCGTCACCGTTGCCGTTGCCACGGCCGTCTCCCCGGTCGCGGTCGCGGCGGTCCTCGTCGTCGGTGCCGTCGGCCCCGGCCGCGTCGTCGCCCTGACCGAGCAGCTCGCGCAGGGTGCCCAGGGGGTCGCTGAGGCGGCGGCGGGCCTCGTCCTCGGCGTCCCGGGCGCGGTCGCGCAGCTCGCGGGCCTCCTCGTCGGCGCGCTCGCGCAGCCGGTCGGCCTCGTCGAGGGCGCTGTCGGTGAGGTCGCGCAGGCCGGTCCCGGTCTCGTCCTCGGGCTCCTGCGGCGCGGGCGTGCTGCTCGGCTCCTCGTCGGGCCCGCCGGCGTCGGACTCCGACTCCGCCGCCGCGGGCCGGTCGTCGAGGGTGAGGCTGCTGTCCTCGGCGCCGGTCTGTCCGCCGTCGCGCGGCCACAGGATGACCATGAGCGTGAGCGTCCCCACGAGGGCAGCCGTCACGAGGGCGGCGAGGAGGAGAACCCCGCGGCCCAGCGGCTGCTCGTTCGAGGACATGGCCCTCATGCTCCGCCGCGCGCGCCGGACCGGCAAGTGCCGCGGGCGGGGCGAGGTCCCCGTGGACGGTCAGGCTCCCGGGCCGACGCCCGGACGGGCCCGACCGCCGCCCGCACGGGCCCTCACGCCCGTGGCGAACACGGGCAGGAACAGCGCCGTCGCGCGGTTAGTGTCGTCGAACGCCCGCAGTAGGGTCGCCCGCTCGACCCGTGCGGCGACCGCACCACACCCAGGGAGTGCCCATGTTCGAACGGTTCACCGACCGCGCCCGTCGCGTCGTCGTCCTCGCGCAGGAGGAGGCGAGGATGCTCAACCACAACTACATCGGGACCGAGCACATCCTCCTCGGGCTCATCCACGAGGGAGAGGGTGTCGCGGCGAAGGCGCTCGAGGCCCTCGACATCTCGCTCGAGGCCGTACGTGCCCAGGTCACCGAGATCATCGGCGAGGGCCAGCAGGCTCCGGCCGGTCACATCCCCTTCACGCCGCGCGCCAAGAAGGTCCTCGAGCTGTCGCTGCGCGAGGCCCTCCAGCTCGGCCACAACTACATCGGGACCGAGCACATCCTCCTCGGCCTCATCCGCGAGGGCGAGGGCGTGGCGGCCCAGGTGCTCACCAAGCTCGGCGCCGACCTCAACCGGGTCCGCCAGCAGGTCATCCAGCTCCTGTCCGGCTACCAGGGCAAGGAGGCCGTCGCGGCCGGCGGTCCGGCCGAGGGGCAGCCGTCCGGCTCCGCCGTGCTCGACCAGTTCGGCCGCAACCTCACCCAGGCAGCGCGCGAGAGCCGGCTCGACCCGGTCATCGGCCGCGAGCAGCAGATCGAGCGCGTCATGCAGGTGCTCTCCCGCCGGACGAAGAACAACCCCGTCCTCATCGGCGAGCCCGGCGTCGGCAAGACGGCGGTCGTCGAGGGCCTCGCCCTGGACATCGTCAAGGGCGACGTCCCCGAGACGCTGAAGGACAAGCAGCTCTACACGCTCGACCTCGGTTCCCTGGTCGCGGGCTCCCGCTACCGCGGTGACTTCGAGGAGCGTCTGAAGAAGGTGCTCAAGGAGATCCGCACGCGCGGCGACATCATCCTGTTCATCGACGAGATCCACACGCTCGTCGGCGCGGGTGCCGCCGAGGGCGCGATCGACGCCGCCTCGATCCTCAAGCCGATGCTCGCCCGTGGCGAGCTCCAGACCATCGGTGCGACGACGATCGACGAGTACCGCAAGCACATCGAGAAGGACGCCGCGCTCGAGCGCCGGTTCCAGCCCATCCAGGTGCCGGAGCCGTCCGTCCCGCACGCGGTGGAGATCCTCAAGGGCCTGCGCGACCGCTACGAGGCGCACCACCGGGTCTCCATCACGGACGAGGCTCTGCAGGCGGCCGTCACGCTGGCGGACCGCTACGTCTCCGACCGGCACCTGCCGGACAAGGCGATCGACCTCATCGACGAGGCGGGGGCGCGCCTGCGGATCCGCCGCATGACGGCCCCGCCGGAGCTGCGCGAGCTCGACGAGCAGATCGAGGAGGTGCGCCGCGAGAAGGAGTCCGCGATCGACGACCAGGACTTCGAGAAGGCCGCCTCGCTGCGCGACGACGAGCGCCGGCTCACCGAGCGCCGCCAGGAGCGCGAGAAGGCCTGGCGCGAGGGCGACCTCGACGTGGTCTCCGAGGTCGACGAGGAGCTGGTTGCCGAGGTGCTCGCGATGTCCACCGGCATCCCGGTCGTCAAGCTCACCGAGGAGGAGTCCAAGAAGCTGCTCCACATGGAGGACGAGCTGCACAAGCGCGTCATCGGCCAGGACGAGGCGATCTCGACCCTGTCCCAGGCGATCCGCCGCACGCGCGCCGGCCTCAAGGACCCGCGTCGTCCGGGCGGCTCGTTCATCTTCGCCGGCCCCACCGGCGTCGGGAAGACCGAGCTCGCCAAGGCCCTCGCGGAGTTCCTGTTCGGCGACGAGGACGCCCTCATCACGCTCGACATGTCGGAGTACTCCGAGAAGCACACCGTCTCCCGCCTCTTCGGCGCGCCCCCCGGGTACGTCGGCTACGAGGAGGGTGGCCAGCTGACGGAGAAGGTCCGGCGTCGTCCGTTCTCGGTCGTCCTGTTCGACGAGGTGGAGAAGGCCCACCAGGACCTGTTCAACTCGCTGCTGCAGATCCTCGAGGACGGTCGCCTGACCGACAGCCAGGGTCGGGTGGTCGACTTCAAGAACACGATCATCATCATGACGACGAACCTCGGCACGAAGGACATCGCCAAGGGCCTGCAGACCGGGTTCCAGGCGTCCGGCGACCTGTCGACGTCGTACGAGCGGATGAAGAACAAGGTCAACGACGAGCTCAAGCAGCACTTCCGGCCCGAGTTCCTCAACCGCGTGGACGACACGATCGTCTTCCCGCAGCTCGACCAGGACGAGATCGTCCAGATCGTCGACCTCATGATCGACCGCCTGGACGCCCGCCTGCGGGACCAGGAGATGACGATCCAGCTCACCGACGCCGCCAAGGCCCTGCTCGCGGAGCGCGGCTACGACCCGGTGCTCGGTGCGCGTCCGCTGCGCCGCGCGATCCAGCGGGACATCGAGGACGTCCTGTCCGAGAAGATCCTGTTCAGCGAGGTCCGTGGCGGCCAGCTCATCAAGGTCGACGCCACCGGCGAGGGCATCCTCGGCGAGCTGACGTTCGAGTTCGTCGACCACGACGGACCGATCCAGAAGGTCGAGCGGCCCGAGACCGAGCGCGTCGCCACGGCCGGCCGGGCGCTCCCGGCCGCCGCACCGGTGGGCGGCGCCGGCGGCTCGGGGCAGATGCAGCCCGGGAGCTGACTCAGGCCGGCGGCCGACCCGGTCGCCGGGCACCACGACCGCCCGGACAGGGCGAACGGCGAGGGCCGGGGGTGGACATCCACCTCCGGCCCTCGCCGTCTCTGCGCGTATCGCCCGTCCGCGTCCCTCGGTCAGTCGTCCGACGGCGGATCGTCCACCGCCTCGCCCCGGGCCGCCGGGCGAGGATCGCGCGGGCCGGAGTGCCCCTCCGGACGCGAGGTGGTGCCGGCGCCGGCCGTCGTCCGGGCCGGCGCGGCCCCGTGCGTGACGGTCTCGGCGTCGCGCGCCCTGCGGTTGCGGCGCACGACGGTGAGGACGACTGCGCCGACGAGCGCCAGCACGACGAGCAGCGGCGCAAGGGCGGCCACCGCGACGACGACCCCGCGGATCGCCCCGGTGAACGCCTCCCCGGCGTCCTCCCACATGCGCGACCAGCCGGACTGCGAGCCGGTCGTCGACGGCGAGTCCTCCGTCACGAGATCGACGGTGAGCGTCGACATGGCCGCCTGCTCACCGAGGTTCGTGCGTTGCCCGCGAAGCTGGTCGAGCTCGGCCTGCCGGGCGGTCAGCTCGGTCTCGGCAGACAGCAGGTCGGCGACCGACCCGGCCTCCTCCATGAGCCCCTCGAGGCGGGCGACCGAGGTCTCGAGCGCGCTGATCTCGGCGTCGAGGTCGCGGACCGTGCCGGTCACGTCGTCGGCATTCGTCGAGACCTGCTCGACCTCGCCGATCTCGCCGAGGTCGGCGAGGAAGGCGTCGGTCCGGTCCGGGGCGACGCGGACGACGACCTGGCCCCAGGGACGGTCCTCCTGGCTGCTCAGCTGGCGGCCCTCGACGCGTCCCTCGTGGACCTCGACGAGGCCGACCACCTCGTCGGTGGCGGCCACGGGGTCCTCGACGACGACGGTCGCCTCCCCGGTGGTCACCACCACGCGGTCGACGCCGTCGGCCGTCACCTGCGCGGGGTCCCCGCTCGTGTCCGCGGCTGACTGCTCGGCGGAGGCGGCGCTGTCCGCGCCCTGGTCGGCCTCCTGCGCGGGCGCCCGGTCCGCGGTGCCCGCGTCCTCGTCGTAGCCACCGCCGTCGGAGCCCGACGAGCAGGCGGCGAGCGTGGCGGCGAGACCGAGCGTGAGCGCGGCGAGGGCCCGCCGGCCGGTCGGGCGGTGGGCCGGGCGGGCGGCGCTCCGTCGTCCGGGCGCTCGGCCTGCGGTCGAGTGTGCGGGAGCGGTCCCGACGTCGCCCGGTGGCGGCCCGTCGGTGCCCGGGGGTGCGGTGTCAGCGGATGAGGTTCGCATGTCGGAACCGTCGCAGGTCCGCACGTCGCGAGCCACGGCGGCAACCGTTTCGGGACCTCGCGGTGACCCTGCCGTCACCGAAGTTCTCCCCATCGACAGGAGGACCGCGGCCGTGCGTGGTGTGCCCCGGTCGCGCCCGACGACGGTGCTGCGCGGCGCTCCCGGGTGAGTCCCGCCGTCGTGTGGGGTGTGCCCAGGTGCGCCCGGCGGGGATGCGGGATCGTCAGCCGTACCTACGGGCGAAGGCGGCCAGGACGCCGTGGGCGTCGTCCACGCGGGCGCCCGAGATCTCGGCGACGACCCGCTCGAACTCCTCGGCGGGGAAGTACCCGGAGTGCAGGTAGTCGGTCATGCGCCGCACGAGCCCGGCCGTGTCGAGCTCCGGGTGGAACTGCGTGACGTACTGGTCGGCCCCGACCCGCAGCATCTGCACGGGCGTGGGGTCCGACGTCGCGAGGACCACCGACCCCGGCGGCGCCACGGTGACGGCCTCGTGGTGGCCGACGTAGGCGTCGAAGGCGACCGGGACGTCGGCGAGCAGGGGGTCCGTGCGGCCGGCCTCGGTGAGCTCGACCCGGACCGCCGAGGTCCCCCGCCCGTAGGTGTGGTCGACGACGGCGCCCAGGCGTCGCGTCAGCGTGCCGACGGCATAGCACAGACCCATGAACGGCACGCCGGCCGCGACGACCTGGTCGAGGACCGCGCCGAGCCGGTCCTCGGTGCGTCGCTGGAGGTCGGACTGCTCCTCGAGCGGCGTGGAGCCGGTGAACGGCGAGCCGCCCTGGAGCACGCCGGCGAACGCGGCCGGGTCCGGCGGCGCGTAGGCGTCGTCGGTGGCGGAGAGGCGGACCACGCGCTCGACCGGAACGCCCATGTGCCGGGCGACCGCCGAGTGCTCGTCGTCCGCGGCGCGCTGCTCCGGGCGCGAGGAGATCAGGAGGAACGGGGGGCGCACCGGACGATCCTGCCCCACCGGGGCGCGGGACGCCCGACGGTGGGCGCGCGTCCCATCATGCGGCCGCGTCGATGGAGGTCGCGGGGGTAGAGGCCGCGGATGCGCCCAGGGTCGCGCGGATGGCGTCGTGGCGGCACCGCCCGCCCGAGGTCATGGGCGTCGCGCATGAGCGGGTCGTGCGTTCCGCATGACGACGATCGGGCACGCGGGTGCTCGGGACGGCCTACGGTGCACACATGTTCGCGAGGCGGTGCGGGCTGTGAACGAAGGACGAGGAGCGATGGCGACGTACGTGTACCGGTTCACCGAGGGTGACAAGGACCAGAAGGACCTGCTGGGCGGCAAGGGGGCGAACCTCGCGGAGATGACGCGGCTCGGCCTCCCGGTGCCCCCGGGCTTCACGATCACGACCGAGGCGTGCCGGGCGTACCTGCGCGACGGCGACGTGCCGGCCGACCTGCGGGTCGAGGTCACGCTCGCGCTGCGCGAGCTCGAGGACACCGCCGGGCGCTCGCTCGGAGACTTCCACGACCCCCTGCTCGTCTCGGTGCGCTCGGGCGCGAAGTTCTCGATGCCCGGGATGATGGACACGGTCCTCAACATCGGGCTCAACGACGCCTCCGTGCAGGGCCTGACCGAGCTCGCCGGCGACGCCCGGTTCGCCTGGGACTCCTACCGGCGCCTCATCCAGATGTTCGGCAAGACGGTCCTCGACGTCGACGGCGAGCTGTTCTCCGACGCGCTGGACGCGAAGAAGGAGGCCCGGGGCGCGGCCGCCGACGTCGATCTCACCGAGGACGACCTGCGCGAGCTCGTCGACGAGTACAAGCAGATCGTCAAGGACAACGCCGGGCGGGAGTTCCCGCAGCACCCGCGCGAGCAGCTCGACCTCGCCGTCGAGGCCGTGTTCCGTTCGTGGAACACCGAACGGGCCCGGCTCTACCGCCGCCGCGAGCGCATCCCGGACGACCTCGGCACAGCCGTGAACGTCGTGACCATGGTGTTCGGCAACCTGGGCGACAGCTCGGGCACGGGTGTCTGCTTCACGCGCGACCCCTCCACCGGCGAGTCCGGCATGTACGGCGACTACCTCGTCAACGCCCAGGGCGAGGACGTGGTCGCCGGCATCCGAAACACGCTGCACCTCACCGACCTCGAGGAGCTCGACCCCCGCTCCTACGCCGACCTGCGTGCCGCGATGCGCCGGCTCGAGACGCACTACCGCGACCTGTGCGACATCGAGTTCACGATCGAGCAGGGCAAGCTGTGGCTGCTGCAGACCCGCGTGGGCAAGCGGACGGCCGGCGCGGCGTTCCGGGTGGCGACCCAGCTCGTCGACGAGAACCTCATCACGATGGACGAGGCGCTCGGACGTGTGACCGGGGCCCAGCTCAGCCAGCTGATGTTCCCGCAGTTCGACCCGGCAGCGACGAAGGAGCACCTGACGACGGGGCTGTCTGCGTCCCCGGGTGCCGCCGTCGGCGAGATCGTCCTCGACACCGCCCAGGCCGAGGCCCGTGCCGCGGCCGGCGCCGACGTCATCCTCGTGCGGCGCGAGACGAACCCGGACGACCTCGGCGGCATGATCGTGGCCAAGGGCGTGCTCACGGCGCGCGGCGGCAAGACGTCCCACGCGGCCGTCGTCGCCCGCGGCATGGGCACCTGCGCCGTGGTCGGGGCCGAGGAGATCGCCGTCGACGTCGAGGCGGAGACTGTGACGATCGGCGAGCGCGTGCTCCGTCCCGGCGACGTCGTGGCCATCGACGGGACCACGGGCGAGGTCTACCTCGGCGACGTCCCGGTCGCGGACTCACCGGTCATGGCCTACATCTCCGGCGGTCTCGACGCCGGGCTCGCCGCGGCCGGGGACGACGCCGACACGCGCGAGCTCGTCGAGGCCGTCCACCGCCTGCTCAGCCACGCCGACGCCCGGCGGCGCATGGCGGTGCGCACGAACGCCGACAACGCCGCAGACGCGCAGCGCGCCCGCGAGCGCGGGGCCCAGGGCATCGGCCTGTGCCGCACCGAGCACATGTTCCTCGGTGACCGGCGCACCCTCGTGGAGCGTCTCATCCTCGCCGAGGGGGAGGCGGAGCGGGACGCCGCGCTGGCCGGCCTGCTCGAGCCGCAGCGCTCCGACTTCGAGTCGCTGCTCGAGGCGATGGACGGCCTGCCCGCGACCATCCGGCTCATCGATCCGCCGCTGCACGAGTTCCTCCCCGACCTCACCGAGCTCGCGGTCGAGGTGGCGCTGGCCGACGAGCGGGGCGAGAGCGGCGACGAGGTCGAGCGGCGGCGCACGCTGCTGGCCGCCGTGCGGCGGATGCACGAGTCGAACCCGATGCTCGGCCTGCGGGGCGTACGGCTCGGCCTGAAGATCCCCGGCCTCTTCGCGCTGCAGATCCGTGCTGTCGCCGAGGCGGCGGCGCACCGGTCCGCCGCCGGCGGCAGCCCCCAGCCCGAGATCATGGTGCCGCTCGTCGGCTCGCGCCGGGAGCTGCAGATCGTGCGCGACGAGGCGGAGCGCATCGTCGCCGAGGTCGCGGCCGAGCAGGGCGTCACGCTCGACATCCCCGTCGGGTGCATGGTCGAGCTCCCGCGCGCGGCAATGACGGCGGAGCGGATCGCCGAGGAGGCCGACTTCTTCTCGTTCGGCACCAACGACCTCACCCAGACGGCGTGGGGCTTCTCGCGGGACGACGTCGAGGGCGCCTTCTTCGCCGACTACCTCGCGAACGGCGTGCTGACGATCTCCCCGTTCGAGACCCTCGACGCCGACGGTGTGGGTGCGCTCGTGCGGATCGGGGCCGAGCGGGGACGGTCGACGCGCCCGGGCCTGAAGATCGGGGTGTGCGGGGAGCACGGTGGGGACCCGGAGTCGATCCACTTCTTCGAGTCCGTCGGCCTGGACTACGTGTCCTGCTCACCGTTCCGCGTGCCGGTCGCGCGTCTCGAGGCCGGCCGCGCGGCGGTCAAGGGCGAGGACGCGACGCGGTAGCCGTCCCGTCGCGCGGCGCCTGGCCCGCGACCCGTGCGCAACGGGAGACACTGGGGACATGACGACGACGGCGGACCGCACCTCGGGCGCGGCGTACCCGGCCACGGCGGACCTCGTCGCCGCGCTCCGCGCCGCCGTCGACGGCGAGGTGAGCGACTCGGTGCGTCGCCGCGCCGAGTACTCCACCGACGCGTCGAACTACCGGGTCGTGCCCCAGGTCGTCGTCACCCCGCGCGACGTCGCGGACACGCTCGCCGCCCTCGACGTCGCGCGCACCGCCGGCGCGCCCGTCACCCTGCGCGGCGGAGGCACCTCGACGGCCGGGAACTCGGTCGGCCCGGGGGTCGTCCTCGACGTCTCCAGGCACCTCACCGCGATCGGCGAGATCGACCCGGAGGCACGGACCGCGGTCGTCGAGCCCGGGGTCGTCATGGCCGACCTCCAGCGGGCGGCGGCCCCGCACGGCCTGCGGTTCGGGCCCGACCCGTCGACCCAGAACCGCGCCACTCTCGGCGGCATGATCGGCACCAACGCGTGCGGGCCGCACGCGTTGGCCTACGGGCGTACCGCCGACAACGTCCACTCGCTCGACGTCGTCGACGGTCTCGGTCGGCGGTTCACCGCGGGCGCCGGGCGGAACGCGCTCGACGTGGTCGACGGACTGTCTGCGCTGGTCACGCGTGGCCTTGCGCCGATCAGGTCCGAGCTCGGTCGGTTCGGCCGTCAGGTGTCCGGCTACTCCCTCGAGCACCTGCTGCCCGAGAACGGGCGCGACCTGGCGAAGATGCTCGTCGGCTCCGAGGGCACGCTGGTGACGATGCTCGGCGGCACCGTGCGCCTGGTCCCCGTGGCCACGCGCCCGGTCCTCGTGGTCCTGGGCTACCCGGACATGATCGCCGCCGCCGATGCCGTTCCTGCGCTCCTCGAGCACCGTCCCCTCGCGGTCGAGGGGCTCGACGCGCGGCTCGTCGACGTGGTGCGGCGCGCCAAGGGGGCCGGCGCGGTGCCCGAGCTGCCGGCCGGGCAGGGCTGGCTCATGGTCGAGGTCGGTGCGGAGGAGCACGAGTCCGAGGCCGACGTCCTCGCCCGGGCGCGCGCGCTCGCCGCCGTCGGCGGGACCGACGCGGCGGTCGTCGTGCCGGCCGGCGCCGAGGCGGACGCGCTGTGGCGGATCCGGGCCGACGGCGCGGGGCTGGGCGGGCGCACCCCCGCGGGCATGCCGGCGTGGCCCGGCTGGGAGGACGCGGCGGTCCCGCCCGAGAACCTGGGCGCCTACCTGCGCGACTTCATGGGGATGCTCGACCGCCGCGGTCTGGACGGCCTGCTCTACGGGCACTTCGGCGACGGTTGCGTGCACGTGCGGGTCGACTTCCCCCTCGACGACGGGGAGCGCGGCGCGCGGGAGTTCGGCGAGACGGTGGCCGAGGCGGCGGACATCGCGGTGGCACACGGCGGTTCGCTGTCCGGCGAGCACGGCGACGGGCGCGCGCGCTCCGAGCTCCTCGACCGCATGTACGGGCCCGAGGTCATGAGCCTGTTCGGGCAGGTCAAGAACCTGTTCGATCCGAGATCGTCGCTCAACCCCGGAGTGCTCGTCGACCCGGACCCGGTGGCCGCGCACCTGCGCCGGCCGGCCGCGAAGCCCCTGCCGGTCGCCCCCGGCGGCGGGTTCGCGTTCAGCGAGGACGGTGGTGACGTCACGCGGGCCGCGCACCGGTGCACCGGCGTGGGCAAGTGCCGGGCGGACAGCTCGGCCTCCGGTGGGTTCATGTGCCCGAGCTATCTCGCCACCAAGGACGAGAAGGACGTGACCCGGGGCCGGGCGCGCGTGCTGCAGGAGGTCACCAACGGCGAGCTCGTCGCGCGCTGGGACGATCCGGCGCTGCTCGACTCGCTCGACCTGTGCCTGTCCTGCAAGGCGTGCTCCGCGGACTGCCCCGCCGGCATGGACGTGGCACGGCTGAAGTCCGAGACCCTGCACCGCGCGTACCGCGGCAAGCTCCGGCCGCGCACGCACTACACGCTCGGCCGGCTGCCGGTGCTCGCGGGGCTGGTCACCGCGGTCCCCGGCCTCGCGCGCCTGACCAACGCAGTCCTGAGCGTGGGGGCGCTGCGCCGGCTCGCGTTCGCGGTCGCCGGCGTCGACACCACCCGCGCCATGCCGGGCTTCGCCACGCAGCGGCTGTCGACGTGGTGGCGGAAGCGCTCCGGCGGTCGCGCCGCCGTGCGGGCGGCGGCGACCGCGGCGCTCGTCGGAGGCGAGCACGGCGATCGGGGTGCGGGCCCCGGGGCGCCGGCTGACGTCGTCGGGACGGGGGAGGAGACCGCGGACGTCGGCGCGGGGGCCTCCGCGGGCGTGTCCCTGCCCACCGACGCCCCGCGCGGCTGGCCGAACCGCACGCTCGAGGCCGACGAACCGCACGCTCGACGAACGGGGCGCAAGGACGCGCCGCGGTACGTCGTGCTGTTCGCCGACACCTTCTCCGAGACGCTCGACGGCGACGGCGCCAAGGCCGTCGCCGAGCTGCTCGAGACCGCCGGCTACACCGTGGTCCTGCCCGACCAGGCGGTGTGCTGCGGCCTGACCTGGATCTCGACCGGGCAGCTCGACGGCGCCCGCGCCCGCATGCGCAACCTCCTCGACGTCCTGGCGCCCTTCGCGGCCAACGGCATCCCGGTGGTCGGTGTCGAGCCGTCGTGCACGGCCGCGCTGCGCGACGACATGCCCGAGCTCCTGCCCGAGGACCCGCGCGCCCGCATGCTGGCCGACGGGACCCACACGCTCGCCGAGCTGCTCGGGTCGCCGGCCCCGCTCGGGCCCGGGGACCGGTGGAGCGCGCCCGACCTCACGGGCGTCGAGGTCGTCGCTCAGCCCCACTGCCACCACCACTCCGTCATGGGCTGGGACACCGACCGCGCGCTCCTGGCGTCGACCGGTGCCAGCGTGACCACCCTCGCCGGCTGCTGCGGCCTGGCCGGGAACTTCGGGATGGAGAAGGGGCACGCCGAGGTCAGCGCCGCCGTCGCGGAGAACGCGCTGCTGCCCGCGCTGCGCGACCACCCCGGTGCGACCTTCCTCGCCGACGGCTTCTCGTGCCGCACCCAGGCCGACCAGCTCGCCGGCCGCGGGGGAGTGCACCTCGCCGAGCTCCTGCTCGGGCGGGGAGTCAGAGGATGAGCCGTCAGCGCTGGACGGGGCTCGCCGGTGCCGGGAGGTCGTCGGGGTAGACGATGTCGATCTCCGAGATCGTCGTCGGGAAGTCCTTACGGTTGTTGGTGAGGAAGCGGTCCGCCCCTGCTGCCACGGCGGTCGCCAGGTGGGTGGCATCGGCGGCGCGCAGTCCGTGGCGAGCCGCCAGCGCCACCGAGAGCCGTGCCACCGGAGCGTCGACGGGAAGTAGCTGGAGCCGGCTGAGAAGGCTGATCAGTGACGCGCACTCGGCGGACCGCGGATCGGTGCGCATCGGCTTGGACAGGACCTCAGGCAGCAGGAGCAGCGACCCGACGCCGGTCGGAGCAGCGCCGGCATCCGCGAACAGGTGGGCGACTCGTGCGCCGAGAGCATGGCCCTCGGTGGCCGCGTAGATCAGCACGTCCGCGTCGAAGGCGCTCAGCACGGTCAGCGCGCGGTCCGGTCGGCACGGATCGAGTCGACCAGCTCCTCCGCCCTCGAGCGGCTGACCGCGGGCGGCTGCAGTGGTGCGTCCTTGGCCAGGTCGAGCAGTTCGCCGATCTGGTCCGCCTGGTCCCACGTCTCAGGTGCCCTGCGGGCTCGGATCGCCTCGGGGCTCACGAGTACCGCGACGACGTGCCCGTGTCGGGTGATGGCGATCTCCTCGCCCGCTGCGACACGATCGAGCTGAGCGGGCAGGGTCTGCCGGGCAGCGCTGGCGCTGATCGTCTCCATGTGGAGAATGTACATGAGTGTACAGAAACGTACGCAGTGGCGCTGCCGCCGCCCGACGCCTCAGCGCAGCACGTAGGCCCGCACCCAGCGACCCAGCTCGTCGTAGACGTTCCTGCGCACCTTCGGCGCGGAGAGCATGACGTCGTGGATCGCACCGTCGAACGCCGCGAGCGTGACGTGCGGCCCGAGGCGCAGCGCCGCCGAGCGGATCGCGGCCACGTCGAGCACGGTGTCGACGAAGCGCAGGTCGGGAGACCACCTGACGGCCTGCGCGGACCGGGCAGAGGTGAGGACGAGGACCGGGCACGAGATGTCGAGGCCGCCGGCGACCTGCCGCTGCCCGGTGAGGATAGCCGCGAGCCACCCGAAGCGCACGGGCCCGGCCGGAGCCATGCGCCATCGTCGGTCCGGCTTCCACCCGGTCCAGAAGCGGTCCTCGGCCTCGTCCGACGGCACCACCTCGTCGTCCCCCTCGGCCACCCCGTCGAGCGTGCGCTGGTAGAGGTCGACGGGACTGACGCGGACGACAGTCTTCGGTGACGTGCGGGCGATGCGCTCGATCACGGGGGTCGTCGCCGCGCCGACGAACCCCGGCATACCCGCGCTGATGAACGGCGAGTTGAGGACGAGCCCCCGGAGCGCGCCAGGGTGCCGGTGCGCCCACAGGGCGGCGGTCAGCCCGCCCGTCGAGTGGCCACCGAGCACGAGGTCCGTGCCCAGGCCGAGCTCGTCGAAGATGACGTCCCGGGCGGCGTGGAGGTCGTCGTCGTAGACGGAGAGCGAGTCCACGTACCCGCGGGACTGGTGGGGGCGCAGGCTGCGCCCGTACTTGCGCAGGTCGAGCCCGTAGAAGGCCCCGCCGAGCGCAGCGACGCGGCGGGCGAGCCCGACATTGTGGACGTAGTCGTTCCAGCCGTGCAGGTAGAGCATCGCCCAGGTCGCGGTGGCGGGTGTGCCGGGCAGCGCGTCCGGGTCCTCGCCCGGGCGGTAGGCGACGAGCGTCGCGACGACCTCCCCCTCCTCGTCGGCGGGCAGGGGGAGGGTGCGGGCGTGGAAGCCGGCCCCGAGCAGGTCGGGGACCCACTCGCCGGGCGGGGACGGGTCGTCGAGCGGCGGCAGGTCGGCCTCGAGCAGGTAGCTGCGGGCGGCGGGACCGACCCCGGTGCGGACCTTGCGGCCCGAGGCGTCGGGGGCGGCGTCCTCCTCGACGGCCGTGTTGGCGGTCGAGTGGGTGTCGGCCCGGTCCGGGTCCTCCGACGCGCGGCTGCCGGACGGGTCGCGTCCGAGTCGGAAGAAGTCCACCCGCCCATGGTGGCACCGGCACACGGGGCGGCGCGCCCCGGGGCGGCCGCTCCGCCCGGTCGGCTCAGTGGAAGGAGTCGACCCGGTCGGACAGGAATCGCGAGAGCGCCGCCCCCACCTGCGCGGACTCCACGAGGAAGCCGTCGTGCCCGTAGGGCGAGTCGATCTCGACGTAGTCGGACGGCCCAGCCACCCCGTCCGCGATCCGCCGCGCGTCGGCCGGGTCGAACAGACGGTCCGAGCTCACGGCGACGGCGAGGGTCCGCGACGTCACGCCGGCCAGCGCCTCGGCGACGCCGCCGCGGTCACGCCCGATGTCGTGGGTGAGCATCGTCCGGCTCAGGGCCACGTAGCTGCCGGCGTCGAACCGCGCGGCGAGCTTGCCCGCGTGGTGGTCGAGGTAGGACTGGACGGCGAACCGTCCGCCGTCGAGCGGCTCCTCCGCGCCCTGCGGGAGGCGTCCGAACCGCTCGTCCAGCTCGAACGCCGAGCGGTAGGTCGTGTGGGCGATCTGGCGGGCCAGGCCGAGGCCGCGGGCGGGCCCCTCGCCGTCGGGCGCGTCGTAGTAGTCGCCGCCGCGCCAGCCCGGGTCGAGCTCGATCGCGCCGATCTGGCTGTGCGCCCAGGCGATCTGGTCGGCGGACGTGCGCGCGTTGGACGCCACCACGGCCACCCGCTCCACGCGGTCCGGGGCCGTCACCGCCCACTCGATCGCGCGCTGCCCGCCGACCGAGCCGCCGACCACGAGCGCGAACGAGCTGATGCCCAGGGCGTCGGCGAGCCGCAGCTCCGCGGCGACCTGGTCGCGGACGGTGAGGATGGGGAAGCGGGCGCCCCACGGCATCCCGTTCGGGGACGTCGACGACGGTCCGGTCGAGCCCTGACAGCCGCCCAGGACGTTGGGGACGAGCACGAAGTAGCGGTCGGTGTCGATCGCCAGGCCAGGGCCGACGATCTCGGACCACCAGCCGGGGCCGGCCGGGTCGTCGCCCGGGTGCGTCGAGGTGACGTGCGTGTCGCCGGTGAGGGCGTGGAGCACGAGGACGGCGTTGGACCGGTCCTCGTTCAGCTCGCCGAACGTCTCGTAGGCCATCGTCGCGTGCGGGAGCCGGCCGCCGACCTCGAGGCGCAGGGCCCCGATCGGCGTCTGCCTGCGGTCACCCAGGTCCTGGCCGGCCAGCCACCCGCCGGAGACGGGGAGCGTGCGCGGCACGGAGCTGCGACCGGGACGGCGGCCGGCGCCCGCCACGTCAGGCGCCTTCCGTGCCGGCGACCGTCGCGGCCGCCGCGAAGCCGAGCTCGAGGTCGGCGAGGATGTCGTCGATGTCCTCCAGGCCCACGGCGAGGCGCACGAGCGTCGGCGAGGCCCCGGCGGCGGCGAGCTCGTCGTCGGTCAGCTGGGAGTGCGTCGTCGACGCCGGGTGGATGACGAGCGAGCGTACGTCGCCGATGTTGGCGACGTTGGAGTGCAGCTTCAGCGCGTCGACGAACGCGATGCCGGCCTCCTTGCCGCCGCTCGCGAGCTCGAACGCGAGCACCGCGCCCGGGCCCTTGGGCGTGTACTTCTGGGCGCGCTCGTACCACGGCGAGCTCGGCAGCCCCGCCCAGGCCACGCGCGCGACGTCGGCCCGCGCCTCGAGGAACTCCGCGACCTTGCGCGTGTTCTCCACGTGGCGCTCGACGCGCAGGGAGAGGGTCTCGATGCCCTGGCCGATGAGGAACGCGTTGAACGGCGAGACCGCGGGGCCGGTGTCGCGCAGGAGCTGGGTGCGCGCCTTGAGCGCGAGGGCCGGCGCACCGAGGTCGGCGAACACCAGGCCGTTGTAGGAGGGGTCGGGGGTGTTGAACCCGGGGAAGCGCTCGGGGTACCGCGACCAGTCGAACGTGCCGCCGTCGACGATGGCGCCGGCGACGGTCGTCCCGTGGCCCCCGAGGTACTTGGTCGCGGAGTGCACGACGATGTCCGCGCCGTGCTCGATCGGCCGCAGCAGGTAGGGCGTGGCGATGGTGTTGTCGACGATGAGCGGCACGCCGATGTCGTGCGCGACGGCAGCGACGGCCTCGATGTCGAGGACGTCGCCCTTGGGGTTGGGGATCGACTCGCCGAAGAACAGCTTGGTGTTCTCCTGGGTGGCGGCCCGCCAGGAATCGGCGTCGTCGGGGTCCTCGACGAAGGTCGTGGTCACGCCGAACTTGGGCAGCGTGTGCCGCAGGAGGTTGTAGGTCCCGCCGTACAGCGACGGGGAGGCGACCAGGTGGTCGCCCGCCTCGGCGATCGAGAGGATCGCGAGGGTCTCGGCCGCCTGCCCGGACGCGAGGAGCAGGCCGGCGACGCCGCCCTCGAGGTCCGCGATCCGGTTCTCGACGACCTCCTGCGTGGGGTTCGTGATGCGCGTGTAGATCGGCCCCGGGTCGGCGAGCGCGAACCGTGCCGCCGCGTGGTCCGCCGAGTCGAAGACGAACGAGGTCGTCTGGTAGATGGGCAGCGCGCGGGCGCCGGTCGCCGGGTCGGGCACCTGGCCGGCGTGGATCTGCCGCGTGGTGAAGCCCTGGGCGGGGGTCGGCGTGTCGGTCATGTCGCTCCTCGGGAGTGGCGTGGCGTGCGTTCGCGGGGGTCCGGTACGGGGTCGAAACTACGACTGCGCCGCAGCCCCGCGCACGGGAGCCACGGCGCCGTCTCAGGAGGTGGACGCCCGTCAGTCCTGCGGCTCGACGGGGATCGCGCGGGCGTCGCCGGGGCCGATCGGGCTGGCGTGGCCGCGGTCGCCGTCGAGGTCCGGCTCGCCGTCGGGGCCGGGCTGGCTCGCGGAGCCGCCGTGGCGCTGGTGGCCGGCACCGCCGTGCTCGTAGTAGCCGGTGTCGATCGCGCGCTGGTAGGACGCGCGGATCTCCTCCTCCGTCTCCTCGCGCCCCACCCAGTGGGCGCCCTCCACGGACTTACCGGGCTCGAGGTCCTTGTAGACCTCGAAGAAGTGCTGGATCTCCAGGCGGTGGAACTCCGAGACGTCCTCGATCTCCGTGCGCCACGACTGCCGCTGGTCGCCGGAGGGGACGGCGATGACCTTGTCGTCGCCGCCGGCCTCGTCCCGCATGCGGAACATGCCCAGGGCGCGGGCGCGGATCAGGCACCCGGGGAACGTCGGCTCCTCCAGCAGGACGAGGACGTCCAGCGGGTCGCCGTCCTCGCCGAGCGTGCCCTCGATGAACCCGTAGTCGTCCGGGTAGCGGGTCGAGGTGAAGAGCATGCGGTCCAGCCGGATGCGGCCGGTCTCGTGGTCCACCTCGTACTTGTTGCGGTTCCCCTTGGGGATCTCGATGGTGACGTCGAACTCCACAGCAAGCACTTCCTCGGGTGTCGGGCCGCACGGGGCGGCGAAGATCCACGGTCGGCCCTCGGTCGGAGGACCCTGGCACCGCCTAGTGTGGCGTACGCGGCGCCCCCGGTGCGCCGACGTGCCGGGGGACGGCACCTATCGACGGGCACGGCGGCGGACGGACGGCATGGCACGAATCGGCAGCACGGCACGCAGCACCGTCGTCTGGGTCGCGGGCAGCCTCGCCGTGGTGCTGCTCGCCGTCTACGTGCTCCTCGACGTCAAGGGCGCGGTCCCGGGGCTTCTCACCGACGAGCCCGCCCCGCCCGCGGCCGAGCCCTACCCGGGGGTGGCGCTCCCGGGTGCGCGCCCCGCGGCGGCCGCCGTCGACGTCCTCGATCCCGCGGCCCCGGCACCGACCACCGAGGGGGTCTCGGCCGTCGTCCAGCGGCTCGTGGACGACCCCGACCGACCGGGCGAGGTGGCGGTGCGCGTCGTCGACTCCGCCGACGGCGAGGTGCTCGCCGAGCGCGACCCGACCGCCGCCCTGCAGACGGCGTCCTCCGCGAAGATCCTCACGGGCGCCGCCGCGCTCAGCGTGCTGGGCCCGCAGACCCGGTTCACCACGAGCGTCGTCCCCGCCGGCGACGGCCTGCTCGTCCTCGTCGGCGGCGGTGACGTGATGCTCGCCGAGGGCGAGGGCGACCCCACGGCGACCCGCGGCCACGCCGGGATCGCCGACCTCGCCGACCAGGTGGTGGCCGAGCTGGAGGCGTCCGGCACCACCGAGGTGCGCCTCGCCGTCGACGACTCGCAGTTCACCGGCGATCCCTACGCCGACGACGTCACCGGGTGGGACCGGACCTTCACCATGGCCGCGACGACGGTCGCCGTGAACACCGGGGCCGTCGACGGTGCCTACACGGCCGACCCCGCCATGGGCGCCCTCGAGACGCTCGCCGACGCGCTGACCGAGCGCGGGGTGACGGCGAGCGTCGAGGGGCGGGCGACGGCCCCCGACGACGCCACCGCGATCGCGACGACCGAGTCCGCGCCGGTCGACCAGATCGTCCGCACGATGCTCCAGGACTCCGACAACGCCATCGCCGACGTGCTCTCGCGGATGGTGGCCCTCGCCGGAGGCATGCCGGGCGACTCGAGCTCGGGCGGCCAGGCCGTCGTCGACGCCGTCGCAGCCCTCGGGGTCGACACCACCGGCACCGTGATGATCGACGGCGCCGGACTGTCGATCACGGACTCCACGACCGTGACGGCGCTGACCGACCTGGTCGCCCTCGGGCTCGACCCCGCGGCCGCCGACCTCGCCGGGCTCCCGCCGTCCCTGCCGACCTCCGGGCTCGACGGCACGCTCTCCGACCGTCTCGCCGGCGAGGCCGCCGGCCGGGTGCAGGCCAAGACGGGCACGCTCGTCCGCTCCGTCTCGCTCACCGGCACCGTGCTCACCGCCGACGAGCGGCTGCTCACCTTCTCCGTCGTCCTGCACTCCTTCGACGAGGGCGGGGCGTGGGCCGCGCGCCAGTCGATGGACACGTTCGTCGCCGAGCTCGCCGCCTGCGGCTGCTCCTAGCGTCCGGGCTGCCGGGTACCGATCCCGCCGCGTGCCCGGACGCGCTGAGCCGCCCGCCCCGCCCCGTGCCCGGCCACCCCGGGGCGTCCCTGGCGGCGGCGGAGGGCGCCGCGCGGCTACCGTGGGTCGCGTGACCGATCCCGTCGACCTCCGGCTCGCCGCCCGACGCGCCGCCCGGCTCGCGCCCCCGGGTCCGCGCGGCACGCCCGAGGAGCTGACCGCCCTGGTCACCGGTCTGCGCGAGGCCGCGACCGCGGCCCCGCAGCACGTGGGACGACTCACCGGCCTGCGCGACGCCGCCCGGCAGGTCTCCGCCCAGCGCGTCAGCGTGGTCGACCGGCCGGGCTGGGCGCGTGTGAACGCGGAACTCCTCGGCCACGTCTCGACCGGGCTCCTGCCCCCGGCCGGGCGCATCGGTGCCCGGCTCGCCGGCGAGGAGGCCGGTGCCCTGCTCGCCTACCTCTCGACCAAGGTGCTCGGCCAGTTCGACCCGTTCGGCCCGGCCGCTCCGCACCTGCTGCTCGTCGCCCCCAACGTGCTCAAGCTCGAGCGCGAGCTCGACCTCGACGCTCGCGACTTCCGCCGCTGGGTGGCGCTGCACGAGCAGACGCACGCCGTGCAGTTCGCGGCCGCCCCCTGGCTCGCCGACCACCTCACGGAGATGATCCGGGGCACCGTCGGCCCGGCGCTCGCCGAGGACGAGGACCGCGACCTCGGTGGCATGCTCGGCGCACTGGTACGCGCCCTGCGCGACCGGGACGAGGCGGAGGCGCCCACGCTGGAGGTCGCCGGCCCGCTCGTCGACGCCCTGCTCACGCCGGCGGAGCGCGAGTCCCTCGGCCGGGTCGTCGCGGTGATGAGCCTGCTCGAGGGGCACGCCGACGTCGTCATGGACGCCGTCGGGCCCGCCGTCCTGCCGAGCGTGCGCCGCATCCGCCGTGCCTTCGAGCGGCGCCGCGACGGCACCGGCCCTGTCGACCTCCTCCTGCGCACCCTGCTCGGGATGCGGGCGAAGACCGCCCAGTACCGCAACGGCGCGTCGTTCGTCCACCAGGTCGTCGAGCGCGTCGGCCACGACGGGCTCAACGCGGTCTGGGCCGCACCGGACCGTCTGCCGACCCCCGAGGAGATCCTCGACCCGCCGGCGTGGGTGACCCGCGTCCACGCATGACCCGTCCGGCACCCCGACACCCGAAGGTCTCCGGGCCCGCGACGCTCGCGGCGCGCCGGGCCGTGCGCGAGTCGCTCGCGGACCTTCCCCCGGGCGCCCACGTGCTCGTCGCCTGCTCGGGCGGGCCGGACTCGCTCGCGCTCGCCGTCACGGTGGCCCACCTCGCGCCTGCGGCCGGCTGGCTCGCGCGCGCGCTGGTCGTGGATCACGGACTGCGCGAGGGATCGGCGAGCGAGGCCCGCGACGTCGTCGCTCGCCTCGACACGATCGGCCTGCCCGCGACCTCGGTGCGGGTCGACGCCGGTGCCGGGCCCGGCGGCCCGGAGGCTCGCGCCCGGGACGCGAGGTGGGCGGCACTGCGCGCCCACGCCGACGACCCGCCGGCCGTCCTCCTCGCCGGGCACACGATGGACGACCAGGCCGAGACGGTCCTGCTCGGACTCGCCCGCGGGTCCGGCGCCCGGTCGATCGCCGGCATGCGGGCCGCCGAGGACGGGGTCCGCCGCCCGTTCCTCCGGCTACGACGGGCCCAGACCGTGGCCGTGTGCGACGAGCTCGGCCTCGTGCCCGTCCACGACCCGACGAACGCCGCCGACGGCCCCTGGCGCGCCGCCGACGGCTCGGCCCTGCGTCGCGCCGCCGTCCGCGACCGCGCGCTCCCGGCGCTCGCGGACGCCCTCGGCGTCGACCCCGTTCCCGCGCTCGCCCGCACCGCCGAGCAGGCCCGGCGCGACGACGACGCCCTGGGCGCCGACGCCGAGGCCCTCCTCGACGCGGCGCTGAACGCCCGCGCCGACGCCGCGCCGAACGCCCGCGCCGACGCCGCGCCGAACGCCCGCGCCGACGCCGGGCCGACCAACAACGCCGGCGCCCCGCCGCACGCCCATGCACCCGTGCTCGTCCTCGACGTCGCCACGCTCGCGGCCGCCCACCCCGCCGTGCGCAGCCGGGCGCTGCGGGCGGCGGGGGAGCGCGCGGGCTGGCGACCGGGTGACGTCAAGGCCGCCCACCTCGCCGCGCTCGACGCCCTCGTCAGCGACTACGGCGGGCAGGGCCCCACGATGCTGCCCGGGGGCGTCGTCGCCCGCCGCGCGTGTGGCAGGCTGATGCTCTCGCGGAGCGAGCACCAGGCGGACTGACCAAGGACCAAGGAGCGACGTGGACGCAGCGGACATGGGCGACGACCTCGCCGAGGTGATCGTCTCCGAGGAGCAGATCGCGGCGCGACTGACGGAGATGGCGGCCGAGATCGACCGCGACTACCAGGGCCGCAGCGTGCTGCTCGTGGGGGTCCTGCGCGGCGCGGTCATGGTGATGGCGGACCTCTCGCGCGAGCTGCACACCCCGCTGGAGATGGACTGGATGGCCGTGTCCTCGTACGGGTCGGGGACGAAGTCCTCCGGCGTCGTGCGGATCCTCAAGGACCTCGACTCCGACCTCACGGGACGCGACGTGCTCATCGTCGAGGACATCATCGACTCCGGGCTCACCCTGTCGTGGCTCCAGGGCAACCTCCGCTCCCGCGGCGCCGCGTCCGTCGAGATCGCCACGCTGCTGCGCAAGCCCGAGGCCGCGAAGGTCGACGTCGACGTGCGATACGTGGGCTTCGACATCCCGGCGGCGTTCGTCGTCGGGTACGGGCTGGACTACGCGGAGCGGTACCGGAACCTGCCGTTCGTCGGACGCCTCGCGGAGCACGTCTACTCGCGCTGACGCACGGGGCGCTCCCGCCGACGCGGAGCCCGTCCACTCGCGCTGACGCACCCGGCGCGGCACCACGCCCGGGGGAGCCGTTCGCCGTGCGCGGAGCGGCACCGGGCGCCGGACCATCGGCGTGTCGCCCTCGGTTAACCTCGACTGGTCGCCCGGGGCGGGCGCCGACCGGACGGAGCGGCTGAGGCTGGCATGAAGACATCCTGGAAGAAGATCGCGCGGAGTCCCTGGCCGTGGGTGATCGGGGCCCTGCTGGTCGTCGTCGTCCTCGTGCCCTTCTTCGGCGGCGGTCGCGTCTCGCCGATCGACACCTCGCTGGGCATGGAGACCCTGCGCGGCGACACGGTCGAGCAGGCCCGGGTCAACGACACCACCCAGCGGGTCGAGCTCACGCTCACCGAGGACCTCGTCGCACCGAACGGCGACGAGGGCTCGGACAACAACGAGAACTACGGCACGCAGGTCGAGTTCGCCTACGCCGACGCCCAGGGCGGGCAGGTCACCGACCTCCTCGAGGACTCCGACCCGGTGCAGGGCTACGACGTCGAGGTGCCGCAGGGCAACGCGTTCCTGTCGCTGCTCGGCCTCATGCTCCCGATGATCCTCATCCTCGGGCTGTTCTGGTGGCTGATGTCCCGCTCGCAGGGCGGCGGGGTCATGGGCTTCGGGAAGTCGACGGCGAAGAAGGTCAACAAGGAGACCCCCGACGTGACGTTCGCCGACGTCGCGGGCGTGGACGAGGCGGTCGAGGAGCTCCAGGAGATCCGGGAGTTCCTCCAGGAGCCGAGCAAGTTCCAGGCGGTGGGCGCGAAGATCCCCAAGGGCGTGCTCCTGTACGGCCCGCCCGGCACCGGCAAGACCCTCCTCGCCCGGGCCGTCGCCGGCGAGGCGGGCGGCTCCTTCTACTCGATCTCCGGCTCGGAGTTCGTCGAGATGTTCGTCGGCGTCGGCGCCTCCCGCGTGCGCAACCTGTTCGAGCAGGCCAAGCAGAACACCCCGGCGATCATCTTCGTCGACGAGATCGACGCGGTCGGTCGCCAACGCGGCGCCGGCATGGGCGGCGGTCACGACGAGCGCGAGCAGACCCTCAACCAGCTCCTCGTCGAGATGGACGGGTTCGACTCGACGACGAACGTCATCCTCATCGCCGCCACCAACCGCCCCGACGTGCTCGACCCCGCGCTGCTGCGCCCCGGCCGGTTCGACCGCCAGATCTCCGTGGCGGCCCCCGACCTGGCCGGCCGCCACCAGATCCTGCGCGTCCACGCCAAGGGCAAGCCCATGACGCCGGACGTCGACCTCGAGGGCGTCGCCCGCCGCACCCCGGGCTTCTCGGGTGCGGACCTTGCGAACGTCCTCAACGAGTCGGCGCTGCTCACCGCCCGATCCGGCGCGCAGCTCATCGACAACCGGGCGCTCGACGAAGCCATCGACCGGGTGATCGCTGGCCCGCAGCGCCGCACGCGGGTGATGAACGACAAGGACAAGAAGGTCACCGCCTACCACGAGGGCGGTCACGCGCTGACGGCCGCCGCGCTGCGCTACACCGACCCGGTGACGAAGGTGACGATCCTGCCCCGCGGCCAGGCGCTCGGCTACACGATGGTCATGCCCACCGAGGACCGGTACTCGAGCTCGCGCAACCAGCTCGTCGACCAGCTGGTGTACGCGCTCGGTGGCCGCGTGGCCGAGGAGGTCGTCTTCCACGAGCCGACCACGGGCGCGGGCAACGACATCGAGAAGGCGACGAAGACCGCCAAGCAGATGGTCACCGAGCTCGGCATGTCGGCCCGGATCGGCCCGGTCAAGCTGAGCGAGGGCAGCAGCGAGCCTTTCCTCGGCCGGGACATGGGTGGCTCGCGCGAGTACTCCGACGACGTGGCCCGGGTCGTCGACGAGGAGGTGCGCGCGCTCATGATGGACGCCCATCAGGAGGCCTGGGAGATCCTCTCCGAGTACCGCGACGTCCTCGACGACCTCGTGGTCGAGCTCATGGACCGCGAGACCCTCAACGAGGCGGACCTGCGCCGCATCTTCGCCCCGGTGGTCAAGCGCGAGCCGCGCGAGCTCTGGTACGCGTCGGCCAACCGGCCCGACCTCGCGCGCCGCCCCGTCCTCACGCGCGACGAGCAGGCCCGCCGCGCCGCCGAGCCGCCCCAGGCCGGCGACGAGCGGTTCCGGCCGGAGGACACGAGCGACCTGTTCGGCACCCAGCCGCCGCCGTCCTCCCCGGACTTCGGCTCGGGGGATCCCGGCCACGACGGCGGCGCACCGGACGGGTCCGCCCACGGCGGGCCCGCGCCCGAGGCACGGCCGTGACCGGTCCGGACGAGCGCGGTGCGCCGGCTCCGGGGGCGGACGGTCCGGACGCCGCCGGCACCCGCCCGTTCGACGCCGCCGGCACCCGCCCGGTCGACGCCGCCGGCACCCGCCGTACGCCGGTGCCCGAGGACGGTCCGCCGCGCTCCCGCCCGGTCGACGTCGACGCCGCCGAGCAGGCCGTCCGCGCGCTGCTCGTCGCGGTGGGGGAGGACCCCGACCGCGACGGGCTGCGGGAGACCCCGGCCCGCGTGGCGCGGTCGTTCGGCGAGCTCTTCGCCGGCCTGGGCGAGGACCCGGCCGACCACCTCGAGGCCGTCTTCGACCTCGGCCACCAGGAGATGGTCATCGTCGCCGACGTGCCGCTGTACTCGATGTGCGAGCACCACCTCCTGCCCTTCCACGGCAAGGCGCACGTCGGCTACATCCCCGGAGAGGACGGGCGCGTCACCGGACTGTCCAAGGTGGCCCGCATGGTCGAGGGTTACGCCCGCCGCCCGCAGGTCCAGGAGCACCTGACCAGCCAGATCGCCGACGCCCTCGTCGAGCGGCTCGGCGCCCGCGGCGCGCTCGTCGTCGTCGAGGCCGAGCACATGTGCATGTCGATGCGCGGCGCCCGGGCCACCGGCACCCGCACCGTCACCTCCGCCGTGCGCGGCATGATGCGCAACCCCGCGACCCGCGCGGAGGCGATGAGCCTCCTGCGCGCCCGCTCGTAGCCGCCGTGCGCACCGGCGACCTCGACCGCGGCGCACCCGCCGGACTGCCCGCCGCCGTCCCGTCCGGCCGCACCCTGGTCATGGGCGTCCTCAACGTCACGCCCGACTCCTTCTCCGACGGCGGCGCGTACCTCGACCCGCGGCGCGCCGTCGAGCACGGGATCGCCATGGTGGACCGCGGCGCGGACCTCGTCGACGTCGGGGGAGAGTCCACCCGCCCCGGTGCCACGCCCGTCGACCCGGACGAGGAGATCCGCCGGGTCGAGCCCGTGATCCGGGACCTCGCCGCGCACGGCGTGCTCGTCAGCGTCGACACCCTCCACTCGGCCACCGCGCAGGCCGCCCTCGACGCCGGCGCCCGGATCGTCAACGACGTCTCCGCCGGGGTCCACGACCCGCGGATCCTCGACGTGGCCGCCCGGGCCGACGCCGTCGTCGTCCTCCAGCACCGCCGGGGCGAGGCGGGCACGATGACGGAGCTGACCGACTACGACGACCTCGTGCCCGACGTCGTCGCCGAGCTCGCCGAGCGGCGCGAGGCGGCCCTTGGCGCCGGCGTGGCTCCGGAGAGGATCGTGCTCGACCCCGGCCTCGGCTTCGCCAAGACGGCCGCCCAGTCCTGGGAGGTGCTCGCCCGGCTCGGGGAGCTCGCCGCGCTCGGCCACCCGCTGCTGGTGGGCACGAGCCGCAAGCGGTTCCTCGCCCGCGCCGTCGCGGACGGGGCCGACCGCTCCGGCGACGCCACCGACCGCGACGCCGCCACCGCAGCGACGACCGCCCTGCTGGCCGCGCGCGGCGTGTGGGCCGTGCGGGTGCACGACGTCCGGCCGTCCGCCGACGCCGTCGCCGTCGCCGGCGAGCTCGCCCCGTACGACCGGGACCGGCCCCGATGACCCCGGGCCCAGATGCGCCCGGGACCGCGACGCCCGGACCAGGTGTGCCCGGCCCAGGTGTGCCCAGACCAGGTTTGGCCGGGCCGGCGGCGCCGGGGCCCGCGCGGATCAGCGTGACGGGCCTGCGCGCCCGCGCCCACCACGGCGTCTACGCGCACGAGCGCGCCGACGGACAGCACTTCGGCGCGGACGTCACCTTCGAGATCCCGACGGCCGCCGCGGCCGCGAGCGACGACGTCGCCGACACCCTGTCCTACGGCGAGGTCGCGCGCACCGCACGGGCCATCCTCGGCGGGGAGCCCGTCGACCTCCTCGAGACCCTCGCCGAGCGCATCGCCCGGGCCGTCCTCGACCTCGGTGCCGCCGCTGTCGAGGTGACGATCCACAAGCCGGAGGCGCCCGTCGGCGTCGAGGTCGACGACGTCACGCTCACCATCCGGCGGGAACGCGGCGCCGTCGACGACGTCGCGGACCGGGCCCTCCACGCCGTGCCCGCGGCACCGACCAGCGTCGTCCTCGCGCTCGGCGCCAACCAGGCCGGGGACCTGGCGGCGCCCGCCGACCAGGTGCGGCGCGCCGCCGACCGGCTCGCCCACGCGGGCGGCCTCCACGTCACCGCCGTCTCCCCTCTCGTCACCACCGCGGCCGCGCTGGCTCCAGGGCAGGCGCCGCAGCCGGACTACGTCAACGCCGTCGTCCTGGCGACGACGACGCTCGCCCCCTCCGGCGTCCTCGCCCTCGCGCGGTGGTGCGAGGAGGCGGCCGGGCGCGTGCGCACCGAGCGCTGGGCGCCACGCACGCTGGACGTCGACGTCATCGCCGTCGGGGACGTCGTGAGCGACGACCCGGCGCTCACGCTGCCGCACCCGCGCGCGGCGCACCGCGCGTTCGTCCTGGTGCCCTGGTCGCTCGCGGACCCGGGCGCAGAGCTGGCGGGGGCGGGCCGCGTGGCCGACCTCGCGGAGCGCGCCCTGGACCGGGACGGCGTGCGCGACGTCGAGGGGTGGACGCCGTGAGGCGCACGTCGGTCGCGTGGCTCGTGGGCGCCGCGATCCTCGCGGGGACGGCGTCGTGGGCGCTGCTCGGCATCGCCGACGTCTACGTCGAGGTCACCTGGCTGACCGCGGTGATCCTCCTGGGTCTCGCCGTCGCGCTCTGGTTCGCCGGTCGCGGTGTCAGGCGCCTCGTCGAGGGGGAGCGGACGACGATGACCCCGATCGGCGCCGCGCGCGTCGCCGCGCTCGCGCAGGCCTCGGCCTGGGGCGGGGCGCTGGTCACGGGCTGGTTCGGCGCCCAGGCGATCGTGGCGGTCGTCCACCGGCACGCGGCGTTCGCCACGGATCACCTGTGGGAGTCGATCGCGTCGGGCGTGGCCGCGGTGGTGCTCGTCGTCGTCGGCCTCGTGGTCGAGCACTGGTGCTCGATCCCGCCCGAGGACGACGCCGACGTGCGGTCGCCGGCCTCCGGGCCCGAGCCGGCCTAGCCGGACCCGACCGGGTCGGCGGACCTGGCTGGGCCGGCGGGCCCGGCGGGCCCGGCCGGACCGCCCCCGGGGTGATCCACGGACCGTCGCCCGCGCCCCAGGGTCCGTCGGTGGGTGGACCCCTGTGCGCCGCGTCCGCCCGGCGGTGGACCGCGTCCCGCGTCCGGCTTTGACATGATGCCCGCGCGGGGGCGCACACGTCCTCGAGCGGCGATCGCGATCGGAGCAGGCATGTCCCAGCAGTGGCCCGAACCCCACCCGGAGCAGACCGGGGCAGGGACGGACGGGCCCGACGGCGGCCGACCGTCCCCGTTCGCCCAGCCCGGAGGCGAGCAGGCGGCGCCGTTCGCTGCGCCGGGCCACGAGGGTCCGGCTCCGTCAGCCCCGCCCGAGGCCGAGCGCCCGTCCCCGTTCGCACCGCCGGGCGTGCCGTTCCGTCCGGTCGACCAGAACCTCGCCAAGGTCCGCATGATCTCCGCCGTGCTGTGGATCGGTCCGTTCATCGTGGCCGGCACGGTGTTCGCCATCTGGCTCGGTGGCTGGGGCTGGTGGCTCACCACGGGGATCCACGTCGTCGCGCTGGTGTGGACCCTGCTCCTCGTCCCGAGGCAGGTCCGCGCGATGGGCTACTGCGAGATGGACGAGGACCTGCAGTTCCGCAAGGGCCTGCTGTGGCGTTCGCTCGTGGTCGTGCCCTACGGCCGCATGCAGCAGATCGACGTCGAGGCCGGGCCGCTCGACCGCCGCTTCGGCGTCGCGTCGGTCAAGCTGAGCACGGCGTCCGCCCAGACCGACGCGAAGATCCCGGGCCTGCCCGCGGACGAGGCGGCACGCCTGCGCGAGTCCCTGACGTCGCGCGGCGAGGCACGGCTGGCCGGCCTGTGAGCGAGGCACCCGAGCGGACCGACCTCCCCGTCGACGCCGGCGACGGCTGGCGGCGGGTCCACCCCGTCACGCCCGTCCTGCTCGTCTGGCAGGTCCTCGCGGCCATCGTCGCCATCCTCATCTTCCAGGTGGGCCAGGAGCTGGCCGGGACCGGCGGCTGGACCTGGGTGATGGACCACCTGGGCACCGTCCTGCTGTGGCTGGGCATCGGCGTCGTCGTCGTGGTGGTGGTCGTCGGCATCTACTCGTCGCTGGCCTGGCGCAAGATGCGCTACCGGGTCGACGGCGACGGGGTCGAGCTCAACCAGGGAATCCTGTTCCGCCAGCAGCGCCGGGCCGCGCTGTCCCGCGTGCAGGCGGTCGACCTCCAGCAGCCGCTGCTCGGCCGGATGTTCGGCCTGGCACGGGTGAAGGTCGAGACGGCCGGCGCCGCGGACTCCAACGTGACGATCGCGTTCCTGCGCCTCGCTGACGCCACGGCCCTGCGCGCGGAGGTCCTCGCCCGCGCGGCCGGCGTCGACCTCGACGAGGTGCGCATCGTCGCCGAGGCCGCCGCATCCGGGCAGGACGCCGAGCAGGCGCTGCGGCAGGCGGCAGACCGCTCGGACGGTGGTGCGGGTGCGTCGGGCAGCGCGGCGTCGGGCGGGTCGGACAGCTCCTCCGGCGCCTCCCTGACGGCCGCGCGCACGGGCTACCGGGAGGCGCCGGAGCGCGTGGTGTTCGAGGTCGACAACTCGCGCCTCGTCGCCTCCACCGTGCTCTCCGGGGGCTTCGTCGTCGTCGCTCTCATGCTCGTCGGGGCCATCGTCGTGCTGGCGTCGCGCGCGCCGTTCGCCGCGCTCGCCGGCTTCCTCCCGGGCGTCGTCAGCGCCGGCGGATTCGTGTGGAGCCGATTCAGCGGGGCGTTCAGCTTCACCTCCGCGACCTCGCCGGACGGCATCCGCGTGCGCCGCGGCCTGCTCGAGACCACGTCGCAGACCATCCCGCCGCGGCGGGTGCAGGCGGTGCGCCTCAAGCAGCCGCTGCTGTGGCGGTGGCGCGGCTGGTGGCGGGTCGAGGGCTACATCGCCGGGTACGGCGTCACCGAGGGCAGCTTCGCCAGCTCGTCCAACACGCTCATGCCCGTGGGCACCCGTTCCGAGGCCCTCACCGCGATGTGGTTGGTCGTGCCCGACCTCGGCGCCGACGACCTGCCCGCCGTCCTCGACGCCGGGCTCGACGGCTCCGGGGACGCCGCCGGCTTCCTCACCTCCCCGCGGCGCGCCCGGTGGCTCGACCCGATGGCGTGGCGCCGGCAGGCCGTGCTCGTGACGCGGGAGGCCATCCTCCTGCGCACCGGGTGGCTCACGCGGCAGCTCGAGGTGGTGCCGCACGGCCGCACCCAGTCCGTCGGCATCACCCAGGGCCCGTGGGAGCGCCGGCTGCGCCTCGCGAACCTCCACATGCACACCGTGTCCGGCCCCGGGCAGCCGACCGTCCAGCACCTCGACGAGCAGGACGCCCTCGCCCTCCTGCGACACCAGGCGGAGCGCGCACGCGAGGCGCGGCACCGGGAGGGGCCCGAGGAGTGGGCCCGCCGGGTCGCCGTCCTGCCGGACGTCAAGGACCGCCCCGACGACGACGCATCGCCGAGCGCGCCCGCGTCCGGTGCGGCCGGGCCGCAGGGCGTCACGGGCCCGGGCTTCCCGGAGCACGTCCCGCCCGCGTCCGACCCGTCTGCGTCCGATCCGTCCGCGCACGGCGGGCCGGTGCCGCAGTCCGTCACCGCGCCCGAGGGGTCGAGGCATCCCGGTGCGTCCGAGCCCACCCACCGCCGCGGCCCGGACGGTGGCAGCTGGTCACCGTCCCACGGCACGGACGGCCAGCAGGGAGCGGCCGCTCCTCCGGCCGGCCCGGCGGGGCCACCTGTCGGACCGGCGGCGCCTCCGGCGGGACCGAAGGCGCCTCCGGCGGGACCGAAGGCGCCTCCGGCGGGACCGACGGCCCCGCCGGCCGGTCCGGCCGCCCCGCCGGCGGGCCCGGCCTCGTGACCGACGCGCGCCCGGGACGGCTCGACGTCGGTGTCGTCTCCGCCGGCCGGGCCGGTTCGGTGCTGGGTGCGGCGCTCGGCTCCGCGGGGCACCGGCTCGTCGGCGTCGCCGCACGCAGTGAGGCCAGCCGCGAGCGAGCGTCCGTCCTCCTCAAGGACGTGCCGGTGCGATCGGCTGCCGAGGTCGCGGCGGACGCTCAGCTCCTCCTCCTGGCGGTCCCCGACGACGTGCTTCCCGGCCTCGTCGGGGAGCTCGCCGACTCGGGTGCCGTCGGTGCGGGCCAGGTGGTCGTCCACGTGTGCGGCCGGCACGGGACCGACGTGCTCGAGCCCGCCTCCGCGCGCGGCGCGCTCGCCCTCGCCGTCCACCCGGCGATGACCTTCACCGGCACCTCGCTCGATCTCGGGCGGCTCCCGGGCTGCCCGATGGCGATCACCGCGGCGCCTGCACTCCTCCCGCTGGCACAGGCGGTGGCGGTCGATCTCGGAGGCGAGCCGGTCGTCGTCGCGGCCGCCGACCGTGCGCTGTACCACGCGGGCCTCGCGCACGGCGCGAACCACCTCGTCACCCTCGTGACCCAGTCGGCGCGGATGCTCGAGCAGGCCGGCGTGCCGGACCCGGGCCAGTACCTCCGACCGCTCCTCGAGGCGGCGCTGAGCAATGCCCTCTCCGGCGGCGAGAGCGCGCTCACCGGCCCCGTGGCCCGGGGTGATGCCGAGACCGTCCGCGCCCACACGACCGCCCTGGGCGAGCTCGACCAGCCCTCCCAGACCGACCTGCTCGCCACCTACGGGCATCTGGCACGGACCACCGCCGCCCGTGCGGTGCGCACCGGCCGCCTGGACCCGGACGCCGCGGCGGCGGTGCTCGACGCCCTCCCGCCCGGCTGACGAGCGTCCCGCACGGCCCACGTGTGCCGCCGCCGCGGTCCTCGACGCCTTCCCCCCGGCACCCGTGCGCCGAGTCAGTGGGGTAGGTGCGGCGGCAGTCCGCCCGCCCGGCACCCGTGCGCCGAGTCAGTGGGGTAACGCTCGAGTCAGTTCCCCCGGGCGATTGACTCGAGCGCTACCTGATTGCCTCGGCGAAGGGGTGGCTGCAGAACGCCCAAGGGGGGCGGCAGAACGGCGAAGGGGCGGCGGCAGAGCGCTGGCGATGGGTGGCTAAGCAGATGCGAAGGGGCGGTGGCAGAGCGCTGGCGAGGGGTGGCTAAGCAGTTGCGAAGGGGCGGCGAAGGGGTAGCGGAGGCGCAGTGCCGCGGGTGCACGAGAAGCGTCGATCCGCCCCCGCGTACCCTTGAGGGATGGACAGGCCCCGACCGACCGTCGTGCGCACGCTCGCGGACGCGCGCGCGGCACGCGAGGCCCTCGACGGCCGTGTCGCGCTGGTGATGACGATGGGCGCCCTGCACGACGGTCACCTCTCGCTCGTGCGCGAGGCTCGCGCGCGGGCCGAGCACGTCGTCGTCTCGATCTACGTCAACCCCCTCCAGTTCGGCCCGGGTGAGGACCTCGAGGCCTACCCGCGCGACCTCGACGCGGACCTCGACCTGCTCGCCGGCGACAGCGCTGACGCCGGGGTGACGTTCGTCCTCGCCCCCGACGACGCCGAGATGTACCCGCGCGAGCCTCTCGTGCGCATCGACCCCGGCCCGGTCGCCGAGGTGCTCGAGGGTGCCACCCGCCCGGGCCACTTCGCCGGCGTCCTCCAGGTCGTCGCCAAGGTGCTCGCCGCCCTGCACCCGGACGTCGCGGTGTTCGGCCAGAAGGACGCCCAGCAGCTCGCGCTGGTCCGCACGCTGGTCGAGGACCTCGGCCTCGGCGTCGAGATCGTCGGCGCCCCGATCCGGCGGGACCCCGACGGCCTGGCGATGTCCTCGCGCAACGCCTACCTGTCGGCGGTCGAGCGCGAGCGGGCGACGAGCCTGTTCGCCGCACTGGAGGCGGCCCGCACCGCGGCCGACGACGGCGCTCCGGCCGACCACGTGCTGGCGGCCGCGCGCGCCTCGATCGCTGACGCGCCCGGCGTCGAGGAGGACTACGTGGTGCTCGTCGACCCGGCGACGTTCCTCGACGTCGCGGCCGACCACCGAGGTGAGGCGCTGCTCGCGCTCGCCGCCCGCGTCGGGCCGACCCGCCTCATCGACAACATGACCGTCACCATCGATCCACGAAAGGTCACCACGTGACCCACGCCCCTGCCTCCCTGCTGCGCCCGATGATGGTCGGCAAGATCCATCGGGCGACCATCACGGGAGCCGACCTGCACTACGTCGGCTCGCTCACCGTCGATGCCGACCTGCTCGACGCCGCGGACCTGCCGCCCGGTCAGCAGGTCGACGTCGTCGACATCACCAACGGTGCTCGCCTCACGACCTACGTCATCCCCGGGGAGCGCGGCAGCGGCGTGCTCACCATCAACGGCGCCGCCGCCCACCACATCGCCACCGGGGACCTCGTCATCGTCATCGCCTACGGGCACATGTCCGACCAGGACGCCCGTAGCTACGAGCCGGCGGTCGTGTTCGTCGACGAGAAGAACCAGATCGTCGAGTGCTCGCACGAGCCGGGCCAGGTCCCGGACACCGACCGGGGCAGCGCCCCGGACATGGAGTCCTCCGGCGAGACGTTCGCCGCCTACCGGGCCGCACGGACGCTGGGCACGCTGCCGAAGGGCTGAACGCTCCTCCGGTTACGCGGCCTCCCCGGCGCCACGTGCTCCGACGGGGCCGAGGAACGGGGTGAGCGGGTCCGGTGCGTCGGCCCACCCGGCGGGAGGGAGATGTTCCTCCTCGGTGACGATCATCCGCTCGAACGCCGCCACCGCGTTGACGGGGTTGCCCCCGCGTCCGACGACGACGATGCGCGTCCCCACGTCGTCCTCGCCGACCGCGGCCACGCCAGCTGCGCCACCAGTGCCCACGCCAGCTGCGCCACCAGTGCCCACGCCAGCTGCGCCACCAGTGCCCACGCCGGCTGCGCCACCAGCGGCCACGCCCGCATGGCCGTTCGCCGGACCGATCCGCAGCGTGCCGCCGACCCCCTGCCAGCCGCAGGGGGAGTCGGGCCGGTTGGCCACGACGAAGCGGCCGCGCGAGACGGTGTGCTCCGGCGCGAGCGCCCGCGCGCTGCGGAGGAGGCGGCCCGGGTGCAGCGGGCGGTCGGTGGCGAGCACGAGGCGCCAGACGCCGGACCTGGTGACGTCCATCGTGGCGGTGGCGAACCGCATGTGCGGGGTGTGCACGTTGACCTGCTTCCCGGTGCGTGCCGCGGGGTCGAGGTCGTGGTGGGTGCCGGCGGTGGCCGGGTCGGACCGGTGCGCGAGTGCCTCGGCGTCGAGCGATCGGGTGAGGGCCGCCTCGAGCCAGGCCCCGCCGAGGTCCGGGACCACGGTCGACCCGGGGGCGCGCAGCGCCTCGACCAGGTCGAGGGTCGCCTGACGCACCGGTTCCTGGCCGCCGTCGGACAGGACGAGCACGTCGGCCGAGACGAGGTGGAGCAGGAGGTCCTCGTCGCCTCCCGCGAGCCCGGCGACGACCGCCTCGTCCCGGGCCACCATGACGACGCCGGCCGGCCGGTAGCCCGCGAGCTCGGCGTGGAGGTGCTGCTCGATGGTGCGTGCGGCGGGCTGCAGGTCGGCGCCGAGGGGGAGCACGACGAGTACCGCGAGGGCGTCGTCGTGCAGCTCGGCGAGTGCGGGGACGAGGTCCTCACGGGCGAGGCAGCCCAGACAGGGGTGGTCGAGGTCCACGGTGACGTCGGAGCGGGTGCCGCCGGCGTCGGCGATCGTTCGGCGCACCCGCAGGTCGCCGTCGGCGTCCTCGGTCATGTCGTGCGTGAGCACCACGAGGCCGGGCAGCCCGAGGAGCGCCTGGAGCACGGCGGCATCGCGCTCACCGGCCTCGGTGGAGGCGAGCAGGACGACGGGGACGGGGAGCAGGTTCTGGTCGGTCACCCTGCGACCCTACCGCTTGACGAGAACGATTCTCAATACGTAGGATCGGGGACATGTCACGCCACTGCCAGCTCACCGGCGCGCGCCCAGGCTTCGGCCGGCGCGTCTCCCACTCCGGACGGCGCACCTCGCGCCGCTTCACGCCCAACGTCCAGCGCAAGCGCTACTACGTGCCCTCGCTCGGCCGCACCGTCCGGCTGACGCTCACCGCCTCGGCGATCAGCACCGTCGATCGGATCGGCATCGAGGCCGCGATCTCCCGGATCGTCGCGCGCGGGGAGCGCATCTGATGGCCGCGAAGGCTGCGGACCTGCGACCTGTCGTCCGGCTCCGCTCCACCGCGGGAACGGGGTACACGTACGTGACCCGGAAGAACCGGCGCAACGACCCGGACCGGCTCGTCCTGCGCAAGTACGACCCGGTGGTCCGCCGGCACGTCGACTTCGCGGAGGTGCGCTGATGGCCAAGCGGTCCAAGATCGCCCGGGACGAGCAGCGGCGCAGGATCGTCGCCCGGTACGCGACGGTGCGGGCGCGGCTCAAGGCCGCCTCGGTCGACCCGTCGAGGAGCCCGGCCGAGCGCGCCGAGGCGATGCGCGGCCTGCACCGCCTGCCGCGCGACGCGAGCCCCACGAGGCTGCGGAACCGGGACGTCTCCGACGGCCGCGCCCGGGCCTACTACCGAAAGTTCGGGCTGTCCCGTATCCAGCTGCGCGAGCGCGCGCTGCGCGGCGAGCTGCCCGGAGTCACGAAGTCCAGCTGGTAGGAGAGCACATGAAGCACGACATCCATCCCGAGTACCGGCCGGTGGTCTTCCGTGACGTCTCGGTCCCCGAGGGCACGGAGGGGCGCGAGTTCCTCACCCGGTCGACGGCCTTCTCCCGGGCCACGGGGACGACCCTGTGGTCGGACGGTCGCACGTACCCGGTCATCGAGGTCCAGATCTCCTCGATCAGCCACCCGTTCTACACGGGGCGGCAGAAGATCGTGGACACGGCCGGCCGCGTCGAGCGGTTCAACCGGCGCTACGGCCGGACGGGGGGAGCGCGATGAAGGTCCGCGCCTCGCTGAGGTCGCTCGCGCGCAAGGACGGGGCGATCGTCGTCCGTCGTCGGGGACGGACATACGTCATCAACAAGAAGAACCCTCGCTGGAAGGGGCGCCAGGGGTAGACGCGGGCACCTCCCTGGTCCGCGACTACCCTGGTCGGGTGACCGACACTCCCGACCTCCCCGACGACGACACCCCCGAGCAGGTGCGGGTACGCGCCGAGAAGCGCGCCCGGCTCCTGGCGGCCGGCACCGACCCCTACCCGGTCACGCTCCCGATCACCACGACGATCGCACGGGTCCGCGCCGCGCACGGCGACCTCGAGGCGGGCACCGAGCTCGACGAGGTCCTCGTCGGTCTCGCGGGCCGCGTCATGTACCTGCGCAACACGGGCAAGCTGTGCTTCGCCACCCTCCAGGCCGGGGACGGCACGCGGATCCAGGTCATGCTCTCGCTGGCCGCCGTGGGTGAGGAGTCCCTCGCGGCGTTCAAGGCCGACGTGGACCTCGGCGACCACCTCTACGTGCACGGCCACGTCGGCGCCTCGCGCCGCGGCGAGCTGAGCGTCTTCGCGCGTCCCGGGCAGGTCGACGGCGAGCCGGCCCCCGCCTGGCGGATCGCCGCCAAGGCCCTGCGTCCCCTGCCGAAGTCCTACGAGGGCGCTGACGGCGAGGAGTCCTCGCTCTCGGAGGAGGGGCGGGTGCGGCAGCGGCACCTCGACCTCGTCATGCGCTCCGGCGCGCGGGACATGGTCCGGCTGCGCTCGGCCGTCACGCGGTCCCTGCGGCGCACGTTCGACGACCGGGACTTCCTCGAGATCGAGACGCCGATGCTCCAGGTGCTGCACGGCGGTGCGGCGGCCCGGCCCTTCGCCACCCACATGAACGCCTACGACACCGAGCTGTTCCTGCGTATCGCGCCCGAGCTGTACCTCAAGCGCGCGGTCGTCGGCGGCATCGACAAGGTCTTCGAGATCAACCGGAACTTCCGCAACGAGGGCGCGGACTCCACGCACTCCCCGGAGTTCACGATGCTCGAGGCGTACGAGGCCTACGGCTCCTACGACACGATGGCCGAGCTCACCCGCTCACTCGTGCAGACGGCGGCCCAGGAGGCGGTCGGCACGACGCTCGTCACCCTCGCCGACGGCACCGAGTACGACCTCGGTGGCGAGTGGACGAGCCTGGGTCTGTACGAGTCGCTCAGCGAGAACCTGGGCGAGGAGATCACGCCCGACACCGGTGAGGAGCACCTGCGGGCGCTCGCCGAGCGGCTCGACATCCCCGTTGCCCCGCACGCCACGCCCGGCAAGATCGTCGAGGAGATCTGGGAGGAGCGGGTCGGGGACCACCTGTGGGCGCCCACGTTCGTGCGTGACTTCCCGGTCGACACCTCTCCGCTCACCCGGGCCCACCGCACCCAGCACGGCAAGGTCGAGAAGTGGGACCTGTACGTGCGCGGCATGGAGCTGGCGACGGCGTACTCCGAGCTCGTGGATCCCGTCGTCCAGCGCGAGCGGTTCGAGGCGCAGGCCCTCGTCGCCGCGGCCGGGGACCCGGAGGCGATGGTCCTCGACGAGGACTTCCTGCAGGCCATGGAGGCCGGCATGCCGCCCGCCGGCGGCATGGGGATGGGCATCGACCGGCTCCTCGCCGCCATGACCGGGGCCGGTATCCGGGAGACGATCACGTTCCCGCTGGTCAAGCGGCTCTAGGTGGCCGAGCGGCTCTAGGGGTCAAGCGGCTCCAGGTGGCCGAGCGGCTCTAGGGGTCAAGCGGCTCCAGGTGGCCGAGCGGCTCTAGGCTGGCCCCATGGAACACGCACGCCTCGGCGCCTCCGGACTGTCCGTCTCCCGCGTCGGGCTGGGGTGCAACAACCTCGGCCGCCGCGGGACCGTCACCGAGCACCAGGAGGGCGCGACCGCGCTGGTGCACGCCGCGCTCGACGCCGGCATCACCTTCTTCGACACCGCCAACTCCTACGGACCCGGCGTCTCGGAGGTCCTCCTCGGCGAGGCGCTCAAGGGGAGGCGGGACGACATCGTCCTCGCGACGAAGTTCGGTATGAAGGCGCCCGACGACGACGGGCCCGACTTCGGCGCGCGCGGCTCGCGGCGCCACATCAAGCAGTCCGTCGAGCACTCGCTGCGCCGCCTGCAGACCGACCGGATCGACCTGTACCAGTACCACACGCCCGACGACGAGACCCCGATCGACGAGACGGTCGCCGCGATGGACGACCTCGTGCGCGAGGGCAAGGTGCTCTACATCGGGCACTCGAACCTGGCCGGCTGGCAGATCGCCGATGCGGCGCACGTCGCCGGTTCCCTCGGCGGGGCGCAGTTCGTGTCCGCGCAGAACCACTACAACCTGCTGGACCGCCGCGCCGAGCTCGAGGTCCTCCCGGCGGCAGAGCACTTCGGCCTGGGCGTGATCCCCTACTTCCCGCTCGCGAACGGCCTGCTCACGGGCAAGTACTCCGACGGCGTCGCGCCCGAGGGGTCCCGCCTCACCCTCACGCGGCAGCACCTGCTCAAGGACGAGGAGACCCTTGCGACGCTGAAGAGGTTCGGTGACTTCGCGCGGGCGCGCGACCTCACCGAGCTGCAGGTGGCGTTCTCGTGGCTGGCCTCGCGCGGCCCCGTCGCCTCGGTCATCGCCGGCGCGACGACGCCGGAGCAGATCCGGCAGAACGCCGAGGCCATCGCCTGGGTGCCGAGCGTGGAGGACGAGGCGGAGCTCGACGAGCTGTTCCCGCCGGTCCCGAAGGTCGCGCTGTTCTGACGGTCCGCCCGGGGCGCCGGTCTCAGACGTCCGCAGGCTCCGGCGGCAGGCCCGCGGCCACCCGCAGGATCGTGCGCTCGGCGTCGTCGACCGTCACGCGCCGCGTGCCCTTGGCAACGAGGTCGCGGTACATGGCCGGCTCGGCGAGCGTGAGCGAGAGCCCGCGGCGCAGGAGGTTGAGCGGCGGCTTGCGGCCCTCGTCCAGGTCGCGGGCGAGGCGGAACACGAACGTCTGCAGCCGTGGGCGCGTGAGGCACAGCGCGTCCGCGAGGATGCCCTCGGCGCGGCAGGCGCCGACGATCTCGGCGGCGAAGATCCCCTCCGCGACGACGGCGCGGGCGGTGCCGAGCTCGATGATCCGTGAGCCGACGCGCGCGTTGGACGGGATGTCGTACACCGGGACCTCGACGGCGCCGGTGGTCACCAGCTCGACGAGCGACGCCACGGCTGCGGACCCGTCCCAGCTCTCGGGCGAGTCCCAGTCGACCATCCCGTGGCGGCGGGGCAGGCCGGGGTGGTCGCCGTCGAGGTAGAAGTCGTCGAGCGCCACGGTGGGCAGACCGAGCCGGCGCGTGAGCCGGGTCTTTCCCGACCCGGACGGCCCCGTGACGAGCACGACCCTCGCGAGCGGCGTGCGCGCCGCGTCGGGGATGTCGAACAGGGGCTCCTGGGCGCCAACGGGGGCGTCGGTGGGCGGTCGCGCGTCGTCGTCCACGCCACCTCCGCATCCTCGGCGGGCCGGTGCCCGCACCGGACCAGGGTAGGTGAGGCGCGGGCGTGGCACGATCGCACCGTGAGCGACTTCGAGGCCGAGATCAGCCAGCTCGAGACGGCGGCGAGCAACGCGCGCGACGCCACGGAGGAGATCGCCGGCGTCGACCTGCCGGCCGCCCTCGACGGCATCGCGACGGCGATGCCCGGCTCGCGCTCGGCGCTGTCCGCTCCGGACCTGGGGACGAGCTGGACCGGCGAGAAGGACGCGCTGACCACCGGCCTGGACGAGTACGCGGGCGGCCTGGAGGCCGCCGCCCGCCTGTACCGCACGACCGACGACGCCGCGGCGGCCGACTTCGGGGGCTGACCCCCGGGCCGCTCAGCCGCCGAAGGTGCGGACCGGCCGGCCCGGGACCTCCACGCGGATGCGGAACACGGCCCCGGCCTCCGGCTCGGGGTCGTCGAGCTTCTCGCGCGAGGTGGTGACGAACAGCTCGCGGCCGTCCTCGCCGCCGAGCGTGCAGGCGGTGACGAGACGGACCGGCAGGTCGACGGTGACGAGCTCGGTGCCGTCGGGGGCGTGCAGACGGACCTTGCCGACGCGGTTGAGCGCGACCCACACGTTGCCCGCCGAGTCGACGGTGAGGCCGTCGGGCCGCTCGTCGGGGGAGACCGTCGCGAACCGTCGACGGTTGCGCAGTCCGGTGCCGCCCACGTCGAAGACGTCCGTCCCGCCGGCGGCGGTGTCGTTGTAGTAGGCGAGCGAGCCGTCGGGGGAGACGTCGAACCCGTTCGACGTCGTCACCCGCTCGACGGCGGTCGTCACGCCGCCGCCGGGGGTGATGCGGTAGAGGCTCGCGACCTCCGGGCTGCGGTCGTAGGCCATGTTGCCGGCGTAGAGGTTCCCGGCGGCGTCGCAGCCGCCCTCGTTCATCCGCAGCCCCTCGTGCCGCCACAGCGTGAGCCACGGCGACGCCTCGTCGTGGGGCAGGTCGGAGATGGCGAGACCACGCTCGGTGCCGACCACGTAGCCGCCGTCCGCGCGCGGGCGGACGAACGCCGCCACCGGCGAGCCGGTCGGCAGGCGGTCGACCTCGCCGTCCGGGCGGACCGTGAGCAGGTCGCCGGCGAGCATGTCGACGAATCTCAGGCCGCCCCAGGTCTCGGACCAGACGGGCCCCTCGCCGTGGTACGCGACCGCGTCGGTGACCTGCTCGGGGCTCGAGTGCACGTGAGTCATACGTCCATTGTCGGCCACGCGGGGAGCCCGCACGCCCGTCGCGGGAGGTCGATGGGGAGATCTCCCCGTCCGGTGCGTGGGGTCGATTCGGTCACGCGCGCCGGACGTGGCAGATTCGGAGGTGCCGGCCCCGCGTGGCCACCGCCGTCGACGAGCTCGCCGAGGAGATGCGCGCATGGACGATCCCGACGCCCAGCCGACCGATAGCGAGATCGTCGAGCTCGCCGGCGCCGTCAAGGATGATCTCGACGCCGCGCTCGGCGGGCTGACCTGGGTGCAGAACCGCCCCTCCCCGAGCACCGCGCGCACGGGGCCCGGCCCGGACGCGGTCGTCGAGCGGCACCACACGTTCGGCGTCGCACGCTCGCTGGACGACGACGAGTGGGACCGGGCGATCGCGATCGTCGCCGCGCACGCACGGCGGGTGGGCTACACGGCGGCGGAGCTCGCGGTCGACCGGGTGGGCGACCACGAGGCGCGCTTCTACGCCGAGGACGGCCGGACCCTCACGTTCGGCACGGCTGCGTCGACCATCCTGCGTGTGAGTGTGCGCCCCGGCGCGGGGGTGCCGTCCCGGCCCCAGGGACCCGCCCGGGGCGACGGCCCCACCGCCGCGGGCCGCACCGGTGACGGCCCCGTGGCGGGCGCCCCTGCCGACCAGGGGGCGCCCGTCGTCGGACCGGCGGACGGCCAGCTGCCCGAGGCCGCGCCCGACATCGTCGACGAGGTGCCCCGATGGTGACCTGGTCGGAGGTCCGCACCTGGTCGGCGTCGCACCTGTCCACCGAGGTGACCGCGCTCGGCAACGCCCGCGACACGCTCAAGGGCATCGGCGACGAGCTCGACGCCATGGTGACCCCGGCCGGCTGGACCGGGGACGCCGCCACCGCCGCCGGCACCCGCCGCGGCGAGATCGGCACCGCCGCACAGTCCATCGTCTACGAGGTCGCCCTCGTGCGCGCCGCCGTCGACGAGGCCGAGGACTCGGTGCGCACCATCGAGGAGAAGGTCGAGGCCGTCGCCGAGCTCGCGACCTCCCGCGAGGTCACCGTCGGCGACGACGGCTCCGTCACCGACAGCCGCACACCCCCGACCGACCTCGCCACGGCCGAGGAGCTCGACGCCTACACCCGGGAGCGGCAGGAGGCGGTCGACGTCGTCGCGCGGGCCATCACCGAGGTGCTCCTGCTCGCGGACTCCGCGGACACCACGCTGGCGGACGTCCTGGACTCCGCGCACGGCGACCAGCTCGACTCCGGGCACACCGACCTGACCGACGCGTCCGCCGCCGGGCACCGCGACGGACAGATCACCTGGCCCCGGCCTCCGGACGGCGACGAGCAGGCCCAGGCGGACTGGTGGGAGGACCTCACGCCCGCCCAGCGCCAGGAGATCCTCGACGACCACCCCGACCTGGTGGGCAACCGCGACGGCATCCCGGCCTCTGCCAGGGACGAGGCGAACCGCAACCAGCTGGGCGCCGAGCGGGAGGACGCCGAGGAGGCGCTCGCGGCGGCGCGGGCCTCGGGGGACGGCGGCGCGATCGAGGACGCCCAGGCGGCGCTGGACTCGATCACGCAGGTCGAGGAGACGATCGCCCAGGACGACCGGTACCTGATGCTCCTCGACACCGAGTCCGGCGAGCGGGTGCGGGCGGCGGTCGCCCACGGCGACGTCGACACCGCGGACCACGTCTCCGTGTTCACGCCCGGGTTCACCACCACGGTCGACGGCAGCCTGGCGAGCTACGACAGCCGCATGGCCTCCCTCAAGGCCGTCACCGAGGCCGAGCTCGACCGCTACGGGCACCACGACCAGACCGTCGCCACCGTCTCCTGGCTGGGATACGACGCGCCCCAGTGGGACGAGACCCTCACCGGCAACTCCGTGGCGCTGTCCGGTGCCGCGCAGCGTGGCGGCGAGGACCTCGCGGGCTTCTACACGGGCATCAACGCCTCTCGCGTCGACGACCCCCACCTCACGGCGCTGGGCCACTCCTACGGCTCGACCACCCAGGGCTACGCCCTCAAGCAGGAGGGCACCGGGGTCGACGACGCGGTGTTCATGTCCTCCCCGGGCATCTCGACGGGCGATCTCGACGACTTCCATGTCCTGTCCGACGGGCTGTACTACCTCGAGAACGACGAGGACCTCATCGCCGACCTCGGCCGCTTCGGGCCCGACCCGACGGGCATCGACGGGCTCACGCACCTGTCGACCTACGAGGGGCAGACCGGCTACGGCGAGCACCGCGACGGCACGACCGGCCACTCGTCGGTGTTCGACGACGGGTCGATGGCGCAGCACAACACCGGCCTCGTCGTGGCGGGCCTCGAGGAGCACATCGTCTCCGAGCGGGCGCACGAGTTCTGGACCGACCCGGTGGAGTGGCCCTGGTAGCGCAGCCGCACCGGCCCTGGCGAGGAGCGGTCGCGCGACGGGCGCTGGCTCCCGCCGGCTTCGGACGGCGGGCTCCGGCGCTGGTGGCATGATTCTCCGATGACGTCGCGACCGGACCCGCAGGCACGCGGCGCGGTCACCGTCCGTCCCGCGCTCGTGACGGACGTGCGCACGATCGCCCGGTTGGTCCAGCCCTACGCCCGGACCAACACCCTCATCACCAAGGACCTCGTCGCGTACTTCGAGTCCGTGCAGGAGTTCCTCGTCGCGGAGGCCCCCGACGGCGGGACGGTCGGCTGCGGCGCGCTGCACGTGATGTGGGACGACATCGGCGAGGTCCGCACCCTCGCCGTCGACGAGGCGTACCTGCGGCGGGGCATCGGCGGGATGCTCCTCGAGGCGCTCCTGGACCGTGCGCGGCGGCTCGGCCTGCGCCGCCTGTTCTGCCTCACCTTCGAGGTCGACTTCTTCGCGCGGCACGGGTTCGAGGTCATCGAGGGCACGCCGGTCGGCGTCGACGTCCAGGCCGAGCTCCTGCGCTCCCACGACGACGGCGTCGCGGAGTTCCTCGACCTCGCGCGCGTCAAGCCGAACACCCTCGGCAACACCCGGATGCTGCTCGAGCTGTAGTACCCCGGGGAGGGACGACGATCCCGCCCATGGTGCCGCTCCCGGTCGACGGAGGGTCTTTCCGCAGGTCAGGGCGGGGGAGAAGGCCCCATGGCCCGAATCTGCGCCCCGCGGCGGGCGCTTCCTAGCGTGGTTGACGACCGAGCACGACATCGACATTCCAGTTCGGGCCGACGGCTATCGAGCGCGGCCCGGGAGGGAGACGAACATGAACGCGAAGGTCACCCAGCGTCTGGCGCTCGGCTCGAGCGCGCTGCTCATCGCCGGGGGGATCGCCGCCTGCTCGGACGACGCGTCGGAGACCGTGGAGCCGCCCGCCGTCGAGGACACCCAGGAGCCGCAGGCCCCCGAGCAGGACCAGGCACCCGACGAGGGCGCCTCCGACGGCGGTGAGGGCGCCTCCGACGGCGCCCCGCTCGGCGAGGAGGGCGACTCCGAGGGTGGTGGAATGCCCGGTGAGCAGGCTGCTCCCGAGGGCGGCGTGCCCGGTGAGGAGGACGCACCCGAGGGCGGCGTGCCCGGTGAGCAGGACGCGCCCGAGGACGGCCTGCCCGGCGACGGTGGAGCGCCCGACGACGGCGGCGCGCCGCCCCAGGGCGGTGCCCCCGAGGAGGACGGCGCCGTCGAGGGCCAGCCGGCCTCGACCGGCGAGCCCGGCGTCGCGACCTACTCGGACTGGCTCGCCGTGCCCCTGCCCGAGGACTGGAGCGAGTTCGAGGACGGCGTCTGGACCGGCAACGACGGGGCGGCGCTCCACATGGGTGAGTGCAGCCCGCCGGACGAGGGCCCGCCGCTCGCCTACAGCGACTGCGTCGAGTTCGTGCCCAACGTCGGCCAGCCGAGCGCGAGCGACCCGACCACCGAGGTCGACATCCAGCAGCTGCAGCCGGTCGCCGAGGGCCTCAACGCCACCGAGGTGTCGGTGAGCGACGAGCAGACCGAGGTCGTGTACTGGATCGTCGAGAACCAGGAGACCGCGGAGGTCGCCGTCCTCGATTACAACAGCGAGGGTGTCGACGAGGCGGTCGTGGAGTCGGTCCGCGAGATGACGCTCCAGTGACCCCGACACGCACCTGACGGGATGCCGCGTCGAGCGTCGGGGACCGGGGAGTGCAGCCCGGCGAGCGGCCTGGCGCCGGACCGGGGTCGTCCCTAACGTGTGCACCGACAGCTTCAGGACCGCAGCACCGACCCCCGGAAGGATCATGATGAGCTCGAGGACCACCCGCCTGACTACCGCGGTCGCTGCCCTGCTTCTCGCAGGAGGCCTGGCTGCCTGCGCCGACGACGAGCCGATCGAGCAGGAGGCGCCCGTGGCGTCCGGCGAGACCGTCCTCGCGGGCGCCGGCGCCGCCCAGCGGTAGCTCCTCGCACACGGGTAGGGCAGGGCCCCCGACGTCGAACGGCGCCGGGGGCCCTGCCGCGTCACCGGTCGATGGCGGCGACGACGTGCCGCGCGCCAGCTCCTCGGGCCGGGTGCCCTCAGCGCGACAGGAGCCGCGCCAGCAGCCCGACCTGGGCGGCGACGAGCGCGCACCCCACCGTGGGCAACCACAGCCCCGGGTCCCACCAGGCCCACACGCCGACCGCGAGCACGAGTGCGACCAGCAGCGTCGGCCCGGTCGCCCGCAGGACCGCGCGCAGCCGCGCCGCACCCGGGTCGCGGCCCGCCAGGGCACGGCGGTGGCCCAGGGCCGCGAGCGCGAGCGCGGGCAGCGCGGCCGCCTGCCCGAGCAGCATCATCGTCAGCCCGGGCCAGGGGGACAGCGCGTCCCCGGACATCGCGACCAGGCCGATCCCCAGCACGCCGAGCGCACCCACGGCGCCTGCCATGACGAGCAGCGTCGTCCGCACGGCCCGGGCGCCCGTCGGGGGCGCGGGCCGTTCCTCGGGCGAGGGCGCAGGGTCGGTGGTCACCGGGGCAGGGTAGTCGTCGTTCACGGCAGGCTCAGGCCCGTGCCGCGCTCGACGAGCAGCCCGTCCGCGAGGAGCGAGGACACCGCCCGCTCGGCCTGCGCCGGGTCGGCGTGCGAAGTGCCGCCGCCGGCGGCCGCGACGAGCTCGGCCCACGTGTGGCGGGTGCCCGGCTCCCCGGCGCGCAGCGCCGCCATCACCCGGCCCCGGGCCTGCCGGTCGGTGCCCTCCCAGGCCTGGGTGCGGCGTCGGGCCGCGTGGGCGTCCGGCGGGTACCCGGCGCGGCGCCACGCGCAGCGGGCCGCCAACGGGCAGGCGTCGCACCGCGGCGACCGCGCCGTGCAGACGAGCGCGCCGAGCTCCATCACGCCCGCGTTCCAGCCCGCGGAGGCGTGGTCCTCCGCCGGGAGGAGCGCGGCAGCGAGGTCCCGCTCCGCCCGGGTCGGCGCCCCCGGCGGCGGTGCGGCGACGCCGGACACCACGCGGGCGAGCACCCGGCGGACGTTCGTGTCGAGCACCACCGCACGCCGGCGGTGCGCGAACGCCACCACCGCCGCGGCCGTGTACGGCCCCACCCCGGGCAGGGCGAGCAGCTCGTCCTCGCCGTGCGGGACCTCGCCGCCGTGCCGCTCGACGATCGCGGCCGCGCACTCCTTGAGCCGCAGCGCCCGGCGCGGGTAGCCGAGCCTGCCCCAGGACCGCAGCACGTCGGCGCCGGACGCGGCCGCGAGGTCGGCCGGCGTCGGCCAGCGCGCCATCCAGTCCACCCAGGCGGGCGCCACCCGCGCCACCGGCGTCTGCTGGCTCATCGCCTCCGAGACGAGGACACCCCACGCGGTGGTGCCGGGGCGACGCCACGGCAGGTCCCGAGCGTGCCCCGCCCAGAAGCCGGCGACGGCGTCGTGCAGGACGGCGGAGGTCGAGGCGGACGGGTCGGGCACCGGTCCAGTCTCACCCGAGCGCCGCCGTGCGTGGTACCGCACGGCGTGCCATCGAGGAGCCGGGGCCCGTCCTGCCTACGGTGGGCCCGTGCCCACCGACGACGACCGCGGACCCTCCCCGGCGCAGCGCCGCCGCCCCAGCCGGGCGACGATCTGGCGGCGCCGGATCACCGTGCTGCTGGCGCTGCTCGTCGTGCTCGCCCTGATCGTGTGGGGGATCGTCGCCGCGTGGGGCGCGCTGTTCGGCGGCGACGACGACCCCGGGACGGCGCCGGCCGACGCGGCGGAGACGAGCTCGGAGTCCGGCAGCGAGTCCGCCTCCGACGCCGCCCCGGCCGGCGACCCGGTGGCCTGCACCGACGACCAGCTCGACCTCGCCCTGACGGGGAGCGGGCAGTACGCCGGCGCCCCCGTCGAGTTCGCGGTCGACATGAGCAACTCGGGCGAGGGCGACTGCCTCGTCGACGCCGGCCAGTCCGCCCTGGTGCTCGAGGTCAGCTCCGGCAACGATCAGGTGTGGTCCTCCGCGCACTGTCCCACCGAGGAGTCCCGCATGCTGCTGCTCGGACCCGGCACCGCCTCGGAGTCGCTCGTCACCTGGCCCGGCACCCGGTCGAGCGCGGACTGCCCGGAGGACGCTCCCGCCGTCCAGCCGGGGACCTACCGCGCCGTGCTGCTGCGCGACGGCACCGAGGTCGTCGACAGCGCGACCGTCTTCACCCTCGAGGAGGCGCCGCCCGAGGCTCCGACCGACGGTGAGGAGCCCTCCGACGGCGAGGACCCTGCGGAGGGCGAGGCCCCTGCGGACGGCGAGACCCCCGCGGAGGGTGAGGCACCCACCGACGGCGAGACCCCCACCGACGGCTGACCGGCCGTCTCAGACGAGCGACGTCTCGGCGACCCGGCCCAGCCCCTCGCGCACCGCGAACGCCCGGGCCCGCCCCACGCCTTCGACCTCCTGGAGGTCGTCCGTGGTGGCGGCGAGCAGCGCCTGCAGCGAGTCGTAGTGGCTGACGATCGCGTTGGCCACGGGGAGCGGGAGGCGCGGGAGCTTCGCGATGAGACGGTGACCGCGCGGCGAGGCCGGCGTGTCCAGGTCGGCGCCGCCGGGGCCGCCCAGCCGCATGGCCCGGGCGATCACCGACAGGTCGACGAGATCGGTCGAGGACAGCGCGCCGAGCGCGTCCCGGACGCCGGCGGAGGCCCCGGTGGGCACGTAGTCGCGCACGAGCGAGCGCCGTTCCACGGCGAGGCCCACCATGAGGTCGTCGTGCTGGAGCCGCAGCAGGTGCCCCTCGGTGCCGGCCTGGACGGTCGCGGACTCGACGTCGGAGGAGATCCTGCGGATCATCTCCATGCGCTGGACGATCGTCACGACGTCGCGCACCGTGACCACGTCCTCCACCTCGAGGGCCGTGAACGTGCCGAGCAGCTGGTCGAGGCGCGCGCGGTAGCGCTCGAGGGCGGACAGCGCGAGCTCACCCTTGGCCAGGACGTCGGCCGTGTCGAGGACGAGGTGCCGCAGCTCGCCGACGTACAGCGCGACGGTCCGCATCGACTGGCTCACCGAGATCACCGGGTGCCCGGTCTGCCGGGCCGTGCGCTGGGCGGTGCGGTGGCGCATCCCGGACTCGACCGTGTCGACGTGCGTGCCGGGCATGAGCTGGACGTTGGCCCGGCGGATCCGGCCCGCTGAGCGGTCGACCACGACGGCGCCGTCCATCTTCGACAGCTCCCGCAGCCTGGTGGCCGACAGCTCGACGTCGAGGTCGAAGCCGCCCGAGGAGATCGCCTCGACCGACTCGTCGAAGCCCAGGACGATGATGGCGCCCGTCCGGCCGAGCAGGATGCGGTCGATGCCGTCCCGCAGGACGGTGCCCGGGGCGATCTCGTGGAGCATGGTGCGCATCGTCGCGTCGTCGTTGGTGCCCATGACTCCCCGTTCCCGGCGGAGGTGTCCCGCCACCGTCATCGTAGGCGCGCGGCCCCAGGATCGGTCAGCCCAGCGCGCAGGCGCGGGCGGCCTCGGCCAGGTGGTCGACGCGCGCGACACGGATGCCGGGGACGTGCGCGGGAGCCTCTCCGGCGGCGGGCACGACGGCGGTGGTGAAGCCCAGGCGGGCCGCCTCCGCCAGGCGCCGGCCGACGCCGGTCGTGGCGCGCAGCTCGCCGGTCAGCCCGACCTCCCCGACCGCGATGAGGCCCGGGGGGATGGGCCGGTCCCGGGCGGCCGAGAGCAGGGCGAGGCCGAGCGCGAGGTCCGCGGCCGGCTCGCTCGCGCGCGCACCGCCGACCGTGGAGACGTAGACGTCCAGCCCGGTGGCCTGCACCCCCAGCCGCGCGGTGAGGACCGCCAGCGTCATGGCGACCCGCGCGCCGTCCACCCCGCTCACGGTGCGCCGCGGCGGGCCCGCCGCGCCCGTGAGCAGCGCCTGGACCTCGACCGGCATCGGCCGGCGGCCCTCGAGCGTGACGGTGACGCACGTGCCCGGCACCGGCTCCGGGGCGGCGGACAGGAACAGCCCCGACGGGTCCGGCAGGCCGATGATGCCGTCCTCGCGCAGGTCGAAGCAGCCGACCTCGTCCGTCGCGCCGTACCGGTTCTTCACCGCGCGCACGAGCCGCAGCCTGGAGTGGCGCTCGCCCTCGACGTGGCAGACGACGTCCACGAGGTGCTCGAGCACGCGCGGCCCGGCGATCGAGCCGTCCTTGGTCACGTGGCCGACGAGGATCGCGGGCATGGCCCGGGCCTTCGCCGCGCGGATGAGGGCGCCGGCGACGGCGCGGACCTGGGAGACGCCGCCCGCGGTGCCGTCGACGCTCGCGTCCGCGACCGTCTGCACCGAGTCGACGACGAGCAGCGCCGGGTCCATCGCCTCGACGTGCCCGAGCACGGTCGCGAGATCCGTCTCGGCGGTGAGCAGGAGATCCTCGTGCAGCGCCCCGATCCGTTCGGCGCGCAGGCGCACCTGGCTCGCGGACTCCTCACCCGTCACGTAGAGGACGCGGCCGTGGGCTGCTGCTGCCGCGCGGGCCGCGACGTCGAGCAGGAGGGTGGACTTGCCCACCCCGGGCTCGCCCGCGAGGAGCACGACGGCGCCCGGCACGAGCCCGCCGCCGAGCACCCGGTCGAGCTCGCCGACGCCGGTGGGTCGGGCGCGGGCCGTCTCCACGTCGACGTCGAGGATCGATGCCGCGGGCGTGGCCGGGGCGAGCGCCGTGACCGGGTTGCGAGCGGGTGCGGCGCCGGCCTCCTCGACCGTGCCCCAGGCCTGGCACTCGCCGCACCGGCCCACCCACTTGGCGGTGGTCCACCCGCACTCCGTGCAGCGGAACTCGGCGCGGGGTCGCTTGGTGGTCGGTGGCACGGGTCCACGGTAGGCGCCCGCGCCGACACCGGGAGCGCCCGTCCCCACCGGGGAGGAGTCAGAGGTCGATCGGGCTCGTGTCAGAGATCGAGCCCGGCGAACCAGACGAAGCCGAGGGTCAGTGCCGCGGAGAGCACGATCCACAGCGCGGCGGTGCGGGGGTCGTACGCGTCGTCGTCGAGCGAGACTCGTAGCCGGTGCCTGAGGTGGTCCTCCCGCGCACCATCAGCCTCCTCGTACACGGTGCCGGACCGGTCGCCGAACCTGGGGCTGTGTCGTGCCGCAAGGGTGCCGGCGCGGACGAGCTCGTCCAGCGTGGTGGCCACGAGATGGTCGGCGGCGCCTGCGACCTCGGCCAGGTCGCGGTCCTGACCTGCGGGCAGGGCCGCCCGCTGGCCCACCAGCCAGCTCGCGATCGTGTCGTAGCCCGGGGGCGGTGTCGGGCCGTCGAGCACCCGGGCGTAGTGCTCGATCGTCCCTTCCGTCCTTCGCCACGTATACCGGTTCCGTGGCCCTTGCCATCGCGTGACGTGCTTGTACAGCGTCCCGCCCGCGAGCACCTGCTCCGCGGCCGACTCGACCGCGATCCGCCGCAGCGTGTCGTCGTCGACGAGGCAGGCGCCCGTCTCGTCGTCGTGGACGAGGAGGAGGACGTCGGCGAGGAGCTGTGCCGGCATCAGCGCGGCCCGCCCGGTCCGACGCGACCCGTCGACGCAGCGGGTGCCGGCGCGGGAGCGTACGGCTCGAGCATGGGGGCCATGTCCTCAGGCTAGGACGGCCCGGCACCCGGAGGCGTAGTTCCGGGTACCCCTCCCCGCCGCGCCTGGACACCGCGGGGACAATGGGGCCATGACCTCCTCGTCCACGCCGCCGCGCCAGATCCTCACCGACGAGCTCCTCGAGACGATCCGCTCGCGCGCCGCGGGCCACGACCGCGCCAACACCTTCCCGCACGACGACCTCGCCGACCTGCGCGAGGCCGGCTACCTCACCGCCTTCGTCCCGGCCGAGCTGGGCGGTGGCGGGCTCACGCTGGAGGAGATGGCGTCCGAGCAGGCCCGCCTGGCCGGTGCCTCCCCGGCCACGGCGCTCGCGGTCAACATGCACCACATCTGGGTGGGCGTCGCCCGCACGGTCCGCGCCGCCGGCCAGTCGGACATGGACGAGATCCTCGCGCGCGTCATGGACGGCGCGATCATCGCGTTCGGAGTGTCCGAGGCCGGCAACGACCTCGTGCTCTTCGGCTCCGCCTCGGACGCCACCCCCGACGGCGAGGGCGGCTACCGCTTCCACGGCACCAAGATCTTCACGACGCTCGGCCCCGTGTGGACGCTGCTCGGCACGTTCGGCACCGACCGCACGGACCCCGACGACCCGGTCAACGTGTGGGGCTTCGTCGAGCGCGACGGCGGTGGCGTCGAGATCAAGGAGGACTGGGACACCCTCGGCATGCGGGCCACGCAGTCGTACACGACCGTCCTCGACGGGGCGCCGGCGCCCGCGCACCGGATCGTGCGCGCCGTGCCGCCCGGGCCGACCATGGACCCGTTCATCTTCGGGATCTTCGCCAACTTCGAGATCCTGCTCGCGGCCGTCTACCAGGGCGTCGCCCGGCGGGCCCTCGACGTCGCCGTGGCGACCGTGACCAAGCGGATGAGCCTGAAGAACGACGCGCCCTACGCCCACGACCCCGACATCCGGTGGCGCCTCGCGGACGCGGCGATCGAGCTCGACGCGATCGAGCCGCAGCTCGTGGCGCTCGCCCGCGACGTCGACGCCGGGGCGGACCGCCCGCTGTGGATGCCGCAGCTCTCCGCGCTCAAGTCGCGGGCGACCGAGACGGCGCTGCGCGTCGTCGAGAAGGCGTTGCGCGCCTCCGGCGGATCGTCGTTCTACACCAGGGCGGAGCTCTCACGCCTGTACCGCGACGTCGTCGCGGGCCTGTTCCACCCCTCCGACGACGAGTCGGTGCACGGCGCCTGGGCGAACGCGCTGCTCGGGCCGGTGCCGCCGAAGGAGTGAGGGCTACTCCTCGCCGAACCGCTTCATCGTGGACGGGTGCATGCCGGTCCGGCCGGCCTCGCCCTTGTCGAGGGCGTCGATGCGCGCGGCCTGGTCGGCGGTGAGCTCGACCGTCAGCGAGGCGAGGTTCTCCTCGATCCGCGCCCGCGAGCTGGCCTTGGGGATGATCACGTGGTCGCGCCCGATGTGCCACGCGAGCACCACCTGCGCCGGCGTCGCCCCGACCTCGGCGGCGACCTCCTCCACCACCGGGTCGGAGAGGACCCGGCCGCGCGCGATCGGCGACCACGCCTGCACGGTGATGCCCTCGGAACGGCAGAAGTCGACGACCTCCTGGTTCTGCAGGTACGGGTGGATCTCGGCCTGGTCGAGGGCCGGCAGCGGGAGACCGGCGTCCTGGATCTCGCGCAGGTGCTCGGGCTGCCCGTTCGACATGCCGATCGACGTCACCAGCCCGGCGGCTCGGGCGTCCACGAGCACCTGCCAGGTCTCGGCCAGCGGGGTGGTCGAGCCCTCCGGGTAGGGCCAGTGGACGAGGAACAGGTCCAGGGAGTCGACCCCGAGGTCCTCCAACGAGCGTTCGATGCTCGCCCGGGCGGTGCCGGGGGCGTGGTTGGGGTTGTCGAGCTTGCTCGTGAGGAACAGGTCCTCGCGTGCGACGCCGCTGTCCGCGATGCCGCGCCCGACGCCGACCTCGTTGCCGTACATCTGGGCGGTGTCGATGTGCCGGTAGCCCACCTCGATCGCGGTGGCGACCAGGGGCGCCGCGTCGGCGTCGGGAATCTTGTAGGTGCCGAAACCGATCTGGGGGATCGCGTGGCCGTCACCCATGACGACGATGCCTGAGGAGATCATGCGGACCATCCTGGCAGGTGGCGTGGCTCTGCGCCGACCCCGGGCGACGAATGAGCGCGATCCGGCCCGGTGCGGGATATTCTCTCGGCCCGGCGGGCGGGCGCCGCCTAGGGTCGGGCCCCATGACACAGCCAGTGACCCTCACGCGCCTCGATCCGACCGGCACGGACCGGGAGGAGCTCGTCGCGTTCATGACCGGCAACGAGTTCCCGTTCCACATGGTCGCGCGGCCGGACCGGGCACGGGTGGAGCGGTCGATCGCCGAGGGCGCCTACCGGGACGACGAGCACGACTCGTTCTGGGTCGACCACGCCGAGCTCGGCCGCATCGGCTTCCTGCGCCTGGAGGACCTTGAGGACGACGCGCCGCTGTTCGACCTGCGGCTGGCCGAGCGCTTCCGCGGCCGCGGACTCGGTGCCGACGTCGTGCGCGCGGCGACCGAGCTCGTGTTCCGCAGGTTCCCGGAGGTCCGCCGCTTCGAGGGACAGACCCGGGAGGACAACGTGGCGATGCGACGCACCTTCCTGCGCTGCGGCTTCCTCAAGGAGGCGCACTACCGGGAGGGCTGGCCCGTGGCGGGCGGCGAGCCCGTGGCGTCGGTGGCCTACGCGATCCTGCGGCGCGACTGGGAGTCGGGCACCACCACGACGTTCGTGTGGGAGGACCTGGACCTGCGGGTTTCCACGAATCCCTGAGCGGTGGCCGGAGACGGGAACTCATCGCTCCACCCGTGTCGTCGAGCTGGACCTTGAGGTGCCGAGCATGACCTCAGCACGGTCGAGCTCGGCGCGGCACGGTCCAGCTAGGTGTCGAGGTCGGCGCACGCGCAGCCGCGTGCAACGCCCCGGCTCACGGTCGGTGGGCGAAGACCTCGAGCAGCTCGGTGTCGCCCGAGACGATGAGGGTGTCCTCGGCATCGATCCGCGTCTCGAGGGTCGTGTACTCGAACGGCTCGCCGGGGGACTTCTTGCCGATGACCGTGATGCCGTAGCGCGAGCGCAGCGACAGCTCGCCGATGGTGAACCCGTGGGTCTCGCGCGGCGGACGCATCTTCACCACTGCGAAACCGTCCTCCATCTCGATGTAGTCGAGCATCCGGCCCGAGACCATGTGGGCCACCCGCTGCCCGGCGTCGTACTCGGGGTAGACGACGTGGTGCGCGCCGATGCGCCGCAGGATCCGCCCGTGCTCGCCGGAGACCGCTTTGGCCCAGATCTGCGGCATCCCCAGGTCGACGAGGTTGCCGGTGATGAGCACCGACGCCTCCAGGTAGGAGCCCACGCCGACCACCGCCACGGGGAAGTCGGCGGCGCCGAGCTGCTCGAGCGCGTCCGCGGAGGTCGCGTCCGCCTCGACCAGCGGGAGTCGGCTCGACCACGTCTGCACGAGCTCGGGGTCCTTCTCGACCGCGAGCACCTCGCGGTCCAGGGACTCGAGCGTGGCCGCCAGGGCCGCGCCGAAGCGCCCCAGGCCGATGACGAGGACAGCGGAGTCCCGGGCCTGCTTGGCCATGAGGGTCCTTTCCGGGGTCGGGCGGTAACGGTCGGTGAGGCGGTTCGGGCGGTTCCGGTCGGGGCGACGTGCTGGTCGGGGAGTCGTGCGGACGGGGTGTCATTGTGGCCGCTCAGCCGATGACAGGACGCTCCTCGGGCATGCGGATGACGCGACGGCGCGAGCGGATGGCGAGCGCCGCCGCGAGCGTGATCGTGCCGATGCGGCCCGCGAACATCAGGGCGGCGAGCACGTACCTGGCCGAGTCGGGCAGGTGGGGCGTGATGCCGGTCGACAGGCCGCACGTGGCGAACGCGGAGATCACCTCGAACAGCACCTGGTCGAGCGTGAAGTCCGTGACCGAGAGCAGGACCAGGGTGGACAGCCCCACGAGCGTGGCGCCGAGGAAGGCGACGGCGACGGCGAGCCGCACGGTCTCGGTGGGGATGCGGCGGCCGAACGCCTCGATGTCCCGGTCGCCGCGTGCCTCGGCGACGATCGCGAGGACGAGGACGGCGAACGTCGTCACCTTGATGCCGCCGGCCGTGGACGCCGAGCCGCCCCCGACGAACATCATCGCGTCGGTCGCGAACAGCGTGGACTGCTGCATCTGCCCGACGTCGATGGTCGCGAGCCCCGACGACCGCGGCGTGATCGAGTGGACGAGCGTGGCGACGAGCCGGTCGGTGACCGGGAGCGCGCCGAGCGTGTCCGGGTTCCTCCACTCGAACAGGACGAGGGCCACGAGCGTGATGACGAGGAGCGCGACGAAGGTCGACAGCGTGAGCTTGGCGTGCAGCGTGATCCGGCCCGGCCTGCGCCGGTGGCGCCACAGGTCGAGCAGGACGGGGAAGCCGACGGCGCCGAGGAACGTGCCGACGACGACGACGAGACCCAGCCACCAGTCGCCGACGTACGGCACGAGGCCACCGTCGAGCACGACGAAGCCGGCGTTGTTGAAGATGGACAGCGCCATGAAGAAGCCGTGCCACAGGGCGGCCGGAACCGACTCGCCGAGGTCGAGGAACCGCGGGACGAGGATCGCGGCGAGCACGAGCTCGATGAGGACCGAGGCCACGACGACGGCCCGCACGAGGGAGCCGACCTCGCCGAGCCCGGTCGTGCCCGTCTCGGACGCGGTGAGCATCCGCTGGGTCAGCCCGATGCGCCGGGAGACCGCGAGGCCGAGGATCGAGGCGAGCGTCATCACACCGAGGCCGCCGACCTTGATGCTCACGAGGATGACCGCCTGACCGAACCCGGACCAGTAGGTCGCCGTGTCCACGGTGGTCAGCCCGGTCACGCACACGGCGGACACCGCCGTGAAGAGGGCGTCGACGAACGGCGCGCGCGTCCCGGTCGTCGTCGCCACGGGCAGCGAGAGCAGACCCGTCATCACCACGACTATCGCGGCGAACACGAGCAGGGCCATCCGTGCGGGGGAGCGGCGGGCGAGGTCGTCGACCTGGTCCCGTGCCAGCGCGAGCACGCGGCCCACGGCCGAGCGTCCCATCTGCCCTCCAGTACCGACGGCCGGGGCGGACCGCCGTCCCGGGCTGCCGCGTCGTCGTCCGGCGCGTGCGCAGCAGGCGAAACACTGCCACAGGCTCGGGGTAGGTTGCGGGCATGGCCGATGGTGCTCTCGTGTGGTCCCCCGACCTCGTCGGGTACAACTTCGGCGTCGGCCACCCCATGAGTCCGCTCCGGCTGCACCTGACGATCGAGCTGGCTCGAGCCCTGGGGCTGCTGGAGCCCGACGTCGTCGAGGTCCTCGAGCCCGAGGTCTGCGACGCCGAGCTCCTGGCCTCGGTGCACGAGCCGGGCTACGTCGACGCGGTGCGGGCGGCCGAGTCCGACGGGGCGACCGACGCGCGGCGCGGCATCGGCGGCGAGGACAACCCCGTGTTCGGTGCGATGCACTCCGCCTCGGCACGGCTCGTCGGTTCGACCGTGACCGCCGCGCGCGCGGTGTGGTCGGGGCGGGTGCGCCGCGCGTTCTCGCTCGCGGGCGGCATGCACCACGCGATGCCGGGCCACGCCTCGGGATTCTGCGTGTACAACGACGTCGCCGTCGCGATCCGCTACCTCAAGGAGGCGGGCGCCGGCAGGATCGTGTACCTCGACGTCGACGCGCACCACGGCGACGGCGTCGAGCGCGTGTTCTGGGACGACCCCGACGTGGTGACCGTCTCCGTACACGAGCACCCCTCGACCCTGTTCCCGGGGTCCGGGTACCCGCAGGACGTCGGCGGCCCCGGCGCGCGGGGGTCCGCCGTCAACGTCGCACTGCCCGCCGGCACCTCGGACGAGCAGTGGCTGCGGGCGGTCGAGGCGGTCGCCTCGCCGATCGTCGAGGCGGTGCGGCCCGACGTCCTCGTCACGCAGCACGGGTCGGACTCCCACGGGAGCGACCCGTTGACGAACCTCGCCGTGTCCGTCGACGCTCAGCGGGCGGCCGCCGTGATGTTCGCCGGTCTCGCCGAGCGGTTCGCCGGCGGTCGGTGGGTCGCCACGGGCGGCGGCGGGTACGAGGTCGTCAACGTCGTGCCGCGCGCCTGGTCCCACGTGCTCGGCGTCGTCGCGGGCACGCCGCTGGACCCGGGAACCCCGGTCCCCGAGGAGTGGCGGCAGCTCGTGCACGACCTCGCCGAGGGCGCGGTCGCCACGACGATGTCCGACGCCGACCCGTTCACGGTGCCCGGCACCGACGCGGCGCCTGCGGCCGGCCCCGGCGGCCCGGCGGCACCGACGGCGGAGGCGCCGGCGGGGGGTGGGACGTCGTCGAGCGGGGTCCTCGGCGGGCCGGCCGGCCGGTTCGTCGACGGCTTCGACCCGGAGAACCCGGTCGACCGAGCGATCCTCGCGACCCGGCAGGCGGTCTTCCCGGAGCACGGTCTGGACCCGCTGACGGCGTAGCGCACGTCACGTTCGAGGTCGCGACACGCGCACGGATTGGCCGGGTGGCCCTCGGGCCCGCTATGTTCCTTCCTCAGGAGCCCCACGAGTCACGTGCGCGGCCGGGGGATCATCAGGAGCTGGGAGCACATGGTCGACAGCCAGGGGAGCAGCCGTTTCCTCACCGTCGCCGAGGTGGCGGAGTCTCTTCGCGTCTCCAAGATGACCGTCTATCGCATGGTCCACTCCGGCGAGATCCCCGCCGTCCGCGTGGGACGCTCGTTCCGGGTGCCCAACGCCGCCGTCGACCAGCTCATCGCCGAGGGCCTGCAGGGCTGGGACTCGGCCGAGGGCACCGGCTCCTGACCGCGCGGGTGCTCCTCCCGCGGCCCTGTGGCGGGTCTGACCCGGCCGGCGCCACGCTCCCTCCCGCCAGCCGCTAGACTTGCCGGGTTTCCCGGACGCGGACGCGTCCGTACCCGAATCGGACTGAGGTGGACCCGTGGGATCTGTCGTCAAGAAGCGCCGCAAGCGCATGTCGAAGAAGAAGCACCGCAAGCTGCTGCGCAGGACGCGCCACCAGCGCCGCAACAAGAAGTGATCCGTCGCTTCCGTCGTCGATCGGACCCGGGCCCCGCAGGGGTGCCGGGTTCGTCGCGTTCCGGGGGGCGCTCGCCGGCAGTCGCGGCCTCCCCGCAGGCCTGGCTCGGCGGCCCGGCCGGTGACGGGGCGCGTGCGCCCGCGAGGCTCGAGGTCGTGTCGCGCGCCGGCTGCCACCTGTGCGAGCAGACCGCCGCACGTCTCGGACCGATCGCCGAGCGGCACGGGGCGGCCCTCGTGCTCCTCGACGTCGACGCCGACCCCGAGCTCGCGGACCTCTCCGACCACGTGCCGGTCGTCCGGGTCGACGGCGTGGAGGTCGACCGGCTGATGGTCGACGTCGGCCGGGTGGAGCGGGCGCTCGCCGCGCGCTGAGCGGGCCGCCCGGACCGGGCCCGCCGACCGCAGGTCGCCCTCCCCGCCACGTTCGTCGAGCGTGCGGTCGGCGGCCGTCGGGTGTGCCGGCTCGTGCCGCGCACCCGCGTGACCGGGAACCGCACACGCAGCGAACGGCTCGGGGTGGACACGACGGCGGCCGGCCACCCCGGGGTGACCGGCCGCCGTCGTGCTCAGCGGGAGAGGGTCAGGCTCAGGCCTGCGCGGCCGGCGGGACGGCCTCGACCTCGATGGTGATGTTGACCTTGTCGGAGACGAGGACGCCACCGGTCTCGAGGGCGGCGTTCCACGTGAGCCCGAAGTCCTTGCGGGAGATCGTCGTCGTCGCGGAGAAGCCGATGCGGTCCTGCCCGAACGGGTCGGTGGCCGCGCCGTTGTACTCGACGGCGAGCGCGACCGGCTGGGTGACACCCTTGATCGTCAGGTCGCCGTTGAGCGTGAACTCGTCGGCGTCGCCGTCGACGGAGGTCGACACGAAGGTCCACTCCGGGTTGTTCTCGGCGTCCCAGAAGTCGGCCGACCGCAGGTGGTTGTCGCGGTTCTCGTCCTTGGTGTCGACCGAGCCGGACTGGATCGTTACGTTCGCGGTGGACTGCGCGACGTCCTCGGCGACGACGAGCTCACCGGCGAAGTCGGTGAACTGGCCACGGACCTTCGAGATGCCCGCGTGGCGGACGGTGAAACCGACCTCCGAGTGCGAGGGCTCGATGGTGTAGGTACCGGCGGGGATGGTCGACATACTGCCTCCAGGGATGGATCGCGCCGGCTGCGCCGACGAAGTGGTTGAAGCGTGAACGATTGAACTGTAAACTACATCGGGACGGTGGCGCAAGCCCCGCGACCGTGGCTCCCGCGCCGCGGCGGTACCAGGATGGAGGACCTGGATGAACACGCGATGGCTCAGCCTCGACGAGCAACGGTCGTGGCGTCTCTTCCTGCGAGCCTCCGCGCAGGTTCTCGAGGACGTCAACCACGACCTCACGGTCAGTGCGCGGCTCTCCCTGCCGGAGTACGAGGTGCTCGTGCGTCTCTCCGAGGCGCCGGACCGGACGCGCCGCATGTCCTCGCTCGCCGAGGACCTCGTGCACTCGCGCTCGCGACTCACGCACACCGTCCGCAGGCTCGAGGACGCCGGCTACGTCGAGCGCCGCAACGACTGCTCGGACCGCCGCGGCGTCAACGCGCACCTCACCGACGCGGGGTACGCCCGCTTGTCCGAGGCCGCGCCCGGGCATGTCGACGCCGTGCGCTACAGGCTCGTCGACCGGCTCACCGAGGCGCAGATGACCGAGCTGGGCCAGATCATGGCCGCCCTGCTCGACGACGAGGAGATCGACCGGGAGGTGGCGCGCGCGAGGGAGCCCGACCTTCCTTCGCCGACCTGACCCGGCTGCCGTCGTCGCCGACCTGACCGGGCTGACCCACCTGACCGCGCTGCCATCGTGGAACCGGATCCGCCCGAGTCCGACGTCGCGGGCGCGTACCCGCGGGGGCCGCACAGTTTGCGACACTGTGACCATGCCCCACACCGTCGTCCACCTCCTACGTCACGGCGAGGTCCACAACCCCTCCGGCGTCCTGTACGGACGCCTCCCGGGGTACCACCTCTCGGAGCGCGGGCGCGCCATGGCCAGGGCCGTGGCCGCGCACCTGAGCGAGACCGGTCACGACGTGCGGCGCGTGGTGGCCTCCCCGCTCGAGCGCGCGCAGGAGACCGGGCGGCCCGTGGCCGAGGCGTTCGGCGTCGAGGTCGAGACCGACGAACGGCTGATCGAGGGCGGCAACGCGCTCGAGGGGACGGCGATCCGCGCCGACCCGCTCGCTCTCGCGCACCCGCGGCACTGGCCCCTGTACGTCGACCCGTTCCGCCCGAGCTGGGGCGAGGCGTACCGGGCGATAGCGGACCGGACGACCGACGCGGTGCGGTCCGTCCTCGCTCGCTCCGAGGGGGGTGAGGTGGTTCTCGTCTCCCACCAGCTGCCGATCTGGATCACCCGCCTCGTCGTCGAGCGCCGCCCCCTCGCGCACGACCCCCGGCGCCGGGAGTGCGCGCTGGCGTCCCTGACCTCCCTGCACTTCGACGACCGGCGCCTCGTCGGGATCACCTACGACGAGCCGGCCGCCGCGCTCGTGGCCGACGCGAGCGACGTCACGCCGGGCACCTCCCGTGCCGCGGTCAACACCGGGTCGGCCCGTCGGTCGGTCCGGTCCGGGACGCGGACCTCGCCGCCGCTGCCTCGGGCCGTGCCCACGCCCGAGACGGCCGACTCGGCGGCGGACGCCGGCGAGCAGGCCCGAGCGTGACGGGCCGCTCCTCCCTGCGACGCACCCTGCCGGCGGCGCTCGGTGCCCTCGGGCTCGCGGTCACGCTGACCGCGTGCGCACCCGAGGGCTCGTCGCCCGACGGCGGCTCCGTCGGCGCGGGCTACGAGGCCGGTGACGGCTCCTTCACCACCTGGGAGCCGGAGGAGCGGGGCGCCGCGGTCGAGCTGACCGGTACGTCCTACGACGACGAGCCGATCGACCTCGCCGAGGCGCGCGGCAGCGTCGCCGTCGTCAACTTCTGGTACGCAGCCTGCCCGCCGTGCCGCGTCGAGGCGCCCGACCTGGCCGCTCTCGCGAACGACATGGCCGACGAGATCGTCATGCTCGGCGTCAACCCGCGTGACGACACGGCGACCGCCCAGGCCTTCGAGAACACGTTCGACATCCCCTACCCGTCGGTCCACGACTCCGAGGCGCGTGCCGTCGCCGCGTTCGAGGGCCTGGTCCCGCTGTCCGCCATGCCGACCACCGTCGTGCTCGACCAGGAGGGTCGGGTCGCCGCCCGCATCCTCGGCCAGGCGGACCCGACCATCCTGCGCGGGCTCGTCGACGACGTCCTCGCCGAGGCCTGAGCCGTGGACGCCGTCGCCTCCGTGGGGGAGGTCGTCACCTCGGGATCGCTCCTGCTCGCGGTCCCGCTCGCCCTGCTCGCCGGGCTGATCTCCTTCTTCTCCCCGTGCGTCCTGCCGCTGCTGCCCGGCTACGTCGGCCTGCTCGGAGGGATGGCGGGCTCGACGACGGAGCGCTACCGGGAGGCGACCGCCGTCCCCGCGTCCGGCGCAGGCGGGAGCCCGGCAGGCGCTGGTGCGGGCCCGGTCGGCGCAGGTGCGGCGATCGCACGGCGCGAGGCCCAGGCGGCGGCGACGGGTCGCGCGTCCGGCCGCCGGGTCGCGCTCGGCGCGATCCTCTTCGTCTCCGGCTTCTCCGCGGTGTGGGTGGTGGCCGGCGTGGCCGTGGCCTCGCTGGGGATCGCCCTCGCCCCGGTGCTGCCGACCGTCCTGCGCGTGGCGGGCGTCGTCGTCATCCTGCTCGGGCTCGCGTTCGTCGGCCGGATCCCGTTCCTCCAGGCCGAGCGACGCCTCGACGTCGCCCCCCGCGCCGGCCTCGCCGGCGCGCCCGTGCTCGGCGCCGTGTTCGGGCTCGGCTGGGGACCGTGCATCGGCCCGACCCTGGCCGCCGTGCTCACCCTGGCCCTGTCCGAGCAGTCCGTGGCGCGCGGCCTCCTGCTCACGGTCGTGTACTGCCTCGGGCTCGGGGTCCCGTTCGTCGTCGCCGCCGTGGCCGTCGCCCGCTCGGCGCGCGCCCTGTCCGCCCTCAGGCGTCACGCCCGCACGATCCAGGTCGTCGGCGGCGTCGTCCTCATCGCTCTCGGGGTCCTGCTCGTCACCGGTGCCTGGGAGTGGATCGTGGGACGCCTGCAGGGCCTCGTCGCCGGGTGGGTGACGCCGCTGTGACCGCGGACCCCACCAACCTCTCCTCCAAGCCCGGCCAGGGCCGGGCGGGCCCCGACGACGACGCGGCAGCGGGTGACGGCAGCCGCGCCACCGGACCGTCCCTGTCCCTCGTGGGCTGGTTGCGGTGGGCGTGGCGCCAGCTGACGTCGATGCGCACGGCGATCCTCCTGCTCCTCCTGCTCGCCGTCGCCGCGCTCCCGGGCGCGTTCATCCCCCAGCAGGCCTCCGACCCCGCGGCCGTGTCGCAGTTCCGGGCCGAGCGTCCCGAGCTGTCCGGCTGGCTCGACCGGCTCGACCTGTTCGACATGTACGGGTCGATCTGGTTCCAGACCGTCTACGTGCTGCTGTTCGTCTCCCTGATCGGCTGCATCGTCCCGCGCATCGGCGTGCACGTGCGGTCGCTGCGGGCCGCGCCGCCGAAGGTTCCCGGCCGGCTGACCCGGTTCGCCGGGCACAGCGTCCGTCGCGACCCCACCCGTACGCCCGCCGAGCTCGGCGAGGCGGCGCGCCTCGCGCTGCGCCGCCGGTTCCGTGCGGTGGTCTCAGCGAAGGACGACGGCACGGTCGAGGTCTCGGCCGAGCGCGGCTACCTGCGGGAGACCGGGAACATCGTCTTCCACCTCGCCCTGCTCGCCGTCCTCGTCGCCTTCGGGCTCGGGCAGATGATCTCCTACCGCGGCCAGGCCATCGTCGTCGAGGGGGAGAGCTTCGCGAACTCCGTGGTCGACTACGACTCCTTCACCGCCGGCTCGCTCGTGCGCACGGGCTCCCTCGACCCGTTCGTCGTCCGCCTGGACGAGTTCAGCTCCGAGTTCACGCTCGACGCCCAGGCCCGCGACTTCCTCGCCGAGGTGTCGGTGACGCGTGCCGACGGCACCGCGGAGGCCGGCGACATCGCCGTCAACCATCCGCTCAACGTCGATGGCACGAACATCTACCTCTCCGGCAACGGCTACGCACCCCGCCTGACCGTGCACGACGGCGCGGGCGAGGTCGCGTTCTCCCAGCCGGTGCCGTTCCTGCCCGAGGACGGGGTCTACACCTCGAGAGGCGTCGTCAAGGTCCCGGACGTCTCGGGCGACCAGGAGCAGCTCGGCCTCACCGGGACCTTCCTGCCCACCGCGATCGTCGACACCGCCGGCACGCCCGTCTCGATCCATCCGCAGCCGGAGGATCCCCTGCTCGTGCTCACGCTGTGGGTGGGCGACCTCGGGCTCGACGAGGGCGAGCCCCAGAACGTCTACGTCCTCGACACCGACCGGATGCGGCAGGTCTACGAGCCCGCGGCCGACGGCTCGGCCGGGTCCGCCGAGGGTGGGCAGGTGCCGCTGACGATCTACCTCGGCCCAGGTGACACGGTCGAGCTGCCCGAGGGGCTCGGCTCGATCACGTTCGAGGAGGAGCTGCCGCGGTTCGTCGCCCTCGACCTGCGCAACGACCCCACGCTGCCCTACCTCCTGGCGGCCTCGATCGCGGCGATGCTCGGCCTGTTCGGCTCGCTGTTCGTCCCCCGCCGACGGGTGTGGGTGCGGCTGACCTCCGACGGCGACGGCACGCGGCTCGAGACCGCCGCGCTCGCACGGGGGGACGACCCCGGAACCGAGCGCGAGGTCGAGCGGCTCCTCGCCGCGCTCGACCTCGAGGAGGACTCCTCGGACGGTGACGTGGGCGACGACGCGTCCGCGGACCGGTGGGACGGGACGGGTGACACCCCGGCGCCCGAGGGGACGACCTCCGACGACGGCGCCGCCCCGCCGTCCCGCGGGCCGGACCGGCGCCCGCGACCGCGCCCCGCTCCGGAAAAGGGGTTGGGGCACAATGACATCACCGAGCGCCCTTAGGGCGCCCCGACGACGAAGGACGACGCATGCCCGAGTCCACGCTGGCTCAGATCTCCACGGTGGCCATCTACGGCGCGATGGGGGCCTACGTCATCTCGCTGCTGGCGTTCGCCGTCGACCTGGCGAGATTCATGGACAGCTCGGACAAGGGCCGTCGCTTCGCGCGGATCGGCGTGTCCTCGATGGTTGCCGGTTTCGTCATCCACGTCGTCGGGGTGATCACGCGGGCGATCGCGACCGAGCGCGTCCCGTGGGCCAACATGTACGAGTTCTCGATCGTGTTCACGCTCATCGCCGTGGGGATCTTCCTGCTCCTCAACCGGTCGCGCGACCTGCGTGTCCTCGGTGCGGGTCTCGCCGGGCTCGTGGTCCTGTCCCTGGGCCTCGCGGTCTCGGTGCTCTACGTCCGGGCGGACGGCATCCCGCCGGCGCTCGACAGCTACTGGCTGATCATCCACGTCTTCGTCGCCACGCTCGCCGTCGGCGTCCTCGCGGTCTCCGCGATCCTCTCGCTCGTCCAGCTGCTGCAGGAGCGCGCCGAGATCGGCCGTGCGCGTCGGGCCGAGGCGCGTGCCACCGCCGACTCGGCCGCCCTGGTCGCCGCCGACGGGCGCGCGGCGGCACCGACCACGCGGTCGGCCGCGGGTACGGGTGCGGCGGGGCCCGACTCCGGCGGGACCGACCCCGCAGGCGCGCCGAGATCCGGCCTCGCCGGATTCCGCGACCGTCTCTCCGAGCGCCTGCCGAGCTCCGCGGAGCTCGAGCGCACGGCCTTCCAGCTCATCGCCGTCGGCTTCATGCTGTGGACGTTCACGCTCATCGCCGGCGCCATCTGGGCCGAGCACGCGTGGGGCCGCCCGTGGGGTTGGGACGTCAAGGAGGTCTGGTCGCTGCTGATCTGGATCGTCTACGCCGCGTTCCTCCACGCGCGCCTGACCCGGGGCTGGCAGGGGCGGCGGGCGGCCTACCTCTCGCTCGCGGGCTTCGCGCTCATCCTCGGCAACTACTACGTGGTCAACCTGTTCCTCAACTCGCGGCACTCCTACTCGGGGATCGGGTAGCACCGGCGCCGACCGGCGGTCGTCCGGTCAGGCCGGCGAGCCCGGGCTCTCGCGGGGGTCGACGGCGAGCCCTCCCGCCGGGCCGGGGTCGCCGTCGTCGTCGCCCGGGCCGTCCGCGTCGGAGCGGCGATCCGTGCCGGGGTCGCCGTCGTCCGGTGCGTCGGCGGCGGTCGTCGGCTCGGGCGCCGTGGCCCGCGGGTTCTCACGCTCGGCATCGCGCGCACGCTGGCGGCGCTCGCGCTCGGCACGGCGTCGGTCGGCCTCCAGTCGGGCGAGGAACTCGGGGTCGTCGTCCGGCGCCACCGGTCGGCGGGGTTGGCGGGTCGGGCCGGCGCCGAAGGAGCCGGTGCCGCCGGTACGGTCCGGCCCGCCCGTCGCGCGTGCCAGCGTGCGGGAGAGCACGAGCCAGGCGACCGCGCCGATCACGGGCAGCAGCAGGATGAGGACGATCCAGACTCCCTTGGGGATGCGCGCCGGCATCCGTTCGTCGTCCGAGCGGGCACAGTCGATCAGCGCGAAGACGATGACGCCGACCGCGATGACGATGGGGATGGCACGTTGCACCCCTTCAGGGTAGGTCGACGGACGCGGCGGCGAGGCGCGACGCTGGTCACCGCCGGCCGGTGACCGCGACCCGGGGGCCGGGGACGGACGTAGCCTGGGCCGGTGGCCATCGCAAAGTACGCGCTCGCACGGGTCGTCGTGCTGCTCGGTGTCGCAGGGGTGCTCTACCTGGCCGGTGCCCGGTCCTGGCTCCTGTGGCTCGGCGCGCTCCTGCTCGCCGCCATGGTGTCCTACGTGGTGCTGCCGGGCGTCCGGGACGATGCCGCGGGCAGCCTCGCCCGGCAGGACGACCGCCGGACCAGGGTCGACGACGACGCCGACGAGGAGGACGCCATGCTCGACGACCGGGCCGGTGACGACGTGGGGGCGGACGACGACCGGGCCGAGGACGACGACGCGCGAGGACCCGACGACGTGCGTCCGGACGACGACCCGGGGCCGGGCGACGCCGCGGGGCCGCGCGACGCCGCGGCGGAGCAGGCCCGCGGCGAGACGATGTCGGACGGCGACGGGTCCACGCTGGAACGGGTCCCGGAAGCCGTAGAGGACGCACCTACGCGCAGCGACTCCGACGAGGCCGACCGCCGGAGCGACTGAGAGCCTCGGCGCGCGGTCAGGCGTAGTCCTGGACCTCGTGCGGCAGGCGCAGCATGAGCGCGGCGGCGCGGTCCTCCTGTGCCTGGGCGGTGGCGAGCCGCTCGCGCTCGGCGTCGCGACGCACCACGAGGACGGCGGCGAGGAAGCGCTCCGGGTGCGCGCCCGGCGGGGCCGGGCGCGAGGCGTACGGCTCGATCTGGGCCGCGAGCGAGCGGGAGACGGCGGCCCGCGTCTGCGGCGTCATCAGCGCCGTGCGCCCGAGGAGGTCGCGGGCGGCCGCCGCCAGCGCCGCCGGCAGGGGCCGCACCGTGAGCCCCTCGGCCCAGGGGCCGAGCTCCGGTGGCATCACCAGCGGCAGCCGCAACGCCTCCGACGCGCGCACCGACACCACGATGGTCCCCGCCAGCCGGTCGCCGAGCCGCTGACCGCGGCCGGAGGCCAGCGAGGCGATGATCGCGCCGCCGCCGAGGGTGAGCCACAGCTCGCCGACCCCCGCGAGCGCCCGCACGGAGGTGTGGCGCAGGCGCACCGGTCCGCCGTCGTCGCGGACCACGCGGGTCCCGGTGGCGATGCGACCCAGCGAGCGCCCCCGGGTGAGCGCCTCGACGGCCATCGGTGCGCCCACCCACCACAGGGCGAGGAACGAGATGACCAGCGCCTGGAGCTGCGCCTCGTTGATCCCGTCGTCGAGCAGGCCGACGACCAGCAGCAGCGACGCGAGCAGCCCGAGCAGGTAGGCCAGGCCGTCCAGCAGGCCGGACAGGACGCGGGTCGCGAAACCGGTCGGCGCCAGGTCGAGGGCGACGGCCTCGGAGGTGACGACGACGTCGCCCGCGAGGCCCGCGGTCGTCAGCGCCCCGGCCTGGTCGCGCGCGGGTCCGCGGCGAGCGTCGGGAGCGGGAGGGGCGGCCACGTGTGGCAGGGTACTGCGCGTGGATGCCGAGGCGTTGGGAGCCGTGCGGTCCGGCCGCTGGGAGCGGCTCGACGACCTCGCGGGGCGCCGCAGGCTCACCGGTCAGGAGGCCGACGAGCTCGTCCGTCTCTACCAGGCCACGTCCGCCGACCTGTCGCGCGTGCGCACCCGGTCCGCCGACCGGTACGTCACCGGTCACCTGTCCGACGTCCTTGCCCGCGCGCGCGGACGCATCGCGGGCACCCACGAGGTCAGCCTGCGGGCCGTACGCAACCTCTTCGTCGTGACGATGCCGCTGGCCCTGTACCGGGTGCGGTGGTGGACGCACGGAGTGACCGCGGCGTTCCTGCTCGTGGCCCTGGCCGTCGGCTGGTTCTACGCCACCACGCCCGGGGCGCTCGCCGAGCTCGGCTCGACCAGCCAGCTCCAGAGCTACGCCGACGAGCAGTTCGCCGCCTACTACTCGAACTATCCCTCGCACGACTTCGCCGCACAGGTCTGGACGAACAACGCCTGGATCGCCGCCCAGACGATCGGCCTGGGCATCACCGGCGTGTGGCCGGTTCAGGTCCTCGCCGTCAATGCGGTCGGCATCGGCCAGGCCGGCGCGATCATGTCGGAGTACGGCGACCTCGGGGTGTTCTTCTCCCTCCTCGCGCCGCACGGCCTGCTCGAGCTCACCGCGATCTTCGTGGCGGGCGGCGCGGGGCTCCGACTGTTCTGGACCCTGCTCGTGCCCGGTCGCCGCACCCGGCAGACGGCACTCGCGGTCGAGGGGCGCACCACCGTCACCGTCGCCGGCGCGCTCGTCGTCGTCCTGCTCGTCTCGGGCCTGGTGGAGGGGTACGTCACCGGGACGACGGTGCTGGACTGGTGGGTGAAGATCGTCATCGGCGCGGTCGTCTGGCTGGGGTTCTGGGTGTGGACGATGTGGGCCGGCGGCCGGGCCCATCGGGACGAGCTCAGCGCCGACCTCGCCGACGACGCGGCCGGCTACCGCGTCGCCGAGGCCGGCTGACCGCCGCTCGTCCGGCCCGGGCCGCCGCACAGGCGGACCCGGCCCCTCACAGCCGGCCGGCGGCCTTGAGGGCGAGGTAGGCGTCGGCCAGGCGCGGCGCGATCTCGTCGGGGTGGCCCTGCACGACGTCGGCGCCCGCCTGCCGTACCCGGGTCGCCACGGCGTCCCGCTCGAGACCGGTGCGCTCCGCGGCGGCCGCGTCGTGCACCGAGCCGGAGTCCCCCCGGTCGCTGCGCAGCTCCTCGACGGCCGGGTCCTCGACCCCGGCGACGACGACGGTGTGGTCGCGCGCCAGACGCCGCACCACGGGCAGGAGACCGGAGCTCATCGTCGAGGGGTCCACGGCCGTGAGCAGGACGACGAGCGCCCGCTGGGAGAGCGTCTCGCCCACGGTCTGCGCGACGGTCGTCCAGTCCGTCTCCAGCAGGGCGGGCTCGACGACGGCGAGCCCGTCGGCGAGACTGCTCATGAGCCTCGCCCCGGCCACGCCGGTGATCCGCGCGCGGACCTCGGCGTCGACGGCGACGACGTCCACCCTGTCGCCCGCGTGGGAGGCGAGCGCGGCGAGGAGGAGGACTGCCTCGATCGAGGCGTCGAGGCGGGGTGCGTCGCCCAGGCGCGCCGCGGACAGCCGGCCGGAGTCGACGACGACGAGCACCCGGCGGTCCCGCTCGGGGCGCCAGGTCCGCACGTGGACGTCGCCGCGCCTGGCGGTCGCGCGCCAGTCGATCGACCGCACGTCGTCCCCGAGGACGTACTCCCGCAGCGAGTCGAACTCGGTGCCCTGCCCCCGCACGAGCACGCTCGCCCGGCCGTCCATCTCGCGCAGCCGTGCGAGCCGGGAGGGCAGGTGCCGGCGGGAGCGGAAGGCGGGCAGCACCCGCACCGCGGCGGGGACGTCGAGGGTGGCCTGGCGCGCACCCAGACCCAGCGGGCCGACGAGACGCACGGTGACACCTCCGGCCACCCGTTCGCCACGGCGCGTGGGGACCAGGACGGTGCGCAGGCGGCGACGCTCGCCGGCGGGGACGTCGAGGCGGTGCCGGTCCGCGTCGGTCCTGCCCGGACCGGCCACGTCGCCGAACCCGGCGGACGGCGGCCAGGCGTCCCGCAGGACGCCGCGCACCCGCCGTCGCGAGTCGTTGGACACGGTCACCGTGACGGTCGCCGCGTTGCCCAGGCGCACGGCCCGGGGAGCGTCCCGGTCGACGCGCAGCTCCTTCGGGCTGGGCGCGAGCAGGGCGTCGGCGAGCACCACCACGACGACGACCGCGATCCAGATCGCGAGCGTCGTCCAGGTGGGGTGCAGCGCCACGGCCACCACCCCGAGCGCGGCGAACGCCGCGGCGAGCGGGGTGGGCAGCATCAGCGTGGGACCTGGACCGAGGACAGGAGGCCCTGCAGGACGCCGACGGCGGTGACGCCCTCGAGCTCGGCCTCGGCGTGCAGCGCGACCCGGTGGCGCAGTGTGGGCACGGCGAGCGCCTTGACGTCGTCGGGGGTGACGTAGGTGCGTCCCGTGAGCCAGGCCCAGCCGCGCGCGGTGGCCAGCAGTGCCGTCGCACCGCGGGGCGAGACGCCGAGCGAGAGTGCGGGGGAGCTGCGGGTGGCCCGCACGAGGTCGACGACGTAGCCCAGGACCTCGGGCGCGACCTCCACGCGCGCGACCTCGGCGCGTGCGACGGCGAGGTCCGCGGGGCCGGCGACCGGACCGACCCCGGCGCCGGCGAGGTTGCGCGGGTCGAACGCGGCGGCGTGGCGGCGCAGCACCTCGATCTCCTCCTCGCGGGCCGGCAGGTCGAGGACGAGCTTGAGCAGGAAGCGGTCGAGCTGCGCCTCGGGCAGCGGATAGGTCCCCTCGTGCTCGACCGGGTTCTGGGTGGCGATCACCATGAACGGGTCCGGCAGGCGGCGGGCCTCGCCGTCGGTGGTGACCTGCCGCTCCTCCATCGCCTCCAGCAGTGCGGACTGGGTCTTGGGCGGCGTGCGGTTGATCTCGTCGGCGAGCATGAGGTTGGTGAACACGGGGCCCGGGCGGAACGAGAACTCCGCGGCGCGCGCGTCGTAGATCAGCGAGCCCGTGATGTCGCCGGGCATGAGGTCGGGCGTGAACTGGACGCGCTTGGTGTCCATCTCCAGGGCCGTCGCCAGCGTGCGGACCAGGAGGGTCTTCGCGACGCCGGGGACGCCCTCGAGGAGCACGTGACCGCCGGCCACCAGTGCGATGAGCATCCCGGTGACGGCGCCCTCCTGGCCGACCACCGCCTTGCCGACCTCGGCCCGCAGCGCGCCGAGGCGGTCGCGGGCGGCCCGGGCCTCGTCGGACTCCTGGTGGCCGCGGGCGGAGCGGGGGCCGGGTGCGGCCGGGGCACCCGGTGCGCCGGGCCCGCCGGCGTGGCCGGGCGCGCCGCCCTGTCCGGGCCCGCCGGCGTGACCGGGCGTGCCGCCCTGCTCGTAGGCGCCGGCCGGTGTGCCGGCGGGAGCGCCGGCGTTGCCGGGTCCGGCCGGTCGGCCGGGCGCCCAGGCGCCGCTGTCCCGGGGGGCGAACCTCTCGTCGTCGGGGTGGTGGGTCACGGTCGGTGAACCTCGCTCTCCAGGGTGTCCAGGTCGGTGGCAAGCTGAGTGAGCTCCGCGCCGGTGCCGGGCGGGGCGCCGTACAGGAGGTCGCGCACGCGGGCCTCGTCGCGTCCGCTCGCCCGGGCGACGGCGTCGGTGAGGTCGACGCGGTGCACGGAGCGGGGCAGTCCGAGCCGGCGTGCGAGCCGCGCGGCGGCCCCCGCGCGCAGGCCTGCCGCGGCGTGGGCGGTCGCGCCGTAGCGACGGTACAGCGCGCCGCGGCCTCGCACGGTCTCGGCCGAGCGCACGACGACGGGCAGCGGTTCGGGGATCACGCGGCCGAGGCGGCGGCCGCGCGCGACGGCGAGGACGATCACCGCGAAGGCGGTCGCCCAGCCGACCATGACGAGCCAGTCGGGCGAGAGCGTCGCCGGCGGCACGCTCTCGGAGAGGTCGACCGCCTCGACGGTTGCGGTCGGGGTGAACCAGACGAGCCTCTCGTGGTGACCCAGGGACCTGAGGACGAGCGCCGCGTGGCCGTCCTCGTCGAGCGCCGCGTTCGACATGAGGCGGCCGTCGGCGTGGACCCGCACGGAACGGTCGCCGTCGGACCAGACGGCATAGGCCGCGGCGTCGCCCGACGCGAAGCAGGTGGTGACGTCCGGGTCGTCCGAGGTCAGCCCGCCCCGGAAGGGGCCGATGCGGCTCGCGGCCTCGGCGTCCGGGTCGTCGCAGTCGGCCTGGACGGGGGCCTGGCTCCCGCCGCCCACGGTCTCGATCGGCGCGCCGGTACCGCGCAGCGTGGGAGCGGCGGGGTCGACGAGGACGAGGTCGGCCCCGGTGCCGGCCAGCTGCGCGGCCGCGTCCTCGGTCAGGTGTCTGGACGCCGTGACGACGAGCGTCGTCCCGGCGTCGGCGAGGTCGACCGCCTCGCGCTGCGAACCGATCACCTGGACGTCGACGCCCTGGTCGCGCAGGATCTCCGCGGTCGCCTGCGCGCCCTCCGGCTGCGGGTTGCGGGCGGAGAGCGGGTCCGCGTCCCGGCCCGACGACCGATCGACGGTGACGAGCACGAGGATCGCCAGGGCGAGGACGACGATCCCCACGCGCAGCAGCCGCTTCCACCGGGCGGGGCGGCCGGTCGGTGCGCCGTCGGTGCTCGTCGCCACCTCGGGGACGAGGTCCGCGGGTGCGGGGCCGTCGGGGGCGGAGTCGGTGGGCGCGGGCCCGGCCGGGGCGGACGCGCTCATGCCAGCACCCCGTCCAGCGACGGTGGCAGCTCCGCGGCGCGGGACTCCTGGGCCCCCTGGCCGGCCGCGCGCCGCGCGCGCCGGACGGCGTCGTCGAGCGCGCGGAGCCGTTCGTCGTCGCCCGCGGCGGCCCGGGTGTCGCCGTAGCGGACGGCGTCGAACAGGCGACCGCCCCACGTGAGCTCGCCGGAGATCTCGGGCAGTGCGCGTGAGCCCAGGTCCGCGGCCTCGTGCGCCGTCAGGCCGGGGCGGTCCTCGATGAACGCGCGCTCGTCGAGCGAGCGCACGATGGCCCGGAACCGCTCGATCACGGCGCGGGAGTAGTCCCCGGACCGTGCGGCGGCGTCGGCGGCGGCGCGCAGGTCGCGCGAGTCGCGGTCGTCCTCGAAGAGCACCCCGGCCGGCTCCTCGACGCGCGCCCGGCGCCGTGCCCGGACCGGTCCGGAGAGCACGAGCGCGAGGACGACCACCACCGCGATGGCGCCGACGACGACGAGCGGCAGGATCTGGACGGGGATCGCGCCGCCCCCCTGGCCGAGTCCGTCGAACAGGTCCCCGACCCGGTCGAGGAGCCGGGAGAGGAACCCGGGGGAGTCGTCGTACATGCGGCGGGAGAGCTCCTCGACCGCCCAGTCGTGCGCCTCGGGCGCGTCGGGCGTGACGGGGACGTCCGCCGGCCACCGGGTGGGCGGGAGGTCAGGCACGGTTCGAGGCGGCGCGCGCGAGCTGGACGTCGAGCCCCTCGCGGCGCATCCGCTGGTCGATGTAGACGAGGGAGGCCACGCCGGCCGTGAACGGGGTGATGATGAGGTTGACGAGCACCGAGGCCAGCGAGGTGAGGACGATGACCAAGGCGTCGGACAGCCCCATCGCACCCCCGACGAGCCCGATCGGCAGGGACACGACGCCGCCGACCACGACGGCGATGATGGCGGCGAGGATGTAGATCCCCACGATCCGCCAGGTCGAGCCCGACGACAACGACCACGAGCGGGAGACGGCCCGCCCGGGGCCGGCCTTCTCCAGGACCACGGCCGGGTAGGACAGGGACAGGCGGGTCATGACGATGAAGGCGGGGATCGCCGAGCCGATGGCGATGAGGAGGGTGACGGCGACCGCCGTGACCATCCCCCCGGTCGAGGACCCCGACGTCGAGCCGGCGATCGCGGCGACGAACGCGAAACCGACGACCGACATGACGATGACGGTGACGAACATCAGAGCGAAGGCGATGAGGCCGAGCAGGAGGCTGAGCCCGACGAGCGAGAGGATCCGCCCCTTGACGGCCTGCCACACCTGGCCGATGGTCGCGCGCTCGCCGATCGCCGAGCGGCTGACCGAGACCACGAGGGCGCCCGTCGCGATGAGGGAGGTCAGCGCACCGACGACGAGGAGCGCGAAGCTCGTCAGCCCCTGGACCCCGGCCGACTCCTCGATCGTCAGCGACTGGCTCGCGTTCGTCGACGCCCAGCTCGCCGCGAGGGACAGCACCACGGTGAGCACGCTGACCACACCCGAGTAGAAGAACATCGTGCCCGGGTTGTGCCTGACGGCCCGGAAGGCGCCCTCGATGACCTCGCCGACGCGCAGCGGTCGGAGCGCCACGATGCCCGGCTGACCGCCCGCCAGACTGTCGGCGACCCAGGCGCCCGAGCCCGGGGCGTCGGCGGCGCCGTACTGCCCGTAGCCGGACGGGCCGCCCGCCGGGGGAGCGCCCCACTCGACGGGTGGTGGCGTCGTGCCGGCGCCGTACTGGCCGTACTGGTCGTAGGTGGGCTGCTGCCCGGGTGGCGGGGTCGTGCCGGCGCCGTACTGGCCGTAGGTGGGCTGCTGACCGGGAGGCGGCGTCGTGCCGGCGCCGTACTGCCCGTACTGCCCGTAGGTGGGCTGCTGACCGGGAGGCGGCGTCGTGCCGGTGCCGTACTGCCCGTACGCCGGCGGCCCGCCGGCTGCGCCGGGGTCGCCGGCACCCCAACCGTGCTGACCGGGGTCGCCCCACGGGCCCTGGTCCGGCCCTCGCCCCGTGCCACCCTGCGTCATCCCGCCTCCGTCTCGGTCCACTGCGCGCCATCGTGCCACGCATCCACGGCGCGCCCGCCCGCAGAAGTACCCGGTCCGTGTAGGACACTGGTCGTATGAGTTCTCGCCTCCTTGTCGTCGACGACGACGTCGCCCTGGCCGAGATGATCGGGATCGTCATGCAGTCGGAGGGGTTCGACGTCGTGCATGTCGCCGACGGTGCCGCGGCCCCCGAGACGTTCCGGCAGACGCACCCGGACATCGTCCTGCTCGACCTCATGCTCCCCGGGCTCGACGGCATCCAGATCTGCCGCATCATCCGGGCGGAGTCCGACGTCCCCATCGTCATGCTCACGGCACGGTCGGACACGCTCGACGTCGTCGCCGGTCTCGAGGCCGGTGCGGACGACTACGTGCAGAAGCCGTTCAAGCCCAAGGAGCTCGTGGCCCGGATCCGGGCGCGGCTGCGCCGGCAGGACGACGTCGACCCCGAGCGTCTGCGCATCAGCGACCTCGACATCGACGTCGCCGCCCACGAGGTCCGACGCGGCGAGGAGCTCATCGCGCTCACGCCGCTGGAGTTCGACCTCGTCGTCGCGCTCGCGCGCAAGCCGCGCCAGGTCTTCACGCGCGAGCAGCTCCTCGAGACGGTGTGGGGCTACCGGCACTCGGCGGACACCCGGCTCGTCAACGTCCATGTCCAGCGCCTGCGGGCCAAGGTGGAGCTCGACCCGGACAACCCGCAGGTGGTCGTCACCGTGCGGGGCGTCGGGTACCGGGCGGGACCCGTCCAGGCGTGAGTCCCTCCGACGAGGCGGCGGGCAGCGACCGTCCGTCGGCCACGTCGGACGGCCGGGACGACGACGCCGGAGCGAACCGGACGCCCGGGCCCGGCGCGTCGGGATCGGGGCCCGGGACTGCGACCGGTGGGCCCGCGCGCGGGCGGATCGGTGCGACGCCGCCCCGACGGTCGTGGCGCGCCCGCGTGCGGCGCCGTGCCCTCGATCTCGCCCGCAGCTGGCGCGGCTCGCTGGCCGTACGCGTGGTCACGGTGACCGTGATCGGCGGGCTGCTCGGCCTGAGCATCATCGGCGCGGTGATCTCCGTCGAGATCCGCGACCGTCTGTTCGACGGCAGGCTCGAGCAGGTCATCGCCGACGCCGCCGAGCGGGCCAGCGAGGCGCAGGCGGACATGGACGACTCCACCGCCTCCACGCCCAGCCAGGTGCAGACGCTCGCGACGGACATCGTCGAGCTCAGCCAGGGGGCGACCGCCGGGGTCGTCGGCACCGTCATCACCCGCGACGAGCAGCATGCGACCGGGCCGACGATCCCCGAGCCGACCAGCTCGACCGTCATCCGGGACGCCATCACCGAGGAGATGCACGCGGCCGTCGAGCCCGGCTCGTCGCTGCACTGGCAGTCGGTCACGCTGACCATCGACGGCGAGGAGGTGCCGGCGATCGTCGTCGGCGCGCCGGTCCTCCTGCCGATCGCCGGGGAGTACGAGCTCTACACCGTTTACGGTCTCCAGCCCGAGCAGCAGATGATCGCCGTCGTCACGTCCGTGCTCGGGGTCGCGGCGCTCGCGCTCGTCGCCCTCGTCGCGGCGATGGTCGCGCTTGTGCTGCGCTGGGTGCTGCGGCCGATCCGGCAGGCGTCGCGCACGGCCGAGCGGCTCGCGGCCGGGCTCCTCGACGAGCGGATGGACGTGCGCGGGTCCGACGAGGTGGCGCGGCTGGCCGAGTCGTTCAACGAGATGGCGGACTCGCTGCAGCAGCAGATCAGCGACATGTCCGAGCTCTCCCGCCTCCAGCAGCGGTTCGTCTCGGACGTGTCCCACGAGCTGCGCACGCCGCTGACGACGATCCGCATGGCGGCGGACCTCATCCACGACCGGCGCGACGACTTCGACCCGCCCGTGCGCCGCTCCGCCGAGCTGCTGGTCGCGCAGATCGAGCGGTTCGACCACATGCTCGCCGACCTGCTCGAGATCTCCCGCTTCGACGCGGGCGCCGCCATCCTCGAGGTGGGACCCACGGACCTCGCCGAGCTGGTGGACGGGGTCGTCGAGGGGCATGCCATCCTCGCCGAGCGCAAGGGCTCCGTCGTGTCCGTGCACCGTGCGACGCCGAGCTGCACGGCCGAGGTCGACGCGCGCCGGATCGAGCGAGTCCTGCGCAACCTGCTCGTCAACGCGATCGAGCACTCGGAGGGACGGCCGATCGAGATCACGGTCGCCGAGGACGAGCGCACGGCCGCGGTCCTCGTCCGGGACCACGGCGTGGGCATGTCGGAGGAACAGGCCGACCGGGTCTTCGACCGGTTCTGGCGCGGCGACACGGCGCGTACCCGCACCACCGGTGGCACCGGGCTCGGCCTGTCGATCGCCCAGGAGGACGTCGGGCTGCACGGCGGCACGCTTGCCGCGGCCGGACGCACGGGGCAGGGCGCCGCGTTCCTGCTCACCCTCCCGCGCCAGGACGGCAGCCCGGTCGGGCCGTCCCCGATCGAGCTGTGGCCCGGAGACTCCACCGTCGAGCCGACCCTGGCCGCCCCGCTCGTCGGGCTCGCCGGGCCGACAGGTGGCGAGCGCATCGAGGAGGGGCGATGACGACAGGATCGGCGGCGAGGGCCGTGTCGGGTGCGTCTGCGGTGTCGGGTGCGTCGGGTGTGTCGCCGGCGGGGACCCTGTCGGCTGCGGCCACCCGTGCGCCGGGTGGTGCGGGTACGCCGACCGGGCCGGCCCGAGGGCTCGTCCGAGGTGTGCGTGGCGTGCGACGTGTCCGGGCCGTGCGCAGGGTCGCGTCCCGCCTGGTGGCCCTGCTGCTGGCCCTGGCGGTCCTCGCGGGCTGCGCGCAGCTGCCCGGCTCCGGCCCGGTGAACGCCGCCGACCCGACGGTGAGCGCCGCACCCTCGCTCGGTCTGTATGCGCGGGGACCCCAGGCGGGCGCCACGCCCGACGAGATCGTGCGCGGGTTCCTCGCCGCGAGCGCGACCGGCTTCGCCGACGACTTCTCGGTCGCGCGGGAGTTCCTCGGGGGCGGCGCCACCTCGGCGTGGCAGCCGCTCGCGCAGGTGCGCGTGTACGCGGACTCCGAGGAGCCGGAGATCGCCACCACCGATGACGGCGGCGTGTCCGTGACGACGCAGATGTTCGCGGTGATCGACGGCTCGGGACACTACGCCGAGGCCGCGAGCGACCAGGACATCCGCACGGACTTCACGCTCGCGAGGGACGACGACGGCGAGTGGCGGATCATCGACCTCGAGGACGGCGTGCTGCTCTCCGCCGAGTCGTTCTCCGTCCAGTACGTCGCGGCACCGCTGTACTTCCCCGCGGCCGACGGCGAGACCGTCGTCGCCGACCTGCGGCACTATCCGCGCCAGAACCTCGCCTCCTCGCTGGTCCAGGGCGTGCTCGGTGGCCCGTCGGCCTGGCTCGAGCCGGCCGTCATGACGCCTGCCCCTGTCTCCACGCGTCTCCTGCTCAGCTCCGTGGACGTCGCCGACGGCGTGGCGACCGTCGACCTGACCGACGACGTCCTCGAGGCCTCTAACCGCGAGCGCGAGCTCCTCGTGGCACAGCTCCGGCGGACGCTGTCGGCGGTCCCGGGGGTCTCCGACGTCACGGTGACCGTCGGCGGGAACGCGCTTGCCATCGGCTCGGTGCCGGAGCTTCCGGCCTACCCCTACACGCCCCAGCCGCTGCTGGCGGTGGCCGATGACGAGCTCGTCGAGCTCGACGGCGGGCTGGAGGTGCGCGTGACCGGCGCGGCGGCGCCCCGCACCGGGGTGGTCTCGGCCCCGGCCGGCTCGCCGGCGGACCCGCCCGACGGACAGGTCTACCTCGACGGCCCGACCCGCATGATGGCGGCACCGACGGCCGGCCGCAGCGCCCGCCTCGTCGTGTCCGGGACCGAGCTCGTCGCCCCCTCGATGGACCGTTACGGCTGGGCGTGGACCGGCGAGCGGACCAACGCAGGCACCCTGCGCGCCGCCCTGCCGAGCGGCGGTACTTCCGAGATCGACGCACCCTGGCTCGACGGGTCGGTCGTGCGCGCCGTGCGCGTCTCGCGGGAGGGAGCCAGGGCGGCGGTGATCCGCGAGCAGGGCGGCTCGATCCTCGTCGAGGTCTCGGGCGTCCAGCGCGGTCCCGACGACGAGCCGCGCTCGCTCGGCACCTCGCAGGCGCGGGTCGGGGTCGGTCTCGTCGACGCGACGGACCTCGCCTGGATCGATGCCACGACGCTCGTGGTGCTCGGCCGCACGGCCACGGACCCGGCCCCCCGGCCTTATCTCGTCAGCATCGGAGGGGACACCGAGCCGCTGCCCGTCCTCCAGGGCGCCGTGGCGCTCACGGCCGGCCGGGGCGGGACGAGCGTGGTGCTGCAGACCTCGGACCTCGGCATCTACGAGCGCACCGGTGCCTCGTGGACGCGTATCGCGGAGGGACTGTCCGACCCGACCTTCCCCGGTTGACCCCCTCACACCCGCCATATCGGCGAGTGAGCGGCGTTCTGCCTGGCGAGTGAGCGGGGTTCGGTCGGGCGTCAGGGCGAGTGAGCGGGGTTCGGTCGGGTACGTGGGCGCGGGTGTGCCTGGCGGTCAGCGCGGTTCCGTCGGGCGCCAGGGCGTGCCCTCGCGAACAGCCCGCTGCCGCGTCGCGAGGGGCGCCGTATCCGCGGCTTCGCCGCGAAGGTGCGTTCTGTCCTCACGGTCGCCGAGGCAGTGACCAAAGTGGTGAGTCAGTGCCCCGCGTCGGTTGACTCGGCGGATACCTGACTGACTCACCGCCTGTCCGGCGGGGGGGGGGGGGGGGGGGGACCGGGGGTCGGGTTCCCGGCAGTAGTTCCACCTCCCGCCACCCCC
>NZ_JBUZNK010000001.1:808818-940725 GCF_055326445.1 Georgenia sp. Z2081
GCCGACCTCCTCTCCTGCCTTGCTGGGTGGTGATCCGCGGGGACGGGGATCAGGCTCTCGGCAGTATGTCCGCCGCCCGCCGCCCGCCGCCCGCCGCCCGCCGCCCGCCGCCCGCCGCCCGCCGTCGGCCGTCCGCCGTCACGGGCCCACAGGTGCCTCTGCCACGCCCCCGCCCACGGGGTCGGTACGCCGCCTGCTCAGGCCCCGGCCGGAGCGGTGATCCTCTTCCGGTGAGGGATCGCCAGAGTGTGCGCGGGAGATTGCCAGGGCCGCTCGACCGGGTGGGGTCGGACCGCGCGCGCGGGAGGTCGCCGGGGCTGCCTGCCGGCTCGGGGTCCGACCGTGTGCTCGAGACGTTGACCGGGCCACTCGCCCGGTCGGTGGCCGATCGTGTGCGAAGCAGCTCGCCGGCCCGGTCGGCGGGCCGGTCCGCGCTCCGCGACGTCCTCGAGCTCGTCGTGCCGGCGGAGTGTTCCGGTTGCGGCACGTGGGGCACCGCGCTGTGCCGGACATGCCGCTCGTTGCTGGCCGCCGGACCGCGCGAGTGCACCGACGGAGCGCCCCTGCTCGCCGGGTTCGACGAGCCGGTCCTGCGCACCTGGGCGATCGGCGACTACCGCGGTCCGCTGCGCCGCATCGTCGTCGACTGGAAGACCGGGCGCTGCGGCCACCTGAGGCGCAGCCTGCCCGCCGCCGGCCGGGGCGCCGGCGCCAGGCTGTGGCCGCACGTCGCGGACGCGATCAGCGGGACCACGCTGCTGGTGGTCCCGGCGCCCTCCGGCCCCGCACGCCGACGCCACGGCATGCTCGTCGCCGCCGAGCTGGCCGACGCCGTGGCCGCGGGCATGGCCGACGCGTCCTCCGGACGGGTCGCTGCCGCGTCGGAGAACGGGCTCGCCGGCTTGCTGCCGCGAGACGCCGACGCGTCCTCCGGACGGGTCGCTGCCGCGCCGGAGAACGGGCTCGCGGGCACGCCGTCGGGAGACGCAGGCGCGACCTCCGCACCGCCGGTGGCACGGCCGCTGCACGTGGCGTCCGTGGATCTCCTGCGGCGCGCGGGCGGACCGGCGCGCCAGCGCGGTTCCTCGGCGCGCGGGCGCGTGGCGAACCGCAGCCGGGCACCGGTCCTCCGGGCGTCGGTCCCGACCGGCACCGCGGTCCTGCTCGTCGACGACGTCGTTACCACCGGCGCCACGCTCGCCGCCTGTGCAGGGGCGCTGCGCGCGGCCGGCGCCGTCGTCGTGGGGGCGCTCGTCGTCGCCGGTGCGCCCGCCCCCGGACGGTGATCCAGCGCCCCCGCCGCCCGGTGTCCCCGGGTGTCCGGCCGGTGTCCGGGACGCGTCGGACCAGGTAACGTTGCTGCATGGAGCCACCCGGGACGCGGATGCGCGGCGGGTGGCTGCGTCGTCCCCGAGGCGGGAGGAGGTGCTCGGCATCCTGACCGGCGCCGTGCGCGCCGAGGCACCACCGGCGGGCCCGTCACGCTCGCCCTCGCACCGACCGATGGAGGTCACCATGGAGATCGTCGTCAAGGGCCGCGGCACGGATGTCGCCGACCGCTTCCGTTCGCACGTGGAGGACAAGCTCGCCAAGGTCACACAGCTCGCTCCGCGCACGCAGCGCGTCGACGTCGAGCTCACGCTCGAGAAGAACCCGAGACTGTCCGACCAGGCCGAACGGATCGAGATCACGCTGCGCGACAAGGGCCCCGTGATCCGTGCCGAGGCGAGCGCCGCCGACAGGTACGCGGCGCTCGACCTCGCCACCGGCAAGCTCCTCGAGCGGCTGCGACGGCACCACGACCGGCGCAAGGACAAGCAGCGTCACGCCAACCGGTCGCTCCCCGCGACGCCTCCTCCCGAGCCCACGGAGGAGAGCGTCCCGGACGGCCTCGCGACCGATGCGCCGATCGCAGAGCACCCCGCGCCGTCGACGAGCCCGGGCGAGGCGGTCGAGACCCAGCTGGGCGACTCGCCGGTCATCGTCCGGGACAAGCTGCACAAGGCCGAGCCGATGACGGTCGACCAGGCCCTGTACGAGATGGAGATGGTCGGCCACCCGTTCTACCTCTTCGTCGACTCCGAGACCCGCCAGCCCTGCGTCGTCTACCGCCGCAAGGGTTGGGCCTACGGAGTGATCAGGCTCGACGCCACCTGCTGAGACCCCGACGGCGGGCTCCGGACCGCCGGAACCGCCCGTGCCCGTGCCGCCCCGCGAGGTGGCACGGGCACGGGCGCCGTCGTGTCGGTGCCCGGTGCGACGATGGTGCGGTGCAGCCCCAGGAGATCTCGATCCGCCAGGTACGGCGAGCCGCCGTCGCTGCCCAGGGCCTGGCCCGGCGCCGCCCCGCCCGCCCCGGGCGCCGGCACGTCGCCCGCGCTGTCGCCGACACGGCGCTGCTGCAGATCGACTCCGTCAACGTCCTCGCTCGCGCCCACCAGCTGCCGGTGCTCGCGCGGGTCGGCGCGTACGACACGTCGATCCTCGACCGTGTCACCGGCCGGTCGCCCCGGCTGCTGGTCGAGACCTGGTGCCACGAGGCCTCCCTCGTCCCGCCGCGTACCTACGCCCTCCAGGCGGCCCGGCGCTCGGCCGCGGAGGACCGGTGGCAGGACCGGGGGTTCGGCGACCCGGCCCTCATGGCCGACGTCGAGGCCGCGATCACCGACCACGGCGCGGCGACGTCGACCGACCTGCACGACCTCCTCGCGCACGAACGTGCGGAAAAGACTGCCTGGGGGTGGAACTGGTCCCCGCTCAAGGTCGCCCTGAGCCGGATGTGGCGCACCGGCCGCCTCGCCGTCGCCCGGCGGAGCTCGTCGTTCGAGCAGGTCCTCGACCTTCCGGGGCGCGTCCTTCCGCCCGAGGCGCTCGCCGCCGCGCCCCCGTGGCCGGAGGCGGTCCGTGAGCTCACTCTCGTCGCGGCCCGCGCGCACGGGGTCGCGGGCGTCCGGGCGCTCGCCGACTACCACCGGCTCCCCGTCCGCGAGACGGCCACCGCGGTGCGCGCGCTGGTCGAGGACGGTGAGCTCGTCGAGGTCCGCGTGCGCGGGCTGCGGCGACCCGCCTACCGGCCCGCGGAGGTGACGGTGCCGGCCGACCCGGTGCGCGCCCGCGCCCTGCTCGCCCCGTTCGACCCGCTCGTGTTCGAACGGGAGCGGCTCGCCGACCTGTGGGGTATGCACTACCGGATCGGTATCTACACCCCCGCTCACCTGCGCTCCCACGGCTACTACGTGCTGCCGTTCCTCCTCGGCGAGCACCTCGTGGCCCGCGTCGACCTCAAGGCCGACCGGGCGGCGGGCGTGCTTCTGGTCAAGGAGGTCCACGCCGAGGACCCGGGGCAGGTGCCGGACCTGCCGAGCCGGGGGGCGGGAGCGTGGCCGTCCCGCGAGCGGATCGCCGAGGAGCTCGCGGCCGAGCTCGGCGAGGTCGCGCGCTGGCTCGGCGCCGACCGCGTGGACGCGAGCGGCGGCGTCGGGGACCTCGCCCGGGACCTGCACCCGGCCGTGCTGCGCTCCGCCTCCTGACCGGGGCGGTCACCGTCCGGCCCGGCCGGGTGCCTGGGCGGTCACCGTCCGGTCCGGCCGGGTGGCGCGGGCCGTCGTGGTCCGCAGTGGCCGGGCTTCGCCCCCGTGCCCCCGTGCCCCCGGGGTCGCCGCGGCGCGCCTACCATGGCGGGTGGCGCGGCACCTCGGCGCGCCCGCCCCAAGGGGCGACGAACGACCTCACGGAGTGCCGCTGTGGCAACCATCCTCGACAAGATCCTGCGCATGGGCGAGGGCCGAGTCGTCAAGCGGCTCGGCGCGATCGCCGACCAGGTCGACGCGCTCGAGGACTCCTTCGTCGACCTGACCGACGAGGAGCTGGGGGAGCAGACGACCGAGTTCCGCGAGCGGATCGAGGACGGCGAGACGCTCGACGATCTCCTCCCGGAGGCGTTCGCCGTCGTGCGGGAGGCGGCCCGTCGCGTGCTCGGCCAGCGGCACTACCGCGTGCAGATCATGGGTGGCGCCGCGCTGCACCAGGGCGACATCGCCGAGATGAAGACCGGTGAGGGTAAGACGCTCGTCGCCACGCTCCCGAGCTACCTGAACGCGCTGTCCGGCAAGGGTGTCCACGTCGTCACGGTCAACGACTACCTCGCCACCTACCAGTCCGAGCTCATGGGGCGCGTCCACCGCTTCCTCGGGCTGAGCACCGGCTGCATCGTCTCGGGCCAGACCCCGGCCCAGCGCCGCGAGCAGTACGCCGCCGACATCACGTACGGCACGAACAACGAGTTCGGTTTCGACTACCTGCGCGACAACATGGCGCTGAGCACCGACGACCTCGTCCAGCGCGGACACAACTTCGTCATCGTCGACGAGGTGGACTCGATCCTCATCGACGAGGCACGCACCCCGCTCATCATCTCGGGCCCGGCCGAGGGGGACGTCAACCCGTGGTACGCCGCCTTCGCCAAGATCTCGCCGAAGCTGGAGCGGGACGTCGACTACGACGTCGACGAGAAGAAGCGCACGGTCGGCATCCTCGAGCCCGGCATCGAGAAGGTCGAGGACCTGCTCGGCATCGACAACCTCTACGAGTCGCTCAACACGCCGCTCATCTCGTTCCTCAACAACTCCCTGCGCGCCAAGGAGCTGTACCAGAACGACAAGGACTACATCGTCGAGAACGGCGAGGTGACGATCGTCGACGAGCACACCGGGCGTCGCCTGCGCGGGCGCCGGTACAACGAGGGCATGCACCAGGCCATCGAGGCCAAGGAGGGCGTGCGCATCAAGGCGGAGAACCAGACGCTGGCGACGATCACGCTGCAGAACTACTTCCGTCTCTACGACACCCTCTCCGGCATGACCGGTACGGCCGAGACCGAGGCCGCGGAGTTCTCCTCGACCTACAAGATCGGCGTCGTCCCGATCCCGTCGAACAAGCCGATGATCCGCAAGGACGAGGGCGACCTCGTCTACAAGAACATCGAGCAGAAGTACCGGGCGATCGTCAAGGACGTGAAGGAGCGCCACGAGACCGGCCAGCCGGTCCTCCTCGGTACGACGTCGGTGGAGAAGTCCGAGCGGCTCTCCGAGCTGCTGTCCGAGGCCGGGGTCGAGCACGACGTCCTCAACGCCAAGCAGCACGAGCGCGAGGCCGCCATCGTCTCCGAGGCGGGCCGCAAGGGCGCCGTCACCGTCGCCACGAACATGGCCGGTCGCGGTACCGACATCATGCTCGGCGGCAACCCCGAGCACATCGCCCAGAACGTCCTGCGCGACCGCGGCCTCGACCCGGTGGAGAACGCCGAGGAGTACGAGGCGGCCTGGACCGAGACGCTGGCGGCCGCCCAGGAGCAGGTCAAGGACGAGCACCAGGAGGTCCTCGACGCGGGCGGGCTCTACGTGCTCGGCACCGAGCGGCACGAGTCGCGACGCATCGACAACCAGCTGCGCGGTCGTTCGGGACGTCAGGGCGACCCCGGCGAGTCCCGGTTCTACCTCTCGCTCGAGGACGACCTCATGCGGCTGTTCGGGTCCGGGCCGACGGCCCGCCTCATGGACAACGACGCCTACCCGGACGACATGGCGCTCGAGCACAAGTGGGTCTCGAGCGGCATCCGGCGTGCCCAGGAGGCCATCGAGGCCCGCAACTTCGAGCAGCGCAAGAACGTCCTGAAGTACGACGACGTGATGAACCGGCAGCGCACCGTGATCTACGAGCAGCGCCGCCGTGTGCTGCACGGCGAGGACATCGAGGAGCAGGTGCGCGGGTTCGCGACCGACCTCGTCGACGCCATCGTCGACCAGCACAGCGCGGACGGCTCCCTCGAGGACTCCGACGTCGAGAAGATCCTCGGCGAGCTGGGCGCCTACTACCCGGTGGGGATCACCGAGGACGATCTCGTCGAGCAGGCCGGGCACAGCGCCCGCGTGACCCCCGAGATGCTCCGCACCGAGCTGCGCTCGGACATCCTCGTGGCGTACGACGCGCGCGAGGAGGAGGTGGGGGAGGACCTCATGCGTCGGCTCGAGCGCCGCGTCGTCCTGTCGGTCCTCGATCGCCACTGGCGGGAGAACCTCTACGAGATGGACTACCTGCGGCAGGGCATCTCGCTGCGGGCGGCCGGACAGCGCGACCCGCTCGTGGAGTACCAGCGCGAGGGCTTCACCTTCTTCCAGGCGATGAACGAGGCGATCCGCGAGGACACCGTCCGCTACGTCTTCAACCTCGAGATCAACCCCACCGACCAGCCGGTCGACGCAGCCTCCGCGGCGGCCGCGGCCACCTCGACCGTCGGCCGCGCCGCCACCGGGTCCGGCGCGTCGACCATGCCCCGGGCGGGTGCGGGCGCCGCGGCGACGCGCAAGGCCGCGGCGGCAGGCTCGGCGTTCGCGGCCTCCGCGCTCGGTGGGAGCACGCCCTCGATCCCGACGCCTGGCGCGGCTGCTGGTGCGGCTGCTGGTGCGGCCGCGGGAGGTGCCGCGTCAGGTGGCGCCCGGCCCGGGGGCGGCGCGCCCGACGACGCCACGGGTGCAGCAGCGTCGAGGGAGGCCGGCACCGCCGGCGATCCCGGGCCCGCACCCTCCGCGGACGCCGCGGGCGTGGGTGCCGACCTGACGTCGACCGGCGAGGACCCGCAGGACGACCCCGCCGCGCCGGTCCCCACGGACGACGAGCTGCTCGGTCTCGAGGCACCCCGCCGCCCCACGGGTCTGACCTACTCGGGCACGAGTTCGTCGACGTCGGGCGCGGACGAGGACGACGACGCACCCACGCGCCGGCCGGCACGCGGCAGCGCGGCCGGTACTGCCGCCGCGGGCGGGAGCGACGGACTCAACCGCGCCCAGCGCCGCGCCCAGGCCAAGAAGGCGAAGCGACAGGGCTAGAGCGGCCGCCCGGCAGCGCCGGCCGAGCCCGCACCGCCGGGCCGAGATCGCACGACGACGACGGCGACCCGCACGAGCGGGTCGCCGTCGTCGTGCGCTGCCCGTGCTGCGGGAGGTGTGTCCTGCGCCGCTTCGCAGCGGGAATGAATGCGAGGGACCCACCGTTGGCGCTAGTGTCGATGCAAACGCATCAATATTTCGATCAGGAGGACGGCGACATGCAGTTCGGGATCTTCAGCGTCAGCGACGTCACCGCCGACCCGACCACGGGGCGCGCCCCGTCGGACACGGAGCGGGTGCGCGCGATGCTCACCATTGCGAAGCACGCCGACGACGCCGGGCTCGACGTCTTCGCGACGGGCGAGCACCACAACCCGCCCTTCGTCGCGTCCTCGCCGACCACGATGCTCGGCTACCTCGCCGCGGCGACGACGAACATCACGCTGTCGACCGCGACCACGCTCATCACGACGAACGACCCGGTGAAGATCGCGGAGGACTACGCGATGCTCCAGGTCATCTCGGACGGCCGGATGGACCTCATGATGGGGCGGGGCAACACCGGGCCCGTGTACCCCTGGTTCGGCAAGGACATCCGCGAGGGCATCAACCTCGCGATCGAGAACTACGCCCTGCTGCGCCGCCTGTGGACCGAGGACGTCGTCGACTGGAGCGGACGGTTCCGCACCCCCCTGCAGGGCTTCACCGCCACCCCGCGCCCGCTGGACGGCGTCGCCCCGTTCGTCTGGCACGGCTCGATCCGCAGCCCCGAGATCGCCGAGCAGGCCGCCTACTACGGTGACGGCTTCTTCCACAACAACATCTTCTGGCCGATGCGGCACACGAAGCGGATGGTGCAGTTCTACCGCGAGCGCTTCGAGCACCACGGCCACGGCGACGCGGACCAGGCGATCGTCGGCCTCGGCGGACAGGTGTTCATGCGCGCCAACAGCCAGGACGCGAAGACCGAGTTCCGTCCGTACTTCGACAACGCCCCCGTCTACGGGCACGGCCCCACGATGGAGGAGTTCACCGCGGAGACCCCGCTGACCGTCGGCTCGCCGCAGGAGGTCATCGACCGCTACGGGAAGATGTGGCAGGACGTCGGCCACTACCAGCGCCAGCTCTTCCTCATCGACCACGCGGGACTGCCGCTGAAGACGGTCCTCGAGCAGATCGACCTGCTGGCGACCGAGGTCGTGCCCGTCCTGCGCCGGGAGGCCGAGTCGATCCGTCCGGCCCACGTGCCGGCGGACCCGCCGAGCCACGCCGAGCGCGTGGCGGCCGCCCGGGAGCAGGGCACGGCGGGCGCGGCCCACGTGGGCGCCGTCGGCGACGACGCCACCGGACGCCGGGCCGAGGACGCGGCGGTGCGGGCATGAGCGAGGGGTTCGACCTCGACCTCACCGGCGACGCGTTCGACGACCGGCCAGGTGTCCCCGAGGGGGCCGGCGGGACCGAGCGCCGGATCGTCACGGTCTCGGCCGGGACGTCCGACCCCTCGACCACCCGGATGCTCGCCGACCGGCTCGGCCGGGCGGCCGTGACCGGGCTGAGCCAGAGGGGCGTGCGCGCGACCCTCACGACCCTCGACCTGCGGACGATCGCCCACGACCTGCTCGACACCATGCTCACCGGCGTGCGCAGCACGGCCGTGGAGGAGGCCATGGACGCGGTCCGCGGCGCCGACGGACTCGTGGTGACGACGCCCGTCTACTCGGGCTCGTACTCCGGGCTGCTCAAGATGTTCCTCGACGTCCTCGACCGGGGCTCGATCGACGGCACCCCGGTGCTGCTGTCCGCCACCGGCGGCACCCCACGGCACTCGCTCGCGATCGACTACGCGCTGCGTCCGCTCGTCGCGTACCTGCGCGGGAGCGCGATGCCGACCGCTGTGTACGCCGCGACGGACGACTGGGCCGCGGGTGCAGGCGAGCCGGGCGGCCCGGACCTTCCCGGGCGCATCGTGCGCGCCGGGGAGGAGCTCGCTCACGCCGTGGCCGGCAGTGCCCCCAGGCAGGCAAAGGACGAGTTCGACGACGTGCCCGACTTCTCGTCGATGCTCAGCGCACTGCGCTGAGCTCCGGGGGGCCGGTTCTTCGCTCAGCGGGTCCTCCGCTCAGCAGGTCCTTCGCTCGGCGGGTCCGTCGCTCACCCGATCTCGAGGGCGACGGCCCGCCACCTCCCGCGGAAGACCTCGATCCGGACCGCGGCGGCGCGGACCTTGGTGCCGTCATGGACGACCACGCTGACCTCGCGCGCGCGTTCGCTGGGCGCAGATCCGATCGTGCGGCGGACCACGACGTGGGTGAACCGGTCCGGGCGACCCTGGAGCCGGCCCGCGAGCCCGGCGCGCCGCGAGAGGGACTCGTAGAGCGGCGGCGCGAGCCAGCGGGCGAGCTGGGCCGGTGACCGGGTGCCGAGCAGCGCCTCGACGGCGTGCTGCACGATCCCGGCGGCGAGCCGCTCGAGGTCGGCCTCGTCGGCCCGCGGAGGCTCCTCGTCCCGCCCGGGCGCAGGACCGTCCTCGAACATCTCCGCGCCCGGCCGGTGCTCGGCGGCGAAGCGGACCCGGTCCCACGGCCGTTCGAGCGACGTCCGGGGCAACGGCGGGGGCACCGCCGGCACCGTGCGGCGCCGCACGCGCGACACGGAGCCCGGCGGGCCCTGCGCGGCGACGATCCTCGGCCGGGAGGGTAGCGGCACCGGCACGACGTCGTGGGTGGGCTGGGCGCTCATCGGGTCTCCTCGAGGGTCGGGGGCGTCAGCTCGACGCCGGAGCGGACGAGATCGGGGTCGGCGCCGATGACCTCGGCGTTCGTGCTGTACCAGTCCGGCCAGGCGGCCGCGACGTCCGCGGTGCTCGCGGACGGACCGAGGTGGTCCGCCGCGATCGACCAGAGCGAGTCGCCGGCCGCGACGACGTAGACCGCCTCGGCCGTCGCCGGCTCGGGAGCCGGCTCCGGCGACGCGGTCGGCGCGAGCTCGGGCTCTGGTGCAGGTGCGGGCTCCGGCCCCGGTGCGGGGGCCGGTGAGTCGACGAGGGGTGATGCCGACGATCCGGTCACGTCCGGCACCGCGGGGACCGCGGGCAGGTCGGGACCCGGTACCGGGGGTCCGGCGTCGTCCCGCGGACCTGCCTCGTCCCCCGGTCCTGCCTCGCCCGCTGTCCCGGCCTCGCCGTCGGACGCGGGCGCCGACGGCACATCGGTCGGCGACTCCGGAGCGTCGGGCACGGCCGCCGCGGGACCGACGGCGAGCCCCAGCGAGAGCCCGGCGACCGCGCTCCCGGCCGCGATGCGCCGCACGACCGGTGCGCCGGCCCTGCCCACCACGAGGGCGAGCCCGCTGCGCAGCCGGGCCCCGACCCCGGAGCGGGGGAGCAGCGCGACGACGAGCCCCAGGAACGCGGTGCATGCGTACCAGGCCGCGCAGGCCGCGCCGACGGCGAGAAGGCCGGCGGCGACGGCGTCCGGCAGGTCCTGCGGTCCGTGCGCGGGGAGCGCCGCCAGTGCCGCGACGGCGTCCCGTGCGGCGTTCGCGAGCACGAGCGTGAGCGGCACCGTGGACGCCGCGGTCGCGGCGAGCGCGAGGAGTTCGCCGCCGGCGCGGACGGCCGTCGTCGCGCGACGACCGGTAACCGGGGCACTCGTCGCACGCCCGTCGGGCCGCCGTACCGCCGGTGCGGCGCCGTGTCCCTGTCGTACCGCCGGTGCGGCGCCGTGCCCCTGTCGTCGCCCGCCGGACGCCGAAGTCGTCCCGTCCTTGATCGTCGTCATGCCCCCCACCGTCCCGATGAACGTGTCCGTTCGTGCTGGTTCGTGTCGAATGATGCCGGAACGATGGCACAGGTGTGACGAGATGCGCAAGAGTGACGGCGTGTCGCTGAAGGATCCGCCAGATCGGGGCGCCGAACCGGCTCGCGCGGCCGTGGCTCCGCCTAGGTTGTTTCCGTGGCATGGGAGGACCTGCTGCTCGCCGACCTCTCGGGCGAGCTCGAGGCAGAACGACGCGCGGAGCAGCTGCTCGAGGCGGGCGAGCTCGCCGAGGCCGAGGCCGCCACCGTGACGCTCGAGGACCGGTGGCGGGCACGCATCGGCGCCGAGCTCGCCCTCGTGCTACCCGGCCGCGACGACGTCGTCGGCACGGTCCTCGACGCGAACGCCCACTGGCTCCTGCTCGCCGAGGGCGAGCGTCGGGCGCTCGTGCCCTCCCGCGCGGTCGTCGGCGTCCGCGGGCTCGCCCGAAGCGCCGGTGCCGCCGGCATCGTCGCCGCGCGCTACTCGTTCGCGGCCGCGCTCCGGCGCATCGCGAGGTCAGGGGCGGTCGTGCGGCTCGACGACGCGGCGGGCGGCCGCACGGGGCGGATCCTGCGCGTAGGGGCCGACCACCTCGACCTGCGCGCCGACCCGGGCGACCACGTCGTGGCCGTGGCGCTCGCGCACGTGCACGTGGTCCGTACCGCATGACCGCGGCACGGGGGAGTCGTGGCGGGGGGTCGGATCAGCGACCGGTGCCGGACTCCTCGTCGACGTGCTCGTCGACCGGCCGGGCCGCGGCCTGCTCGTACAGCCGGGCGATGTACGCCTCGAGCTGGACGTCCTCGACCCGCCACAGGCCCTTGCCGCCGATCTGCACGCCGACGAGCTCCTTGCTCCGCAGCAGCGCGCGCACCTGGGACACCGAGAGATTGAGCTGCTCGGCGACGTCGGCGATGGTGAGGAAGCGGGCCACGGCTCCAGTATCGCCGCAGCGCCCGCCGGGCGCGTGGAGGGTGTGGACAGCCGTGTCGACCGCGCGGCCGGCCTCGTGCTGTGGACGAGGCGTGCATGGCCGGCGGCCGGTCGCGAGGATGCGGTGAGGACCGGATGAGCGAGGGGGAGCTCGGATGACGGACAACGCTGGGACCGCGCGACGGATGCGCCGACCGGGCTGGCGCGACCCACGGCTCGGCGTGGGCGTGCTGCTCGTCGCCGTCTCGGTCGGCATCGGGGCGTGGGCGGTGGACCGCGCGGGAGGGACCACCCAGGTGTGGGCGGCCTCGGACGTCGTCACGCCGGGCGAGCGCCTTGCCGACGCGGGCCTGGAGGTCGTCGAGGTCAACGTCGGTGACGCGGGCGACCACTACCTCGTCGCCGAGGGCGAGATCCCGGCCGACCTCGTCGCGACCCGCCTGGTGGGGGCGGGCGAGCTCGTGCCGATGGCGGCCACCGGTGAGTCGACGGACGAGGACATGCGTCCCGTGGTCGTCCCGGTCGACGCAGCGCTCCCGTCGGGGCTCGGCGCAGGCTCGACGGTCGACCTGTGGCGGGCGCCGCAGGCGGCGGTCGGCGACCGCGGCGAGGAGGTGGCGCCGCCCGTCGTGCTCGCGTCGGAGGTTCTCGTGGTCACCATCGGTACCGACGACGGCGTGTTCGCAGCCTCGGGAGGAGCGAGCGTCGAGCTGCTGGTCCCGGCCGACCTGGTCGAGGACGTGCTCGGCGCGGTCGCCGCGGGCGAGGAGCTCACCGTGGTCCCGCACCACTCGGTCCCCGTGGAGGGCTCGTGACCCACGGCATCCTCCTCGCCCTCACGGACGGCGAGGCCGACGTCGTCCGCGCGATCGACACGCCCGGGTCCGGAGCCAAGGTCGTCCGGCGGTGCGCGGACCTGGCCGAGCTGCTCGGCGGGGTCGGGGCGGGCATCGGCACCGTCGCCGTGCTCAGCAGCCACATGCCCGGCGTCGACCGTGCGTCCGTCGGCAGGATCACGGCGGCCGGCGCCCGCGTGCTGCTCGTCGGCCCGGGCCCCGACGCCGGCCGGCTCGCCCAGCTCGGTGCGGACGCGGTCGCCGCCGAGTCCGACCCGGCCGGGACCGTCGCCGCGATGGCGATCGCCCTCGCGCGCGGCGAGACCGTTCGCGGCCGGCCGGGTGCCGCGGCGCCCGGCGCCCACGACGGGCAGGGCGGGACGCGCGTTCCCGACGTCGTGCCGGAGGCGTGGACCCGCTCGGTGGCCACGCCCACGGGTCGCGGCGCCGGGGACGACCAGGCCCAGGAGCGTCCGCCCGGGTCCGCGGACGGCGCGCCGTCGACCGGCGACAAGGACGGGGCGGGACGTCCGACCAGCCGACGGGCGCTCCACCGGCCCGACGCCGCACCCCGCGCGGCACCGGAACCGCCCGGAAGCGTTCCGACGCCCGACGAGGCGCCCCGGTCGAACGAGGCGCCCCGGCCGGATGATCCCGCGGCGGAAGGCACCCCGCCCCACGACGGCGTGATCTCGGAGGTCCCCTGGTGGCTGTCGACGGGCGCTCACACGACCTCGGCGCCCGCCGAGGCGACGACGGGCACGCCGGAGGACGTCGTCGACGAGGCCGCGCCGCCGACGGTGCCTCCGCCGGAGGAGCCGGGCCGGATCGTCGTCGTGTGGGGCGCGCGCGGAGCGCCCGGGCGCACGACCGTGGCCGTCAACCTCGCTGCCGAGGCGGCGGCGCTCGGAACGCGCGCCGTCGTCGTGGACGCCGACACCGAGGCGCCCGCGCTGGCGCAGGTGCTCGGGCTGCCCGACGACATCTCCTCGATCGCCGCCGTCGCCCGCCATGCCGCGCACGGCAGGCTCGACGCCGACGTCGCTCGCTCCGCCCTCGCCGAGGTGGCGGACGGGCTCACGGCGCTCACGGGCCTGACCCGGCCGGACCGCTGGCGTGAGCTCGAGAGCGCCGCCCTGGAGTCCGTGTGGGAGGTGCTGCGGGAGGTCGCGCCGCTCGTCGTCGTCGACGTGGGCGCCGGGGCCGAGCAGGGGGACGGCACCGACTTCGGCCCGGTCCGTCACCAGGCCACGCTCTCTGCGCTCGCCGCGGCCGACGAGGTCGTCGTCGTCGGGGCCGGGGACCCCGTCGGCGTGCGGCGCCTCGTCCTCGCGCTGACGGAGCTGCGGGAACGGGACCTCGCTCCCGACGCCCGCAGGACGGTCGTCGTCAACCGCGTGCGTCGGGCCTCGGCCGGCCCCGACCACGAGCGCGCGGTCCGCGAGGCCCTGTGGCGCTACGGCGGCGACCAGGAGCCGCATCTGGTCCCGGACGACCCGGGAACCGCGGACGGCGCGCTCCTCGCGGGTGCCACGTGGCGCGAGCAGGCGCCGTCCGGCGGCGCCCGGCGCGCGGTGGAGTCCCTCGCCCGGCACCTCCTCGCGCTCCCGGAGGGCCGCGACGCGCGCTCCCGGTGGTGGCGGCGCGGCGCACGCGTGGCCCGGACGGGAAGAGGATGATCGACCCGTGCGCATCTACCTGCCCGCCACGCCCGCCGAGCTCGCCGCCACCCCCGGCGCGGTCCACGCGCACGCCGTGACGCGTGACCTCGCCGCCGCCGTGCCCGACGAGGACGAGGAGGGCCTGGAGCTCGTCGCCTTCCTCGCCGCCGCCGACGACTCGGTGCGCCGCCGCTCCGAGCTCGACGCGCCCGGTGCGGCTCGCAGGGTCGTCGTCTCGGCCGACGTGGCCGACGGCGCGGCGATCCCCGTGCCGGGCGGGCTCCCGAGCCTCGTCCGCCTCGAGGCACCGGTCGGCTGGGACGCCGTCGCGGCGATCCACGTCGACGAGGCGTCCGTACAGGTCGACGTCGAGGCCGCCGCGGCGGGGGACGACGAGGTCTTCGAACGTGTCGCCGAGCTCGACCTGATGTGGTTCGACCCGAGCGAGCGGGCGACGATCCTCGAGGGCTGAGCGAGGGGGCGTCCGCCCGGTCGCACCGCCGATCGGTCTCAGGCCGGTCAGGCCCCGGAGCGGGGCCCGACCGCCGTGGTCAGCCGCCCGGCCGCCGTGGTCAGCCGCCCGGCCGCCGTGGTCAGCCGCCCGGCCGCCGCGGTCAGCCGCCCGCCCGCACGGTCAGCGTGGAGCCCCGTCCGTCGGGTCGGTGGCGGACGTTGACCTGGTCGCCGATGCGCTGCTTCATCTCGCCCACGTGGCTGATGAGCCCTACCGTGCGCCCGTGGTCGCGCAGGGCGCCCAGCTCGTTCATCACCGAGTCGAGGGTCTCGGGGTCGAGCGTGCCGAAGCCCTCGTCGACGAACAGCGTGCCGAGCTCGATGCCGCCGGACTCGGCACCGACGACGTCCGCGAGCCCCAGCGCGAGGGACAACGAGACGTAGAAGGTCTCGCCGCCGGACAGGGTGCGGGTCGCCCGCGGCGCGGAGGTGTGCGTGTCGAGAACGCTGAGGCCGAGGCCGACGGCGCGCGCACGCACCCCCTCCTCCCGCTCGTCGGTGCGCTCGAGCAGGTAGCGCCCCGACGACATCGTCGTCAGGCGGTCGTTGGCCGCCGCCAGCACCTCCTCGAACCGGCGCAGCAGCACGTAGGTGGCCAGGGTGATGCCCGTGCGGGACTCGCGTCCGGCGGCGAGGTCCGCGACCCGGACCAGGGGGGTGTCCGACTCCGCGTCGGCGGCGTGCCGGGCGATCTCGTCGCGCAGGGTCCGGGCCGCCGCCGTCGTGTCCTCCAGGGTGCGGCGGGCCGCGTCGTGCGCCGCGGACGCCTGCTCGAGCTCCGCCGCGCGGGCCTCCCGTGCCGCCTGGGCCTGCCCGGGGTCGGCCGTCGACCGCTCGGTGAGCGCGGCGATCTCGTCCTCGGCGAGGCCCGCGGCGACCCGCGCGGTGCCGGCCTCGTGGGCGGAGACCCGTCGCTGCGCCGCGAGCCGGTCGTCCTCGGTGAGGACGGCCGCCCGAGCGCTCTCGGCGTCGGCGAGGTCCGAGCCGGTCAGGTGTGCGTCGGCCTCCGCGCGCGCGGCCTCGGCGGACCGCCTGCGGTCGAGCAGCTCGCGCACGGCGCCGGCGAGCGCTCGTGCGCGAGCTGCGCGGGCGCCGAGCGCGGCGGCCCGGTCGGCGACGGACGCGTGCCCCTCCCGGGCGTCGCGGACCGCGCGGTCGTCGTCCTCCAGCGATGTGCGCATGGCGTCCAGCCCGGCCGCGAGCGCGGCACGCTCGGACTCGTCCGCGGCACGGAGCTCCGACTCGCGGGCTGCTCGGGCGTCGTGCTCGGCCAGTGCGGTGTCCAGCCGGGCGACCTCCGCGACCTGCTGCTCGGCCGCGCCCACGGCGGCCCGGGCGGCGGCGAGGGTATCGGTGGCGTCGTCGACGCTCAGCTCGCCCGCCGCCGCGGTCGCCGCCGTGAGCTGCTCCTCGGCGGCGGCCAGGGTCGAGGACGCCGCGGACAACGCGCGGTCGGCGCCGGCCCGGGACTGCTCGGCGGCCGCGAGGTCCTCGTCGCTCACCGGCCGGTCGGAGCCCGGCCGGGGGGCGGGGTGGTCCGTGGAACCGCACACCGGGCACGGGGCATCGTCGACGAGGTCGCGTGCCAGGCGCCCGGCGACCTCGTCCCGCCAGCGGGCGCGCAGCTCGTTCTCGCGTGCCTGCGCGGACTCGGCGGCCGTGCGCGCGGCCGTCAGCGCCTCGCTCGCGGCGTCGCGCTCCGTCCGTCGCCGCTCGGCGAGCCGGGCGGCGGCGAGCCGACCCTCCGCGTCGGTGACCGCCGCCCGGGCACCCGAGAGCCCGGCGGCCGCGACCTGCGCCGCCCGGCGCTGCTCGAGCAGCTCCGCCCGCGCGCCGGGCAGGGACCGGATCGCCTCCGCGCGGCCCGAGATCCGGCGGTCGAGGTCGGCGATGCCCGCCTCGCTCCTCGCGATCCGCGCGCGCCGGTCCGCGAGGCCGGCCTCCGTGGCGACCAGGGCCGCCAGGCGCCCCTGCTCGGTCGCGGCACGCTCCCGCTCGGCGTCGAGCGCGTCGGCACGGGCGGCGAGGTCCCCGTCCCCGGACCGGGCGGCCGCGACGAGCCCGGCCGGGGCACCCCCGGGGGCCTGCCCGTCCGGCTCTCCCTCGGGAAACTGCTCAGCGGCAGCGACGAGCCCGTCCGGGGCACCATCGGCGGACCGCTCGGCCAGAGTGACGAGCTCGTCCAGCGCGTGGTCGCGCGCCCGCTCGGCCCGATCGGCGGCGTCGAGCGCGACCACGACCGGTCGTGCGGCGGCGTCCGAGGTCAGCGCCGTCCGGCTCAGCTCGACCTCGCCGGCCGCGGCCTCGAGCGTCGCCCGCTCGGCGAGCAGCGCGGTACGCCGCGTGATCGCGCGGTGCAGCGCGCGCTGGGCGTCGAGGTGCTCCTGGGCCGCCCGGTCCGCGGCGCGGGCCGCCTCGTGCGTGTCTGCCGCCGCCGCCCGCCGTGTCGAGAGCTCCGCCAGCAGCGGGCCGAGCACCTCCTCCGCAGCGTCCGGGTCGATCGACTCCGCGGCCGTGACCAGCCGATCGCGCCCGCCCTCGTCCAGGCGGCCGTGCTCCGCGACGGCCGTCGCCCGCCGGCCCGCCGCCTCGGCCGCCCTCTGCGCGGCCGCACGGGAGGCACGGGCCCGGTCCGCGAGGATCGACTGGACGTCCTCGTACAGGGACGTGGCGAAGATCTGCTGGAGGACCTGCTGCCGCTCGGCGACGCCGGCGCGGAGGAAACGCGCGAACTGCCCCTGCGGCAGCACGACCGTCTGCGTGAACTGCTCCTTGGTCAGCCCGAGGATCGAGCCGAGCTCGGTGCCGACCTCCTGGACGTGCGCCGAGACCTGCTCGCCCGGCGGTTCCTCGCCCTCGGGCACCGCGGAGAGGTCGTCGGAGGCGAGCCGCCACAGGCGCGCCGTCGGGTTGACCGTCGTCATGCCCGTGCCGCGTTGCTTGGGTCGCTGGTAGGCGGGCGTCCGGCGCACCCGGTACACGCCCCGTGAGGTGGACAGCACGAGGTCCACGACGGGCTCCACGCCCGGCTCGGCGTGCTGCGAGTGCATCCGGCTGCGGTGCGACCCGCCCGTGTCCGCGACGTCCCCGTACAGCGCGAAGACGATCGCGTCGACGATCGTCGTCTTGCCCGCCCCGGTCGGCCCCTCGAGCAGGAACAGGCCGGACGCCCCGAGCCGGTCGATGTCGATCGTGTGCCGACCGGCGAACGGGCCGACGGCCTCGAGCGTGAGCCGGTGCAGGCGCATCAGGCGGACCGCCGCATCGCCTCGGCGGCCTCGACCGCCGCGCGGAGCGCGTCCCGCTCCGGTGCGGTCGCCTCGGCGCCGCCGGCGTCGGCGACGAACTGCGCGGCGATCTCGACGGGGTCCTCCGCGGCGGTCACCCGCAGCGGCCCGACCACCGGTGTCGCGCCATCGGGCTCGTGGAAGAGGACCAGCAGGTGGGGGAGGTGCTCGAGGATCCGGGACCGCATGTGGGCGGGGCGCGTGGCGTCCGTGACCCGCACGCGCACGTGGTCCCCGGCGTGGTGGTCGAACGACCCGGAGGTGAGCTCGTCGATCGTGCCGGTCAGGGTCGCCAGGCGCCGCAGCACGGGGGCCTCGACGAGCTCGGTCGACACCTCCCCGCCCGCCAGGTCGACCAGCACGCTGGACTTCACGTGGTGCTCCTCGGAGAAGGAGAACGCCACCGGCGAGCCCGAGTACCGGGCCGGGACCCGCCCGCCGACGCGCTGGGGGCCGTGCAGGTGCCCGAGCGCCGCGTAGTCGACGTCCGCGGTGCCGGACGCCAGGACCCCCGAGGGCACGACCTCGATCCCGCCGACCCGCAGGTCCCGCTCGGACTCGCTCGCCTCGCCGCCCGCGACGAACGCGTGCGCCATGACCACCGCCGGCACGCGGGTGGCGTCGCCGGCCCTGCGGCGCGCGAGGTCGGCGTGCACCCGCGCCATCGCCGCCGTGACGACGCCCTCGTGGCTGCGCGGCGGCCGGACCGGCTCGCCGTCGTCGCCGGGCTCGGCGAGGTCGGCGCGCGCCATGTCCGGATCGAGGTAGGGCAGCGGGTACACGTACGCGCCCACGCCGCCCTCGGCGTCCGGGAGGAGGGTGGGCCGGCCGACGTCGGGCACCCGGGTGCGGATCGACAGGCGCTCGTCGAGCAGGGCGGCCGAGAACCCGAGGCGCACGGCGGAGTCGTGGTTGCCGGGGGTGAGGACCACCCGCGTGAGCTCGGTCAGCCGCGCGAGGGCCTCCCCGAGCAGCGTGACGGAGTCCGCCGGCGGGATCGCCCGGTCGTAGACGTCGCCCGCGACGACGACGGCGTCGACCCGCTCCGAGCGCACGACCTCGACGAGGTGGTCGAGGTAGGCGGCGTGCGCCTCCGTGAGGTCCACGCCGTGCAGGGTCCGGCCCAGGTGCCAGTCGGAGGTGTGCAGGATCCGCATGGTGCTCACGGTAGGCGGACCGGCCGACATCGCCCGCGGCGTCCACAGCCTGTCCGTCCGCCCCGGGGACGGGCCCGCCCGCCCCGGGTACGGGCCCGGCGGCGGCCTCAGTCCTCCTGGCCGGACAGGATCTCGAGCACGAGGTCGTGCAGGTGCCCGTTCGTGGCGACGGCGTCGGTCCCCCAGGGACCGTCCTCGCCGTCGAGGGAGGTGAACCGTCCTCCCGCCTCGGTGATGATCGGGACGAGCGCCACCATGTCGTGCAGCGCGAGCTCGGGCTCGGTCGCCACGTCGACAGCGCCCTCGGCCAGCAGCATGTAGCTCCAGAAGTCGCCGTACGCGCGGGTGCGCCAGCACTCCTGGGCGAGGGAGAGGAAGGCGCGCAGGCGGCCGCGCTCGGCCCAGCCGCCGAGGGACGAGTAGGACAGGGAGGCGTCGGACACGTCGCTCACCCGGGAGACCTGGAGCTGGCGCGCCGAGGAGAGCGAGCGTCCGGTCCACGCCCCCGTCCCGCTGCCGGCCCACCAGCGCCGCTGCAGCGCCGGCGCCGAGACGACCCCGAGCACGACCTCGCCGTCCTCGACGAGCCCGATGAGGGTGGCCCACACCGGCACGCCGCGCACGAAGTTCTTGGTCCCGTCGATCGGGTCGACCACCCACTGTCGCTGCGAGTGCCCGGTCGCCCCCATCTCCTCGCCGATGATCGCGTCGCGCGGCCGCGTGCGGGCCAGCTGGGCGCGCACGAGCTCCTCAGCACCGCGGTCGGCGTCCGTCACGGGGGTGAGGTCCGGCTTCGCGGTGACCTCGAGGTCGACGGCGCCGAAGCGGGCCGTCGTGTGGGCGTCCACCTGGTCGGCGATCACGTGGGCGAGGCGCAGGTCGTCGTCGATACGCCTGGTGGGGCCGGTGCTCATCGCTCGACCGTACCCGGAACCCCGTGCAACGCCGCGGCCAACCGCCGGAACGACTCCAGGCGCGCCGCCCGGGCCTCGGCCGTCGCGCCGTCGGCCTCGGCCACCCAGTCGTCGAGCGCGCAGTCCGGGGAGTCGTCGGCGTGCGTGCACCCGCGCGGGCACAGCTCCGCGGCCCCGGCGAGGTCGGTGAAGCCGGCGAGCAGGGAGTCGGCGGAGACGTGGGCGAGCCCGAACGAGCGCACGCCCGGGGTGTCGATGACCCATCCGCCGCCCGGCAGCTCGAGCGCGACGGCGGAGCTCGAGGTGTGCCGACCGCGACCCGTCACCTCGTTGACGTGGCTCGTGGCCCGCTCGGCGCCCTCGACGAGCGCGTTGACGAGCGTGGACTTGCCGACCCCGGAGTGCCCGACGAGCACGGTCGTACGCCCCGCCAGCAGACCACGCATCTCCTGAAGCCCGCGCACCGCCCCGTCCGCCCCGGGCGCCTCGCCCATCCCGCCGACGACGACGTGGCCCACCTCGAGCGCCGCGTACCCCGCGAGCAGCTCGTCGGGCCCCGTCAGGTCGGACTTCGTCAGCACGAGGAGGGGGTCCATGCCGGCGTCGTAGGCCGCCACGAGGAACCGGTCGATCATCCGCGGCCGCGGGGGCGGGTCGGCCAGCGCCGTGACGACCGCGAGCTGGTCGGCGTTGGCCACGACCGGCCGCTCGACGCCGACCGTGTCGCCGTCCTCCGCGCTGCGCCGCAGCACCGTGAGGCGCTCCGCCACGCCGACCATCCGGGCGAGCGTGTCGACCTCGCCGCTGACGTCGCCGACGAGCAGGACCTCGTCCCCGACGACGACGGCCGTGCGCGTGCGGTTGAGCTCGCGCGCCTTGACGGCGGTGACCCGTGTACCGTCCGCGGTCCCCACCCGGTAGCGGCCGCGGTCGACGGCCAGGACGGTGCCCGGCGTGGCGTCGTCGTGGGCGGGGCGGGTCTTCGTGCGCGGGCGCGTGCCCCTGCCGGGGCGCACGCGGACCCGTTCGTCGTCCGTCCCGACGTCGCGCCGGCTCACCGCCTCGCCCCGCTCATCCCAGGAGCGCGTTCCAGCGGGGGACGAAGTCCGGGATGGTCTTCGCGGTGGTCCCGACGTCGCGGATCCCGACCCCGTCGACCCGCAGGCCCAGGATCGCGGCGAACGTCGCCATCCGGTGGTCGCCGTAGGTCTGAACCGTCCCGCCGTGGAGGAACGCGGGCTCGATCACGAGGCCGTCCTCGGTCTCGTGGGCGCTGCCGCCGAGGCGGCGCAGCTCGGTGACGATCGCGGCCAGCCGGTCCGTCTCGTGGCCGCGCAGGTGCGCGATCCCGCGCAGCCGGGAGGGTGTCATCGCGAGGGCCGCGACCGCGGCGAGGGTGGGGGTGAGCTCTCCGACGTCGTGCAGGTCGATGTCGACGCCGCGCAGCTCGCGCTCGTCGGGGCCGGTGACCGACAGGACGTCCTCCGCCGGCCAGTCGACCTCGGCGCCCATCATCGCCAGCAGGCCGGGCATCGCGTCCCCGGCCTGGGTCGTGCTCGTGGGCCAACCCGGGACGCGCACGGTCCCGGCGGTGACCGCGGCGGCCGCGAGGAACGGGCCGGCGTTGGACAGGTCCGGCTCGATCGTGACCTCGCCGCCGCGGACCGGCCCGGGGGCGACCACCCAGCGCGCCGGGACGCCGTCGGACTCGTGCACCTCGACCTCGACGCCGCGCTCGCGCAGCGTCTCGACCGTCATCGTCACGTGGGGCAGCGACGGCATCGGCGGGCCGACGTGACGCAGGTCGACGCCCCGGTCGAACGCCGGGGCGACGAGCAGGATCGCGGAGACGAACTGCGAGGACGTCGAGGCGTCGACGGTGAGCGGGCCGCCCTCGAGACGTCCGCGGCCGTGGACCGTCAGCGGGAGGACCTCGGCGCCGGGTCCGCCCGCGGCGTCGACCTCGACGCCGAGCCCGCGCAACGCCGCGACGAGCGGGCCCATCGGCCGCACCCGGGCGTGCTCGTCGCCGTCGAGGCGCGTGGCACCGGGGGCGAGCGCGGCCAGCGGCGGGACGAACCGCATGACCGTGCCGGCGAGGCCGCAGTCGATCGACGTGCCGCCGACGACCGGGCCGGGCGTGACCCGCCAGTCGGTGCCCACGTCGTCGATGCGGGCCCCCAGTGCGCGCAGGGCCTCCGCCATGAGCAGCGTGTCGCGCGAGCGCAGCGGGCGACGCAGCAGCGTGGGTGAGTCGGCGATCGCGGCCAGCAGCAGGGCCCGGTTGGTCTGGGACTTCGAGCCCGGGACGTCGGCCGTGGCGTCCAGGGGTCCGCCGGAGCGGGGGGCGGGCCAGATGTCGGTGGTGGTCACGTGCCCAGGGTAGAGCCAGGCCGGGCGGCCGGACCCGGGTCCCGCCGCCCCGTGCGGGCGTCAGTCGGTGTACTTGTCCTTCACCTCGGCCTTGGCGGCCCTGATGTCGCGGCGCTGCTCGAGCGTGTTGCTCATCCGCCACCGCAGCGACGGCTCGCCGTCCCGGTCGGCGGCGGCCGTGAACAGGCCACCCACGAGGCCGGCGTACGCGAGCAGGTCGGAGGTCATCTCCTTGCGCTCCTCGCCCTGCGCGGTCCACACGGGGTTGCGGGCGAGCGCCACCGGCGCCGTGACCAGCGCGAGGGTGAAGGCCGCCGTGCGGGGCCTGCGGCCCGTGGCCAGCGCCAGCGCGGACACGGTCGTGACGACGCCGAGCGCACGCGTGAGGAGCTCCGGCGCCGCGGTGACCTGCTCGGGGACACCGAGCTTCTCCAGGGTCGGGCGGACGCGCTCCACCTTCTCGGCGTGGCGCTGCGGCTGCGTGATGGCCCCGATGCCGTCGGCGAGGAAGGGCGCGGCGAGCAGCGGGCGGGCGATGATCGAGTGGAGGCTCATGTCACCATTGTTGCCACATCGGGCGGCCCGAGGCACGCGGGCGGAATAGATCCGCACGTCGGACCCGTTGTCGACCGTATGACCACGGCAACTCTCGCCCGTCCCGCGGCCGCCCGCGGTCTAGTCTGGGCCGGGATGACCACCGACGACGCGCCGGGCCCCGGCGCCGTGACCACACCCGACGAGGTCGGGGACGATCCCGACCGCGCGCCCGCGGGCGAGACCGACGACGAGCGGGCGGCCCGTTTCGAGCTCGAGGCGCTCCCGTTCCTCGACCAGCTCTACGGCGCCGCCATGCGGATGACCCGTAACCCGGCCGACGCCGAGGACCTCGTGCAGGAGTCGTTCACCAAGGCGTTCGCCGCGTTCCACCAGTACCGCCCGGGCACGAACCTCAAGGCGTGGCTGTACCGGATCCTCACGAACACCTACATCAACACGTACCGCAAGAAGCAGCGCGAGCCCCTGCAGACGGACGCCGACGCGGTCGAGGACTGGCAGATGCACGCGGCTGCCTCCCACACCTCCACCGGGCTGCGCTCGGCGGAGACCGAGGCGCTGGAGTCGCTGCCCGACTCGGAGGTGAAGGACGCCCTCGCCGGCCTGCAGGAGGACTTCCGGCTGGCCGTGTACCTGGCCGACGTCGAGGGATTCGCGTACAAGGAGATCGCCGAGATCATGGGGACGCCGATCGGGACGGTGATGTCCCGCCTGCACCGGGGCCGCCGCCAGCTCCGCGAGCTCCTCGCCGACCACGCCCGGGACCTCGGGATCCGTACGGAGGTGACGAAGTGACCACGCCCTACGACGACGACGGGCTGGCCGACCGCATCACGCGGGCCGTCGAGGCCGACGTGCCCGCGGGGCCGTGCTCCTGCGAGGAGCTGAGCGAGCAGGTGTACGAGTTCCTCGACGCCGAGCTCGGCGACGCCCACCGCGAGCGGCTCCGGCGTCATGTCCTGACCTGCGAGACCTGCCGCGGGGAGGTCGACGCCGCCGCGCACGTCAAGGCGATCCTCCAGCGCTCGTGCACGGAGCAGGCGCCCGCCTCGCTGCGAGCGCGCATCGTCTCGCAGCTCTCGGTCGTCAGCATCGCCGTCGAGCGCCGCTGAACGGCGGGGTACCCGGTCCCCACGCGCCGGCGGGCGTTGCGTCCCCGGCTCCCACGCGCCGGTGAGCGGGGTCCGCCCCGCGCGGCCGGCCCGGCGTGTGGGAGGATGGCCCGTCCAGTCCTCCCGCGGCGCGGGAACGATACGAACCTCGAGGAGTCACGCATGTCCAAGCGCGGACGCAAGCGGAAGGCCCGCAAGAGCAGCTCGGCCAACCACGGCAAGCGGCCCAACGCCTGAGCAGGTCCGAAGGCCCCCGACGACGTCGGGGGCCTTCGCCGTACCCCGGACGATCCCCACCCGCCGCAGCAGAGGAGCTCTCGTGCCGCACCTCGAGTCCCTTCCCGCCCTGGCCGTCACCGGGGCCACCGGGCACATCGGCTCGCTCGTCGCCCGGCAGCTGGCGGACGCCGGCCTCGCCCAGCGCCTGCTCGTCCGCCGGCCCGGGAGCGCGCCCGACCTGCCGGGTGCCGCGGTGGTGGGGTGCACCTACGAGGACTCCAGCGTGTCGCGCGCGGCGCTCGACGGGGTCGACGTCCTGTTCATGGTCTCCGGCGCCGAGCACCCGGACCGGCTCGACCAGCACCGCGGGTTCGTCGACGCGGCCGTCGCTGCCGGCGTCGGGCACGTCGTCTACCTGTCCTTCTTCGGTGCGGCGCCCGACGCCACGTTCACCCTGGCCCGGGACCACTGGGCCACCGAGCAGCACATCATCGCCGCGGGCCCGAGGTACACGTTCCTGCGCAACGCCTTCTACACCGACTTCTTCGAGGCGATGACCGGCGCGGACGGCGTCCTGCGCGGGCCCGCCGGCACGGGGCGCGTCGCGTCCGTCACCCGCGCGGACGTCGCTCGGGTCGCAGCGGCCGTCCTGCAGCGACCGCAGGACCACCAGGGCGCGACCTACGACGTCACCGGGCCCGAGGAGCTCTCCCTGACCGAGGTCGCCGCGACCATCACCGAGGTGACCGGCCGGTCGGTGGTCTACCACGACGAGTCGATCGCCGAGGCCTACGAGTCGCGCCGGGCGTGGGACGCTCCCGAGTGGCAGTACGACGCCTGGGTGTCGACGTACACGGCGATCGCGGCCGGCGAGCTGGTGCCGGCGAGCGACCACGTCCTGCGGGTCACCGGACGCCCGCCCGAGAGCCTCCGCGACCACCTCGGGTCGGTCGAGGGCTGACGGTCCACGGCGGCGGGCGTCGTCGACCGGACCGGACCTACCCTGGTGGCATGCGCGCCGCCTACGCCGCCCGTCAGGACCAGGACGACCCGCTGGAGGGGCTCGTCGTCGGGGAGATCGAGCCTCCGACGGCCCCGCCCGGCTGGGTGCGCGTGACCGTGCGCGCCGCCGCGCTCAACCACCACGACCTGTGGTCGCTGCGCGGGGTCGGGCTGCCGTCCGACCGCCTGCCGATGGTGCTCGGCTGCGACGCCGCGGGCGTCACCGAGGACGGGCGCGAGGTGATCGTCCACGCCGTCGTCGGCGACCCGGCGTGGACCGGTGACGAGACCCTCGACCCGGCGCGGACCCTGCTGTCCGAGCTCCACCACGGCACGTTCGCCGAGCACGTGCTCGTGCCGGTGAGCAACGTCGTGGACAAGGCGCCCGAGCTGACGTTCGCCGAGGCCGCGTGCCTGCCCACGGCGTGGCTGACGGCCTACCGGATGCTGACGACCGTGGGCCGCGTGCGCGCGGGGGACACCGTGCTCGTCCAGGGGGCCACCGGTGGTGTGGCGGGCGCGGCGATCACGCTGGCGCGGCTCATGGGCGCCCGCGTGGCCGCGACCTCACGCAGCGAGGCAGGACGGGCGCTCGCCGCCGACCTCGGTGCCCACGAGGTGCTCGAGAGCGGCGAACGCCTCTCCGGGCGGGCCGACCTCGTCGTGGAGTCGGTGGGGCAGGCCACCTGGGCGCACTCGCTGCGCTCGCTGCGGCCCGGCGGCTCGGTGGTCGTCTGCGGGGCCACCTCCGGCGACGCGCCGCCGGCCGAGCTGAACCGGGTGTTCTTCCGGTCGCTCAACGTGCTCGGGTCGACCATGGGCACGCGCGACGAGCTCGAGGCGCTGCAGCGGGCACTCGTCACCACGGGCGTCCGGCCGCGCGTGGAGGTCATCGGTGGTCTGGACGCCGTGCCGACCGGACTTCGGCGCATGGCCCGCGGCGAGATCGCCGGCAAGCTCGTGGTCGAGCCGTCGGTCTGACCCGTATCGCGCCGAGGGCGCGGGTGCGCGCAGAGGGCGCGGGTCTGTGCCGAGGGCGCGGGTGCGCGCAGAGGGCGCGGGCAAGTCGCCGAGGACGCGGGTTTGTGCCGAGGACGCGGGGTCCGGACCGAGGGCACGAGCAAGTCGCCGAGTGGACATCCGCCGGCAGTACTCTCGGCGCCTACGTCGTGTCCTCGGCATATACATCGTGCTCTCGGCGCCTGGGGCACCGTCGTCGGACTGGACCACAGGGCCGCGAGCCTGACAGCACCCGGCCGACAGTGGTCAACGTGTTGCTGACGGCCTGCACTTGTCTACGTGTCCCTTACGGGCTGACAGCTACCGTGCGCGGTCCGGCTCGGACATGTCGGGCCCATCGCGACGTTCCGGAGAGCCGCGGCGCACAGCCCGTCAGACGGTGCACAGCCCGTCAGGAGGTGCTCAGCCCGTTCCGCGGCGCTCAGTCCCTCAGGCGGTGCACAGCCCGTCAGACGGTGCACAGCCCGTCAGGCGGCGCGGTCCTCGGCGCCGAGCCAGGCGTGCCAGCCCTCGTGGAGCACGAGCCACGCGAGCAGTCCGTATCCGGCCTGACCCGGCACGGTGCCGTCTCCGGCGTACATGTCGGCGAGCCACTGCTCGTGCGAGCGCAGCGGCTGGAAGGTCTCGACGTAGGGGACGTGCCGCCTGCGGCAGACGTCCGCGAACGCATCGGAGACGGTCGCGAGCGCGCGCTCGTCGACCCGCAGGCGCGGCGGCGGACCGACGACGAAGCAGCGCACGTCCGAGGCCGAGGCGGCGTCGAGCACGTTGGCGAGGTTGAGGCGCGACCGGGCGGTCGAGACGCCGGAGAGGACATCGGCCGCGGACAGGCCCACGACGAGCCGGTTGTCGGTCCGGGGTCCGAACCGCGTGGCAGTCTCGGTCTCCCAGCGCGCGGACAGGCCGGTGGACGTCTCGCCGGGCACCGGCAGTGCGGCGACGAAGGGGTCGGTCGCGTGCCGTGTGCGTGCCAGCACCCTGCCGACCCAGCCCAGGGCCCGGGCGTCGCCCCGCCCCGCCACCAGCTCGTCGCCGAGCACGCAGATCCGCACGCCGTCGCTCATACCCCTCCTTCTGCTCGCCCCGCCGTGCGCGGGGTCGTCCCATCCTGCCCCACGGCGGCCGGCACGCAGGTGGGCGGCCGCACGAGCGGACGCCCACCCGCGGCCCGGGTCAGCGCCGGAAGGCGTCCGCCATGAGCGTCGCGTTCTCCGCGGCGTGCGTCTTGGCGGACCCGGCCGACGGCGAGGCGGCCGCCGGGCGGGAGACGAGCTTCATCGGACGGTCGGAGATGTGCAGGTTCGCGGCGAGGAACGGCCACGCACCCTGGTTGGCCGGCTCGTCCTGGACCCACACGAGCTCGGCGTCGCCGAACGGCTCGAGGGCGGCGAGCACCTCCTCGGTGGGGACCGGGTAGAGCTGCTCGAGGCGGATGATCGCGGTGCGCTCGTCGCCGGCCTTCTTCCGCGCCGCCGCGAGGTCGTAGTACACGCGGCCCGAGCACAGCAGCACCCGGTCGACCTGGCCGCCGGCCGCCAGGACCTGCTCGTCGACCTCACCGATGACCCGCCGGAGATGGCCCTCGGTGAAGTCCTCCACCGACGCGGCCGCCGCCTTGAGGCGGAGCAGCTGCTTGGGGGAGAAGACCACCATCGGCCGGCGCGGCTGCGCGTAGGCCTGCTGGCGCAGGAAGTGGAAGTAGCTGCCCGGGGTCGAGGGCTGCACGAGCAGCAGGTTGTCCTGCGCGGCCAGCGTGAGGAACCGCTCGATGCGCGCCGAGGAATGGTCCGGCCCCTGGCCCTCGTAGCCGTGGGGGAGCAGCAGCACGAGCGAGGAGGACTGGCCCCACTTCTGCTCGGCGGAGGACACGAACTCGTCGATGATGATCTGGGCGCCGTTGACGAAGTCGCCGAACTGCGCCTCCCACAGCACGAGCGCGTCGGGTCGCTCGATCGAGTACCCGTACTCGAAGCCCATGGCGGCGAACTCGCTCAGCGAGGAGTCGTAGATCCACAGCTTGGCCTGGTCGGGGGTGAGGAAGCGCAGCGGCGTCCACTCCTTGCCGTCGACGTGGTCGTGGAAGACCGCGTGGCGCTGGACGAACGTGCCGCGGCGCGAGTCCTGCCCGGCGAGCCGCACGGGCGTGCCCTCCATCATCAGGGAGCCGAAGGCGATGAGCTCGCCCATGCCCCAGTCGATGCCGCCCTCCCTCGACATGGTCGCGCGCCGCTCGGTGAGCTGCTTGAGCTTGGGGTGCAGCGTGAAGCCGTCCGGCACGCGCTCGTGCGCCTCGCCGATCCGCTCGACCACCGCGCGGTTGACCGCGGTCGTCCAGCCGACCATGAGGCCGGCGTCCTCCTGCTGGGCGGAGGGCTTCTCGAGGCCGGCCACCGAGTCGCCGCCGCTGCGGGACTCCCGCTCCTTGGAGGCGGCGAAGCCCTCGTCGAGGGTGCGCTGGAACTCGTCGACCGCCTGCGCGCTCTGCTCCTCGGTGATGTCGCCGCGCCCGATGAGCGACTCCTGGTACAGGGTCCGCACCGTCTTCTTCTCGTCGATGAGGCGGTACATCACGGGCTGCGTCATCGAGGGGTCGTCGCCCTCGTTGTGACCGCGTCGGCGGTAGCACACGAGGTCGATGACGACGTCCTTGTGGAACTCCTCCCGGAACTCGAACGCGAGCTCGGCGACCCGGGCGACCGCCTCGGGGTCGTCCCCGTTGACGTGCAGCACCGGGATCTGCAGCCCCTTGACGATGTCCGAGGCGTAGTACGACGAGCGCGACGACGACGGCGAGGTCGTGAACCCGATCTGGTTGTTGACGATGACGTGGACGGTCCCGCCCACGCGGTAGCCCGGCAGCTGGGAGAGGTTGAGCGTCTCGGTGACCACGCCCTGCCCCGCGAACGAGGCGTCGCCGTGGATGAGGACCGGGAGCACGGAGAATCCGCTCTCGCCAAGGTCGATCCGGTCCTGCTTGGCGCGCACGACGCCTACGAGCACGGGGTCGACCGCCTCGAGGTGCGAGGGGTTGGCGGCCAGGTACACGCTCGTCACCGCGCCGTCGGGCGCCTCGTGCTTTCCCTCCGTGCCGAGGTGGTACTTGACGTCGCCCGAGCCCGCGAGGTCGAAGTTGCCCTCGAACTCCCCGAAGATCTGCGTGTAGGACTTGCCCGCGACGTTGGCGAGCACGTTGAGGCGCCCGCGGTGGGGCATGCCGATCGCGACGGAGTCCAGCCCCGCCTCGGCCGCGCCGTTGAGGATCGTGTCGAGCAGCGGGATGAGCGACTCGCCGCCCTCGAGCGAGAACCGCTTCTGGCCGACGAACTTCGTCTGCAGGTAGGTCTCGAACGCCTCGGCCTTGTTGAGCATCGACAGGATGCGCAGCTGCTGCTCGGAGTCCGGCTTGGCGTAGGGCCGCTCGAGGCGCTCCTGGAACCACGTGCGCTGGGCGCGGTCGGCGAGGTGCATGTACTCGATGCCGACGGTGCGGCAGTAGGCGTCGCGCAGGTTGTTGAGGATCTCCCGCAGCGTGGCCCGGTTGCTCCCGCCGAAGCCGCCGGTGGGGTACTTCCGTTCGAGGTCCCACAGGGACAGCCCGTAGTTCGTGATGTCGAGGTCCGGGTGGTGGCGCTGGCGGTAGGAGATCGGGTCCGTGTTGGCCATGAGGTGGCCGCGCGACCGGTACGCGTGGATGAGCTCCGCGATCCGGGCGGGCTTGCCCAGCTCGTTCTCGGCGTCGAACTCCGTGTCCTTCTTCCAGCGCACGGGCTCGTAGGGCACCTGCAGGGCGACGAAGACGCGGTCGTAGAACCCGTCCTCGCCGAGCAGCTTGGTCGCGATCGCCCGGAGGAACTCGCCCGACGCCGCGCCCTGGATGATCCGGTGGTCGTAGGTGGAGGTGAGCGTGAGGATCTTCGAGACGCCGAGGCGGGCGATCGTCTGCTCCGAGGCGCCCTGGTACTCGGCGGGGTAGTCCATCGCGCCGACGCCGACGATGACCCCCTGCCCGTTCATGAGGCGGGGAATCGAGTGGACGGTGCCGATCCCGCCCGGGTTCGTCAGGGTCGCGGTGGTGCCCTGGAAGTCCTCGACCGTGAGGTCGTTCGTGCGCGCCTTCTGCACGAGCTCCTCGTAGCCGGCGACGAACCCGGCGAAGTCGAGGGTGTCGGCCTTCTTCACGCTGGGGACGACGAGCGTGCGCGTGCCGTCGGGCCGGGGCAGGTCGACCGCGAGGCCGAAGTTGATGTGCGCGGGGCGGACCAGGGCCGGCTTGCCGTCCTCGGTGCTGCCGTAGGAGTAGTTCATGTCGGGCACCTCGGCGAGCGCCTCGACCATCGCGTAGCCGATGAGGTGCGTGAACGAGACCTTCCCGCCGCGGGAGCGCGCGAGGTGGGAGTTGATGACGAGCCGGTTGTCCACGAGAACCTTGGCCGGGACGGCCCGCACCGAGGTGGCGACCGGGATCTCGAGGGAGGTCTCCATGTTCTTCGCCGTGCGAAGGGCGACGCCGCGCAGCTTGATGACCTCGTCCTCGGCGCCCTCGGGGTTGTAGCGGGCGATGGGCGTGGCGGAGTCGCGGTACGTGGCGGTGGCCGCCTGGGACTCCACCGGCGGGGCGGGGGGCAGGTCACCGCGGATGACCTGCACGGCCGAGTCGGACACGCGTCCGCGCGGGTCGGAGGGGCGGGTCTCGGGGGTCGGGGCGGAGGTGACGCGGTCGGGGTCCGTGCGGCTCGGCGTGGCCGGGGTCGAGGTGGTCGCGTCGTCGCTGGTGGTCTCGTCGTCGGAGACCGACGACGACGGGGCGCCCGCTGCCGGCGCGGCGTCCGTCGAGGCCCGTGCCGCGTCCGGTCCGGCCGTGGTGCGCGTGCCCGAGCCGCTCTCGTCGGTGCCGGGCCCGGCGGCGCGGACGGGCGTGCCGGCGGCCAGGCCCTCAGGGTCACGCTCGGCGAAGAAGGTCTGCCACGACTCGTCGACCGACGTGGGGTCCTGGCGGTACTTCTCGTACAGCTCCTCGATGAGCCATGCGTTCGGGCCGAAGTTGTCGTGAGCCTGGGTGGACACCGTGGGAAACCGCCTTGTTCCGAGTCGTGGGGGAGCGCGTTCTGCCGCAGTTCAGCGTATGCCGAACGGGTGCCAGAACCCCACTCCCGGGCCGCTCCGGAGCCCAGTTCACCCGCCGACGGAGCCCGCGAGGAGCCGGTTGTCAAGCAGCGGTCAAGACCCACCCTCGCTCGTGCCGGGCGATGGTCCCGATTGCCCAGCCTCGGTGGACCTCGTCGCCCTGTGGACGACCAGTCCGACGTGGGCCCGACCGGCGGTAGCCTCGGCCTCGTCGGCGCGGGTGTGCTTGGTCACCGAGGCGCCCGAGCCCCTGGACCCTCCGGTCCGGGACAGTTACCGTATCGTGATCAACCGCTGCCTGACGTGGCCCGACCATGTCGCTGGCGCGGACCTGTGCCCGACAACCCCCGCGAGAGGTCCTTGCCGTCATGTCTGAACCCGCCCTCCCGAGCGCCCGGCTCAGGCGACGGGACCTGCGGGCGGCGCACGGCCACGAGGGTCGGATCGCTGCGGTGACCAGCCAGGACGCTCGGACCACGCACGCGGCCGGGCCCGCCGGGGAGGTCGCGGCCGGCGACGGTACGACGCCCGCCGTCGAGGGTGGACGGTCGGCCGCCCCCCGTGTCCGTCGCCGTGACCTTCGTGAGACATCCGTCAAGGCCACGCCGGCGCGGCCGGCCACGCCGGTCCGGCCGACCGACGCCCCGGCGGACGCCGCGCCCGTCGCCCGCCGGTCACCGTCCGGCGCCCACCCGACGCGACGCGAGCTCCGGGCCCGCACGCGCCCGGCACGTCGTCGTTCCCGGGCCGTCCGTACCTCCGTCGTGGCCGCGGCCGCCGCGGTCGGCACCCTCGGTGTCGCCCTCCCGGCGTTCCAGCACTCGGGTGCCACCGCCGAGGCGCAGCTCCTGGCCGGCCCGCAGGTGGAGGCGCTGACCGCCCCGACCTACTCGGTCCTCAACGACGGCGCGGACACGGGCACGACCGTCTCCTCGGAGCTGCTCGCCAGCGGGGGAGCCGACGCGCGCGCCACCTACGCGGCGGCGAGCCGCACCGAGGCCCGCTCCGAGCTGCGGTGCTCGCCCGACGTCGCCGCCTCGGGCACCCGTGCGGCGCTGGCCTCGGAGGAGACCGTGGTCCGGCCGCTGGAGTCGGGCACCTACCGGGACACCTCGGGCTACGGCTGGCGCACCCACCCGATCACCGGGTCCCCGAGCTTCCACACCGGCGACGACTGGGCCGCCCCCTTCGGCACCCCGATCCACGCCGTCGCCGACGGTGTCGTCACGCACGCCGGCGAGGGCATCGAGGGCCGCTCCGGGACGCTGGTGATCATCGAGCACGAGGTCGACGGCCGCACGTTCGAGACCTGGTCCACGCACATGTCGCCGTCGGGCGTGCACGTCCAGGTCGGGGACACCGTCTCCGCCGGCCAGCACATCGCCGACGTCGGCTCCTGGGGCAACTCCACCGGTCCGCACCTCCACCTCGAGGTCCATGTCGACGGCGAGACCGTCGCACCGAACGACTACCTCGCCTCGCTCGGCGCCGTCGAACCCTCCGAGGCCTGCTGACCGTGGTCGCCCACGTGTTCGACGGCCCCGGCCCGGTCGCGATCGCCCACCGCGGCGGCCGTCACGAGGTGCCCGAGAACACGGCTGCCGCGGCGGCGCACGCCGCCGCCCTCGGCGTCGTCATGGAGACGGACGCCCGGCTCACGGCCGACGGGGAGGTGGTCCTCTTCCACGACGACGACCTCGCGCGCACGACGACGGCCGACGGCCCCCTCGAGGCCCGCACGTGGGCGGAGGTCCGCGCGCTGTCCGTCGAGGGCGGGGGACCTCCTGCCCGGCTCGTCGACGTCCTCGCCGCGCATCCCGACCTCCGGCTCAACATCGACGCCAAGACGGACGAGGTGGCCGTGCCCCTCACGGACGTGCTCCACGACGCCGGTGCCACAGCTCGCGTCTGCCTCGCCGCCTTCTCCGACGACCGACTCGCGCGCATGCGCGAGCGGCTCGACGTGGCCGCCTCGCTGGGGCCCGCGTCCGTGGCGCGCCTCGTCGTCGGCTCCGTCCTGCCCGTCGTCGGCCACCGGCTCGTGCGGCGCCTGCCCGGGCCGGAGGACGGCGTCGTCGCGGTCCAGGTACCCGAGCGCCACCGCGGGATCCCGGTCGTGACCACCCGGTTCGTCGCCGCGGCCCACCGGCGCGGGCTGCAGGTCCACGTGTGGACGGTCGACGACCGCGCGGACATGGAGCGGCTCCTGGACCTGGGTGTCGACGGGATCATCACCGACCGTCCGAGCCTGCTCATCGACGTCCTGGACCGGCGCGGTCCCTGGCACTGAGCGGGTCCGGCGGGTCCGCACGGGCAGAGGTCCGCTCACTCGTCGGGCGGAAGTCCGCTCACTCGCTGGGTGGGGTGGGCGCGAAAGTACCCCCGACTGGATTCGAACCAGCGACCTTCTGCTCCGGAGGCAGACGCTCTATCCACTGAGCTACGGGGGCATACGCCCGCAGGCGCCCGAGCATCCTATCCCGCCGCGGGCCGCGCTCCGACGCAGCTGGGAGTGCTCCCGACCACGTACCCTGTCCACCGGTGTCCCGACGGGGCGCCGCGGCCGCGGCCGGTGGGGACGAGCTCGAGGGGCGCACGGATGGTGGTACGGGCGGGGGGACGGTCCGACACCCGGCTCATCGTCACCATGATCGTCTCGACCGTGGTGCTGCTCGCCGTCATCGTCGGCGGCACCTTCATCCTCGACGCGGCACGCGGGCCGGCCCTCGACGACCGTGACCTCGGTCCGCGCATCGAGACCAGCATCGTCTACACCGACGACGAGGGTGCGGCCACGACCTACTCCCTCACGGGCGACTGGGAGACGTGGGACGGCGCGACCACGGGCGGCGCCGTCGAGGGCTGGCAGGGCACGTACTCCTCGGGCACGAGTTCGGTGTCCTACGGCGCCGCCCGCTTCACGTCACAGGAGGCCGTCGACGAGTTCACGCAGTCGCTCGCGGACGAGCTCGTCGCCGCCGGCGCCACCGTGCGCCAGCAGGAGGACACGAACACCGACGGCACCGGCACGCTGCGGATCCTCGACACCACAGACCCCGCCGCCCCGGTGCAGTACCTGTGGGACAACGGCCGCGGCCTGGTCTTCACGCTCGCCGGCGAGGCGTGGCCCGTCTACGAGATGTACGTCGCCCACCCGCTGTAGTCGGCATCCCCGGCCGCGGGCCCGCACCATGTAGTCGGTCTCGCACCGCCGCGGGCGTCACCCGTCGCCGAGCGCCCCCCGCGCAGAACTACCCTGGGACCGTGACCCCCGAAGCTCTCGCCGACCTCATCGCCGCCCAGCTGGCGGCGCTCGCCGCCGACGGAACGATCGCGCTGCCCGCCGACGCCGTCCCGTCCACCGTCAAGGTCGAGCGACCCCGGCAGCGCGAGCACGGCGACTGGGCCACCAACGTCGCCATGCAGCTCGCGAAGCGGGCGGGGACCGCGCCGCGCGACCTGGCCACGCACCTCGCCGACCGCCTGGCCGCGCAGGACGGCGTGGCGGCGGCGGAGGTGGCGGGCCCGGGGTTCCTCAACATCCGGCTCGAGGCCGGCGCGGCGGGCGAGCTCGCCCGCACGATCGTCGAGGCGGGCGAGGGCTACGGCCGCTCGACGCGCCACGCCGGTCGGCGCATCAACCTCGAGTTCGTCTCCGCCAACCCCACCGGGCCGATCCACATCGGCGGCGTGCGGTGGGCCGCCGTGGGCGACTCGCTCGCCCGCATCCTCACGGCGACCGGCGCCGACGTCACGCGCGAGTACTACTTCAACGACCATGGCGCCCAGATCGACCGGTTCGCCCGCTCCCTGCTCGCGCGCGCCCGCGGCCAGGAGGCACCCGAGGACGGGTACGGCGGGCAGTACATCGCCGACATCGCCGACGCCGTCACCGCTGACGCCCTCGCCGCCGGCGGGCCCGAGCCCGCCACGCTCCCGGACGCCGAGGCGCAGGAGGCGTTCCGCTCCCGCGGCGTGGAGCGGATGTTCGCCGAGATCAAGGCGGCGCTGCACGACTTCGGCGTCGACTTCGACGTCTACTTCCACGAGGACAGCCTCCACGACTCCGGCGCCGTGGAGCGGGCGCTCACGCGCCTGCGCGAGGCCGGGCACGTGTTCGAGGCCGACGGCGCCACCTGGCTGCGCACCACGTCGTTCGGGGACGACAAGGACCGGGTCGTCGTCAAGTCCGACGGCGAGACGGCCTACATCGCCGGCGACATCGCCTACTACCTCGACAAGCGCGAGCGCGGCTTCGACGAGGTGGTCATCATGCTCGGCGCCGACCACCACGGGTACGTCGGCCGCATGATGGCGGTGTGCGCCGCGTTCGGGGACGAGCCGGGGGTCAACCTCCAGCTCCTCATCGGCCAGATGGTCAACCTGCTCAAGGACGGCCGGCCGCTGAGGATGTCGAAGCGGGCCGGCACGGTCGTCACCCTCGAGGACCTCGTCGACGCCGTGGGCGTCGACGCCGCGCGCTACTCGCTGGCCCGCTCGTCCACGGACACCTCGATCGACCTCGACCTCGACCTGCTCGTGGCCCGGTCGAACGACAACCCCGTCTACTACGTGCAGTACGCCCACGCCCGTACCTGCGCGGTCGCCCGCAACGCGGCCGAGCACGGCGTGCGCCGCGACCTCGCCTTCGTCCCCGAGCTCCTCGACGACCCGGCGGACGCCGCCCTGCTCGGCGTGCTCGGCTCGTTCCCGCAGATCGTCACCATGGCCGGCGAGCTGCGCGAGCCGCACCGGGTGGCCCGCTACCTCGAGGACCTCGCCACGGCCTACCACCACTGGTACGGCCGCGTGCGGGTCACCCCGCGCGGCGAGGCCGAGGTCGAGGACGCCCACCACACCCGGCTGTGGCTCAACGACGCCACCGCCCAGGTCGTCGCGACCGGCCTCGGTCTGCTCGGTGTCTCCGCCCCGGAGCGCATGTGAGCGACCACGGCACCGAGCTCGCCACGCTCGCCGCCCCGGAGCCCGACGGCAGTGCCGCCGGGCCGTGGTCGACGACCACCCGGCGGGACGAGGCCGGCGGGCTCGAGGTCGGCGGCGTCGCCCTGACCGACCTCGCCCGCGAGCACGGCACGCCCGCCTACGTCCTCGACCTCGCCGACCTGCGCGGCAGGGCCCAGGCGTGGGCGGACGCGTTCGCGCGGCACTTCGCCCCCGGGCGGGGCCTGGCGGGCGCCGACGTCTACTACGCGGGCAAGGCGCTGCTCACCGTCGGCGTCGCTCGGATCGTCCACGCTGCCGGCCTGCGGGTCGACACCTCCACGGGGGGCGAGCTCGCCACCGCGCTGCGCGCCGGCGTCCCGGGGCCGTCGATCGGGCTGCACGGGAACAACAAGTCCGACGCGGAGATCGCCGCAGCGATCGACGCCGGCGTGGGCCGGATCGTCGTGGACTCCCTCGCCGAGATCGACCGGGTGACGATGATCGCCGCCGAGCGCGGCACCTCGGCCCCCGTCATGGTGCGCGTGACGACCGGCGTCCATGCCGGCGGCCACGAGTTCATCGCCACCGCCCACGAGGACCAGAAGTTCGGGCTGTCGCTCGCGTCGGGCGCAGCCCGGGAGGCCGTCGGGAAGATCCTCGCCGAGCCCGCCCTGGAGCTCGTCGGCCTGCACAGCCACATCGGCAGCCAGATCCTCGACCTCGCGGGCTTCGAGGCCGCGGCGCGCGCGGTCCTCGCGCTGCGCGAGGACGTGCGGGCCGCGACCGGCCGAGTCCTGCCGGAGGTCGACCTCGGCGGCGGCTACGGCATCCGGTACACCGGCGCGGACGCCGCCGGCCCCACACCCGACGACGTCGCCGCCACCCTCGCCGCGGTCGTCGCCACCGAGTGCGCCCGCATCGGCTCGCCCGTGCCGCGCGTGTCGGTCGAGCCGGGACGCTCCGTCGTCGGGCCGGCCGGCCTCACGCTCTACCGGGTGGGCACGATCAAGGACGTCGCGCTCGACGACGGCGCCTCCCGGCGCTACGTCTCGGTCGACGGCGGTATGTCCGACCACATCCGCACGGCCCTGTACGGCGCCGACTACACGGCCGCCCTCGCGTCGCGCCCCGGTGACGGCGGGTCCGTGGCGACCCGCGTGGTGGGCAAGCACTGCGAGTCCGGGGACATCGTCGTCCGCGACGTCGCCCTCCCCGCCGGCACCGCCCGCGGGGACCTGCTCGCGGTGCCCGTGACCGGCGCGTACGGACGCTCGATGTCCAGCCAGTACAACCTCGTCCCGCGACCGCCGGTGATCGGCGTCGAGGACGGCCGGGCCCGGGTGATGGTCCGGCGCGAGACGATCGAGGACCTGCTCGCCCTCGACGAGGACTGACCGCCCGTCGCGCCGGGTCCGTGCCGGGCGGTGCCCTCCCGGACGGCCCGGTGCGGCGGCGCCCCGCACACATATGCTGACGTCGCACCCCCGGGCTCCCGGCGGCGCAGCCCCTACCGTCGAGGATGTGAGAGCACCCGTGACCACCCCGCCCTCCGAGGTCCGCGTCGCCCTGCTGGGCGCCGGGACGGTCGGTGCCCAGGTCGTCCGACTCATGAACGAGCGGGCGGACGACCTCGCCGCCCGGGCCGGTGCGCCCCTGCGGCTCGTCGGCATCGCGGTCACCGACGTCGAGCGTGAGCGCGAGCCGTGGATCCCGCGGGACCTGCTCACCACGGACGCCGAGGGCCTGATCGCGGACGCGGACGTCGTCGTCGAGCTCATCGGCGGGATCGACCCGCCCCGGGCGCTCGTGCACGCCGCGATGGCCGCGGGCGCCACGGTCGTCACCGGCAACAAGGCGCTCGTCGCCGCCCACGGCCCCGAGCTGCACGACGCCGCCGCGGCCGCCGACGTCGACCTCTACTACGAGGCCGCCGTCGCGGGAGCCATCCCCATCGTCTACGCCCTGCGCGAGTCGCTCGCGGGGGACACGGTCACCGAGGTGCTCGGCATCGTCAACGGGACGACGAACTACGTGCTCGACGAGATGGCCACGAACGGCAGCACGTTCGACGACGCCGTCGCCCAGGCCCAGGCGCTCGGCTTCGCCGAGGCGGACCCGAGCGCGGACGTCGACGGCCACGACTCGGCCGCCAAGGCTGCTCTGCTGGCGTCCCTCGCGTTCCACACCCGCGTCCCCCTGGAGAACGTCCCGGTCGAAGGCATCCGCGGCGTCACCGTCGAGGAGATGGCGGCCGCCCAGGAGACCGGGTACGCGCTCAAGCTGCTGGCCGTCGCCCGGCGCACGACCTCGCCCGACGGCATCTCCGTGCGGGTCGGGCCGACGCTCATCCCTGCGGACCACCCGCTCGCCACCGTGCGCGGGGCGTTCAACGCCGTCGTCGTCGAGTCCGAGGCCGCGGGCCGGCTCATGTTCTACGGGCAGGGCGCAGGCGGCGCACCGACCGCCTCCGCGGTCCTGTCCGACCTCGTGGCGGCGGCAGGCCACAGGGTCCGCGGCGGGCAGGCTCCCCGGGAGTCCGCCTACGCCCGGCTCGCACCCCTGCCTGCGAGCTCCCAGCGGATCACCGCGCGGTTCGACCTCGAGATCGACGACCGACCGGGCATGCTCGCGCTCGTCGCCGCCGTCCTCGCCCGCCACGGGATCTCGATCGAGGCGGTCCGCCAGGCCGCGCACACCGACCCGACCGCCTACGGCGACGAGCTCTACGACGTGTTCGACGACGCGTACGACGGCGGGTCGGACCGCGACCGGGACCCCGCCGCGAGCCGGGAGAGCGCGACGCTGACGATCACCACCCACCGCACCGACGAGGGCACCCTCGCCGCGTGCCTCGCCGAGCTCGCCGGTGCGGACGGGGTCCGCGCCGTCCTGCCCGTGCGCCGAGTCGAAGGAGTCTGACGTGGCCCAGCCGTGGCGCGGCATCATCACCGAGTACGCCGACCGTCTCCCGGTCGAGGACGACCGTCCCGTCAGCCTCGGCGAGGGCGGTACGCCGCTCGTCGAGGCCCCCGCGCTGTCCGAGCGCACCGGCGCCGAGGTGTGGGTCAAGGTCGAGGGTGCGAACCCGACCGGCTCCTTCAAGGACCGCGGCATGACGATGGCGATGACCAAGGTGCTCGCCACGGACGCCGAGGTCGTCGTCTGCGCCTCGACGGGCAACACCTCCGCCTCCGCGGCCGCCTACGCGGTGCGAGCCGGGCTGACGTGCGCCGTCGTGCTGCCCGCCGGGAAGATCGCCGCCGGCAAGCTCGCCCAGGCCGCCGTCCACGGCGCCACGCTCCTCGCGATCGACGGCTCGTTCGACGATTGCCTGCGCATCGTGCGGCAGATGGCAGACGCCTACCCGGTCGCGCTGGTCAACTCGGTCAACCCCTACCGCCTGCAGGGGCAGAAGACCGCGGCGTTCGAGGTCGTCGACGCCCTCGGGGACGCCCCGGACATCCACGTCCTGCCGGTCGGCAACGCGGGCAACATCTCGGCCTACTGGATGGGCTACAACGAGTACGCCGGCCGCACGACGGCGGCGTCGATGGACGGCACCACGGAGGGGCGCGCGCCGGTCGCGACCCGGGTCCCGCAGATGTGGGGCGTGCAGGCCGACGGCTCGGCGCCCTTCGTCAAGGGCGCGGTCGTCGAGCACCCCGAGACCGTCGCCACCGCGATCCGCATCGGCAACCCGGCGTCGTGGGACCTCGCCGTCGCCGCCCGCGACGACTCGTCGGGGCGGATCGACTCCGTCACCGACCCGGAGATCCTCGAGGCCCAGGCGCTGCTCGCCGCCGAGGTCGGCGTGTTCTGCGAGCCCGCCTCGGCCGCGTCCGTCGCCGGCCTCCTGGCCGCCGCGCGCCGCGGCGAGGTGCCTGCCGGCGCCCGCGTCGTCTGCACCGTCACCGGCAACGGACTCAAGGACACCGAGACGGCGCTCGGGCACACCGGGATGGCCCTCACCGAGGTCCCCGGCACGCTCGAGGCCGCGGCCGAGGCGCTCGGCCTCCGCTCGTGACCCGGGTCGGCGCCGGCGCGGTCGGCGTCCGGGTCCCCGCGACGTCCGCCAACCTCGGCCCGGGCTTCGACGCGCTCGGGCTGGCGCTCGGCATCCACGACGACCTCGAGGTGCGCACCACCACCGGAGCCACCCGGGTCGACGTGAGAGGGGAGGGCGCCGGCTCCCTGCCCAGCGGCGAGGACCACCTCGTCGTGCGCGCGGTCCGGCTCGGGCTCGAGGCCGCGGGCGCCGAGCAGGTCGGGCTCGAGCTGCGCTGCACCAACCGGGTCCCGCACGGCCGTGGCATGGGCTCGTCCGCGGCCGCCGTGATCGCCGGCCTCCTCGCGGCCCGCGGACTCCTCGCCGAGGAGGCCGCGGACGACGGCGGGCCGCTCGACGACGGCGCGATCCTCGCGCTCGCCACCGAGATCGAGGGGCACCCGGACAACGCGGCACCCGCGCTCCTCGGCGGCGCCACCGTGGCGTGGATCGACGACGACGAGGGACCCACCGCGGTCCGGCTCGCCCTCGACCCGACGATCGACCCCACCGTGCTCGTCCCCGACGAGCAGCTGTCCACCTCCACCGCGCGCGCCGCGCTGCCGGCGGCCGTGCCGCACCGGGACGCCGCGCGGGCCGCCGGCCGCGCCGCGCTGCTCGTCCACGCCCTGGCCGGCGCGCCCGAGCGGCTCCTGGCCGCCACCGCGGACACGCTCCACCAGGAGCACCGCCGTGCAGCGATGCCCGCGACCCTCGCGCTCGTCGACGACCTGCGGGCCCGAGGCCTGCCCGCGGTCGTCTCCGGGGCGGGACCGACCGTGCTCGTCCTTGCCCCGGTCGACCGGGCAGCCGTCCCGAGCGGCTGGCGCGTCCTCATGCCCTCGGTGGACCTCGTCGGCGCCCGCGTCCGTCCCCTCGCCGGCTGACGACCGGGGTGGGGGACCTCTCCCCGCCCCGCCGGCGGTCGGGTGCCCCGATCGCTCTCGAGGCCTGTTATCATCGAGCCACCGGCACGTGCCGGACAGGCCGTCCGCCTCGCGCGACTCCCTCGTCCCACGCAGCCGGGCAGCCTCCATGATTCCGACCGCATCCGAGCGTGTCGTGCAACGGGAGCGCAGACCTATCTCCCCGGCACCGAGCCGGGTGTGCAGCGAACCCGGTCAAAGCCGGGCGCCGACCGAGGAAAGGCACCTCGTGACAGACACCATCGACGCCGCCCGACAGGGCGCGCTCACCACACTCAAGCTCACCGAGCTGCAGGCGATCGCCTCCCAGATGGGACTCAAGGGCACCGCCCGCATGCGGAAGAGCGACCTCGTCGAGGCGATCCGCGCCGGCCGGTCCGCCGCGTCGGGCTCCGCGCCGGCCGGCGAGGCTCCGGCCGCGGCGACCACGGCGGCCGGCGAGGCTCCGGCCGCGGCGACCACGGCGGGCTCCGCCTCGGGCGACGAGCCGTCGACCGACCGGTCCTCGTCCCGCGGCGCGCGCGCCCAGGACCGGCAGGATCAGGGCTCGCAGGACGAGGGCTCTCAGGACCAGGGTTCGCAGGGTGCCGGCGCCGAGCAGGGCGGGACGTCCCCCGAGCCCCGCCAGCGCCGCTCGCGCCGGGCCGTCTCGGCCCCGACCGGGTCCGGCGCCGGGGCCGACGCCCTGCCCGACCTCGGTATCGAGCTCCCGGACCGCCCCGCCGCCGGCGAGGGCACCGGCCAGGGCGGGCCGGTGCTCCAGGCTCCCGGCGACTCCGCGGACTCCCGCGGCCGGCGGGGCGATGACGCCCGGTCCGGCGGCGGTCGTCAGGGCGCGCGCGACCAGGGGCGCGCCCAGCAGGACGGTTCCGACCCGCGGCGTGACCAGCAGGGCGGCTCCGACCAGAACGGCTCGCAGCAGGGTGGCTCCCGGCAGGCTGGTTCCCGGCAGAACGGCTCCCAGCAGAACGGCTCCGACCAGGGACGTTCCCAGCAGGGCGATCGCGGCCAGCAGCGACGCGGCAACGACTCCGGCGGGCCCGACTTCACGCTCGACGACCTCGGCGAGGCGGCGTCCCGTCGCCGCGAGGGCTCCGGGCAGAACAACCAGCGCGGCAACGACTGGGACGACGACGGCGGCCCCGGCGGGCGTCGCCGGCGCAACCGCGACCGGAACCGCGACCGGCGCCGTCGTGGTCGCGGCAACCAGGACCAGGACATCGTCGTGGAGGAGACCGAGGTCTCCGCGGACGACGTGCTGCTGCCCGTCGCCGGCATCGTCGACATCCTCGACCAGTACGCGTTCGTGCGGACCTCCGGGTACCTGCCGGGCTCGAGCGACGTCTACGTCACCCTCAACCAGGTGCGGAAGTTCGGCCTGCGCCGCGGCGACGCGGTCACCGGTGCCGTGCGCCAGACCGGCGACGACAACGGCGGCCAGGGCTCCGGCGGGCACGGGGGTGGCGGCCGCGGCGGCCGGAACCAGAAGCAGAAGTTCAACCCGCTCGTCCGCCTCGACACCGTCAACGGCATGACCGTCGAGCGGGCCCGGCAGCGCCCCGAGTTCGGCAAGCTCACCCCGCTCTACCCCCAGGACCAGCTCCGCCTGGAGACGACGCCGAAGGCGATCACGCCGCGCGTCATCGACCTCGTCTCGCCGATCGGCAAGGGCCAGCGCGGGCTCATCGTCTCGCCGCCCAAGGCCGGCAAGACGATCATCATGCAGCAGATCGCCAACGCGATCGCGGTGAACAACCCCGACGTGCACCTCATGGTCGTCCTCGTCGACGAGCGCCCGGAGGAGGTCACCGACATGCAGCGCCTGGTCAAGGGTGAGGTCATCGCCTCGACCTTCGACCGGCCCGCCTCCGACCACACCGTCGTCGCCGAGCTCGCCATCGAGCGCGCCAAGCGACTGGTCGAGCTCGGCCAGGACGTGGTCGTGCTGCTCGACTCGCTGACCCGGCTCTCGCGCGCCTACAACCTCGCCGCCCCCGCCTCGGGGCGCATCCTGTCCGGTGGCGTGGACGCCGCGGCCCTCTACCCGCCGAAGAAGTTCTTCGGCGCGGCCCGCAACATCGAGCACGGCGGCTCGCTGACCATCCTCGCCTCGGCGCTGGTCGAGACCGGCTCGAAGATGGACGAGGTGATCTTCGAGGAGTTCAAGGGCACCGGCAACATGGAGCTGCGCCTGTCGCGCCAGCTGGCCGACAAGCGGATCTTCCCCGCCGTCGACGTCAACGCCTCCGGCACGCGCCGCGAGGAGCTGCTCATGGCGCCCGAGGAGCTGAAGATCATGTGGAAGCTCCGCCGCGTCATGGGTGCGCTCGACCTGCAGCAGTCCTCGGACCTGCTGCTCGGCAAGCTGCGCGAGACCACGTCCAACGCGGAGTTCCTCATGACGGTGCAGAAGAACACGCCCACCACGCCGTCGAACTCCGACCCGGACTACGCCATCCAGTAGCGACGACCCGGCGTGCGTCGCCCCGGCGACGCACGTCACGTGGCCCGCCCCTGACACGGGCAGCCACGGCCTGGCAGAATGTCCCGTCGGCCTCCGGTTCACGCCACGCACCAGCGCGGCGACCCGGTCCGCCGTGAAACCCCTTGGAGATCCACATGAAGCAGGGCATCCACCCCGACTACGTCGCCACCACGGTGACGTGCACGTGCGGGAACACCTTCGAGACGCGGTCGACCGCCACGTCCGGCTCGATCAACGTCGAGGTGTGCAGCGCGTGCCACCCGTTCTACACGGGCAAGCAGAAGATCCTCGACACCGGTGGTCGCGTGGCCCGCTTCGAGGCCCGCTACGGCAAGAAGAAGTCCGCCAGCTAGCTTCCACGACGCGCCGGTGGCGGCGCCGCCCCACCGGCGGCGTCGCCACCGGCGCTCGTTCGTCCCCGCACCCGCGCGCCCGCCGCGCGGGCATCCGCCGCACCGCGTTCCTCGCCGGAAGGACCCCATGAGCAGCCCCGAGCTCACCGAGGCGCTGTCGCCGCTGCTCGCGGAGCACGCTGAGCTCGAGGTCGCCCTGGCGGACCCCGACGTCCACTCCGACGCCGGCCGCGCCCGTGCCCTGGCCCGTCGCTACGCCGAGCTGTCCCGCGTGAGTGCCGCGGCCGCCGCGGAGCAGGCCGCCCGCGAGGACCTCGCCGCCGCCGTGGAGCTCATCGAGCTCTCGACGGGCGAGGAGGCCGACCAGCTCCGCGCCGAGCTCGCCGACCTCGAGGCGGTGCACGCCGACGCCCTCGAGCACCTGCGTGACGTCCTGCTGCCGCGGGACCCCGACGACTCCCGCGACGTCATCCTCGAGATCAAGGCCGGCGAGGGCGGGGACGAGTCCGCCCTCTTCGCCGGCGACCTGCTGCGGATGTACACCCGCTACGCGGAGCGCCGCGGCTGGACCACCCAGGTCCTCAGCCTCACCGAGACCGGGCTCGGCGGCGTCAAGGACGCGGCCCTGTCCGTGCGCACGCGCGGCGACGTCGCGCCGGAGGACGGCGCGTGGGCGAGCCTGAAGTACGAGGGCGGCGTGCACCGCGTGCAGCGCGTCCCCGTCACCGAGTCCGCGGGACGCATCCACACCTCCGCCGCCGGCGTCCTCGCGCTGCCCGAGGTCGACGACCCGGGCGAGATCGAGATCGACCCGAACGACCTGCGGATCGACGTCTACCGGTCCTCCGGCCCCGGCGGCCAGTCCGTCAACACCACCGACTCGGCCGTGCGGATCACCCACGAGCCCACCGGCATCGTCGTGTCCATGCAGGACGAGAAGTCCCAGCTGCAGAACCGCGAGGCCGCGATGCGGGTGCTGCGCGCGCGCCTCCTCGCCGAGCGCAACGCGCGGCTCGAGGCCGAGGCGGCCGACGCCCGCCGCTCCCAGGTGCGCACCGTGGACCGCTCCGAGCGGATTCGCACCTACAACTTCCCCGAGAACCGCATCGCCGACCACCGCACCGGGTTCAAGGCGTACAACCTCGACCAGGTGCTCGACGGCGACCTCGGCCCCGTCGTCGCCTCCGCCGTCGAGGCCGACGAGGCGGCCCGCCTGGCCGACGCCTCCGGGTCGTGAACCCCGCGGCGCCCACCTGGCGCGCGGCCGTCTCGGGCGCCGCCCGGCTGCTCGCGGAGGCCGGGGTGCCGAGCCCGGAGGTCGACGCCCGCCTGCTCGCCGAGCACGTCGCCGGCCTCTCCCCGCTGCTCATGGCGCCCGCCCCCACGCCCGACCAGGTCGGCGACTACGCCCACGCGGTCGAGCGCCGCGCCGCCCGCGAGCCGCTGCAGCACATCACCGGCCGGATGCACTTCCGCCGGCTCGAGCTGCACGCCGGGCCCGGCGCGTTCGTCGTGCGGCCCGAGACCGAGCTCGTCGCCGGCGCCGCGGTCGACGCCGCGCGTGCAGCCGCCCGCGACGGTCGTCGGCCCGTCGTCGTCGACCTGTGCACCGGCTCCGGGGCGATCGCCCTGGCCGTGGCCACCGAGGTCGCCACCGCCGAGGTCCACGCCGTCGAGCTCTCGGCCGACGCACTGGCGATCGCCCGGCGCAACGTCGAGCGGCACGCCCCGCGGGTGCGGCTCGCGCGGGGGGACGCGCGCAGCGCCCTGCCGGAGCTGGAGGGGACGTGCGACGTCGTCGTGTCCAACCCGCCCTACGTGCCCGACGACGCGGTTCCGCGCGACCCGGAGGTGCGCGTCCACGACCCCTCGCGGGCCCTGTACGGCGGGGGTTCCGACGGACTCGACGTGCCGCGCGCCGTGCTCGCGCGCGCCCGGGACCTGCTCGCGCCCGGCGGCGTCGCGATCGTGGAGCACTCCGAGGAGCAGGGGGCCGCGCTGCGCGACCACGCCCGCGCGCTCGGCCTGGCCGAGGCGCGCACCCACCGGGACCTCACCGGTCGCGAGCGGTTCCTCACGGCGAGCGCGCCCGGGCACCCGGGGGCAGGCGTGGAACACTCGGCCCCGTGACCGTCTTCGACACGTCCTCCGCGCGCGAGCGCGCGGTCGGCCTCGACGCCGCCGTGTCGGCGCTCGGCCGCGGTGAGCTCGTCGTGCTGCCGACGGACACCGTCTACGGGGTCGCCGCCAACGCCTTCGACCCGGCCGCCGTCGAGGTGCTCCAGGCCGCCAAGGGACGCGGCCGCGACAAGCCGCCCCCCGTTCTCGTCGGCGACCTCGCCGTCCTGCCCGCCCTGACCACGCACCTGCCTCACTCCGCCCACGCGCTGGCCGAACGCTTCTGGCCCGGAGCCCTCACGCTCGTGTGCCGGTCCCAGCCCGCGCTGAGCTGGGACCTGGGCGACACCCGGGGCACCGTGGCCGTGCGGATGCCCGACGACGAGCTGGCGCGAGAGCTCCTGCGCCGCGCAGGGCCGACCGCGGTCTCCTCGGCGAACCGCACCGGCCACCCGCCGCCCGGCACATGCGCCGACGCACGCGAGCAGCTGGGCGGGTCGGTCGCCGTCTACCTGGACGCGGGCGCGGTCGGCGCCGGCGAGCCGTCGACCATCCTCGACCTCACCGGGGAGACCGTGCGGGTCCTGCGGCTCGGCGCGCTGTCCCTCGCCACGCTCGCCGAGGTCGTGCCCGAGCTCGCCGAGACCGGGGACGCCGGTCCGGGCGGTGAGGCGGGCTCGCCCGCCCCGGCATGAGGACCTACCTGCTCGTCACGGCGCTCGCCGCCGTCGTCACCTACCTGCTCACCCCGGTCCTGCGGCGCGTCGCCGTCCGCGTGGGTGCGCTGACCGCCGTGCGGGACCGCGACGTCCACGCGGTGCCCACCCCGCGGCTCGGCGGCCTCGCGATGCTTCTCGGGTTCGGCGGAGCGATGCTGCTCGCCTCGCGCATCCCGTACCTCGAGGACGTGTTCGCCCAGTCCTCGCAGGCGTGGGGCATCCTCCTCGGCGCGTGCGTCATCTGCCTGATCGGCGTGGCCGACGACGTGTGGGACCTCGACTGGCTGACGAAGCTCGCCGGCCAGTTCCTCGCGGCGGGCCTCATGGCCTGGCAGGGCGTCCAGCTCATCACGTTCCCGATCTTCGGCCTGACCATCGGCTCCTCGGGCTTCTCGCTGCTGGCGACGGTGCTCATCGTCGTCGTCGTGGTCAACGCCGTGAACTTCGTCGACGGTCTCGACGGGCTGGCCGCAGGCATGATCCTCATCGGCGCCTCGTCGTTCTTCCTGTTCACCTACCTGCTGGCGCGGGACGCCTCGCCGGGCAACTACGCGAACGTCGCCTCGGCGATCCTCGCCGCGCTCGCCGGGGCGTGCCTGGGCTTCCTCCCGCACAACCTGCACCCCGCCCGCATCTTCATGGGCGACTCCGGCGCGATGTTCCTCGGCCTCGTGCTCTCCGGTGCGGCCATCGTCGTCACGGGCCAGATCGACCCCTCGGCCGTATCCACGAGCCGCGCCCTGCCGGCGTTCGTGCCGATCCTCATCCCCGTCGCCGTGCTCGCGGTCCCGCTCATCGAGATCGTCACCTCGGTGGTGCGCCGCGTGGTCGACGGACGCTCCCCGTTCGACGCGGACGCCTCGCACCTCCACCACCGGCTGCTCCGGCTCGGGCACAGCCACCGCGCCGCGGTCGCAATCCTCCACCTGTGGACCGCGGTCGTGTCCGGCACCGCGGTCTCCCTCGCCTTCTTCCCCCTCGCGCAGGTCGCGATCGGCGCCGGCGGTGCCGCGCTCGTCGCGCTCGTGCTCACCGCGCGTCTCCTGCCCGCCCACCGCAAGTCCAGCCCCAGGAGCTCCACGTGACCGACCCGACCACCAACGACCCGACGGCCGACGACGGCGCGGACCAGACCCGACGGACCCCGGGCGCGGACGAGGCCCCACCGACGTCGGACGCAGGCACCGACGCGGATGCAGGCACCGGCTCGGAGGCGGCCGCCCCGCGGCCGAGGGACCCCAACGACCCCGCTCTGCCGCCGGAGCTCTTCACCGGCATCCTCAAACGGCTCGTGCTCTTCCTCCTCGTCGTCGCGGCCCTGTCCATCGGGATCGGGCTTCTCGTCGGCGGGACGCGTGGCATGTGGGGCGGCGTCATCGGCACCGGCCTCGCCGCGATCTTCGCCGTGACCACCGTCGTGGCCGTCCGGGCGGCCGCGAAGCGCCCGCTCGACCTCATGGTCATCGCCGTCATGGGCTCGTGGTTGCTCAAGACCGTGCTGGTCATCCTCGTCCTGCTCGCGGTGCGCGACGCCGACTTCTTCCACCGCGGGGTGCTCTTCGGCTCCGCCGCGATCGCGGTCCTCGGCTCGGTCCTCATCGACTCCCACGCCGTGATGACGGCGCGGATCCCCTACACCTCACCGCCGGCGAGGCCCGACGTCGAGGACTGACGTCGAGGTCCGCGGGGGCGTCCGTCGGCCCGACGCCGGACGGCCCAGAACGTGACGGGTGTCGCGTCGTGGGCCCCGAGATCGGGGGTGGAGGGCCAGTCGGAATGGGTTAGTCTGACTGCCGTCGGTGCGCTACGAGGGAGCTCTCGAGGTGTGCCGCACGCGCCGCCCACCATGACCCCGGGAGACGACCTGTGCTGAATGCGTTGACGAACGCCGCCACTGCCGCGCACGTCCGCATCGTCACCGCCGAGGGGGGCGAGGGCTGGCACGCGCCGGGTCTCGAGGAGTTCTTCCCCGAGCCGTTCCTCTTCGAGGGCACGCCGTTCGCCCTCAACCGGATCATGCTGGTCCGATTCGTCGCCGTGGCCGCCCTGGTCCTCGTCATCTGGCTGGGTACCCGGAGGCTGCGGCTCGTGCCCGGCCGGGCTCAGTCACTGATGGAGCTCGCCCAGGAGTTCGTGCGCCGCAACATCGCCTTCGACTCGCTCGGCGAACGGCTGGGCCGCAAGTACACGCCCCTGCTCACCGTGATCTTCGTCGGCGTCCTGTTCTTCAACATGACGGGCGTGATCCCGTTCCTCAACATCGCGGGAACGTCAGTCGTCGGTCTTCCGCTGACGTTCGCGATCATCGCGTGGATCGCCTTCATGTACGCCGGCATCAGGGAGCGCGGCGCGGGGAAGTTCTTCGGCGGCCAGCTCTTCCCGGCGGGCGTGCCGAAGCCGATCTACATCATCCTCACGCCCATCGAGTTCATCTCGACCTTCCTCCTGCGGCCGGTGACGCTCACCATCCGTCTGCTGGCCAACATGATGTCCGGGCACATCCTGCTCGTGCTGTGCTTCTCGGCCACGCACTTCTTCTTCTTCCAGGCGAGCGGCGTGATGGCCGGCCTCGGCGGTGTCACTCTCGTGGCCGGGCTGGGATTCACGCTGTTCGAGATCTTCATCAGCGCGCTGCAGGCCTACATCTTCACGCTGCTCTCCGCCGTGTACATCCAGCTCTCCGTGTCCGACCACTAGGCCGGACCCGCATCCGGCCACGGCCGGCACACTCCACACCAGACCGATCCACACCCACACAAGTAAGGAACCACCACATGGACGGCTCGCTCTCCGCAGTTGGTTACGGCCTCGGCACGATCGGCCCCGGCATCGGCATCGGCTACCTCGTCGGCAAGACCCAGGAGGCCACCGCCCGCCAGCCCGAGGTCGCGGGCCGCCTGATGACCAACATGTTCATCGGTGCCGCGTTCGCCGAGGCTCTCGGTCTGCTCGGCCTCATCGCGGGCCTCATCTTCTGATGCCTGCCAGCGGCAACGTCGTCGCGGGGGTGAGGGACGGTCTCGACCTCCTCATCCCGGCCTGGTACGACATCATCTGGTCGCTGGTGGTCGTCGCAGTCATCGCCTTCGCGGTCGTCCGCTGGGGCGTACCGCGCCTCACCGGCATCCTCGACGAGCGGTCCGACAAGATCGCCGAGGGCCTGCGCAAGGCGGAGGACGCCGAGGCGATGCTCGCCAACGCCGAGGAGTCCTCGGCCAGCGAGCTGGCCGAGGCGCGCCGCGAGGCGGCCGGCATCCGCGAGCGGGCCAACGCCCGCGGCAAGGAGATCGAGGCCGAGGCCCAGCGCAAGGCGCAGGACGAGGCCGAGCGCACCACGGCCGCGGCCGAGCGCCAGATCGAGGCGGAGCGCCGTCAGGCCGCGCAGAGCCTGCGCAGCGACGTCGGCACGCTCGCCGTGGAGCTGGCCTCGCGGATCGTGGGGGAGTCCCTCGCGGACTCCGCCGCCCAGTCCCGCGTGGTCGACCGGTTCCTCGACGACCTCGAGCAGCAGAACACCGCCGGCGCCACCACCCGCACCACCAGCACGACCCAGGAGGGCTGATCGTCATGCGCGCCTCCAGCTCCGTCGCCCTCGGGCAGGCTCAGGGTCGCTGGGACCCGGTCGTCCGGGAGGCCGATGACGCGTTCGACCTCGCGGGGACGGTCTTCGCGGTCGCGGACCTGCTCGCCGAGAGCACGGCCGTGCGGCGCGCGATGACCGACCCGTCCCGCTCCGGCGAGGACCGGGCCGCGCTCGCGGTGCGCGTCCTGGGCGACTCCGTGGACGGCCGCGTGACCGATCTCGTCGCCGGGCTGGCGCGCGAGCGCTGGTCGGCGGACCTGGACATCGTCGAGGCCCTCGAGACCCTCGGGCAGGACACGGTCCTCGCGGCGGCCGAGCGGGGCGACGGGCTCGACGCGCTCGGCGCGGAGCTGCTCGACGTGCGCGGCGTCATCGCCGGCTCGCCCGACCTCGAGGTGGCGCTGGCCGAGGAGGCGCGGGACCTGGCCGGTCGCCGCGAGCTCCTGACCCGGGTGCTCGGCGAGCGCATCTCGCCGGCGGCGCTGCTCATCGCCCGCCGCGGCGTCGGCTCGCTCCACGAGCGCTCGGTGCTCAGCGCGCTGACCCACGCCGCCGAACGCGCGGCCGAGCGGCGCGACCGCAAGGTCGCCCGCGTCACGGCGGCCGTCCCGCTCACGGGCGAGCAGCGCGAGCGGCTCGTCGCCGCGCTCGCCCGCGAGCACGGCAGCGACATCGCGCTGCACGTCGACATCGACCCCGCGATCATCGGGGGTCTGCGCGTCGAGGTCGGTCACACGATCCTGGACGGCACCGTCCGCACGCGCCTGGACGAGGCGCACCGGCGCATCGCCGGCTGATCGACCCCACACGCAGGAACACAATCGGGCCCCACGAGGGACCGGACGAGGACAAGGACACTTGAGATGGCAGAGCTGACGATCCGCCCCGACGAGATCCGGGCGGCCCTGGACAGCTTCGTGAGCTCCTACGAGCCGGGGGCCGCGAGCACGGACGAGATCGGCCACGTGATCTCCGCCGCGGACGGTATCGCGACCGTCGAGGGCCTCCCCGGCGCGATGGCCAACGAGCTGCTGCGCTTCGAGGACGGTACGCTCGGCCTGGCGATGAACCTCGAGGAGCGCCACATCGGTGTCGTCGTCCTCGGCGAGTACACCGCCATCGAGGAGGGCCAGGAGGTGCACCGCACCGGCGAGGTGCTCTCGGTCCCGGTCGGAGACGGCTACCTCGGTCGCGTGGTCGACCCGCTCGGCAAGCCGATCGACGGCCTCGGCGAGATCACCGAGCTCCAGGGGCGCCGCGCGCTCGAGCTCCAGGCCCCCGGCGTCATGGCCCGCAAGTCGGTCCACGAGCCGCTGCAGACGGGCCTCAAGGCCATCGACGCGATGATCCCGATCGGTCGCGGCCAGCGTCAGCTCATCATCGGCGACCGCAAGACCGGCAAGACGGCGATCGCCCTGGACGCGATCCTCAACCAGAAGGCCAACTGGGACTCGGGCGACCCGGCCAAGCAGGTCCGCTGCGTCTACGTCGCCATCGGCCAGAAGGGCTCGACGATCGCGGCGGTCCGCAAGACGCTCGAGGACGCCGGCGCGCTGGAGTACACGACGATCGTCGCCTCGCCCGCGTCGGACCCGGCCGGCTTCAAGTACATCGCCCCCTACACGGGCTCGGCCATCGGCCAGCACTGGATGTACGGCGGCAAGCACGTCCTCATCGTGTTCGACGACCTGTCGAAGCAGGCCGAGGCCTACCGCGCCGTGTCCCTGCTGCTGCGCCGCCCGCCGGGCCGTGAGGCCTACCCGGGCGACGTCTTCTACCTGCACTCCCGGCTGCTCGAGCGCTGCGCGAAGCTGAACGACGAGCTCGGCTCCGGGTCGATGACCGGTCTGCCGATCATCGAGACCAAGGGCAACGACGTCTCGGCGTACATCCCGACCAACGTCATCTCGATCACCGACGGCCAGATCTTTCTGCAGTCGGACCTGTTCAACTCGAACCAGCGTCCCGCCGTCGACGTCGGCATCTCGGTGTCCCGGGTCGGTGGTGACGCGCAGATCAAGGCGATGAAGAAGGTCGCGGGCACGCTGAAGATCACGCTCGCCCAGTACCGAGCCATGGCCTCGTTCGCCATGTTCGCCTCGGACCTGGACCCGACGACCCGCCAGCAGCTCACCCGCGGCGAGCGCCTCATGGAGCTGCTCAAGCAGCAGCAGTCCAGCCCGTACCCGGTGGAGGACCAGGTCGTCTCCATCTGGGCGGGAACGAACGGCTACCTCGACGACGTCGAGGTGAGCGACGTGTCCCGCTTCGAGACCGAGCTGATCGACCACCTGCGCTCGACCACCTCCGTGCTCGACGCGATCGTCTCCACCGGCAAGCTCGACGACGACACCCTCCAGGCGCTGCAGGCCGGCGTCGAGGACTTCCGCTCCGGGTTCACCACCGGGGAGGGCAAGCTGCTCGAGGAGGTCGAGGGCGAGGAGGAGTCCGAGGCCGAGGTCGCGCAGGAGCAGATCGTCAGGGCCAAGGCCTGATCCATGGCGGGACAGCAGCGCGTCTACAAGCAGAAGATCCGGGCGACCCAGACGCTCAAGAAGGTCTTCCGCGCGATGGAGCTCATCGCGGCCTCACGGATCGGCAAGGCCCGGGACGCCGCGCTCGGGTCCGACCCCTACACCGCCGCGCTCATCCGCGCGGTGTCGGCCGTCGCGTCGCACGCGGATCTCGACCACCCGCTGATCTCGGGTCGCGACGACACCACGGACGTCGCGGTGCTCGTCGTTACCTCCGACCGCGGCATGGCGGGCGCCTACTCGGCGACCGTGCTGCGGGAGGCCGAGCGCCTGCTCGAGGAGCTGGAGGCCGAGGGCAAGACCCCCCGGCTGTACGTCTTCGGCCGCCGGGGCGAGAGCTACTTCAAGTTCCGCGGTCGCGAGGTCGTGGCGACCTGGACCGGTGAGTCCGACAGCCCCTCGGTCGCGGTCTCCCAGGAGATCGCGCAGACCCTGCTCGGCGCCTACCGGGCCGAGCCGGGCGAGGGCGGGGTGAGCGAGCTGCACGTCGTGTTCACCCGGTTCCAGTCGATGGTCACGCAGGTCGTCCAGCGTCGCCGCGTCCTTCCGCTCGAGGTGGTCGAGGGTGTCGCCGAGCCGACGTCGAAGGCGCTGCCGCTCTACGAGTTCGAGCCGAGCCCCGAGGACGTGCTCGACCAGCTCCTCCCGATGTACGTCTCCAACCGCATCCGCGCCCAGCTGCTCATGGCGGCGGCCTCCGAGCTGGCCTCGCGCCAGCGCGCGATGCACACGGCGACCGAGAACGCGGAGGACATCATCCGCGACTACACGCGGCTGGCGAACCAGGCGCGGCAGGGTGAGATCACCCAGGAGATCTCCGAGATCGTCTCGGGCGTCGACGCGCTGAGCGCGAGCTGACCGACCCGACCCCCACACTTCCGAGCACCCGAGACCGAGGACGAAACTCATGACCGCCACCCAGTCCGAGACGCCGCAGGCCGAGACCGCCGGCGTCGGCCGCATCGCCCGAGTGATCGGTGCCGTCGTCGACGTCGAGTTCCCGGCCGGCCAGATCCCCGAGGTCTACAACGCGCTGAAGACCACGCTCCACCTGCCCGGGCAGGAGGAGGACGCCGAGATCACGCTCGAGACCGCCCAGCACCTCGGTGACAACCTCGTGCGCGCGATCGCCCTCAAGCCGACCGACGGTCTCGTCCGCGGCGGCGAGGTGCGGGACACCGGCGCCCCGATCTCCGTGCCCGTCGGCGACGTGACGAAGGGCCACGTCTTCGACGTCACCGGTGAGCCGCTCAACCTCGCCGAGGGGGAGACCCTCGAGGTCAACGAGCGCTGGCCGATCCACCGTCAGCCCCCGCGGTTCGACGAGCTCGAGGGCTCGACGACCATGTTCGAGACCGGCATCAAGGTCATCGACCTGCTCACCCCGTACGTCCAGGGCGGGAAGATCGGCCTGTTCGGCGGCGCCGGCGTCGGCAAGACGGTCCTCATCCAGGAGATGATCCAGCGCGTCGCGCAGGACCACGGCGGTGTGTCGGTGTTCGCCGGAGTCGGCGAGCGCACCCGTGAGGGCAACGACCTCATCGAGGAGATGGACGACGCCGGGGTGTTCGACAAGACCGCGCTGGTGTTCGGCCAGATGGACGAGCCCCCGGGCACGCGCCTGCGCGTCGCGCTCTCGGCGCTGACGATGGCGGAGTACTTCCGCGACGTCCAGCAGCAGGAGGTGCTGCTGTTCATCGACAACATCTTCCGCTTCACGCAGGCGGGCTCCGAGGTCTCCACGCTGCTCGGCCGCGTCCCCTCCGCCGTGGGCTACCAGCCCACCCTCGCGGACGAGATGGGCCAGCTCCAGGAGCGCATCACCTCCACCCGCGGCCACTCGATCACCTCGCTGCAGGCGATCTACGTGCCGGCGGACGACTACACGGACCCCGCCCCGGCGACCACGTTCGCGCACCTGGACTCCACCACGGAGCTCTCCCGCGACATCGCCTCGCGCGGCCTGTACCCGGCCGTGGACCCGCTGACCTCCACCTCGCGCATCCTCGCACCGGAGTTCGTGGGTCAGGAGCACTACGAGGTCGCGACCCGCGTGAAGTCGATCCTGCAGAAGAACAAGGAGCTGCAGGACATCATCGCGATCCTCGGCGTCGACGAGCTGTCCGAGGAGGACAAGGTGACGGTCGCCCGTGCGCGCCGCATCGAGCAGTTCCTCTCGCAGAACACCTACACGGCCGTGAAGTTCACGGGCGTGGAGGGTTCGACCGTGCCGGTCGCCGAGACCGTCGAGGCCTTCAAGCGCATCGCCGAGGGCACCTACGACCACGTGCCGGAGCAGGCGTTCTTCAACATCGGCGGTATCGAGGACCTCGAGCGCTCCTGGTCCAAGATCCAGGCCGACGAGCGCTGACGTGGCCGGCAACGGATCGCTGACGGTCGACGTCGTCTCCCCGACCGGTGTGTTGTGGTCGGGGGAGGCGTCCTCCGTCGTCGTGCCCGCCGCCGAGGGAGAGCTCGGCGTGCTGCCCGGGCGCGAGCCGGTGCTCGCGGTGCTCCTGCCCGGCACGGCGAGGGTGACGGCGGGCGGCTCGACCGTCTCCCTCGACGTGCACGGCGGGTTCGTCTCGGTGGATGACGACGTCGTCACCGTCGTCGTGGCCGACGAGGACGCCGAGGTCGGCGTGCTCGACGCCGAGCCGGCGTCGGACGACAGCACGCTCGCCTAGGCCGCCGATGCCGCGCACCGGATGGTTGGTGATCCTGGGGATCCTTGCCGTCCTCGCCGTGTGCGCGGCCCTGGCCTGCGCCCTGCTGTGGCGCGCCCTGCGCCTCTACCGGCGCGGCGGCACCGTGGAGTGCCGCCTCCGCACCGGTGAGGACCGGTGGCGCCGCGGGCTCGCCCAGCTCGGTGCGACCGACCTGGCGTGGTACCAGTTCGCGTCGTTGGCGGTGCGGCCCCGGTTGCGCATGGACCGCACCGCACTCGAGCTGCGCGGCTACGACCCCCGGCCCCCCGACCCGGGCGGGCGGTCGGTCGTCCAGCTCACCCTCAGCGACGGTCGGCGCACCGCGCAGCTGCGCCTGGCTCCGTCCGCCGTGCAGGCCCTCGTGGGCTGGAGCGAGGGCGCCCCGCCCCGGGTCCGCGGTACCTGAGGCGCCCCGCGCGTCCGCAGCGGCCGGGCCCCGCCGCCGCGCGACCTGGTCTGCGGCTCGGCGGGGTAACGTGGTCGACCGTGCGTACCGTCTTCGCCCGTTGCTCCGTCGACTACTCGGGCCGGCTGTCGGCGCACCTCCCGCTCGCCCCGCGCCTCATCATGGTCAAGGCCGATGGTTCGGTGCTCATCCACTCCGACGGCGGCAGCTACAAGCCGCTGAACTGGATGACGGCGCCGTGCACCCTCAAGGAGCGCGAGCCCGACGCGGTCGAGACCGAGGGCGGCACCACGCTCGTCTGGGAGGTCAGCGCCGCGAAGACCGACGACCGGCTCGTGGTGCGGCTGCACGAGGTCATCTCGGACACGAGCGTCGAGCTCGGCGTCGACCCGGGCCTGGTCAAGGACGGCGTCGAGGCCCACCTCCAGGTGCTGCTGGCGGAGCAGGTCGAGCTCCTCGGCGCCGGTCACCGTCTCGTCCGCCGCGAGCACCCCACGCCGATCGGTCCGGTCGACCTGCTCGTGCGGGACCCCGACGGCGGTGCCGTGGCCGTGGAGATCAAGCGGGTCGGCGGCATCGACGGCGTCGAGCAGCTCACCCGCTACCTCGACCTCCTGGGCCGGGACCCGCTGCTCAGCCCGATCCGAGGGGTGTTCGCGGCGCAGCAGATCAAGCCCCAGGCGCGCACGCTCGCCGAGGACCGCGGCATCCGGTGCCTCGTGCTGGACTACGACGCGATGCGCGGGGTCGACGACGTCGGCTCCCGCCTGTTCTAGGAGGCGCGGTGACCACGAGCGCGCCCGACGCACGGCCCTCAGACGACGACCGGTCCGCCCCCGACGACCGGCCCGGCGCCGACCTCCGCACCGACGGCGACTGGCTCGCTCCCGGGGCCGCCGTGCTCGTCACCGCCGAGCACTCCCTCGTGGACGGCGGCGCGTCCGCCGCGGAGGCGTTCGCCGCGCAGCTCGCCCGCGCGGCCGACTCCGGACGGGCGTGCGTCGTCGTCCTCGCGCCGGACCCCGCCCCGACGCGGGAGAGCGTCGGCCGCCGTGCCGAGCTCGCCCGGGCCGCCGTGGCCGCGGCCGGGACCACCGAGGTCGCCGCCTGGCTCACCGTGCGCGACCCGCTGCGGGTCGCCCGGAGAGCCGGCGCCGGCGACGTGGGCCGCACGCTCGCCGCCCTGCACCACGCGCTCCTCGGCCACGGCGCCGCGGCGACCGCCCTGCGCGAGGCCGGCGCCGGCGTCGTCGGGACCGCCGTGCACCTCGAGGTGACCCGCCCCGCCGACCCGTCCTTCCCCCCGGACCTCGCCGCCGCGCTCGAGGCCGACCTCATGACGAACCACGTCGTGCTGGGACCGCTGCTCGACGGCACGTACCCCGTCGAGGCCCGCGCGGCGACCGCACCGGCGGGCTGGGACCACGTCCGCCCCGGCGACCTCGTCGCGATCCGCCGCGGGCTCGACGTCCTCGTCGTCGAGCACTCCGGCACCCGCACCGCCCGGCGCGCGGGCCGGGACCGCGCGGGCCGGGACCGGGCGGGCGTCACCGCTCCGGGGACCACGGTGCGGCCGGCTGGGACCCCCGGCGCGGACGAGGTCGAGCTCGTCCACGTCGGCACGACACCGGGCGGCCGCGAGGCGGACCCGTCCGGCCTCTACGAGGTCCTCACCGCGCTGGACAACGCCTACCTCGGCACCCCCCTGCTGGGCCTGGTCCCCACCGGTGCGGGCGAGGTCGGCCACGGCCCCGGGCTCGCCGCGCACGAGGAGGCCGCGCGCCGGGCCGCGACGGACGGCGCGGACGTCCGCGGGCTGCTCGCCACGGAGTCCTGATGGCGCGCAGCAGGCGCTCGGGGAAGCGCCCCTACTCCGGCGGGCACGTCCCGCTGGACATGGACCGCCTCGGTTCCCTGCCGCGCCAGGAGGCGGGCCCGGACGGGGAGGACTTCAAGGTCCGCACGGTGCGCGGCTCGGACAAGACCTACCGCTGCCCCGGCTGCGACCAGGAGATCGGCCCCGGCACCTCGCACGTCGTCGCCTGGCCGGCCGAGCACATCTGGGGAGCGGAGGCCGGCGCGCAGGACCGCCGCCACTGGCACACCGCCTGCTGGCGGGCCCGGGGCACGAGACGGCCCACTCGGCGGCGGTAGCGGGGGCGACCCGGCTCGACGGCACTCGACCGCGGCGCTCCCGGACCCCCACCGGGCTGGCCGCTCTCGCGGCGGGGTGGAACGCTGGTGCCATGACCACGCTCGCCGTCCACCGCCACGGTCCCGCCGGGGACGTCCCGCTCGTCCTCCTCCACGCGTTCCCGCTCGACTCGCGCATGTACGCGGCCCTCCTGCCGCATCTCACCGGCGTCCCGACCCTCGGCGTCGACTCTCCCGGGTTCGGGGACTCGCCCTCCCCGGCCGATGTCGCCGACGCCGTGGCCTGGACCGACGGGCCCCGGCTGGAGATGGTCGCGCGGGCCGTCCTCGCCGCCCTCGACGAGCAGGGCGTCGACCGGTTCGTGGTCGCCGGTACGTCGATCGGTGGTTACGTCTCGATGCGGCTCGCAGCGCTGGCCCCCGAGCGGCTCGCGGGCATCGGGCTCATCGACACGAAGGCCGCGCCCGACCCCGGTGAGGCGCGCGACAGGCGCGAGCGGCTCGCCGTCGACGTCCTGGGTCCGCCCGGAGTGTCGGCTCTCGCCCCCACGCTCGGTCCGCTTCTCGGCACGACGACGGCGAACGACGCGCCCGGCCTGGCCGACGCGGTCGCCGGGTGGGCGGCGGAGTCCACTCCGGAGGGTGTCGCGTTCGCCGCGCGGGCGATGGCCGCCCGGCCGGACTCGACGGACGACCTGCGGGCGCTGGGCCGGCGGGGTGTCGCCGCGCTCGTGCTGCGGGGGGCCGAGGACACGCTGGCGTCCGGGGAGGACGCGCTGGACATGGCCGACGCCCTGGGCACCGAGGTCCTCGAGATCGCGGGCGTCGGCCACCTGGCGCCGCTCGAGGCGCCGGAGGCCGTCGGCGGCGCGCTGCGCGACCTCCACGAGCGCGCGGTCGCTCCCGTGCAGCAGCCGTAGGGTAGCGCGGTGACCACCGCGAAGATCCACCCCGCGACCGTGCTCGACGCGGACGCGATCGCCGAGCTGCACGCCAGGGCCTGGCGGGCGACCTACGGCGGTGCGGTCGACGCCGACCGGCTCGAGGAGCGTCTGGCCGGCTACCCGCGGACGTGGCGGGAGCTGCTGGCCGACGACGGCGGGGGAGCGGCCACGTGGCTCGCCCAGCGCGACGGCGCGGCGGTCGGGTTCGCGCGGGCGTGCGCGGTCGGCGGCGGCGAGGTCCGGTCGCTGAGGCTGGAGTCGATGTACCTCGACGTCGACGAGCAGGGGAGCGGCACGGCCGACAACCTCATGACGATGGCGCTCGGCGACGCCCCGGCGTTCCTGTGGGTGTGGCAGGGCCAGGAGCGCGCCCGGGCCTTCTACCGTCGCCACGGGTTCGTCGAGGACGGCGCGACCGGGTCCTTCGAGACGCTGCCGACCGTGCGGATGGTCCGCTGAGCCTCACGCTCGTCGGTCGTGCCGCCCGCCGGACCCCTCCGGCGCCCGACCGGTCCGTCGATCACCCCTGGCGCTCATCGCTCCCTCCGGTGGTCGCGTCCGGGGCGTCCGGGGCGTCCGTCTCGTCTGGACCGTCGCTCTCGTCGCGGTCCGGCTCGTGGGCCGTCGGGCCGTCGTCCGGACCGGCGCTCTCGTCGGCACCCGACCCGTCCGCCGTCCGGGGCCCGCCCGGCGGGTCGGCGAGGACGGCGTCGGCACGTGCGGCCGCTCCGATCCCGTCCTCGGCGCCGGTCTCGACGACCTCGTGCAGCGCCCGCCGGATCTGCTCGAGGTACTCGGTGAGGAGCGTGCCGCGCTCCTCGAGACGCGCGACCTCGGCCCCGGCACCGACGCGGACCCGGTCGGCCTCCTCGGCGCCCTCCGTGCGTGTCCGCTCGGCCTCCTTGCGGGCCTCGGCGAGCAGGCGCTCGGCCTCCTCGCTCGCCTCGGAGACCCGGAACCGCGCCTCCTCGTCCGCCTCCCGCGTGACCTCCTCGGCGAGCGTCAGCGCCTGGGCGGCACGGCGTTCGGCGTCGTTCGCCCGCTGCTCGGCCTGCTCGACGGCCTGGGCCCGGGCCGTGGTGGCGGCCTCGTGCGCCGCCGCGAGGTCGCGCTCGGCGTTCGCGCGGGCGACCGCCAGCTCCTCGGTGGCGGTCGCCCGCGCCAGACCGAGCTCCCGCTCGAGGTCGGCCCTGCGCGTGATCTCCTCCGCCTCCATCTCGCGACGGATCGCCGAGACGCGGCGCTCGGCCGCGGTGAGCAGCTCCTCCGCGCGCACCTCGGCGTCCTGCACGCGGGCCGCGGCCTCGGACTCCGAGCGCGAGGTCAGCAGGTCGGCCGCGCGCCGGGCGTCGCCGACGACGGCGGCGGCCTCGCGCTCGGAGCGCTCGCCGAGCCGGTCGGCCGAGGCCTGGGCGCGCTCCGTCGTCCGGCGCGCGTCCCGCTCCGCCTGCTCGACGACCTCGTTCGCCTGCTGCTCGGCCGCGGAGAGCAGGTGGGCCGTGCGCGACCCGAGGCCGGCGTAGGTCGGCGTCCCGGACTCGGCCAGCTGGCCTCGCACGTCCTCGAGCTCGGTGGTCAGCCGGAGCACCCGGGCGTCGAGGTTCTCCACGTGGTCGCGGGCCGCCGCGAGCCGGCTCGTGAGGTCGTTGATGCGGTGGTCGACCTGGGCGCGGTCGTAGCCCCGCATGACGACGGGGAAGCTGGCCTGCTCGTCCATGACGGTCCTCACGGTCGGGGAGGGCCCGGATCGTGCCGTACCGGCACGTCACGGGCGGATGGTCGGCGCCAGGGTACGTCGCCGTCGTGAGGGCGGCGGCGGGCGTGTGCCGTTCCACGCTCCGTGGGACGCCATCACGCCGTACCCTGATCAGTCGACCCGGGTCGCCGTCGGCGGCCGCCGACCGGAAGGACGCCCGCCCCGTGATCCGACGCATCCTTGCGGCCCTGCTCGCCGTCCTCGGAGTGACCGCGATCGTCCTGGCGATCCTGACCGCCACGTCCTGGCGGGACGAGGACGAGCTCACGGCCTCGCTGGCCCAGCGGCCCGGCACCCCCGTCCTGCTCACCGACCCGGGCGTCCTCGAGATGGGTGCCGACGAGGTGACCGTCACGCTCACCGCAGATCCCGGCGAGGAGATCTGGTACACGTTCGTGCCGACCAGCCGCGTGACGGAGTGGGTCGGCGACGCCGAGCGCACCTCGGTCACCGGCCTCGAGTCGCGCACAGAGCTGGCGAGCGCCGTGGCCGGCACGGAGACCACGGTGCCGCACCCGTCGGGCTCCGACCTGTTCCGCGACGCCGACGTCGGCACCGGGGAGGTCACCCTCGACCGGTCGGGCGAGCCGGGTGGACAGACGCTGTTCGCCGTCGTCGACGGCACCGCGGACGCGCCGTCGCTCACCCTGTCCTGGCCCCAGGACGTCGAGACCCCCTATCTCGTCCCCGGTCTCGTCGCCGGCGGCGTCCTGCTCCTCGTCGCGCTCGCGCTGCTCCTGTGGCCCTCGCGCCGGTCCGACCGCGACCCGGTCGTCAGCGCCGAGGGTGCCGCCGGGGCCCACGACGGCCGGCCGGCCGTGGACGACGAGCTGGCAGCCTCGCGCACCGGTAGCGGCGCGTACGACCCGGCGCCCGCCGCGGGGCGCCCGACGACGGACCCCTACGCACCCGAGGTCGCCGCCGCGCGCGGGAGCGCCGCGTCGGCCGACGACGCGAGCACCCACGACCGGTCCGGCGCGGAGGGCTCCGGCACCTCCGCCACCTCCGGCTCCGCGTTCGCGGGTGCCGGCGCAGCGGGCGCGACGGCGGTGGGCGCGGCCGCGCTCGGTGGCACGTCGGCGTTCGCGCCGCGCGAGGACGACACCGAGACCATCGACGTCGTCGAGCCCGCGGGCGCCCCGGCCGACGCCCCCACCGACGCGGCGGACGGCCGGGCGGCGGACGGCACCGCGGGGGCCGACGACGCGTCGTCGGGAGGCACCGGTACCACGCCCGCACCGTCCGGCACCGCCCCCGAGGCGGTCGACGTCTCGCCCGAGGCGGTCGACGCCGCGCTCGCGCCGGAGATGGCCGCGCTGGCCGAGCGGGAGCGCTCGGGGGAGCCCCTGCGCCGCCACGAGCGCCGCGTCCTCACCGAGGCACGCCGCGAGGCGCACGACGACCTGCGGGCCGGCGTCGACACCGAGGTCCGCGAGGACCTGCGCTCCGCCGGGTCGTCGCGCGGCGCGGGGATCCTGCCCTACTCGCCGCGCGCGGACGCGCACCGCGGATCCGCCGACGCGCTCGGTACGGACGCGCCGACGCAGGCCGCCGACGCCGACCAGGCACTCGCCGACGCGGAGGCCGCCGAGGCCGCCGGCCGGCCCCTCACCAGGCGCGAGCGCCGTGCGCTCGAACGCCGCGCGCGGCTCGGCGCCGGTCCCGGTGCCGCCCCTTCCACCGGCGAGCCGCACGGCGAACCGGACACCGGCGGTGACGCCGCCCCCGCGCACAGCGACGGGACCCCGCCCCCCACGTCGTCCGGCGCCGCCACGACGACGGACGACGAATGGCGCGATCTGTGGGGCTTCGGTCCTCGGAGCGCTCCCGAGAACCGGAGGTGACGCGATGAACCGCCGCACCACGACCACACTTGCCGTCCTGCTCTCCGCCGGCCTTCTCGCCGGCTGCGGGTCCGAGGGGGAGGAGGAGCTGCCGACGCCGAACGTGGAGACGCCCTCCGACGCGGGCGGCCCCTCGCTCGACCAGGAGACCCTCGAGGTCGTGCTCGAGGGCGTCGCGACGTCGGTCGCCGACGCGGACGAGGCCCAGGATCCCGAGCTGCTGCGCGAGCGCGTCATGGGCCCGGCCTTCCGGCTGCGCTCGGCCGAGTACCGGATCGCCGAGGCGACCGGTGGCACGGTCCAGCCGGACCCGCTCTCGCTCGACACCCAGGTCGACATCGTTGGCGGCAGCCAGGAGTACCCGCGCGTGGCGATGGCCGTGAGCCAGATCCCCGACGGCTCGAACCTCCCGCTGCTCCTCACGCTCGCGACCTCCGACGTGCGCGACAACTACCGGCTGTGGTCGTGGGTCGAGCTGTTCCCGGGCGTGACCGTGCCGGAGACCCTCGCCCCGGACATCGGCGCCGAGGCCGTGCCCACCGACGACGACTCGCTCGTGCTCTCGCCGGCCGAGGTCGTCGACGCCTACGCCCAGCTGATCTCGGACCCCGAGGGCAGTCAGGCCGACCGATTCGGCCCCGACGAGTTCCGCTCGGACGTGTTCGCCGAGACCGCCGGCCTCAACGAGGCCGTCTCCGCCGCCGGCACCGCGACCGTCTCCGCCGAGCCGGTGATCGACGGACCGCTGTCGCTGCAGACCGTCGAGGGCGGTGCGATCGTCGTCGGCGTGATCCGCACGACCACGACGGTGACGAAGACCGAGCCCGAGGGCACGCTCACGGTCGGCGGTGTCTTCGGCGACCTGCTCGGCGACGACGGGGTGGTCGAGGACGAGGTGAGCGCCATCGCCCAGGTGAGCGTGGCCTTCCACGTCCCCTCCGCCGAGGCGGAGGACCAGACGATCGAGGTGCTCGGCGCGACCTCGGTGCTCACCGAGGCGATCTCGTCGGGCCAGTCCGTGGTCGAGTCCCCGTCCGGCGGGTCGGAGTCGGCGTCGGAGTCCGCGTCGGAGTCCGCCACCGACGCGGGCTGACCGTCGGGCGAGCGCTGACCGTCGGGCGAGCGCCGACCGTCGGGCGAGGGCCGACCCCGCGCGCGTGATCCGCTCTGCGCAAAGAGTGCTGCGCGACCCGGCGTGGTCGGGGGACAATGGCGGCATGTCTCAGCCCTCCCTCTACGGTGCCGTCGACCTGTCCGCCCTCGCCGCCCCGGCCGCGCCGGCGGGCGGCGAGCCCGCGAGCGACCCGAACGGGCTCGTCGTCGACCTGACCGAGGAGCTCCTCGGCGAGGTCGTCGCCCGGTCCCAGGAGCTTCCGGTCCTCGTCGCCGTCCTCTCCGCCCGTGCCCAGGGCTCGGACGACCTGCGCGCAACGCTCGAGACCCTCGTGCGGGAGCAGGGCGGCCGGATCCAGCTGGCGGTGGTCGACGGCGACGCGCAGCCGCGCATCGCGCAGGCGCTCCAGGTCTCCCAGGTCCCCTCCGTCGTGGCCCTCCTCGGCGGCCGCCCGATGCCGCTGTTCACCGGCAGCCCGCCGGTCGACCAGCTGCGCCCGGTGATGTCGGAGCTGCTCACCGTCGCCGAGCAGAACGGCCTCACGGGTCGCCTCGACGTCGGTGAGGAGGGCGACGAGACGCCCGTCGAGCCGGAGCCCGAGCCGCTGCCGCCGCTGCACGCCGAGGGGGTGGCCGCGATCGAGCGCGGCGACCTCGACGCCGCCGCCGAGGCCTACCGCAAGGCCCTCGCGCAGAACCCGAAGGACGCCGAGGCGATCTCGGCGCTCGCGCAGGTCACCCTGGCTCGCCGGCTCGCGCAGGTCGAGGACCCGCAGGCCGCGCTCGCGGCCGGCGACGCCGAGGGCGCCGACCTCGAGGCCCAGCTGCTCGCGGCCGACGTCGAGATGGTGTCGGGGCGCGTGGCGGCGGCCTTCGACCGCCTCGTCGGCGTCGTGCGTCGCACGGCCGGCGACGAGCGCGAGACGGTGCGCAAGCGGCTGCTCGAGCTGTTCGACGTCCAGGGCCCGGCGGACCCGGACGTGGCCAGGGCCCGCCGGCTGCTCGCCAGCGCGCTGTACTGACCGGTGCGGACGCTCGCCCGACGACGTCGGGCGAGCGCCGGGTCACTCCTTCGGCGGCAGCTGCTCGCCGACCGGCTCGAGCCAGATCGCGGACAGGGCCGGCACCCGCAGCGTGATCGACCTCGATCGCCCGTTCCAGGGGACGTCGCGCGCGACCTGGTCGCCGGTGTTGATGATCCCCGAGCCGCCGAAGCGCTCGTCGTCGGTGTTGAGGATCTCGCGCCACCGCGAGCTGCCGGGCACCGCGTCGGGGACGCCCACCCGGTAGCCCTCGTGGGCGGTGCCGGCGAAGTTGACGACGACCATCACGTGGTCGTCGCCGTCGACCGAGCGACGCAGGTAGGTCAGCACGTTGTGGTCGCCGTCGCCGGCCTCGATCCACTCGAAGCCCTCCGGGCGGAAGTCCTGCGACCACATGGCCGGCCGCTCACGGTAGACGGTGTTGAGCTCGTGGACGAGCTGCACGATCGCGTCGTGCTCGGGCTGCTGGGCCTGGGCCCAGTCCAGGCCGGCGCCCTCGTTCCACTCGGTGCCCTGCGCGAACTCCTGACCCATGAACAGCAGCTGCTTGCCCGGGTGCGACCACTGGTAGCCGAGCAGGGCGCGGACGCCGGCCCGTTGCTGCCAGTAGTCGCCCGGCATCTTCGCCAGCAGCGACCCCTTGCCGTGCACGACCTCGTCGTGGCTGATCGGCAGGATGAACTGCTCCGAGTAGGCGTAGACCATCGAGAAGGTGAGCTCGCCGTGGTGGTACCGGCGGTTGATCGGCTCCTCCGCGAGGTAGCGGAGGGTGTCGTTCATCCAGCCCATGTTCCACTTGAGGCCGAACCCGATGCCGCCGGCGGAGGTCATCGCCGTGATGCCGGGCCACGCGGTGGACTCCTCGGCGATCATCATCACCCCCGGCGAGCGCCGGTAGGCGGTCGCGTTGGTCTCCTGGAGGAAGCTGATCGCCTCGAGGTTCTCGCGCCCGCCGCGGGCGTTGGGCCGCCACCGGCCGGGCTCGCGGGAGTAGTCGAGGTAGAGCATCGACGCGACGGCGTCCACCCGCAGGCCATCGACGTGGAACTCCTCGAGCCAGTAGGTGGCGTTGGCGACGAGGAAGTTGCGCACCTCGCGGCGGCCGTAGTTGAAGACGTAGGTGCCCCAGTCGGGCTGCTCACCGCGCAGCGGGTCCGGATCCTCGTACAGGGCGGTCCCGTCGAAGCGGGCGAGCGCGAAGGAGTCCTTGGGGAAGTGCGCCGGCACCCAGTCGACGATGACGCCGATGCCCTCCCGGTGGAGGGTGTCGATGAGGAACCGGAGCTCGTCCGGCGAGCCGAGGCGTGACGTCGCGGCGTAGTACCCGGTGACCTGGTAGCCCCAGGAGCCGCCGAACGGGTGCTCGGCCACGGGCATGAGCTCGACGTGCGTGAAGCCGAGGTACTTCACGTGCGTCACGAGCTCGTCGGCGAGCTCGACGTAGCTCAGCCCCGGCCGCCACGACGGCAGGTGCACCTCGTAGATCGAGATCGGCCCGGCGTGCGGGTCGGTGGCGGCGCGGTCGGCCATCCACGCCTCGTCGCCCCACACGTAGGAGGAGGTCTCGACGACGGACGCCGTGCTCGGCGGCACCTCGGCCCGGCGGGCCATCGGGTCGGCCTTGTCGACCCAGTGCCCCTCGGGGGTGCGGATCTGGAACTTGTACCGCTGCCCGGCGCCGACCCCGGGGACGAAGAGCTCCCACACGCCGGAGCCGCCCAGCGAGCGCATGGCGTGGCGGCGGCCCTCCCAGCCGTTGTGGTCGCCGACCACGCGCACGGCGCGGGCGTTGGGCGCCCACACCGTGAAGGAGACGCCGGAGACCTCACCGAGGACGGAGGGGAACGTGCGGACGTGCGCGCCGAGCGCGGTCCACAGGGTCTCGTGCCGGCCCTCGCCGATGAGGTGGAGATCGACCTCGCCGATCGTGGGCAGGAACCGGTAGGGGTCGTCGACGGTCGTCGTCCGGCCGTCGTAGGTGACCTCGAGCCGGTAGTCCGGGACCGAGACGGTCGGGAGCACGACGGTCCAGATGCCGCCGTGCTCGTGCTCGGCCGGGAAGCGGCCCTCGGTGGTGACCACCGTGACGGCCTCGGCCAGGTGCGCGAGCGCCCGGATCGTCACGCCCTCGGCGCCCGGGTGGGCGCCGAGCACCGAGTGCGGGTCGTGGTGCGTGCCGTCGGCGACCGCGGTGAGCACGTCGGCGTGGACGGCGGCTGGTTCGGCGCTCATGGACCCATTGTTCCCCACGGCGGCGCTTCCCGCGCCGCGGTCGGCGAGCAGGGCGCGCAGGCCGTCGAGCGGCACGCCCAGCCAGTCGGGCCGGTAGCGCGCCTCGTAGTCGATCTCGTACAGCGCCTTGGCGACCTCGGCGGTGTCGAGGAGCGGGCCGCGCACGGAGCGCCCGGCGACGGACTCCCACCCGGCGACGAAGGAACGGCGCGCGGCGGTGGCCCACGCGCGGGTGGCGGCCGGGTCGGCGCCGCCCGCCCGCGCGGTGCCGGCCGCGTAGTCGAAGGAGCGCAGCATCCCGGCGACGTCGCGCTCGGGGATGTCCGGCAGCCGGCGCTCCGTCAGCGACCGCAGCGGCTCGCCCTCGAAGTCGAGCACGACCCAGCCGCGTCCGGGCACGTCGAGGACCTGACCGAGGTGCAGGTCGCCGTGGATGCGCTGGAGCACGGGCCAGGCCGCCTCGACGCCGTGGCCGACGACCTCCCGCACGCGCTCGGCGCGCCCACCGACCTCCGCGGCGGCCGCTCCGGCCCGGCGCAGCCGCTCCTCGACCTGGGCGGTCAGCGCCCGGCGTGCCTCCGAGCCCGGGACGGCGGTGCCGAGGGTGAACAGCCGCGCGTGGATCTCGCCGACGGTCGCACCGAGCGCGCGGGCGCGCGCGGTGAAGTCGGTGCCCGACCGGGCGGCCTCGACGGCCACCTCCCAGGCGTCGCTCGCCCCGGCCAGGTACTCCGTGGCGACGGCAAGGTGCCCCGACGCGGGGGCCCCGTCGTCCTGCCACGTGCCCCTCAGGGCGCCGACGACCCCGGGGACGGTCGTCGAGCCGGCGCGCGAGAGGGCGCCGGTGAGCTCGGCGTCGGGGTTGTCCCCGGCGTCGAGCACGCGGAAGATCTTGACGATGACCGGGGACGCGTCCTGGCCCGGCGCCGGGTCGACGACGAGGGAGGAGTTGGACTGCTCGCCGGTCAGCGGCCGGCTGTCCCCGGCGGGCAGCGCGGAGGTCTCGCCGGGCTCGGCGCCCAGGCCCTCGACCTCGGCGGTGCCGGCCACCGCGCTCAGCGCGAGCCGGCCGAACAGGGGGTCCGCAGGGGCGTCGTAGATCCACCGGGTGCCGAGCTCGGAGTGCTCGACGACCTCGACGAGGCCGGAGTCGTCGGCCAGCGGGGCGCCGCGGTAGGTCAGCGGCACGAGGTAGACGACCGGCTCCTCGGCGTCGTCGCGCAGCATCCACCACTCCACCCCGACCTCGCCGGCCGGGTCCTCCAGGCGCGCCCCGCCGACCCGGGTGAGCCTCGGGTCGGCGGAGCCGCGGTACCACCGCTGGCGCGCGACCCATCGGGGGAGGAAGTCGTCGAACGCGGGGGAGACGGTCGGCATCAGGTGTCCTTCGGGTCCTCGGGTTCGGAGCCAGGGTCCGTGGCCTGGTCGCGGGCGGCGACCGCCTCCTCGACGGGGGAGAGCTCGGAGCGGTCCTCGGGCAGGGGTGGCGTGGGCCCCGCCGCGATCCCGGCGTCGAGGCCGGGGAACATCCCGGTCGTCGGCCGACGGGTGGGCATCGCCGGGGTCGTCGGGGCCGTACGGACGCCCGAGCCCGGGTACGACGGGCCGGTGGCCACGCTCGGCGGGCCCTGGAAGTCCGCGTGCGCCGTGTCCGTGCGCCCCTCCAGCGGCGCCGTCGGCACCGTCCCGGGACGCGTGAGCTCGAGCCAGAAGAAGTCGCGCGAGCCGAGCGTGAGCTCGAGCGTGCCGTCCGGGCCGACCGCCGGGAACCGGGCGCCGCCGAACACGTCGGTCGCCTCCCAGCCCGCGTGCTCGGGCACGTCGACCCGGGCCGTGCGCGGGGTGTTGGCGAGGTTGGACACGCACAGCACCGTGGTGGCGACGTTCGACCGCGTGAACGCGAGCACCGCCTCGTTGTCGACGTCGCGGGGCACGAAGTCGCCGTCGCCGAACACGGGGTAGCGGCGCCGCACCTCCAGCATGCCGCGCACCCAGTGCAGCAGCGAGGTGGGCTGGGCGAGCTGGGACTCGACGTTGACCGCCGTGTACGTGCTCACGAGCGACTGGACGACGGGCAGGTAGAGCCGGCCCGGGTCCTGGGCGGTGGAGAAGCCCGCGTTGCGGTCCGGCGTCCACTGCATGGGCGTGCGCACGCCGTCGCGGTCGTTCAACCAGATGTTGTCCCCCATCCCGATCTCGTCCCCGTAGTACAGGTACGGCGACCCGGGCAGGGACAGCAGGAGCGCGTTCGCGAGCTCGAGCTCGGCGCGGGAGTGGCCCAGCAGCGGCGCGAGGCGGCGACGGATGCCGACGTTCGCCCGCATGCGCGGGTCCTCCGCGTACCAGCCGTACATGGCGGCGCGCTCCTCGGTGCTCACCATCTCGAGCGTGAGCTCGTCGTGGTTGCGCAGGAACGTCGCCCACTGGGCGCCCTGGGGCAGGTCGGGGGTGGCGGCGAGGATGTCCCGGATCGCCGACGCCCGCTGGTCGCGCAGCGCGTAGAAGATGCGCGGCATGACGGGGAAGTGGAAGCACATGTGGCACTCGGGCGCCTCGGGCGTGCCGTAGTAGTCCACGACGTCCTCGGGCCACTGGTTCGCCTCGGCGAGGACGAGCGTGCCGGGGAACTCGTCGTCGATCATCGCCCGCAGCCGGGCGAGGAACGCGTGGGTGGCCGGGAGGTTCTCGCAGTTCGTCCCCTCCTCCTCGAACAGGTAGGGCACGGCGTCGAGCCGGAACCCGTCGACCCCGCGGCGCGCCCAGAACCGCACGACGTCGAAGATCGCCTCCTGCACCGCCGGGTTCTCGTAGTTGAGGTCCGGCTGGTGGGAGAAGAACCGGTGCCAGAAGTACTGGCGGCGCACGGTGTCGAACGTCCAGTTCGACTCCTCCGTGTCGACGAAGATGATCCGCGCGCCGGAGTACCGCTCGTTGGTGTCGCTCCACACGTAGAAGTCGCCGTACGGGCCGTCGGGGTTGTTCCGCGAGGCCTGGAACCAGGGGTGGGCGTCGGACGTGTGGTTGGCGACGACGTCGATGAGGACCCGGATCCCGCGGGCGTGCGCCTCGGAGACGAACTCGTCGAAGTCGTCCAGCGAGCCGTACTGCGGGTCGACGGCGGTGAAGTCGGCGACGTCGTAACCGCCGTCGCGCTGCGGCGAGGGGTAGAACGGCGGGACCCACAGGCAGTCGATGCCCAGCCACTGGAGGTAGTCCAGGCGCGAGGTCAGCCCGCGGAAGTCGCCCGTGCCGTCCGCCGTGCTGTCGGAGAACGTCTTGACGTAGACCTCGTAGAACACCGCGGTCCGGTACCACTCCGGGTCGTCGGACAGGCCCGGCCGCGTAGCGGCGGGCGCGTCCTCGGGCAGGTCGGGGATCGTCGGCGCGCTCATCGCAGCACCGTCAGCACGTGGGCGGTGCGCTCGGACGGCGTGAGTCGCACGTACGGGCTGGCGCCCCACTCGTAGACGGCGCCGTCGAGCTCGTCGCGGACCGTGAGGACGTGCTGCTCGGGTCCTGCTCCCGTCGGCACGTCGATGCCGATCGCGGCCAGGTCGAGATGGACGAGGCCGTCGCGCGTGGTGAACGGGTCGAGGTTGGCCACGACGATGACGGTGTCCTCGTGCCCGGTGGGTGACTGGTCCGCCGGCAGGTGGCGGGAGAACGCGAGGATCTGGTCGCTCGTCGTGGCGTGCAGGGCCACGTTGCGCAGCCGCTGCAGCGCCGGGTGCGCCCGGCGGGCGACGTTGAGCTTGCGCAGCAGCGGGGCGATCCCGCGGACCTCGTCCTGGGAGTGGTCCCGGGCCTTGAGCTCGTACTTCTCGTTGTCGACCTGCTCCTCCGCCCCGGGGCGCGGCACGTTCTCGATCAGCTCGTACCCCGAGTAGATGCCCCACGTGGGCGATCCGGTCGCGGCGAGCACCGCGCGGACGGCGAACGCGGCCGCACCGCCCTGCTGCATGTACGGCGTGAGGATGTCGTGGGTGGTCGGCCAGAACGCCGGCCGCATGTGGGTGTCGGTCTCGTGCGCGACCTCGAGGAGGTAGTCGCCGAGCTCCTCCTTCGTGTTGCGCCACGTGAAGTACGTGTAGCTCTGGTGGAAGCCGATGGCGCCGAGGGTGCGCATCATCGCCGGCCGGGTGAAGGCCTCGGCGAGGAAGACGACCTCGGGGTGCCGCGCCCGGAAGTCGGTGAGGATGCGGTGCCAGAAGTCCAGCGGCTTCGTGTGCGGGTTGTCGACCCGGAACATGGTGACCCCGTGGTCGACCCACGTCTGCAGCACGTCGCGCACCGCCGAGTAGATGCCCTCGGGGTCGTTGTCGAAGTTCAGCGGGTAGATGTCCTGGTACTTCTTCGGCGGGTTCTCCGCGAAGGCGATCGACCCGTCCGCCCGCGTCGTGAACCACTCGGGGTGCTCCGTGACCCACGGGTGGTCCGGGGACGCCTGGAGCGCCACGTCGAGGGCGACCTCCATGCCGAGACCGCGCGCCCGGTCGACGAAGTGGTCGAAGTCGTCGAAGGTCCCGAGCTCCGGGTGGATGGCGTCGTGCCCGCCCTCGGGCGAGCCGATGCCGTACGGGGAGCCGGGGTCCCCCGGCTCGGCGCCGAGGGTGTTGTTGCGGCCCTTGCGGTTCGTCGTGCCGATCGGGTGGACCGGGGTGAGGTAGACGACGTCGAAGCCCAGGTCGGCGATGCGCGGCAGGTCCTCGGCGGCCGTGCGCAGCGTGCCGGAGACCATCTGCCCGGTCACGGGGTCGCGGTAGGCGCCCGTCGAGCGCGGGAAGATCTCGTACCAGGACCCGTAGAGGGCCTTGAGGCGGTCGACCTGCAGCGGGTAGGTCGCCGACGGCGAGAGCGCGTCCCGCAGCGGGGCCCGCTCGAGCAGGGACCGCACGTCCTCGGATGTCGCGCGCACCATCCGCTCGCCGGGGGCGAGGGTCTCGTCGGCGAGCACGGCCGCGGCGGCGAGCAGGAGGTCGCGGTCGGCGGCGGGGCGCTCGAGCTCGGCGGCACGCGTGAGCACGATCGCGCCCTCGGCGAGCATGAGATCGACGTCGACGTCGGCCTCGATCTTCACCTCGGCGTCGTGGATCCAGGTCCCCACGGGGTCCGACCAGGCCTCGATGCGGAAGGACCAGTCGCCGGGCGTGTCGGGCGTCAGCCACGCCTCGAGACGGTCGAGCCCGGGCGCGACGTCGACCATGCGGGCGCTCGAGTGCACGGAGCCGTCGGGCCGCAGCAGCACGGCGGTCGCCCCGAGCAGGTCGTGCCCCTCGCGGAAGACGGTCGCGGAGATGGGCAGCGCCTCGCCGGCGGTCGCCTTCGCGGGCCAGCGGCCGTCCTCGATCACGGGGGCGACCTCGACGACGGGTATGCGCCCGACGGGGGCGAACGCCGCCGGTGCGGGTGGTCGGGCCGAGGCGGGCCAGGGGGTCAGCGGGGCGGCCCGTCCGGGGGTGCGCGTGGACTCGGGTGGCTGCGTGTGGCTCACGTCCGCCAACCTACCGAGTCGCCCGGACGTCCGCGGCCCGAACGACGTCCGGGCCGCTGACCCGGGCGTCGGCGGGGACCCGCCGGGCCGGGCCTGCAACATGACAGAAACCCGACAACGGACCGGCTAGGCTCGCCCGCGTGAGAGCCATCCGCCGTTTCACGGTCCGCACCGTCCTCCCCGAGGCGCTCGCGCCTCTCGACACCCTCGCGACGAACCTGCGCTGGTCCTGGCACGAACCGACCCGCGCCCTGTTCGAGTCGTTCGACCCCGAGGCGTGGACGGAGGTGCACGAGGACCCGATCCGGCTCCTCGGCGCGCTCCCGCGCACCCGGCTCGACGAGCTCGCCGCCGACCCGGACGTGGTCGCGCGCGTGCGCGAGCTCGATGCCGACCTGGCGACCTACATGACCGAGCCCCGCTGGTACCAGACCGAGGGCCCGGCGGACCGGCCGGCCGCGGTCGCCTACTTCTCCGCCGAGTACGGCATCACCTCCGTGCTGCCCCAGTACTCCGGCGGCCTCGGCATCCTCGCCGGGGACCACCTGAAGTCCGCCTCCGACCTGGGCGTGCCGATCGTCGGCGTCGGGCTGCTGTACGGCGCCGGCTACTTCAAGCAGTCGCTCACCCGCGAGGGCTGGCAGCACGAGACCTACCCGCTGGTCGACCCGGACAACCTGCCGCTCGCGCTCCTTCGCGAGCCGGACGGCACACCGTCGCGGGTCGAGCTGGCGCTGCCCGGCGGCCGCACGCTGCGCGCCCAGGTGTGGGTCGCCCAGGTCGGCCGCGTGCCGCTGCTCCTGCTGGACTCCGACGTGCCCGACAACGACGAGCGCGAGCGCAAGGTCACCGACCGGCTCTACGGGGGCTCCGCCGAGCACCGGCTCGAGCAGGAGCTGCTCCTGGGCATGGGCGGCGTGCGCGCCGTCCGCCTGTACTCACGCCTCACCGGTGCGCCGGCGCCGGAGGTCTACCACTGCAACGAGGGCCACGCCGGGTTCCTCTCGGTCGAGCGCATCCGCGAGCACGTCCAGGGCGAGGGGTTGGACCTCGGCGCCGCCCTGGAGTCGGTCCGGGCGGCGACCGTGTTCACCACGCACACGCCCGTCCCCGCCGGCATCGACCGGTTCTCCCGCGAGCTCGTCTCCCGGTACTTCGGCGGCGAGGTGGCCATCCCCGGCGTCGGGCTGGAGGAGATCCTCGCCCTGGGCGCCGAGGACTTCGAGGGCGGCAACCCCGAGGTCTTCAACATGGCGGTCATGGGCCTGCGCGTGGCGCGCATGGCCAACGGCGTGGCCGAGCTGCACGGCTCGGTCTCCCGCGGCATGTTCGCCCACCTGTGGCCGGGGTTCGACGTCACCGAGGTGCCGATCACCTCGGTGACCAACGGCGTCCACGGGCCCACGTGGGTGGACCCGCTGTTCGCGGAGCGGGCGACGGAGCGTCTCGGCGAGCGCTCGCTCACCTTCGGCGAGGGCTGGGAGCGGACCGAGGCCGAGGGCGGGTTCTCCGACCTCGAGCTGTGGCAGACCCGCAACGAGCTGCGCCGCAAGCTCGTCGACTCCGCCCGCGAGCGGCTGCGCAAGTCGTGGCTCGACCGCGGTGCGTCGCCGGCCGAGCTCGGCTGGACCGCCGACGCGCTCGACCCGGACGTCCTGACGATCGGGTTCGCGCGCCGCGTGCCGACCTACAAGCGCCTCACCCTCATGCTCAAGGATCCCGAGCGCCTCACGCGCCTGCTCACCGACCCGGAGCGCCCGATCCAGATCGTCGTGGCGGGCAAGTCCCACCCCGACGACGAGCCCGGCGTCGGCCTCATCCAGCAGTTCGTCACCTTCGCCGACCAGGCGGGCGTGCGCGACCGGCTCGTGTTCCTCCCGAACTACGACATCGCCATGGCGGGCACGCTCATGCCCGGCTGCGACGTGTGGCTCAACAACCCGCTGCGTCCGCTCGAGGCGTCGGGGACCTCGGGCATGAAGTGCGCGATCAACGGCGCGCTCAACCTGTCGATCCTCGACGGCTGGTGGGACGAGATGTTCGACGGCGTCAACGGCTGGGCGATCCCCACCGCGGACGGCGTCGAGGACACCGAGCACCGCGACACCCTCGAGGCCGCCGCGCTGTACGACCTGCTCGAGAACGTCGTCGTGCCCCGGTTCTACGACCGGGACGAGGACGGCGTGCCCGCGCACTGGATGGAGCAGGTGCGGCACACCCTGTCCACGCTCGGGCCGAAGGTGCAGGCCACGCGCATGCTGCGCGACTACGTCGAGCAGCTCTACACGCCGGTCGCCGTGGCCGGCCGTGCGCTGAACGGCACCGACCGGTTCGAGGGCGCCAAGGAGCTCGCCACGTGGAAGCGCCGCGTGCGCACCGCGTGGGCGTCCGTCCGGGTCGACACGGTCGACGCCCACGACTTCCCGGACGTCGTCAAGGTCGGCGACTCGATCAGCGTGACGACCGCGGTCGCGCTGGGCGACCTCGCGCCGGAGGACGTCCAGGTGCAGGTGGTCTCCGGCCGGGTCGACGACTCCGACGAGCTGGGCGACCTCACCGTGACGCCGCTGGCGCACGAGGGCAGCGTCGACGGGCGCCACACGTTCGCCGGCGACGTCACGCTGGACCACGCCGGCTCGTTCGGCTACTCGGTCCGGGTCGTCCCGCAGCACCGCCTGCTCGACGGCGTCACCGAGCTCGGTCTCGCGGCCTCCGCCCAGGGCTGACCACCTCCTTCGACGAGTGAGGGGATTTTTCCGCGGGTGAGCGGGGTCCTGCCTCACTCACGACCGAGCCCGTCGGTGCGTGCGTCTGCAGGCACTGACGGGCTCGGTCGTCCGGGCCGAGAAGGCCCGAGCAGGTGGTCGGTCAGTAGTCCATCTGCATCGCGGCGCGGACGTCGGCCAGGGTGGCCTCGGCGACGGCGCTCGCCCGCTCGTTTCCCTCACGCAGGATCTGGCTGAGCTGGGCAGGGTCGGCCGCATAGGTCGTGCGGCGCTCGCGGATCGGCCCGAAGTGGTCGTTGACCGCCTCCGTCACGAGCTTCTTCAGGCCGCCACCGCCCGCGTCGCCCAGCTCCTCGGCCACGTCGACCGGGTCCCGGCCCAGGCACAGCGCGGCCAGCTGGACGAGGTTGGAGACCTCCGGCCGTCCCGCGGGGTCGAACGTGATGTGCCGGTCGGCGTCGGTGACGGCCTTCTTGATGATCCGCGCCGTGGTGTCGGCGTCCATCCCGATCTCGATCGTGTTGCCCTTGGACTTGCTCATCTTCGCGCCGTCCATGCCGAGCAGGAGGGGGGCGGGGGAGAGCAGCGCGTCGGCCTGCGGGAAGATGGGCCGCTCGGGATCGACCCGGCCGTAGCGCTCGTCGAACCGGCGGGCGACGAGGCGCGTGAGCTCGATGTGGGGGAGCTGGTCCTTGCCCACCGGCACGAGGTTCGCCCGGCAGAACAGGATGTCGGCCGCCTGGTGCACGGGGAACGTGAGCATGAGCCCGGACATCGGCCGGGAGGACCCGGCGAGCTCGTCCTTGACCGTGGGGTTGCGGCGCAGCTCGGCGTCGGTGACGAGCGAGAGGAACGGGAGCAGGAGCTGGTTGAGCGCCGTCACGCTCGAGTGCGTGAAGATCGTCGAGCGGGCGGGGTCGATGCCGACGGCGAGGTAGTCCGCGAGCGCGGAGAGCACGTTGTCCTTGAGGTCGCCGACGCCGTCCCGGTCGTAGATCACCTGGTAGTCCGCCACCAGCACGTAGGACTCCACGCCGAGGTCCTGCAGGCGCACCCGGTTCGCCAGCGAACCGAAGTAGTGCCCGATGTGCAGCTGACCCGTGGGGCGGTCGCCCGTGAGCACGCGGTACCGCTCGGGGTGCTCCGCGAGGTCGGCCTCGATCGCGTCGCTGCGCGACTGGGAGCGGGCGAGGCTGGCGGAATCGGTGGTGGAGAGCTCGTCGATCGTGTCGGTCACGGGCTCAGACTAGGCGCTCCGGCGCGGCGGCCCGGCGGTGGGTCCGCGGGCCGCCGGCGCTCAGCCGGGTAGGACGCGGTCCACGAACGCGGTGACGTCGCGAAGGACCTCCTCCTTGTTCGTCTCGTTGAAGATCTCGTGCTGTGCGCCCGGGTAGGTGCCGCTCTCGGTGGCCGGCCCGGCGACGGCCGCCACGCCCGCCTGGCTCGGCCCGATGGGCACCAGCCGGTCGTCCTCGCCGTGCAGGTACAGCACCGGGAGGTCGCCGAGCGATCCGTGCTCGGTGATCCGGGCCATCGCGGTGTTCAGCGCCTCGAGGGTCTCCCGCCTGAAGTCGCCGTGCCACACGAGGGGGTCGTCGGCGTAGATGCGCCCGATCTCGGGGTCCCGGGAGAGCGTCCCGGGGTCGATCGGGGTCGGCGGGATCGGGTCCTGGGGGAGGAGGTCGTCGACGACGGCCCAGCTGCCGAGCACGGGGCCGGACAGGACGAGGGCGGTGAGCTCGGCGGCGTGGAGCTGCGCGTACCGGGTGGCGATGAGACCGCCCATGGAGTGCCCGATCATGATCACGGGGACGTCCGGGTGGTCGGCCCGCGCGGAGGAGACGAGCTGGTGGAGGTCGGCCACCACGTCGTCGTAGTCGCGCACGAGCACCCGCTCGCCCTCGCTCTGCCCGTGTCCCGCGTGGTCGAGCCCGTAGACGACGGCCCCGTGCGCTCCCAGGGTGGCGGCGACCCACTCGTACCGGCCGATGTGCTCCCCGTAGCCGTGGACCAGCACGGCCACGTAGCGGGGGTGGTCGACCCCCCGCCACACCCGTGCGGCGACCTGCCCGGCGTGCCCCTCGTACGTCCACGCGTCCATGCGTCCTCGTTCCGTCGTGCCCTGCCCGCGCCGGTGCGGACGCACCGGGCGACCGGCGTCGTCGCCGGAGGCTGTCTGTGGGCCCAGCGTAGCAACGGTGACCCGGGTCACGGGCGACGGGTCATCCGTCGCCGGCGGGCCCGGTCCGCTCCCCGCCCGCCAGGTAGAGGCGCATGGACAGCGGGGCGAGCAGCACGACCTCGCCGGGCGCTGCAGTCAGCGACCACGGGTCGCGGTCCTGCTCGGCCTCGGCGTACGAGGGGGACTCCCACTCCGAGCTCCAGGCGAGCTCGAGGTCGACGCCGCGCCCCTCGGGGAGCCGCACCGACTCGTAGTCGAGCGAGCTCGACAGCACCACGAGGACGTCCGCGTGCCCACCGCCGCCCGAGCGCAGCATCTGCAGGACCCGGACACGCGGGTCGTGCCAGCGGTGCGCGCCCATCTCCCGGGCGTCGGCGTCGAGCCAGGCCAGGTCGGGCACCCGGTCGCCGTCCGCGACGCGCCCGGTGTAGAAGCGCTCGGGGCGCAGGACCGGCTGCTCGCGTCGCAGTCGAAGCAGGTGCCGGGTGGTCGCGAGGAGGTCCTCCCGCCATCGACCAAGGTTCCAGTCGAGGTAGGACATCGCGTTGTCCTGCGAGTATGAGTTGTTGTTCCCGCGCTGCGTGCGTCCGATCTCGTCGCCGGCCGTGAGCATGGGCGTCCCGGGCGAGAGCAGCAGCGTGCCCAGGAGGTTGCGGATCGAGCGGCGCCTGAGCGGGAGGACGTCGGCGGCCGGGGAGTCGCTCGGCACGGGCCCCTCGGCCCCGTGGTTCCACGACCGGTTGTCGACCGTCCCGTCCCGGTTGTCCTCGAGGTTGGCGGAGTTGTCCTTGTGCTCGTAGGCGACGAGGTCGGCGAGGGTGAATCCGTCGTGCGCGGTGACGTAGCTGATCGATGCGTGCGGTCCGCGCCCGCCCGGCACCTGCCCGTACCCGAACATGTCGGCCGACCCGGACAGCCGGGTCGCGAGGTCCCGCAGGTCGCGGCCGCTCCCGCCCTTCGCGGCGGCGCCGGGGTCGGCCAGCCAGAACGTGCGTACGGCGTCGCGGAAGCGGTCGTTCCACTCCGCGACGGGGGCGGCGAACTGGCCCGTCCGCCACCCGTCCGGGCCGAGGTCCCAGGGCTCCGCGACGTGCTTGACCTCGCGCAGCACCGGGTCCGTCGCCAGGGCCACCAGGAGCGGGTGGTAGGCCGTGAACTGGTCGGCGTTGCGCCCGAGCGTGACCGCGAGGTCGTAGCGGAAGCCGTCGACGCCGACCTCGCTCACCCAGTACCGCAGCGAGTCCAGGACCATGCGGACGACCTCGGTACGCCTGGGGTCGAGGGTGTTGCCGCACCCGGTCATGTCGAGCATGCGCCCGCGGTCGTGGTCGTCGTGCAGGTAGTAGCCCGACGAGTCGAGCCCGCGCCAGGACACGCTCGGCCCGGCGACCCCGCCCTCGCAGGTGTGGTTGTAGACGACGTCGAGGAGGACCTCGATGCCCGCCGCATGCAGCAGCGCGACCATGCCCTTGACCTCGGCGAGCACGGCGGCCGGGCCGGCGGCACGCGCGGCGGCGGTCGCGTAGGAGGGCTCGGGCGCGAGGAACCCCAGCGTGTTGTAGCCCCAGTAGTTGGTCAGGCCCTTGGCGACCAGGTGCGGCTCGTCCATCTTCGCGTGGATCGGCAGCAGCTCGACCGCCGTGACGCCGAGCGAGCGCAGGTGATCGATCGCCGCCGGGTGCGCGAGACCGGCGTAGGTGCCCCGCAGCCGGTCCGGCACGCCGGGGAGCGTCATCGTCAGGCCGCGGACGTGCGCCTCGTAGATCACCGTGTCGCGCCACGGCGTCCTCGGGGACGGGACCGCCCCGTCGAACCGGTCGTCGACGACGACGGCGTGCGCGACGTCAGCGGCCGAGTCCCGCGGGTCCGGCGAGCCGGTGCCGTCGACCGGGGCGAGGTCCTCGCCGACCACGTGCGCGTAGACGGCCGGCGTGAGCCGCGTCGTCCCGGCGATCCCGCGCGCGTACGGGTCGAGGAGCAGCTTGGCCGGGTTGTGCCGCTGACCGCGCGGCGGGCTCCAGGGGCCGTGCACGCGCAGGCCGTAGCGCTGCCCGGCACGGACGCCGGGAACGTGCCCGTGCCAGACGCCGTGGACGGGGCCGCGCAGGGAGTGGCGGCGCTCGGTGAGGCTGCCGTCGGGCGCGACGTCGACGAGGCACAGGTCGACCCGGGTGGCCCGGGAGGAGTAGACGCCGACGTCGATGCCGTCGCCGACCAGGTGCACACCGCGGCGGTCCGGGCGCGACGCCGGGGCGGGCACCGGCTGCGCGCCGACCTCCTCGTAGAGCCGGGGGACCGTGGTGCGTGGGGCGGGGGTGCGGGGGGCGTCGGCGCGTGGGGTGGGCGCCGAGAAGTTCCTGGTACTCACGGTCCCATCCAACCTCAGCAGGGCGGGCGGTCCGGCCCGACGGGCTGCCTACGCTGGGAACCGTGCGCCACTACCTCGACCACGCCGCCGCGACCGACCTCCTCCCGGAGGCCGCCGCCGCGCACGCGGACGAGCTGGCGCGGCAGGTCGCGGCGCCGGGCAACCCGTCGAGCGGGCACGCCGCGGGGCGCGCGGCCCGGGCCCGCTGGGAGGAGGCACGCGAGCGGATCGCCGCGGCCCTGGACGCGGACGCCGCCGAGGTGATCCTCACCTCGGGCGCGACGGAGGCCGACACCCTCGCGTTGACCGGCGTGGTGCGCGCCGCGCACCTGGCCCGCAGGACCCCGCGCTGCGTGGCGCACTCCGCGGTCGAGCACCCCTCCGTGCTGAGCACCGCCCGGCACCTCGAGGACGACGGCCTCTCGGCCGCCCACCAGCTCCCCGTGCTCCCCGACGGACGGCTCGACCTCGACGCCGCCCGCGAGGTCCTGTCCTGCCCGCCGGCCCTGTACTCCGTGACCGCCGTGTGCCACGAGACCGGCGTGGTCCAGCCGCTCCGCGAGCTCGTGACGATCGCCCGCACCGCGGCCGACCGGGAGCGCCCGCGCGGCGTGCCCGTGCACACCGACGCCTCCCAGGCGCTCGGCGTCCTGCCCGTCCGGTTCCACGCCGACGACCTCGACGCGTGCACGATCGCCGGGCCGAAGATCGGCGCGCCGGTGGGGACGGGTGCCCTCATCGCCCGGCGTGACCTGGAGCTGGCCCCGGTCGGGGGCGGTGGCGGCCAGCAGCGCTCGGTCCGTTCCGGCACCCTCGACGTCGCGGGGGCCACGGCGCTCGCCGTCGCCGTCGAGCACGCGGTGGCCACGCGTGAGGCGCACGCCGCCCGGATGTCCGCACTGCGCGCCGAGCTCGTGTCCGGGATCGCGCCACGGATCCCCGGACTCGTCGTCACCGGCCCCGACCCGGACCGGCCGGAGAGCGCGGAGGTGAGCCCCGCCGTCGTGCACGTGCGGATCCCCGGCGCGGACCCGGACGCGCTCCTGCTCGCCCTCGACGCCGCGGGGATCGACGCCTCGCCGGGCGCGGCCTGCACCACCGGCGTCCTCGGTGCGAGCGACGTCCTGCTCGCCATGGGCCTGTCCGAGGCCGACGCGCGCACCGGCCTGCGCCTCTCGATGGGACGCACCACCACCGCGGACGACGTCGTGGCCGTCGTCCGCGCACTGCCCGGCGCGGCCGAGTCCGCCCGGGCGGTGGGCGCCCTCTCGTCCTGAGTCGCTGCTGCCCGGGCCGCGGTGCGCGACAATGGCTGGCGCCCACCGACCCGGAAGGATCCCCATGCGCGTGCTCGCCGCCCTCAGCGGAGGGGTCGACTCCGCCGTCGCCGCGGCCCGCGCCGTCGAGGCCGGCCACGACGTGGTCGGCATCCACATGGCGCTGTCCCGCAACCGCGCCGAGCACCGGTCCGGCTCCCGCGGCTGCTGCTCGATCGAGGACGCCTCCGACGCCCGCCGCGCGGCCGACATCCTCGGCATCCCGTACTACGTGTGGGACCTGTCCGAGCAGTTCGACGACCTCGTGGTCAAGGACTTCCTCGAGGAGTACCAGGCGGGCCGCACGCCCAACCCGTGCGTGCGCTGCAACGAGCACGTGAAGTTCTCCGTCCTCGCCGACCGCGGCCGGGCCCTCGGCTTCGACGCCGTCGCCACCGGCCACTACGCGCGCCTCGAGCACACGGGCGCCGGGCCCCGGCTGTTCCGCTCCGCCGAGCCGGACAAGGACCAGAGCTACGTGCTCGCCGTCGCCGGCCGCGAGGGGCTCGGCCGCGCGCTGTTCCCCCTCGGGGACGTGCGCGCGAAGGCCGACGTCCGCGCCGAGGCCGAGGCCCGGGGCCTGCCGGTCGCCACCAAGCCCGACTCCTACGACATCTGCTTCGTCGCCGACGGCGACACCGCCGGCTTCCTGCGCTCCCGCCTCGGTGAGCAGCCCGGCGAGATCGTGGGCACCGACGGCGAGGTCCTCGGCGAGCACGACGGCGCGTACGCCTACACGGTGGGGCAGCGCAAGGGTCTCGGCCTCACGCGGCCCGCCGCGGACGGCCGGCCGCGCTACGTGCTCGACGTCGACACCTCGACCGCGCGCGTCGTCGTCGGTCCCGCCGAGCTGCTCTCCACCCGGCGGATCGAGGCGGGCGACGTCGTGTGGCTCGCCGACGACCACCCCGCCGAGGTCCCCACCGAGGCCGCCGTGCAGATCCGCGCCCACGGGGCGGCGCACCCGGCCGTGGTCACGCGCGACCGTGACGAGCACGGGGCCGAGCGCCTGGGCATCGACCTGCGCGAGCCGATCCGGGGCGTCGCCGCCGGTCAGAGCGCGGTGGTCTACCTGGGCGACCGCGTCCTCGGCCAGGCGACGATCAGCTCGCGGGGCTGACCGGCCACGCTCTCCGGTCGGGCCCCTCCGGCCGGGTCGGTTCGGGCCTACCGTGGGGCCATGCCGATGCTCGACGACCTGCCCCTCGCCCGCTCCACCGTCGACCAGGCCGCGGAGCGGCGGAACGAGGACGGCCTCTACGACCGGCTCCGTCAGGAGCCCGGCACCAGGGTGCTGCTCGTGCGGCGCGGCGAGGTCGCCGTCGACGGCGACGCGCTGGTCCTTCTCACGCCCGGCCAGCTGCCGAGCATCGGCTGGGACGCGGAGCGCATCCACCTCCTCGGGGCGGACGCCGACGGCACCTATCTCTCGGCCGACCTTCCGGACGACCTGGGCGACGTGCGGGACCTCGACGGCGTGCCGGTCGTCGAGGACGCGGCGCTCGTCGAGGCGGTGCACGGCCTGGAGTTCGCCCACCTGCGCGACGTCGGCGACGCGCTGTCCGACCGGGACGCGGGCCTCGCCACGACGGCCGTCGCCCTGTCGACCTGGCACCACCGGCACCCCCGCTGCCCGCGGTGCGGGGAGCCGACGGAGGTGCAGGCGGCGGGCTGGGTCCGGCGCTGCACGACCGACGAGGAGCAGCACTTCCCGCGCACGGACCCGGCCGTCATCGTCGCCCTCGTCGACGACCGCGACCGCCTCCTGCTCGGTCACGCCGCGCACTGGCCCGCGGGCCGGTTCTCCACGCTCGCGGGCTACGTCGAGTCGGGCGAGGCCGCCGAGGAGGCCGTGCGCCGGGAGATCATGGAGGAGGCGGGCGTGCGCGTCGTCGACATGGAGTACCGGGGCTCGCAGCCGTGGCCGTTCCCGTGCTCCCTCATGCTCGGCTACACCGCCCGGATCGAGGGTGTGGAGGACGCGCGGCCGGACGGCGAGGAGGTCACCGAGCTGCGCCTGTTCACGCGCGACGAGCTCGCGGCGGCGGTCCGGGTGGGCGACGTCTACCTGCCGATGCGCAGCTCGATCGCCCGCTCGCTCATCGAGGACTGGTACGGCGGCGAGCTCCTCGGCTGAGCCGAGGCGCCGCGCTCCTCGCGCGGTGTGCCGCCGCGCGGGTGTCAGCCGGCCAGGTGCGCGCGGACCTCGCTGAGCGAGGGGTTCGTCGCCGTCGAGCCGTCCGCGAACAGGACGGTGGGCACCACCTGGTCGCCGCCGTTGACCTCGGCCACCAGCGCGGCGGCGTCGGGCGTCCGCTCGATGTCGACCTCGGTGAACTCGACGCCGGCGGAGGTCATCTGCTTCTTGAGGTTGCGGCAGTACCCGCACCAGGTCGTCGTGAACATCGTGACCGTGCCGGGCCGGGGGGTGGGGACCGTCATCGTCGTCCTTCGCGTGGGGGAGGGGGCGGGGCGTCGTTCGTCGCCGACGGGGGTCGACCATGACGACGACCCCACCGTACGCCGATGCCTCAGCAGCGCGTCAGCGTGTCGCGTGGACCGGGTTCGGGATCGGACTCGGGACGGTCGCGGACCAGGGACGCAGAGCGCCGCGGAGGTCCGGTGATCCACAGGCGGGGCGTCGGTGTCGTCGCCCCCTGAGACACTGGGGGCGATGTCCGACCCGCTGACCGAACCCGCCGACCCGACCCGTGACCCGTCCGCGCCCGAGCCCGCCGCCGGTGAGCCCGCGGAGCTCCTCGAGGCGCTCGACCCGGACCAGCGGGCGGTCGCCGAGCACCTGACCGGACCGATGTCCGTGCTCGCCGGCGCCGGCACGGGCAAGACACGGGCCATCACCTACCGCATCGCCTACGGCGTGCGCACCGGCGCGTACGACCCGCGGCGGATGCTCGCCGTCACGTTCACCGCGCGCGCCGCCGGCGAGCTCCGCTCCCGCCTGCGGGACCTCGGCGCCGGCGCCGTCCAGGCCCGCACGTTCCATGCCGCGGCCCTGCGCCAGCTGTCGTACTTCTGGCCGCGCGTCGTCGGCGGGGCGGTCCCGCAGATCGCTCCGCACAAGGCGAGCCTCGTCGCCGAGGCCGCGGGCCGGCTCGGGCTCGGTGCCGACCGGGTGACCGTGCGCGACCTCGCCGCCGAGGTCGAGTGGTCCAAGGTCAGCCTGGTGACCCCCGAGGACTACCCGCGCGTCGCCGCGAAGACCGACCGGGACGAGGTCGGCGGCCACGACCGCGCCACGATCGCCCGGCTCCTCGAGCTGTACGAGTCGGTCAAGACCGAGCGGGGCGTCATCGACTTCGAGGACGTCCTGCTCTCGATGGTCGCGATGCTCATCGAGCGCACCGACGTCCGTGACGAGGTGCGCGGGCAGTACAACCGGTTCGTCGTCGACGAGTACCAGGACGTCTCGCCGCTGCAGCAGCGTCTCCTCGACCTCTGGCTGGGCGACAGCAAGGAGCTGTGCGTCGTCGGGGACGTGAGCCAGACGATCTACTCGTTCACGGGGGCGACCCCGCGCTTCCTCACCGAGTTCCCCAGGCGGTACCCGGGCGCCGCCGTCGTGCGGCTCGTGCGGGACTACCGCTCCACGCCCCAGGTCGTGCGCGTGGCCAACGAGATCCTCGCCCGCGCCGGCCGTGACCGGGACCGGGCCGCCGTCGAGCTCGTCGCGCAGCGGCCCAGCTCCGTGCCGGTGCGGTACGAGACCTACGACGACGACGCCGCCGAGGCTGCCGGGGTCGCCCGCCGGATCGGGGAGCTCGCCAAGGAGGGGGTCTCCCTCAGCGAGATGGCGGTCCTGTTCCGGACCAACGCCCAGTCCGAGGCGCTCGAGCAGGCGCTCGCGGAGCAGGGCATCGGTTACCTCCTGCGGGGCGGCGAGCGCTTCTTCTCCCGGCGTGAGGTCCGCGAGGCGATCGTGCTGCTGCGCGGCGCCGTCCGCTCGATGGCCGACGCCGAGCTCGGACCTACCGTGCGGGACCTGCTCTCCGGCGCCGGGTGGTCGCCCGAGCCGCCCGCCCAGCGCGGCGCCGCCCGCGAGAGGTGGGACGCGCTGAACTCCCTCGTCCAGCTGGCCGACGACCTGGCCGCGACCAGGCGGGCCGATCTGGGCGACTTCGTCGCCGAGCTCGACGAGCGCGCCTCGGCCCAGCACGCGCCCACGGTGGAGGGCGTGACCCTGGCGTCGTTCCACGCGGCCAAAGGGCTGGAGTGGGACGCCGTGTTCCTCGTCGGCGTGTCCGAGGGGCTCCTGCCGATCTCCCACGCGGGCGACTACGCGGAGATCGCCGAGGAGCGCCGCCTGCTCTATGTCGGGGTCACGCGTGCCCGCGAGCACCTCGAGCTGAGCTTCGCCCGCGCGCGTCAGGTCGGCGGACGCGCGAGCCGCAAGCGGTCGCGGTTCCTCGACGGCATGTGGCCGGAGGAGGAGCGCGCCGGTCGTGGCGCAGGAGGTGACCGGGTCGGCAAGCGGGCCGCCGCACGGGCCCGGGCGGAGACCTTCGCGACCGAGCACCCGGAGGCGGTCGAGCTCTTCGAGGGGCTGCGCGCCTGGCGGGCCGACGCCGCCCGACTGCGCGGCTGGCCGGCCTACTCGGTGCTGCCGGACGCGACCCTCCAGCAGATCGCCGTGCACCGTCCGGCGGACCTGCGCCAGCTCGGTCTCATCCGGGGCGTGGGCGCCACCAAGCTCGACCGGTTCGGTGGCCAGGTGCTGGCGGTCGTCCGTGGCGAGGACGTCGACGTCGAGGAGTGGCTCGCCCGCACCGAGGGGTGAGGCGTGCGGCACGAGGCCGCCTGATAGGGGCCGCCTCGGACGGGTCCGACGATCTCTTCCGTTAATTCCCTTGTGCCGCGCCACCGTGCCGCCTAATGTCACATCTGTCCGTGTCGAACGGGATCGGGTCTAGCCAGCCACGACGGTCCCCCGCTGAGGAGAAGGAGGTGCTCGGGATGATGAACACCAGCTACGCGATCGATTGCGATCTGGCCGTGACTGCTGCCAACGCGCGTGACGCGCTCGCGGGCACCGTCGGCACCCTCTTCGCGGGAGGTGTCGCTCCCTTCATGGGGAGTCGTGGCGGCGAGGCACCGGGGGAGAACTCCGCCCTCGCTCGCCCGCGAACCTGCGCGCGCCCCACGGCGCACCTCCGTCCCGACCTGGGCTGACACGCTCCGCGTGCGCCGTCGGGACATCCCGACGGCCTAGTCGCCGTCCCCCACCAGGAGACCGACGCACGACCGGAGCACCCGATGAGCACGCAGACCACTGCGTACCTGGCCCCGTCCACCAGAAGCGACGCGACGAACCGTCCCGTCCCCGTCACGATCGGCCTCGCGCCGCCCCTGCCCGCCGACGACGCGGGCACCGACGAGCTGCCCTGCCTGACCTCGGACGACCCCGACCTGTGGTTCGCCGAGCGCACGGCCGACGTCGAGCTCGCCAAGTCCCGGTGCGCGCCCTGTCCTCTGCGGGAGGCCTGCCTGGCCGGCGCCGTCGAGCGCGGAGAGCCGTGGGGCGTGTGGGGCGGAGAGGTCTTCGTCGACGGCGTCGTCGTGGCCGTCAAGCGCGGCCGCGGACGCCCGCGGAAGGACGCCGCCGCGTGAGGCGGGCGGCGGGAACACGTCTCCCGCCGCCCGCCTCACCTCGACCACGGCCGGGCGCCTGTCGCCGCGCCCGTGCCGGAACCGAGCGCGCTGCCCCCGTTCCCACCCCGGGTGCACCGCACCGCGCTCGACCCGGGCACGCCGCCCTCGAGCCCTACCCGGGTACGGGGGCGGTGCACCCGCACTCCGGGTGCACCGCCCACTCCCGCCTGATCTCCTCGCCGTCGAGGTCCAGCTCGAGCGACGCCCCGGTGAGCGCGTGCGGCGTGCCCGGCGCATCGAGGTATGCCGTGGCGGCGCCCACCGCCGTGGCGGCCGCCCAGCTCGCCTGCGCGTAGGACTCCGCGGGCTCGGGCAGCACCCGCAGCTGGGTGGCGACCGCCGGCCACGCCCGCTCGGCCGCGGCGCGGGCGACGTCGAGGCACCGCATGCACGGACCCCGCCCGGGCACGACCAGCGGTCCGACGGTGGTCGCCAGCTCGCCCACGACGACGACGAGATGCGCGACGTCCTCCTGCGCGAGCCGACGCAGCAGCGGGGGATCGCTCACCCTGGGCGTCGTCACCACCACGAGATCGGGACGGGTCCCGGGGGCGGCGCCGATCCGGAGCGCGGGCACGGCCGCTCGGAGGTCGTCGACCACGCACGACTCCCTCGTCCGACCGACGTCCGGCGCCCGGTAGGGCAGCACGTCGGTGGACAGCACCGGTGCCGGGTCCGAGACGAGGAGCGTGCCGACGCCCGCCGCGGCGAGGCCGGTCGCCGTCAGGGCGCCGGTGCGACCGAGCCCGGTGACGCCGACGACCGTGCGCTCCCGCACCGTGTCGGCCGCGGGCAGACCTGCCAGACCCGCCCGGTCGCGCCACTGGGCGTCACCCGTGGCACCGTCGCCCGCCGGGCGGCGGCCCGAGCCGTGCCCGATGATCTCGGACGCCTGGTGGGTGAGGACACCGGCGCGCGTGAGCAGCTCGACGAGGTGGTCCACCTGGCTCTTCGTCAGTCCGGCCGTCGCCCCGTACCGGTGCAGGTCTGCCCGCGTGGGCGCCCGGTCGAGCGCCTCGAGCAGCCGCTGCTCGGCGCCGGTGAGCCCGTCGAGGACCACCGCGCACCGCGGGTCGGTCCCCACCTGCGAGGACCCGGCGCCCCGCCACAGCACGTCCATCCCGGACACCAGTCGCATCTCGACCACCCCCGGGACGCAGGTTGCCAGCCCGGCGGGTGGTCGGGTCGGCGTCGTCCCCAGGTGGTGGGTGGCTGTGGACCTGGCGCCGTGACGACCCGGTGCGGTGCGGACCGGGAGTGGTCACGAACGGGAGTGGTCAGGACCGGGCGCGGGCAGCTCCGTCCGGTGTCACGACCGGGCAGGCTCGTCGCCGTCGCCGTCGCCGTCGCCGTCGCCGTCGCCGTCGCCGTCGCCGTCGCCGTCGCCGTCGGAACCGGCCCCGTCGTCGCCGTTGCCGTCGGAACCGGCCCCGTCGTCCGGTCCGCCGCCGGCCGGGCCACCGTCCGGTCCGGCGTCCGGCGCGTCCATCCGGGTCTCCGCGTCCGCCTCGTGCGGCGCGTCGTCCCGACCGGGTCCGGCCTCGTCGTCGGAGAAGATCCCGGCGAGGAAGGAGTCGAGGTCGGAGGACTCCTCGGCCGCCCGGTCCCGTCCCGCGGCGAAGCCCTCCGGGTCGGCGAGCTCCTCGGCGGTGGGCAGCACGTCGGGGTGGGACCACAGCTCGTCGCGGGCGGCCTGACCGCGCTCCGCGCCGTACAGCTCCCACAGGCGCGCGGCCTCCCGCAGGCTGCGGGGGCGCAGCTCGAGCCCGACGAGCGTGGAGAACGTCTGCTCGGCGGGCCCGCCGGCCGCGCGCCGGCGCCGGACCATCTCGCGCAGCTGGACGCCGTGGGGGAGGTGCGGCGCGACGGCGCGCGCCGTCACCTCCTCGACCCAGCCCTCCACCAGAGCGAGCAGGGTGGCCAGGCGGCTCAGGGCCGCCTCCTGCTCGGGGGTGTCGTCCTGGTCGAACACGCCCCCGGCCATCGCGCCCTGCAGCGCCTCCGGGTCGGTCGGGTCGACGGATCGCACGGCCTCCTCGATCTTCGAGGTGTCGATGACGATGGCGCGGGCGTAGGCGCTCACCGCGTCGACCACTCCGGAGCGTAGCCACGGGGAGTGGGTGAACACGCGGGCGTGCGCGAGCTCGCGCACGGCGAGGAAGTGCCGGACCTCGTCGAGGGGGACGTCCAGCCCCTCGGCGAAGTCGGCGACGTTGGACGGAACGAGCGCCGCGCCCGGCTCCTCGAGCAGCGGGATCGAGATGTCCGTGGTGCCCACGACCTCCCGGGCGAGCGTGCCGACGGCCTGGCCGAGCTGCATGCCGTACACGGCCTGCCCGATCTGACCGAGCAGCCCGCTCTCGTCGCCGAGCTGCGCGCCGAACGCCTTGAGCTCCTCGGGCGCGTCCTCGAGCTGGTTGCGGATCGCCGCCGCCATGGCCCGGGACATCGACGCGGCGACCGGCTCGGCCAGCGAGCGGAACATCGGCAGGGTGCGCTCCACCCATGCCGCGCGCGTCAGCGCCTCGCGCGGGCCGCCCGACGGCGGGAGCTCGGTCGCGACGTCGAGCCACAGGTCCGCAGCGCGCAGGGCCGCGCGGACCGAGTCGGCCTCGGCCGAGGTGACGGCCGGGTCGCCACCGGTGACGGCCGTGCGCCGGGCGAGGTCGGTCGCGAGGCGCCAGTTGACGGGGCCGCTGCCGTCGGGGCGCATCATGGCCTGGACCTGCGCGATCAGCGGGGCGAGCGCGGAGGCGTCACCCGGCAGGCCGGCCGCCTGACCCATCGTCGCCGGGTCCATGCCGGCGCTGCGCATCGCCTGGACGGCCTGTGCAGCGGCCTCCGGGCCCAGCATCGAGGAGAGCATCTCCTCCCAGCTGCTCCTCTCGCCGTCGTCGGGCTCGCGCGGGGCGGGGTCCTGGCTCATGGCACTCCTCGGCATCGGTCGTGGTGCCACGGTAGTGCGCGCGGACCTGCGGCCCGGGATCGGTTCGCCCACGGCTAAGGCCGCAGGTCCCCGCCGCCGTGTGACCGGTCGTGGCCGGTGAGAGGCATGATGGCCGGGTGCCGATCCCGAACGACCCCTACACCGCGCACGTGCCCGAGGACGAGTCCCGCGTCGCTCTCGCCGCACGCACGCTCACGCTCGCGGTCTCCGGCACGCTCACGGTCCTGCTGCTGCTCGTCATCATGCTCGTGCCGGTGCCGTACGTCGTCGAGCGCCCCGGGCCGACCGCGGACACCCTCGGCGAGCTCCAGGGACACCCGCTCATCACCGTCGACGGCGCGGAGACCTACCCCACCTCCGGCGAGCTGCGCCTGACCACGGTCTCCACGCTCGGCGGCCCGGGCTACCCGGTCACCGCGGGCGACGTGGTCCGCGGCTGGGTGCTGGGTTCGGAGACCGTCGTGCCGCGCGAGGCGGTGTACTCCGAGACGGAGACGTCCGAGTCGATCGCCGAGCGCGGGCAGGCGCAGATGCTGTCCTCACAGACGAGCTCCACGGTCGCCGCCCTCACCGAGCTCGGGCACGAGATCCCCATGACGCTGACGGTCTCGGTCGTGTCTCAGGACTCGGGCGCCGCGGGGGTCGTCGAGGTCGACGACGTCATCACTGGCATCGCCGCCCCCGGCGGCCGGATGGAGGAGGTGCCGGACTACCAGGAGCTGGTCGGGACCCTCGCCGAGGTCGAGCCGGGACAGACCGTGCGGCTGCGCGTCGAGCGTGACGGCGAGCCGCGGGAGGTCGAGGTCGTCACGTCGGCCCCGCCGGTCGACGCCACCGGCGCGCCCCTGCAGGACGGCTCCCTCCTCGGCATCGGTATCCTGCCCGACGTGGATCTCCCCGTCGACGTCGCCTTCGACATCGACCGGATCGGCGGGCCCTCCGCGGGCATGATGTTCGCCCTGGCGATCATCGACATGCTCACCGAGGGCGAGCTGACCGGCGGCGAGGTCGTCGCCGGCACCGGGACGATGGACCTCGCCGGCCGCGTGGGGCCCATCGGCGGCGTCCGCAAGAAGATGGTGGGTGCCGAGAACGACGGCGCCGACTGGTTCCTCGCCCCCGCATCGAACTGCGCGGAGACCGTGGGCTACGTGCCGGACGGGCTCACTGTCGTCCGGGTGGCCACCCTCGAGGAGGCGCGCACCGCGGTCGAGGAGATCGCCGCCGGGCGCGGTGACCAGCTGCCGGGCTGCGACGTCGTCGCGGCCGACTGACGCTGCCGCGCACCGACTCCGCCGGCCCCTCCTGAGGCGTCCCGCCCCGGGGCCGCCGGCCCCGCGCGCGGGCTCAGCTCAGGGTCGCGGCGAGCGCGTGGACGAGGCCGGGCACGGCGTCGGGCGAGCCGGCGACCATCGTGTCGTCGTCGTGGGCGCGGGTGCGCAGCGCGCACCACGACTCGCCGGAGCGCAGCACGCCGACGGCCATGCGCACGTCCTCGCGCGACGGGTGCTCCCGGAGAGCCCGGAGCGACTCCTCGGGGTCCGACGGCAGCCCGGCCTCCGCCTCCGGCGGGACCACGATCCGCTCGACGACGATCGCGGCGCCGGCGACCTCGTCCGGCCACGCCAGCTGACCGAGGAGCTCGTCGAGGGTGTCCGACTCGGGCAGGCCCTCCTGCTCGACGGCGAACAGGTGGTCGGGATCCGTCCGGCCCGCCAGCACGGCCTCGACCCCGAGGGTCGTCTCGAGCGACGGGTCCGCGGCAAGGGCCTCGCCGGTGCGCACGAGCGCCGCGACGATCACCGGACCGTCCCAGCCGGCCCGGGCGGCGTGCCGCTCGAGGTCGAGCACCGCGGCTCGCACGGCAGAGGTCCGTGGGGACGGCGCGGCACCGTCGGTCGACGGGGTGTCGGTGCCGGCTGCGGGCACGGCACCGCCGGGCGTGGTGGGACCGGGTTCGGGCGGGTTCGGGGCGTCCGTCATGGGCCCATCCTCACCCACGCGTGCACCGGCGGGGTGCCGAGGCTGCGCCCTGCGCGAACAACGTGGCCGAGGCCTCCCGAGGGGCGAACCGGGCCGGGCGTGCAGCGCTTACCCTGGAGTGGACCATCGACAGTCGTGGGGCCCGATGCCGGACCGCGCGACCGCACATCCGTGAGGTGCCTTCCGCGTGACCATTCCACCCATGTCCCGACCCGGCCGCGCGCAGGGCCCTCGACCGGGCTCGGGCTCCAACGAGCGCACCGTCGGCACCCTCGCGATGACGATCATCGTCATCGGCGTGCTCGCGGCGCTCGTGTTCGCCTTCGCCCAGGTCTGGACGGAGCTGTCCTGGTACCACCAGATCGGCTACGAGGGGGTGGTCTACCGGGAATGGGGCTCGCGCGCCGTCCTGTTCGTCATCGGCCTCGTCGTCTCCGCGGGCGTGGTGCTCACGTGCCTGGAGATCGCCTACCGCTCGCGGAAGGTCTACGCCCCGACGACTCCGGAGGAGCGGAACCTCGACCGCTACCGCGGCATGATCGAGCCGCGACGGAGGCTGCTGTTCGTCGCCGCCGCGCTGGTCCCCGGCATCTTCATGGGCCTGCGCCTGCAGTCGTCCTGGCGCGAGCTGCTGCTGTGGCTCAACGGACAGACGTTCGGGACCACCGACCCGCAGTTCGGCCTGGACCTGGGCTTCTTCGTCTTCACCCTGCCGGCGCTGCGCGCCCTGCTGTCGGTGGTCATGACCATCGTCGTGCTGGGCCTCATCGCCACCGTGGTCGCGCACTACCTCTACGGCGGGCTCTCGCTGGCGCGCAAGGACAGCCGGGTCTCCCGTGGCGCGCGCGTCCAGCTCGGCGTGCTCGCGGCGCTGTTCGCCCTGCTGCTGGGCCTCTCCTACTGGCTGGACCGCTACTCCCTGCTCGTCGGTGACAACCAGCGCTTCTCGGGTGCCTCGTACGCCGACGTCAACGCCGCGCTACCCGGGCGCGCGGTGCTCGCCGCCATCGCGGTGCTCGTCGCCGTGATGTTCGTCGTCGCCGCGGTGCGCAGCACCTGGCGCCTGCCCGCCGCGGGGGTGGCGATGATGGTGGTCGCGGCCATCGTCGTCGGGACCGCCTACCCGGCCGTCGTCCAGCGGTTCGAGGTCGAGCCGAACGCCATCGAGGCCGAGTCGCCGTACATCCAGCGCAACATCGAGGCCACCCGGGCGGCGTACGGGCTCGACGGCGTCGACAGCGAGCCGTACGAGCCGACGACCGACGTCGAGCGCGGCCAGCTCGGCGAGGACAGCGCGGCGACCACGCAGATCCGCCTCCTCGACCCCAACCTCGTGTCGCCGACGTTCGACCAGCTCCAGCAGATCCGCCAGTACTACGGCTTCCCGGAGCAGCTGAGCGTCGACCGCTACGAGCTCGACGGCGAGATGCAGGACACCGTCATCTCCGTGCGCGAGGTCAACCACGACGGCCTCAGCGACGAGCAGCGCACCTGGGTCAACCAGCACACCGTGTACACGCACGGCTTCGGCGTCGTCGCCGCCCAGGGCAACTCGCTCGACCGGGACGGCCGTCCGCTGTTCTTCCAGGAGGGCATCCCGTCCCAGGGAGAGCTCGGCGACTACGAGCCGCGCGTCTACTTCGGACAGGACACCGACTTCTACTCGGTCGTGGGCGCCCCCGAGGGGACCGACCCGTGGGAGCTGGACTACCCGTCGGACTCCGCGCCCAACGGGCAGGTCAACTCGACGTTCACCGGCGACGGCGGACCGTCGATCGGCAACTTCCTCGAGCGCGCGATGTTCGCCATGCGCTTCGGCGACATCCAACTGATGTTCTCCGACCGCGTGACGTCGGAGTCGCAGATCCTCTTCCACCGCGACCCGCACGAGCGCGTCGCCCGGGCAGCCCCGTACCTCACGCTCGACTCGCGGGCCTACCCCGCGGTCGTGGACGACGACGACGACCCCGAGACGCCGTCGCGGCTCGTGTGGATCATCGACGGCTACACGACGTCGAACGACTACCCCTACTCGGCCCGCGAGTCCCTCGAGGAGGCCACCGAGGACTCCCTGTCCGAGGGGCAGGCCGGTGTGGCCGGCACGGCCTACGTGCCGGAGCAGGTCAACTACATCCGCAACTCGGTCAAGGCCGTGGTCGACGCCTACGACGGCTCGGTCACCCTCTACGAGTGGGAGCAGGGCGAGGACGAGAACCCGGACCCGATCCTTCAGGCCTGGCAGTCCGTGTTCCCGGAGAGCAACATCCAGCCGGTCAGCGAGATGAGCGGCGACCTCATGGCGCACATGCGCTACCCGGAGGACCTGTTCAAGGTGCAGCGCACGCTCCTGTCGCAGTACCACGTGACCGACCCGGCCACCTTCTACTCCGGTGCGGACTTCTGGAACATCCCGACCGACCCGACGGCGTCCGGCAACGGCGTGCAGCAGCCGCCGTTCTACCTGACCCTGCAGATGCCCGGCCAGGACGAGGCGACGTTCTCGTTGTCGACCGCGTACATCCCCGGCGGTGAGAACCCGAGGAACGTGCTCACCGGGTTCGTCGCCGTCGACTCGGAGACGGGCAACACCCCGGGGGAGGTGAGGGACGGCTACGGGGACATCCGGCTCATCGAGCTTCCGCGCAACTCGACCGTCCCGGGACCCGGGCAGGTCCAGAACAACTTCAACTCGAGCCCGGAGGTCTCCACCGAGCTCAACCTCCTGAGGCAGGGTGGCTCCGACGTCCTCCTCGGCAACCTGCTCACGCTCCCCGTGGGTGGCGGTCTGCTCTACGTCCAGCCCGTGTACCTCCAGGCATCCGGCGGTACCGCGTACCCGACGCTCCAGCGCGTGGCCGTGGCGTTCGGCGACGAGATCGGGTTCGCCCCGACCCTGGACGAGGCCCTCGACCAGATCTTCGAGGGCGAGTCCGGCGCGGCCACGAGCGAGGGCGCCGGCGTGGAGTCCCCGTCCGAGGGCGCCGAGCCTGAGGAGCCGACCGGCTCGGTCGACGTCCCGGCCGGTGCGCAGCAGCGGCTCGCCGACGCCCTGGCCGAGATGCAGGCGGCGCTCGCCGAGTCCAACGAGGCGATGGCGGCCGGCGACTGGACGGCCTACGGCGAGGCGCAGGAGCGGCTCAGTGCGGCCGTGGAGGACGCGCTCGCGGCCGAGGCCGAGATCGCCGCGGCGACGGGTGAGGACCCGATCGGCGAGTCCGCGTCCGAGGCGCCGTCCCCCGGGGTCGAGACCCCGAGCGAGTAGCCCGCACGACGACGGAGCCCCGGCCGCGAGGTCGGGGCTCCGTCGCGTCCCGGCCGGTCGGCACTTGGTCGCCTGACGATCACCGGCCCCCGCCGACGGCGTTCGCGCCCGAGGCGGGGGCCGTGAACGTGCCCGGGTGCGGCCGTGAGGCGGGTCGCAAGGTGAGCGGACCCACGTCGTCATCGGTTGAGTCCCTGTTCCCCGTGTCGTAATGTTGAGGAGTCGCCGCGGGGTGGAGCAGTTCGGTAGCTCGCCGGGCTCATAACCCGGAGGTCGCAGGTTCGAATCCTGTCCCCGCTACCACGCGCACGGCGCCACGAAGGCCCGGACCACACGGTCCGGGCCTTCGTCGTGCATCAGGTGCCTGCCGGTCGGGGGCACCCCACCTGCGGCAGGGGCGGGACGCTATGCCCGGGCACGCAGCTTCGGCGTCGGCGTCCCCAGCGAGTGGTGAGTGGCGAGCGGCGGCCGCGGCTGACGAGCCGCCGGCCGGCTCACACGTAGAAGCCCTCGCGCAGGTTGATGCCGTGCTCCACCCACGCCTTGAGCGCGTTGAGCATGCTCGTCCAGCCCTCGCAGTTGTCGAAGGCGGCGCGGGCGCCACCCTCCGTGGGCAGCCAGGACTCCTCGGTGATGGTGACGAGCGTGCGGGAGCCGCCGTCGATCGGCTCGAGCGCGAAGGTCGTCCGCGTGGCTCCGGAGGTGGTGGTGCCCTCGTCGGCGCCCCAGCGGATGACGATGCGGTGAGGTGCCTCGCTCTCGAGGACGGTCACGGGGAACCGCCCGGGAAAGTCGGCGAAGTCCCACGTGACGTCGGCTCCGGCGTCGAGCCGGCCGCGTGCGCCGCCGGTGGTGAAGTATCGAGAGAGCTGGTCGGGGTCGGCGATGGCCTCGTAGACCTCGGCGCACGGTCGTGCGACACGTCCGGAGACGGTGAACGCCAGGAGCTCGGGCGGGTTCTCGATTGACATGTGATAGTTTTACAACATGTTGGCTCGGCGTGACAAGGGGTTGCCCGACATCCGCGACGACGTCGGTGGCGACGTCGGTGAGGGCACCGGTCACGACGCGGGGGACGCGGCCGACGACCTGGTGTTCAAGGCGCTCGCCTCGCCCGCCCGACGTCGCATGCTGGACGCCCTCAAGGAGGCCCCCCGCACCACCGGCGAGCTGTGCGCGGCCGTGTCCTTCCTCGACCGCACCACGGTGCTGCAGCATCTACGGGTGCTCGAGAGGGCGGGGCTCGTCACGGGACGCAGGGTCGGCCGGGAACGTCACCTCGCCCTCGCGCCGATGCCCATCCGGCGCATCCACGACCGATGGATCAGCTCCTACATGCGTGCCGCGGTCGACCTGCTCGACGAGCTCGGTGCCGAGTGATCGGGGCAGTGCGTGTGGAGGCGTGACCCGGCGAGCGGATACCGCCAGAGGGCTCCGCTCGCGCGGTCAGGGTTCCACTCGCGGCGAGAGCCGCACGCCGTGGCTCTTGACTACAGGCGCCGCCGGCGGAGCAGGCGGGACACGATCCCGCCGATGCCGCGACCTCCGGTGCGTGGTCCTCCTGCCCTCGGCGCCGCCGGGCCGACACCGGGCCCGCGGCGCGTCGTACGGCGAAGGAGTCGAGACAGTCGGCCGAGAATCATCGTTCGCTCCGATCACTGGTCGGTGTGACCCGTGCACCGTAAGCCTGACGACGCTGATTCGGCGCGGTGGGGCGTCGTCGAGCTCCCGCTGCGGGAGGCGTCTCGAGGATGTCCCCGGTCCGACACGACCCTGGTCCGGCACGACCCTGGTCCGTGACGACCCCGGTCCGGTCGTCGCCGTGGCGGAGCAGCGCCGAGCGGTGAGCGGGCCCGCGTGAGTCAGCGCGGGTCGCCACTACCGTCGTGGGAACCCCCGCGGACCAAGGTGCGGGACCGGTATCGCGCGCCCGACGACGACACGTGCCAGCCCTCGGCCGGCTCACGGCGCACCTCGGTCCACTCACCGGGGTCCAGGGTCGGCGCTCGCACGAGCGTCGGGTCGTCGCCGAGCCGCACGTCGATCTCCGTGACGACCAGGCGGCTCACGTGCGGCAGCGCGGCGGCGTACACCTGGCCCCCGCCCATGACCCAGCCGTCCTCCCCGGCGAGGCGGAGCGCCTCGGCGAGGTCCGACGTCGTCGTCGCGCCGGGGAAGCGCGCCGGGTCGCCCGAGGTGAGGACGACGTTGAGCCGGCCCGGCAGCGGGCGGAACCGCTCCGGGAGTGAGTCCCACGTGCGCCGGCCCATGACGACCGCGTGCCCGCGCGTGGTGGCGCGGAAGTGGGCGAGATCCTCGGGCACGTGCCAGGGCATCGAGGTGCCGTCGCCGATGACGCCGTCGAGGGACTGGGCCCAGATCGCGCCGAGCCCCGGGGCGGACCGCCCGTCGCCTGTCGCGGCGTGCTCGCCGAGAGACATGCTCAGACGGCGACCGGCGCCTTGATGGCCGGGTGGTGCTCGTAGCCCTCGACCGTGACGTCGCCGATCTCGTGCTCGAAGATCGACCCGCGCGGGGCGAGCCGCAGGGTGGGGAAGGGGTGGGGCTCCCGCGTCAGCTGCTCGGTGACCTGCTCGACGTGGTTGTCGTAGACGTGGCAGTCGCCGCCGGTCCAGATGAAGTCGCCGACCTCGAGGCCGACCTGCGCGGCGACCATGTGGGTGAGCAGCGCGTAGGAGGCGATGTTGAACGGGACGCCGAGGAAGAGGTCGGCGCTGCGCTGGTAGAGCTGGCAGGACAGCTTCCCGTCGGCCACGTAGAACTGGAACATCACGTGGCACGGCATCAGCGCCATCTTGTCGAGCTCGGCCACGTTCCAGGCCGAGACCACCATCCGGCGCGAGTCGGGGTTCGTGCGTAGCTGCTCGAGCACGGCGGAGATCTGGTCGACGTGGCTGCCGTCGGGTGTGGGCCAGGAGCGCCACTGCACGCCGTAGACGGGACCGAGGTCGCCGTCCTCGCCGGCCCACTCGTTCCAGATGCGGATGCCGTTGTCCTGCAGCCACCGCACGTTGGAGTCGCCCGCGAGGAACCAGAGCAGCTCGCCGACGATCGACCTCAGGTGCACCTTCTTGGTCGTGATGAGCGGGAACCCTCGGGACAGGTCGAAGCGCAGCTGGTGTCCGAAGATCGAGCGCGTCCCCGTGCCCGTGCGGTCCGACTTGCGCGTGCCGGTCTCCATGACCAGGCGGAGCAGGTCCTCGTAGGCGGTGCTGACGGTCGAGGGGGCTGTGGTGGTCACCAGTGCATCGTAGGCGCCCGACGACGCCGGCCCACGGTGGCGTGCGCGACCGCGTCGTGCCTGCCGGGGCGCGTGCCCTGGCCGGGCCTCGCGGGGAGGTCCACGCACGACGACGGCCGGAGGCGTGTGCATCCGGCCGTCGTCGTGGAGCCGGGCCGTCCCCGGGGTCCGGGTCGGGCCCAGGTGTGGGCGTCAGGCCCGGGCGTGGGTCAGGCCCGTGAGTGGGCGTCAGGCCCGGGCGGCGGCCGCCTCGGACGACGTGGCGTCGATCGGGGTGGCACCGGCGCCGTGCGTGACGGTGATCTTGCGGGCCCGGTTCTCCTCGGCGACGGGGATCGTCAGCGAGAGCACGCCGTCGGTGTAGGTGGCCTCGATGCGGTCGAGGGCCACGCCGTAGCCGAGCGTGAGCTGGCGGGCGAACGTGCCCGACGGGCGCTCGTGGGTCAGCCACTCGGCGTCCTCGGGGGCACCCGCGGTGCGCTCGGCGCGGACGGTGAGGGTGCGGTCCTCGACGTCGACGTCGATCGATGCCGGGTCCACGCCGGGCAGGTCGATCGTGGCGACGTAGGAGTCGCCCGTGCGGTACAGGTCCAGCGGCATCCCGGGCGAGCTGGGCGACTGGCGCATCGGGTTGAGCATGCGCTCGAGCTCGCGGAACGGGTCTGCGGTGCGGTAGGTGGCCATGAGTGGTGTCCCTCCTTGGTCGGGGCCGGGTGGGTCGCCCGGCGTCATGACTCCATTGTTGCCGCCCTGAGCGGTCCAGGTCAGTAAAGTTGAGCCATGTTCGCTCAAGGCTGACGGCCTGGCTGTGGCACCGTTCGTCGAGGGCGCGGATCGTCGTCGAGGACGCGGTGTGTTTCCCAGGGCGCGGATCGTCGTCGAGGACGCGGTGTGTTTCCCAGGGCGCGGTTGGTCGCCGAGCGCGCGGTCGACCTGCTGAGGGCGCGGCGTGCGGCCGAGCGCGCGGTTGACCTACCGAGTGGAGGTCCGGCGGCCGTCCACTCGGTGCGTCGATCGGGCCCTCAGTGGCAGACCGCGCTCTCGGCGAGGAGTAGGCGGAGCAGGCGGCGCGGCTCGGCGCGGCTCGGCCGGGCCCGGTGGGGGTGCTGTCGGCCGGCGTTACTCCTGATCGGCGAACAGCTCCGGCGGCGGTCCGAACGCGGTGCGGGTGCCTTCGACGACGTCGCGCCCGAGCGCGCGGGCGCCCCGGTAGCCCAGCACCATGCCGACGCCGAACGGGGCGAGGCGGCCGAGGGCGAGCCGGAGGCCACGATTCGCGCCGGCCCGGGCGAGCTGCGCCGTGAGCGCGCGGTTGAGGGACCGCACGCTGCCGGACGAGAGCTGGCCGAGTGCCGTGCGCGCCCAGCCGAGCCCGCTGAGCCCGAGCTCACCGGACACGACCCGGGCCCCCTCCTCGCCGAGCAGGGCGGAGAGCAGCAGGGAGCGGCGCTTCTCCAGGTCGTCGACGTGGACACCGTGCACCTCGGCGACGGCGAGCACGTAGCGCGCCGAGGCGTCGACGAACGCGGCCATCTGGGCGCTCGTCATTCCCACGGCGACGGCCGTGCCGAGGACGGGGAACGCGGCCGTCGCGCCGACCGCACCGCCCAGGCGCGAGACCGACCGGACGTAGTCGCGCTCGAGATGACGCAGCAGCCGCTCGGGACTCGGCCGCCACATGCGCTCGCGCGTCTTGCGCACCTTGGTCCGGGCGCGGCGCCCCTCGACCCGGATCGCGGCGTCGACCATGCGCCGGAAGCGTCCCGGCGTGACGACGTCGTCGTCCGGGGTCTCGACGTCCGCGCTCACGTCGTCGGCGTTCTCGACGTCCGCGCTCACGTCGTCGGGGATCTCGTCGTCGGCGTTCTCGACGTCCGCGCTCACGTCGTCGGGGATCTCGTCGTCGGCGTTCTCGACGTCCGCGCTCACGGCGCCGGGGCCCCTGCTGCGCTGTCGGTCACCGTCAGGGTCGTGCGGGCGCCGGCGCGCAGCGTGCGACCGACGGTGCACTGCCGCTCGATCGCCTTGTCGATCCGCTCGAGGAGCCGGTCGCGCGCACCTTCCTCGAGCCCGCCCACCCCGAGCGCGAGGTCGACGTGCAGGTCGGTGTACCGGTTCTCCGCCGAGTCCTTCTCGCGGCGGACGCGCGTGACGACCTCCGCGTCGTCGCCGAGAGCGTGGGCGATCCGGTGGTCGGCGGACAGCGCCTCGCACGCCGCGAGGGCGATCTGCAGCAGCTCGCCGGGCGTGAAGGCCCCGGGCGCGCCGTCGCCGCCGATCCGCACGCTCGCGCCCCGGGCGTTCGTGCCGGTCGCCGTGCGCACCCCGGTGCGCGTGACCGTGAGGTCCGGGTCGTCGTCGGGCTGTGCCGTGGCGGGGAGGGGATCGGTCATGACGACGATCGTGGCACGCGTGGGCCCGCCGTGCGCGGCCGGGGCTCGGCGCGCTGTGCTTCGTGGGCCCGCCGTGCGCGGCCGGGGCTCGGCGCGCGGCACGTACGCGTGCTCTAGGTTGGTGACGTGAACGTAAGCCGCGCCAGTGCCGCAGACATCTCCACCCCCAAGGCCGTCATCATCGTGCTGTACGGCGCGTCCGGGGACCTGGCCCACCGCATGGTGATTCCCGCGATCGCCGAGATCCGCACGCGTGGACTCATGCCGGAGAGCTGGGCGATGGTCGCCTCGGCGCGCGAACCGCTGACCGACGACGAGTTCCGGGGCCGGGTGCGGGAGAGCCTCGCGGAGAGCAGCGGCGGACTGCCGGAGGACGCCGAAGAGATCCTCACGCACATGTACTACGCCTCGGGCCGCTTCGGCCCGCGGGACGAGTCCGAGCTGCCGGAGATGCTCGACCGCCTCTACCGCGACATGTGGTCCACGGCGGGCCAGGAGCCTCTCGTCATCCACTTCCTCGCGGTCCCGCCCAGCGGGTTCCGTTCGGTCACGGAGGGCCTGAAGGTCCACGACCTCGTCACCGAGTCCACCAGGGTGGTCTTCGAGAAGCCCTACGGGACCGACCTGAAGAGCTTCGAGCAGCTCGACCGGGACGTCAAGGAGGTCCTGGCGGAGGAGCAGATCTTCCGGATCGACCACTTCCTCGGCAAGGAGGGCGTCCAGACGATCTACGTCCTGCGATTCGCCAACCACCTGTTCGGGTCGGAGTGGTCCCGGCACTCGGTCTCGCAGGTGCAGATCGACGTCCCGGAGGACCTCGACGTCGCGGACCGCACGGACTTCTACGAGCAGACCGGCGCCGCGCTCGACATGCTCGTCACCCACCTGTTCCAGGTCCTCGGCCAGGTCGCGATGGACCCGCCGTTCGACATCCGCAACCCGGAGCAGATCCTCGCCGAGCGGGAGCGGGCCCTGCGCGCGCTGCGGCTCGACCCGGCGGAGGTCGTCCTCGGGCAGTTCGAGGGCTACCGCGACCTCGAGGGGGTGCCCGACGACTCCACGCAGGACACGTTCGTCGCGGCCCGCGTCTGGGTGGACACCGACCGGTGGCGAGGGGTCCCGTTCCTCCTGCGCACCGGCAAGCGGATGGCCCTCAAGGCCCAACGCATGACCCTCGTGCTGCGCCGCCCGGACGGCCCGCTGTTCGACGAGGACCTCGAGCCCAACACGATCGAGGTCAACTTCGCCGGCGCCGGCGCGGTCTCGCTCAACATCGCGGTGAAGAAGCCCGGACCGGAGTTCACCTTCTCCTCCGGCCGCGCCCGTCTCGACCTCAACGACGTCCCGCTGAGCGAGGCGCTGAGCCCCTACGCGTCGCTGATCCACGACGTGCTCACCGGCGACCGCTCCCTGTTCACCACCGCGGACGGCCTGCGCGCCGCGTTCGAGGCCTTCGCCCCGCTGCAGGGCGACGAGCGCCCCGATCCGCAGCCCTACGCGCCCGGCTCGTGGGGTCCCGCCGCCGCAGCAGAGCTCGCCTTCCCCCACCGGTGGATGCTCGGACAATGACAGAGGCAGCCCCGGTCGACGACGCGGTCGAGCTCGCCCGCACCTGGGCCGAGGCGAGCGCCGAGGGGGAGCGTCCCGAGGAGCGGGCCGCCACACGTCGCCTGGCCGACCTGCTCGCCGACCCGGGAGGGCTCGACCTCGCGGTGCGCTTCGTCGACCGGGTCGCCCGGCCCGAGGACGTCACCGTGGCCGCGCGCGAGCTCGCCCGCATCGGCTCCGGGGCGGACGCCGCCTTCCTGTCGGGGTTGGACCGGACGCTCCTGCGTGCCGGGGCCCTCGTCGGCCGGCTCGCGCCCGGCGTCGTCGTCCCGCTCGCCCGGCGGCGCCTGCGCCAGATGGTCGGCCATCTCGTCGTCGACGACACCGACCAGGCGCTGACCGAGCGCCTGGCTCGCGCGGCGGGCGACGGGGAGCGCCTCAACCTCAACCTGCTCGGTGAGGCGGTCCTCGGCGAGGAGGAGGCGTCGGACCGCGCGCGGCGCACCCTCGAGCTCGTCTCGCGCCCGGACGTCGAGCACGTCTCGGTCAAGGTCTCCACGCTCGTCCCGCAGATCTCCACCTGGGACACCGAGGGCACGGTCCAGCGCGTCGGCGAGCGGCTGCGCCCCGTCTACCGCGCCGCGCTGGCCCGGGACCCGCACGTGTTCGTCAACCTCGACATGGAGGAGTACCGGGACCTCGACGTCACCGTGGAGGCGTTCACCGCGATCCTCGCCGAGGAGGAGTTCACCGGCCTGTCCGCCGGGATCGTCCTGCAGTCCTACCTGCCCGACTCCTCGCCCGCGCTCGACCGGCTCCTCGCCTTTGCCCGCGGCCGCCGCGACGCCGGGGGCGCGCCGGTCGGCATCCGCCTGGTCAAGGGCGCGAACCTGTCGATGGAGCGCGTCCAGGCCGAGGTGCGCGGCTGGCCCCAGGCGCCGTTCACCACCAAGGCCGAGACCGACGCCGCCTACCTGCGCCTGCTCGAGCGCGCCCTGCGCCCGGAGAACGTCGGTGCCGTGCGGATCGGCGTGGCCTCGCACAACCTCTTCCACGTCGCCCACGCCCACCTGCTCGCCGGGGAGCGGGGCGTCACCGGGATGATCGACGTCGAGATGCTCCAGGGCATGGCGCCGGCGCAGGCCCGCGCCGTCGCCGCGGACGCCGGACGGATCGTCCTGTACACGCCGGTCGTCGCGCCGAAGGACATGGACTCCGCCATCGCCTACCTCGTGCGCCGCCTCGAGGAGTCCGCCGCCCCGGAGAACTTCGTCCACGCGTTCGCCACCGGCGACCCCGGCGCGCTCGACGGCCAGGAGGACGACTACCGGGCCGCCGCCCTGGCGGCGGCCGCGCCCGCACCGCCACCGCGCCGCACCGGTACCCCCGTCCGCTCCGCGCAGCGGTTCGTCCAGGCCGTCGACACCGACCCGGCGCTCGCCGCCTCGCGGGTGTGGGCGGCCGAGCACGTCGCCGCCCCCCGGCGCGAGCCCACCTCCCCGGTCCCGTCGACCACCGGGGCGATCGACGACGCCGTCGCCCGCGGCCTCGACGCGCGCGCCTCGTGGGCGGCGCTCGAGCCGGGGGAGCGGGCCGCCGTGCTGCGCGGCGCGGCCGACGCGCTGGAGGCCAGGCGTGGGGAGCTCGTCGGGCAGGCGGCCGCCGAGGCGGGCAAGGTGATCGACGAGTCCGACCCGGAGATCTCCGAGGCGGTCGACTTCGTCCGCTACTACGCCGACCGTGCCGAGGACCTCGGGCTGTTCGCCGACCACCTCGACACCGACGGCGCCCGGTTCGTGCCCGACCGGCTCGTCGTCGTCACGCCGCCGTGGAACTTCCCCGTGGCCATCCCCACCGGAGGAATGACCGCCGCGCTCGCCGCGGGGTCGGCCGTCATCGTCAAGCCCGCGCCCCAGACCCCGGTCCTCGCCGAGATCGTCGTCGAGACGCTGCGCACCGCGCTCGCCGACGCCGGCCTGGACCCCGACGTCCTGCAGGTGCTGCGGGCGCGGGAGAACGAGGTGGGCCGGCGGCTCGTCACCCACGAGGACGTCGACCGGGTGATCCTCACCGGCGGCACCGACACCGCGCGGCTGTTCGCCGGCTGGCGGACCGACCGCGCGGGCGGGCACGGCGTGCTCGCGGAGACCTCTGGGAAGAACGCCATGGTGGTCACGGCCTCCGCCGACTACGACCTCGCCGTCGCCGACCTCGTGCGCTCGGCGTTCGGCCACACCGGCCAGAAGTGCTCGGCAGCCTCCGTCGCGGTGCTCGTCGGACAGGCCGGGACCAGCGAACGGTTCCGGCGCCAGCTCGTCGATGCCGTGGGGTCGCTGCGGGTCGGCACTCCGGACGACCTGGGCGTGACGACCGGGCCCCTCACAGAGCCCGCCGCCGGACGCCTCCTGCACGCGCTCACCGAGCTCGACGAGGGCCAGACCTGGCTCGTGCGACCACGGCGCCTCGACGGCGAGGGGCGGCTCTGGTCACCCGGCGTCCTCGACGGCGTCCAGCCGGGCTCCCGCGCGCACCTCACCGAGTTCTTCGGCCCCGTCCTCGCGCTCGTGCGCACCGAGACGCTCGACGAGGCGATCGAGGTCGTCAACGCCACCGACTTCGGCCTCACCTCCGGACTGCACTCCCTCGACGGCGAGGAGATCGAGCGGTGGGCGGAGGGGATCGATGCCGGGAACCTCTACGTCAACCGGCACAGCACGGGCGCGATCGTGCGCCGGCAGCCCTTCGGCGGCTGGAAGGACTCCAACGTGGGCCCGGGCGCGAAGGCCGGCGGACCCAACTACGTCACCCAGCTCGGCAGCTGGGTCGAGGACGGCCTGCCCTCGCGCCTGGCTGAGCCCGAGCCCCGCGTGCGCGCGGCGCTCGCCGACCTCACCGGCATCGTCCCCGTCCAGCCCGAGCGCCGGTGGCTGCGCGCCGCCGTCGGCTCGGACGCGCACGCCTGGGCGAACGACCTCGGCCTCGCTCACGACCCGACCGGGCTGGCGGCCGAGTCCAACGTCCTGCGCTACCGTCCGCTGCCCGTGCTCCAGGTGCGGGCCGGGCCGGACGCGCGGACGGTCGACCTCGTGCGCCTCCTGCTGGCCGGCGAGCTGACGGGGACGCTCGTGCGGGTCTCGCTGCACCCGGACCTGTCCGCCCGGCTCAAGGGCTGGGCCACCGAGGGCGAGCCCGCCCGACGGGCGCTGCGCCGGCTCACCGAGCACGTCTCCGCCGTCGAGACGGCGCAGGACCTCGCCGCGCGACTGGCCGGCGGGCGCGGGCGCGTGCGCGTGCTGGGCTCGGAGCGGGCCGAGCTCGGGGACCTGCTCGCCGACGTCCGGTACCACGTGTCCGTGGCACCCGTGCTGGCGACCGGGCGTCGCGAGCTGCTCGGGATGCTGCGCGAGCAGGCGGTCTCGACCACCCGCCACCGCCTCGGCCACCTGCCCGCCGAGGCGTAGGGCCGCGTCGGCGGCGCCCGGTCCGCGGGCGGCCCCGACGAGCGCGGGAGCGTCCGGCCGGGTCGTGCCCGGCGGGGCCGCGAGCCGCCTCAGGCCTGGTCGTCGGCGCCCAGGCCGCCCTGGCCGCCCTCCTGCTCGGCGAGGTAGGCGAGCCCGACCCGCCGCTCGGCCTCGAGGACCGTGTCGACCGCCCCGACCACGGCCGACTCGATCTTGCGGCCGAGCAGCGGGATCGAGCAGGTGACGTCCCCCCGGTAGTCGAGCGCGGTCGCACCGCCGGCGATCGGACGCAGCGCCTGTGTGCCGTTGACGCGCGCGGGCACGCCGGAGACGTTGAGTCCGAACTCCGCCGTCCGGCCGCCGTCCGCGCCGGGCGCCGACCACTGCTCCTCGATGCGGACGACGAAGCTGTCGCCGACGAGACCGCGGTAGGTCGCCGGGATGATCGTCGTCGGGATCGTGGCCTCGACGTCGAGCAGGAACGAGCCGTCGTCGGACTCCGTGATCGACGCCGTGTGGCGGGTGGCTCCTGCCGCCCGCACGCGGCGGTCGGTGAAGTCGCGGTCGGCGAGCATCCGGGCGACCTCCGTGGGGGAGGCCGGGAACTCGACGGTGTGGTCGAAGCGCATGCGTGCTCCATCTCTTGCAGGGTCTGGTGCCAGCGTAGGCGCAGCGGGTTCGCGGCGCGGTTCGCGGTCGGGCGCGTGGCTTCCGGGCGGCGGATACCCGGTCCGGTGCGCCTGCCGCGCCCCGTACGCTGTGCGTGTGCCGACGCTGTCCAACATCCTCACCGACTCATACCCGGGCTCCTCGGGGGACGTGGAGTGGTTGCACCAGCTCGTGGGGGACTGGCAGGTCATCGCCGACCTCATGTTCGCGGACCTCCTGCTGTGGGTGCCCGACGGCGAGGGGGGCTTCGCGGTGGCGGCCCACTGCCGTCCGCAGACCGGGGCGACGGTGCACTACGACGACGCCGTCCGGTCCAGGCCCGACCGGCAGCTGGCGGACCTCATCGGTCACGCGATGGCCGACGGCGGCACGCACACCCGCGAGGTCGTCCGCGACGACGGCCACCAGGTGCGCACCGTGCTCCAGCCCGTGCTGCACGAGGGGAAGAACGTCGCCGTGCTCGGCCGGGAGCAGGTGGTCTCGCCCGCGATGATGCGTTCGCGCATCGAGGTCGCCTACATGGAGCTCGGCGACGCGCTCGCGGCGATGGTCTCGCGGGGCGAGTTTCCGCAGACCGGCGCACCCACCGGCGACCGGCACGGGACGCCGCGCGTGGGTGACGGCGTCATCCGACTCGACGTCGAGGGGCGGGTGACGTTCGCCAGCCCCAACGGGCTGAGCAACCTCCACCGGCTCGGGCTTATCGGTGACCTCAACGGGGAGGTCCTCGCCGAGGTGCTCACCGACCATCTCGAGGAGGCCGGCGCGATCGAGGAGACGCTCGCCGTCGTCGTCATGGGGCGGGCCGCCTGGCGCACCGAGGTGGAGGCGGGTCGCGTCATCCTCTCGCTGCGTGCGATCCCCCTGACCGACCGCGGCGAGAGGCGCGGCGCGCTCCTGCTGTGCCGCGACGTCTCGGAGATGCGCCGCCGGGAGCAGCAGCTGCTGACGAAGGACGCGACCATCCGGGAGATCCACCACCGGGTGAAGAACAACCTGCAGACCGTCTCCGCGCTGCTTCGCCTCCAGGCCCGGCGCAGTGGCAACGAGGAGACCCGCCAGGCGCTCGGGCAGGCCGAGCGGCGCGTGACGACGATCGCGCTCGTGCACGACACGCTCGCCCAGGGGCTCGACGAGGTGGTCGACTTCGACGAGGTCTTCGGCCGCGTGTTCGCCCTGGCCGCCGACGTCGCGGTGCCTGACGCGCACGTCACCACGCGGATGGACGGGCAGTTCGGCCTCGTACCGGCGGACGTGGCCACGGCACTGGCCGTGGTGCTCACCGAGCTCATCACCAACGCGGTCGAGCACGGGCTGTCCGGCCGGCCCGGGAGCGTCGTGGTGCGGGTGGAGCACCACGAGGAGTCTCTCGAGATCTACGTGACGGACGACGGCGTCGGGCTGGCCGAGGGCAAGGTCCTCACCGGTCTGGGCACACAGATCGTCAAGACCCTCGTGGCCGGGGAGCTCGGCGGCGCCATCGAGTGGCGGGGCGGCACCGACGGCGGGACCGAGGTCCATCTCCGGGTCCGGGTGGGACGCCCGCGGTCACTGGGCTCCGCCCGGACGGACCGGCTGGGCCGGCCGCTGCGCTGAGCGGGTCCGTGGCCCGTGCCGGACGGCGTGGGACGCGCGGGCCGAGACGGCTCCCGCCTGACGGTGTCGAGGCGGGCGGGCGGGCGGTGCGGCGCGGGTCGTGACTACCGGATGCGGACGGGACTGCCGACGCGGGGGGTGGGTCAGCCGGCGCGGCGGGCGCGGGCGGTGCGGCGCTTGAGTGCGCGGCGCTCGTCCTCGGAGAGGCCGCCCCAGACGCCGGAGTCCTGGTTGTTCTCCATCGCCCACTTCAGGCAGGTGTCCATCACCGAGCACGATGTGCAGACGGCCTTCGCCGCGTCGATCTGGACGACGGCCGGGCCCGTGTTCCCTATCGGGAAGAAGAGCTCCGGGTCCTCGGTCAGACACGCTGCTCGGTGACGCCAGTCCACTTGTTCCTCCAAGCACGCACGGCTGCCCGTACCGGTTGTCGGGGTTTTCGTCGTGCGATGTAGTCGCTGCGAGCACCAACAATCCCACGGGCACCATCCGGTCACAAGGCTCGTCCTCGACCGTTGCTCAGGTGAGCGGCGTGGGTTTGCTCACAGCATGATCGTCGTCTCGTCCCTGTCGGGTGACCCCTCGGGCGTGCCGTGGTACGCGCCGTGCAGGACCTAGGGTGGCGCCGTGCCGACCCCGCAGACCCCACCGAGCGTCCCGCTGTCCGTCCGCATCCTGCAGGCGGTGTGCGTGGTCCAGGCGGTGGCGCTGCTCGTGGTGGCGGGTGGCCTCGCCGCCGATCTCCTCTCGGGCGAGGCGGTGGTGCGGGCCACGGTCGTGATGCTCGTGGTCGTCTACGCCGTGCTGGCGGCCCTCCTCCTGCTCGGTGCCCGGGCCGCCGGCCGCGGGCGGGCCGCGGTGCGAGGGGCGCTCATCACCTGGTGGCTGCTCGCGGGCGTCTCGGCGGTGACGATCGACCTCGCGCTCGGTCTCGCCCTCGCTGCCGCGGCCACCTGCGTCGTGGGCCTGGTGGCGATGTTCTGGCCGGACACGCGACGTTTCATGCGGTACAGGCGCGGTCGGTAGCCCGCCGGACGTCCGCGCCCGTCTCGTCGTCCCGGGCACCCGCACTGCCCTCCACGTGCCGGCCTCTGGCGTCGCCCTCGCGCACGATCTGGACGGGCAGGGACCGGCCGGACCGGACGAGCGCCGCCCGCCCGGGGACCGTCGCGGCCAGCGGGTCCGCGCCGGCCCCGAGGCCGCCGGGGACGAGCCGGCCCGAGATCGGCAGGTCGGGACGCAGCACGACCATCGGGCCCGTGATCCAGGTCGTCAGCGGCGCCCGATGGGCGGAGAGCACGGACATGGTGGCCGCCGCTGCGAGGACCCGGGCGCCGCGGGTGGGGAGCTCGACCACGTGGTCGAGCGCCTGAGGTCCGAGCCGGTCGACGTCGTCGGCCACGACGACCCGGCCCGGATCGCCGGACGGGTCAGCCGCTCCGGCGCGCACGACCTCCGCCCCGGCGGCCGCGAGCCTGGCCGCGAGGGCCGCGAGCGTGGCCGTCCGCCCTGACCCCGGCGGGCCCACGACCAGCAGCACGCCGCCCGCAGCGAGCGGCACCGTGACCGGGTCGGCAGTGTCGCCCCCGACGCCGAGGGCCACCTCGGTGCCGGCGCGCTCGCCCGCGGTCGCGGGCAGCTCGGGCGCCTCACGCGGCAGGGGACGCAATGTGGGCGACCGCTCGGTGGGGACGGTGGGCGCCACGGCGGGTGGGACGGGTTCGGCGTCGACGACCTGGACGACCCGCTGTCCCGACGGGCGCACGAGCACGGCCCGCCCGGGGACGGCGGTGCCGACGGACATCGACCGGTCGACGCCCGCGAGCGTGGCCTCCGTCGCGTCGCGCGGACTGAGCACGAGCCGGCTGCGCCCGACCTCGGCCCAGCGCGCCGACGCGCTCGCGGGCGACCCGGCGAGCGCCACGTGGTGGCCCCGGGAGAGCACCCCGCGCAGCGCGGTGGGCAGCGCCGCGAGCGACTGGCCCGGCCCCAGCGCGGCGTCGAGGCGGTCGAGGAGCAGCTCGACGTCGTCGATCAGCAGCATCTGCCCCGGCGCTGCCGCTGCGCCGCCGAGGACCTCGAGCAGGCGCAGGACCAGACGCGGGTCGTCGGGCGGGGCGAGCGTCCCGGTCGCGGCGCCGGATCCCACCGCGTCGTGGCCGCCGACGACGTGCACGGTCCGGCCGTCCCGCGCGGCCGCGGCCCCCAGCGCGCGCAGGGCCGTGGTCCGACCGGTGCCGGGCCCGCCGAGCACGAGCAGCGCCGACCCGTCCCAGCACCACGGCTCCAGCGCGAGCCTGCCCGGCTCGTCGACGAGCGCCACGGCGGTCGACGGGAGCGGCACACCGGTCGCCGGATTGATCCCGCCGGCAGCGACGGCCACGGGGAGCTCGGGGGCCCACGGCACGGCGGGCGCCGCCGTGCCCTCCGCGGCCGCCCGCACCGCGGCCACGGCGTCGGCCGGCAGCCCCGAGCCCGTCGGCCCGAGCCAGGCGACCTGCACCTCGCGCGCCGCATCGGTCCGCAGCACCGCCCGGCCCGGCACCGCGGGCAGCTCGGCGGCCCGCGCCGTGCCGACGACGTCGCGCGAGTCGGCGGCCTCGAGCACCCGCAGGCAGAGCCGCACCGTGATGTTCGCCCGCACGTCCGGCCCCACGATCCCCGACGGCCGTTGCGTGGCGAGCACGAGGTGCAGCCCGAGCGAGCGCCCCTGGGCGGCCAGGCGGACGAGGTCGGCGAGCAGCTGCGGGTGGTCGTCCGCCAGGGCCCGGAACTCGTCGACGACGACGAGCAGGCGCGGCAGCGACCCACCGCGCGCGTACAGCTCGCCGAGGTCCTTGGCCCCGGCGTCCGCGAGCACCCGTTCGCGCCTGCGCAGCTCGGCGCCGAGGGAGGTGAGCGCCCGCACCGTGGCGGCGGGGTCGAGGTCCGTGAGCACGGCGGACACGTGGGGCAGCGGGGCGAGCGGCGCGAACGCGGAGCCGCCCTTGTAGTCGACGAGCACCATCGCGAGGTCCGTCGGCGAGCAGGTGGCCGCGAGCGCGACGAGCCAGGAGGTCAGCGCCTCGGACTTGCCGGCGCCCGTGGCTCCGGCGAGAAGGGCGTGGGGCCCCTCGGCGACGAGGTCCACCTCGACCGGGCCTTCCGTACCCCGCCCGACCGGGACCCGCAGGCCGTGCCCGGCCGACCAGCGCCGACGCACCGCAACCGGGGTCAGGGGGCCGAGGAGGTCGGTGAGGTGCACCGAGGAGGGCAGGGACTCGCCCTCGCCCCCGGCGACCTCGAGGGCACGGGCATGCCGGCCCGCCCACGTGGGCGACACCCCGTCGTGCGGGCCCGTCACCACGATCCTCGTGCACCACGCCGGCGGCCGGTCACCTGCGACGGCGAGGACGAGGTGCCGGCGCCCGGCAGCGGCCTCGGGCGCCCGCGCGTCGGGCCCGGCCGCCACGACCGAGACGTGCCAGGGCTGCCCGCGCGGACCGGGCTGCGCCGCAGCGTCGGACCCCGAGGTCCCCGTGCCCGAGGGGGCCCGGCGCGCGGATGGGAGCGCCCACCCCGCCGGGACGGACGCCGTCGCCGTCGGCTCGTGCGTGAGCACCTGGGCGAGCAGCCAACGGGCAGCTCGGGCGCCGCCCGGTCCGGTGAGCCCGACGACGTCGCCGGGGGACAGCCTGAGGTCCCCGGTGCTCCGGGAGCCGCCCCCGCTCCTGCGCCGGGAGGCACCGCCGCGCCGCGCCTCCCCGCGGCGTCGGGGCTCTCCTCCGGGCAGGTGGCGCCGACCGCCCCGGAGGGCGCGGCCGCGGCGGTGCGGCCCGGACCTGAACCGCAGGACGAGGACGTCGGCGGGTCCGCCGACCGGGCGCAAGCCGGCAGCGGCGAGCAGGAGCACCTCGGAGGCAGCCGGTCGGGGCGGGACGCGGGAGGCCGGGTCCCGCTCGGCGAGCAGCCAGATGCCGACGGCCAGGACCGGGACGCCCAGGATGGCGAACCGCCACGGCCCGGCCGACGAGCCGAGCAGCAGCGGCACCATGACCAGCGGGGCGAGCAGCATGGGGGCGAGCCGGGCGACGGCACGCAGCCCGCGCCGTCCACCGGGCGGCAGCACGACGGGCCGGGGCGCGGCCAGGCTGCCGGCTCCGCCGGTCACCCGCACGGATCCGGCCCCGGCGAGGAGGGTCGTCCCGAGCGCCACCGGCTCCCAGCGCGGTCCGAGGAGGCGCCCACGCCGGCCGGGCACGGTGCCGGCCCTACGTGTGCCGTGCCTGGACCCCGGGTCGCGCGCCTCGACCCGGCCGGAGCGGGCACGCAGCTCGAGGTGGTCCCGCGAGAGCAACGGGTCCTCGAGGTCGACCCGGCCGGGACCTCGCCCGACGCTCACGACCCGTCGGCCCACCGCGAGCACCCGCCCCGCCCCGGGACCGTCGTCGACCAGCGCGAGCTGGTCCGCGGCGAGCACGTCGGACAGGTCCTCGGCGTCGGGCGAGGAGTCGAGCTCGTGGGCGGCCATGCACCCACCGTGCCGGGCGCGGCGGACGGCCGAGGAGACGCCTGTGGACAGGAGTGTGCGGGCGCGCAGGTCACAGGCTCGCGTGACCGGGGATGTCGTCCGGCGTGCCCGCCTGCCGCCGCCTCGGCTACTCGGCGCCGAGAGCCGCCACCGGCGAGACCTGCAGCGCGCTGCGGGCCGGCACCACGGACGCCAGGACGCCCGCGACGAGGGCGACGACGAGCGTGAGGCCGAGCCCGCCCCACGGGACCGCGAGCGCCGTCATCTCGGTGGCCGCGAGCAGACACGTGATACCGATCCACCCCACAGCGAGCCCGAAGGCTGCGCCCACGACCGTCCCGACCACGGTGAGGAGCACGCCCTCGACGGCCAGGGCACCTCGGACCTGGCGCCCGGACATTCCGACCGCCCGCAGCGTGGCGAGCTCCCGGCGCCGTTCGACGACGGACAGCGAGAGGGTGTTCGCCACGCCCACGAGCGCGATGACGATCGATACCGCGAGGAGGCCCACGACGACGACGAGGATCCGGTCGATTGCCTGGTCGTACACGAGCCGCTCGGCCCCGGCTCCCTCGACGGCGACCGACGTCCCTGCGGTCGCCGCCGCGTTCGCGGCCTCACGCACGTCGGAGACGACCTCCTCGGCGTCGGCCGAGTCGTCGATCCGCGCCCACACGTCGGTGGGCCCCGAGGAGGGGTAGAAGGACCGGACGGCGTCCTCGGTGAGCAGCGGCGAGTCGCCGTGGTCCGCGACGATCACGGACATCTCCCGCTGCGTGGACTCGTCGACCTGCCACGTCTCCGGGTCCGGCACGCCGACCGCCACCGTGTCGCCGTCCGCGACGCCGAGCGCGCGAGCCGTGTCCCGCGGTAGCACGATCGTCTCGTCCGTCAGGCCCTCCGGGTAGCCGTCCCGCAGGACGTCCCCGGCGTCGGCCGGCAGCCCGTAGGCGATCGAGCCGATACCGGACCCGTCGCTGTCCGCCGAGATCGACCGCGCCTCGACCATGAGGTCCGCGGAGGTCACCCGCACGGATGCGGACAGACCGGGGACCGACCCGACGGCCGAGGCCACCGGCTCCTCGAGCGCGACCGACCCGTCCGGTCCGTAGGTGGGGTCGTGGACGGCGAGGTCGACGGGGAACCGCGAGGCGAGCTCGACGGCGAGCGAGGCGCGGACCGACTCGGTCCCCGTCGTCACTCCGGTCACGAGGCCGATGCCGATGACCAGGGCCATCGTCGTCGCCGACGTCCGTCGCGGGTTGCGCGTGGCGTTCGCGGTGGCGAGCCGCACGGTGGCGCGGGCCGGGCGCGGGGAGAGTGCGGCGAGCCCCGCACCGAGACCGCGCGCGACGAGCGGGACCACGAACACCAGCCCCACGAGCAGGCCGAGGCCGAGCAGGGCGGCGCCGAGGACGAGCAAGGCGACCATGAGGAGCACGGTGGACTCGGCGGGTGTCCCGGTGCCGAGGTCGGCGGCGACGAGCAGAGCGCCGGCCATCGCGGCCACCCCCGCTGCGGCAAGGGCGATCGCACAGGCCCGACGCGCGGGCGAACCGCGCAGGAGGGTCGGCGCACGCGCGGGCCGCATGGCCTCGACCGGCGCGACGGCGCTCGCCCGCCGCGCCGGGGGCAGCGCCGCGAGCACGGTGACGAGCGTGCCGGCGGCGACGGGGAGCGCGATCGTCGTCGGGCTGGGCCCGACCGTGCCGGCGAGCGGGATGCCCAGGTCCCGGCCCGAGCTCTCCCACAGCCCGAGCGCGAGCACCATGACCCCGAAGCCCAGGGCCGTGCCGACGGCGCTCGCCACCACGCCGAGAGCGGCCGCCTCGGCGAGCACGGAGGACCACACCTGGCGGCGCGTCGCGCCGACCGCACGCAGCATTGCCAGGGTCCGGGCGCGCTGGGCCACGAGCACCTGGAAGGTGTTGGCGATGACGAGTCCCGCGACGACCAGCGCCAGGCCCGCGAAGAGGATCGTCGTCACGGTGATGACGTCCCGGAACCCGAAGGTGTCCTGCAGGCGGGCGTCGACGTACTCGTCGGCCGTGAGGGTGGCGGCGGAGCCCGGTGCCGCAGCGAAGTCCTCGGCGGCGGCGAGCACGCGCGACGCGACGTCGTCCGCGTCGGCCCCGGGCTGAGCCGTCAGCCCGACGCCGTACACCCCGTCTCCCATGTCCTGGTCGAGGAGGTCGAACGCGACTGCCTGCGGCACGTAGACGGTGGTGGTGGGGATGCCGAGCACGGGGCTCGGGTCCTCGGCGATCCCGACCACCGTCATCTCTCTCGCGTCGGTCTCCACCGGCTCGCCGTCCTCGTCGAACGCCTGCCCGACCACCCCGACCGTGTCCCCGATGCGGGCACCGGCCCACAGGCTCGCCTCCTCGCTGAGCACCACCTCGTCGTCGCCGGCCGGCCACGTCCCGTCGACGAGCTCGGCGGGCGGCTCGGCCCCGGGCTCCGGGGCGGCGGCGAGCTGGAGCGCGGTGGTGGAGTCCCCGGTGCCGACGCCGACCCACGTCGAGAACGTCGGGGTGGCCTGCGCGACCCCGTCGACCCCTTCCAGCGTCGAGATGTCCTCGGCGGTCGCGTCGGTGCCGGTGAGGACGATGTCGGACCCGGCCAGGGCCGCTCGCAGGACGCCGCGTGCGCCGTCGTCGATCGCCCGGCCCGTGAGCAGCGCGAGCGTGAGGAAGCACGCCGCGAGGACGATCGCCACACCGGCGGCGACGAGCCGGCCCACGGAGTGCCGTGCCTGCCCGGCGGCGAGGCGAAGCATCAGGCCACCTCGTTCTCGGGACGCAGGGCGTCGAGCCCGGCGAGCACGGAGGACGGCGTGGGGTGGTCGATGTCGCCACGCACCAGGCCGTCGGCGATGAGCACGACGCGATCGGCGTGCGCGGCGGCCGCCGGGTCGTGGGTGACCATGACGACGGTGCGGCCGAGCTCGCGCACCGAGGTGCGCAGGAGGGCGAGCACCTCGCTGCCGGTGCGCAGGTCGAGGTTCCCGGTCGGCTCGTCGGCGAGGACGACCTCCGGGCGCGTGACGAGTGCCCGCGCGATCGCGACCCGCTGCTGCTGCCCGCCGGACAGCTCCGCCGGCCGGTGCGTGAGCCGGCCGCCGAGCCCGAGCACGTCGATCAGCTGCTCGAACCACTGCGCGTCCACCGTCCGCCCGGCGAGCTCGAGGGGCAGGAGGATGTTCTGCCGCGCCGTGTACATCGGCAGCAGGTTGAAGGCCTGGAAGACGAAGCCCATCCGGTCGCGGCGCAGCAGCGTGAGCTCGGCGTCCTTCAGCGCCGTGAGCTCGGTGTCCCCGAGGTGGATGGTGCCCGAGGTGGCGGAGTCCAGGCCGGCGAGCAGATGGAGGAGCGTGGACTTGCCCGAGCCGGACGGGCCCATGACGGCGGTGAACGTGCCCCCCGCGACGTCGAGGTCGACCCCGGCGAGGGCGGTGACTGCCGCGTCCCCGCGGCCGTGCACCTTGCGCAGGCCGCGGGCGCGGAGCACGGCCCCCGGGGCGGAGGAGCCGGTGGCGCCGGCGGGAGTGGTCGCGATCGTCATGACAGTCCTTCTTCGTCCGGCGTCGGGCCTGGTCCCGATGCTGCCCCGAACCTACGAACGCCGGCGCCGCGTCGCGTCGGCCCGACGTCGGGACCTGCCGTCATCCCGTGGTCGTACGACCGGTGGACGGCGTACGACCGCCCTGTCCCTCCCTGCCGGGCCGGACGAGCCCGGTCTCGTACGCGAGCACCACGGCCTGCACGCGGTCGCGGACGGTGAGCTTGGCGAGGATGCGGCCCACGTGGGTCTTCACGGTCGCCTCGGCGACGAACAGCTCGCCGGCGATCTCCGTGTTCGACCGGCCGTGCGCCATGAGGACGAGCACCTCCCGCTCGCGCTCGGTGAGCGCGTCCATCACGGCGGGCCGGGCGAGGTCCTCGGGTGGCAGGAGATCGGCGACGGTCTCGATGAGGCGCCGGGTCGAGGACGGGGCGATGACGGCGTCGCCCGCGTGGACCGTGCGGATGGCGGCGAGCATGTCCTCGGGCGGTGCGTCCTTGAGCAGGAAGCCCGAGGCCCCGGCGCGGATCGCCTGCAGCACGTACTCGTCGAGGTCGAAGGTCGTGAGGATGACGACCTTCGGCGCGGGCTCGCCGTCCGCGGCGCGCTCGGTGACCTCCCGCGTGGCCGCGAGCCCGTCGAGGTTCGGCATGCGCACGTCCATGAGCACGACGTCCGCCGCCACGCCACCGAGCATCCGCAGTGCCTGCGCGCCGTCGCCCGCCTCGCCGACGACCGTCATGTCCGGCTGCGAGCCGATGACGAGCGCGAACCCGGCCCGGACGAGCTGCTGGTCGTCGACGAGGGCCACCCGGATCGGGTCGGTCGGGTCTGCGGGCTCGGTCACGTCGGTGTCCTCTCGGTGGCTCGACGTCGATCCTGCCCGACGTGGGGTCCCGCGCCGGCGTGCACCGGCACCTCGAGGCGCACGCGATAACCGCCGGCCGGCGCCGGGCCGGCGAGCAACGTCCCGCCGAGCACCGCGGTGCGCTCGCGCATGCCCACCAGGCCCTGCCCCTGACCGTCGCCGCGGGCCGCCGCGCCCCGCCCGTCGTCGTCGATCTGCAGGGTCAGGCCGGCCGGTGACCACTTCACGAGCACGGTGACGGCGGCGGCGGGGCCGGCGTGCTTGAGCGCGTTCGTCAGCGCCTCCTGCGCGATCCGGTAGACCATGAGGCCCGCACCGGCGGGCAGTGGGCGGGACTCGCCCAGGCGCACGACCGAGACCCCGAGGCCCGAGCCGCGCACCTGCTCGACGAGCCGGTCGAGGTCCTCGTCGACCGGCTGCGGTACGAGCGCGGCGCCGGCGTCGTCGCCGCGCAGCACGCCGAGGATCCGCCGGATGTCCCCCAGCGCTCCTCGTCCCACCTCGCCGATCGTGGCGAGGGCCCGCTCCGCGGCCTGAGGGTCCTGCGCCGCCGCGTAGCGGCCGCCGTCGGCCTGCGCGATGACGACCGAGAGGGTGTGGGCGACGACGTCGTGGAGCTCGCGTGCGATGCGGGTGCGCTCGTCGGTGACGGCGAGCCGGGCGCCGCGCTCGCGGTCGATCTCGGCGAGCCGCTCGATCTGCGCAGAGCGTGCCCGGTCCTGGATGGCCGTGCGGCGCAGGAGACCGACGCCCCACGCGCCGGCGGCGGCGCCGCCCGTGGCGAGGACGACGGCGAACATGTCGGGTCCCGACCAGTAGCCGGGTGCCCCGAGCGCAGCGGCGAGCACGACAGCTCCCAGCAGGGCGCCGCCGAGCGCCACCCGGTGGCCGACGACGCTCCCATGGGCGGTCACCGAGTACAGGGCCACGAGCACGAGGACGTCGACGGGCAGGACCGGCACGCCGAGGAGCACCACGTGCGCCAGCGCGCCCAGGTACACGGCGACCGCCGAGGCCTCGGGGGACGAGCGGCGCCACGCGAGCGCCGCGCACATCCCGGCGACGACGACCACGACGAACGCACCCACGCCCGAGGACCAGAGCCCCGGGGCCCACCCGCCGCCGAGGCTCGCGACCGACAGCGGCCCGAGGGTGAGGCCCGCCAGGACCGCGACCAGCACGTCGCCCCGGCTGGGTCCCGCGCGCGGCGCGACGGGCCGGGTCCGGTCGGGGTCGGCGGGCGTCATGCGCACACCCTAGGGAGGCGGGCACCGGCCGGCGTCAGACCGCCGGGGGACACCCCGGTGCGACCGAGGAACGACGCCGCCTGTGCCACGGGGCCACCACCGGCAGCACCACGCCGCCCGTGCCGCGCGGTCACCAGCGGCAGCCGGTGCCGCTCGGCCGCGGGCGCCCCTACGCGACCGGCTCGACCAGCTCCGCGGAGTTGTTCCGCGGGGTGTTGACGGCGCGGGAGACCGCGTACCAGGTGAGCGCGGGCGTGCCCGTGGCGAGGATCGCGAGCGCCTCGGCGGGGTCCGTGACGGTCGGGTCGAGCCAGAGGTCGATGTCGGAGGGCTCGAGGATCACGGGCACGCGGTCGTGGAGCTCGCGCATGTCACCCTCGGCGGCGGCCGTGAGGATCGTCGTGGTGCACAGCCAGTCGGCGTCGGGCTCGTCCTTCGGGCGCCACCACGAGAACATGCCGGCGAAGGCGATCGGAGCGCCGTCGGACCGGGTGATGAAGTGGGGCGTCTTCGGGCCCGTCCCGCTTGCGGGCGCCCGCCACTCGTAGTAGCCGTCGGCGAGGACCAGGCAACGGTTCGTCCGCAGCGGTGCCTTGAACGAGGCCTTCTCCGCGACCGTCTCGCTGCGGGCGTTGATCATCTTGCTGCCGACCGTCGGGTCCTTCGCCCAGTGGGGGACGAGACCCCAGCGCGCGACCTCCATGCTCCGTCTGGGGCCGGTCGCCTCGCCGGAACCCTCGCGGCCGACGATCCGGCCCTCGGCGTCGACGAGGCGCTCGACGACGATGAGCACGTCCTGCGTGGGCGCGACGTTCCAGGACGGCCGCAGGTCCGCCACCCCGTCGGCGACGGCGTGGACGTCGAAGACGTCGGCCAGGTCCTGCGCCTGCCGAAAGCTCGCGTAGCGACCGCACATGGGCCCAGCCTGCCACGGCGGTCCGACGCCGCGACGGGCCCGCCGGCCATCCGCGAGGCACCCGCCGAGCACCCGGCGGGCCCCCGCCGGTGACGAGTGAGCACGGTTCGGCCCGTGTCGGCGGCCTGCGCAAGGATGGCCACATGAGCGACACCGAGACGGGCGACACCGAGACGGCTCCGGCACGCCCCGAGGACCGCCAGCGCTGGACCGAGCTCGCCGAGCAGGTCGACGCCGCGCGGTGGGCGTACTACATGCGCGATGCACCCACGCTGTCCGACGCCGAGTACGACGCCGCCTACCGCGAGCTCGAGGCGCTCGAGGAGGCGCACCCCGACCTGCGCTCTCCCGACTCGCCGACCCAGTCCGTCGGCGGCACGTACTCCACGGACTTCGCCGCCGTCGACCACGCCGAGCGGCTGTACTCCCTCGAGGACGTCTTCTCCCTCGAGGAGCTCGCCGAGTGGTTCGCCCGCATCGGGGCCGAGGTGAGCGACGCGACCGGGGCCGCGGCCGACGAGGCGCCCGACGTGCCCGTCACGTGCGAGGTCAAGGTCGACGGCCTGGCAGTCAACCTCACCTACGAGGCCGGGCGGCTCACCCGGGCCGCCACCCGCGGCGACGGCGTGACCGGGGAGGACGTCACGCTCAACGTGCGCACCCTCGACTCCGTCCCGCACGTGCTCGACGGCGGACCGCACCCGGCGAGCATGGAGGTCCGCGGCGAGGTGTTCTTCCCCGTCAAGGAGTTCGCCGAGCTCAACGCCGCTCTCGTCGAGGCGGGCAGGGCGCCGTTCGCCAACCCGCGCAACTCCGCCGCCGGGTCGCTCCGGCAGAAGGATCCCCGAGTGACCGCCTCGCGCCCGCTGGCGTTCCTCGCCCACGGTGTGGGCGCCGTCGTGCCGGGGGAGGACTTCGAGGTGCCGACCACGCAGCACGGCTTCTACGAGCTCCTCGCCTCGTGGGGACTGCCGGTCTCGGACCTCACCAGGCTGCTGTCCGGACGGACGGCCGTCGAGGCATTCATCGCCGAGCGCGGCGCCGCCCGGCACGAGGGCAGCCACGAGATCGACGGCGTCGTCGTCAAGGTCGACGACCGCGCGCTGCAGCGGCGGCTCGGCCACACCTCCCGGGTGCCGCGCTGGGCGGTCGCCTACAAGTTCCCGCCGGAGGAGGTCAACACCACGCTCCTCGACATCCGGGTCAACGTCGGCCGCACGGGCCGCGTGACCCCGTACGCCGTGATGGAGCCCGTCCTCGTGGCCGGGTCGACCGTCTCGATGGCCACGCTGCACAACGCCTCCGAGGTCGCCCGCAAGGGCGTGCTCATCGGGGACACCGTCGTGCTGCGCAAGGCGGGCGACGTCATCCCCGAGGTGGTCGCGCCCGTCGTCGACCTGCGGGACGGCTCCGAGACGGAGTTCGTCATGCCCACCGAGTGCCCGAGCTGCGGGACCACCCTGGCGCCGGCCAAGGAGGCCGACGTCGACCTGCGCTGCCCCAACGCACGCTCCTGCCCGGCCCAGCTCACCGAGCGCGTCGAGCACGTCGGCTCCCGCGGCGCGTTCGACATCGAGGCGCTCGGCTACGAGACCGCGCTCGCGCTGACGAACCCGGACGCCACGCGCGACCCGGACGGGCCGGACGGGCCGACCGGGGGGCGGGAGCCGGCGCTAGCGGCCGTCGCCGCCGGGCACGCCCTGGTCACCGAGGACGGCGAGATCACCGACGTCGACGACGTGCCGGCGCCCCAGGAGCCGGTCCTCCCCGACGAGTCCGGCCTGTTCGACCTCACGGCCGAGGACCTGCGCGAGGTGTTCGCCTACCGGCCCGAGCTCGCGCGCGACGAGGCCTCCGGCTCGTCGGCGTTCGTGCCGACCGGCCGCTGGGTGCACCGCCGCGTGTTCTGGACCCAGCGCACCGTGAAGCGGTTCAAGACCAAGGACGACGAGGTGGTGCCCCCGCGGCCCACCGGCACCACCGACAAGCTCATCGCCGGGCTCGAGGAGGCGAAGGACAAGGACCTGTGGCGGGTGATCGTCGCCCTGTCGATCCGGCACGTGGGCCCGACCGCCGCGCGGGCGCTCGCCACGGAGATGGGCTCGCTCGAGGCGATCTTCTCCGCCCCGGTCGAGCGGCTCGCCGAGGTCGACGGGGTGGGGCCGACGATCGCGGCGTCCGTGCTCGCCTGGTACCACGGCAGCCCGGGTGTCACGGCGGACGGAGGGGGCGACGGCGAGGACGAGGCGATCGACGACGCGGGAGCGCAGCCCGTCGTCGACGGCGACGACGTGGCGGAGACCGAGGTCGACGCCGTGGACGCCGACGACGTGGCCTGGCACCGCGAGATCGTCGAGCGCTGGGCCGCTGCCGGCGTGCGGACCGAGCAGGAGGCCTCGGCGGACACCCCGCGTACGCTCGAGGGCGTCACCGTGGTCGTCACCGGTTCCCTCGAGGGGTTCACCCGCGACTCGGCGAAGGAGGCGATCCTCGCGCGCGGCGGCAAGGCGTCCGGGTCGGTGTCGAAGAAGACGCACGTCGTCGTGGCCGGGGAGAACGCCGGCTCGAAGGAGACGAAGGCGCGGGACCTGGGCGTGCCCGTGCTCGACGAGGCGGGCTTCGTCAGGCTGCTCGAGCAGGGCCTCGACGCGGCCGTCCCCGCGCCCTGACCACGTCGTCGAGCGTGCGGTTCCCGGTCGCCGAGAGTGCGGTTGGCCCACCTCGAGGGTGCGGTTGATGGTCGCCGAGAGTGCGGTTGAGCAAGCCCGCCTGCACCGTGAGCGGGCCCGCCCGTCGTCCCCGTCGCCAGTGTCCCGGTGTCAGATCGTTGCGCCGGTCTCACCGCCGCCGCGCACTCGTGCGGCGCCCCTTCGCCGTCGCGCGCTCGGGAGGCATCAGGCCGAGCACCGGTTCGAGGGGCACGAACTCCTCGCTCCCGCCAGCCGACCTGATCGCCGCGCTGAGCCGGGCGATGACGTCGATCGGGTGGGCAGCCGTCGCGGCCTCGAGCCGGGTCACCGCATGCCCCGCAGCAACGAGCGCCTGCTCACGCGCCTCCTGGTCCGCACGGACCGCGCGGATCTCCTCGGCCGTTCCGACGTACTTCACGTGTCCGTCGAACTCGATCACGAGCCACCGCGGCTGGCCGTCGTCGAGAGTGCCGATGCGGATCGCCAGATCGGGATAGCAGGTCCGGTCGTGGCACCTGATCTCGACCTGGGCGACGACGTCGCGGCGCCCCCAGGTGAGGACGATCCAGCGGGTCACCGACTCCCACGCGGACTCGGCCCACGGCATGGTCCACTGCAGGATGTCCAGTGCACGGCGCCTGCCGCGCGCACCACGGGGGAGCCGGCCGAGCGCGAGAAGCAGCTCGTGACGTTCGCGTCCGGCCCGCCGTTCTCCGGGTGCTCGATCGCGCCGGTCGGGCGCGGACACGCGGGCAAGGTGGTGGTCGGCCACGACGAGCGCTGCCACCGGGCGGGTGAACCTGGCGTGGTCGAGAACCGTGCGTCGCGGGGTCGTCACGGGGACGTGGTGCGCGGTGGTGACGTCCGCGGGGTCGAGGACGAACCGGTGCCGCTCGACGTCGTCGGCGGACTCGGTCGCGGCGCCGGGCCCGACGACGAGCTGCACCTTGTGAGGGATGTCGAGCGTACGGAGGCCGAGCAGGATCGCGGCCGAGGACAGACAGAACGTGTGCGGCGTCTTCAGGCGGTCATGAACGGCGTAGATGCGGGCCCGGTGCTCGAGCCTTGCGCGATCCGCTCCCTCGACCGTGGTCGGAAGCCCGACGACGGAGCCCCGCCGTAGGCGGGACGGCACCATTGGCTCCGACTGTCGTGAGTGGCCACCGCCGTCGCTGCCGGTCGAGGACTGTCCGTCGGACGTCCGCCAGGGCCATGCGGGCACACGTGACAGCATCTCGGGAACGGGTGGTGGGCTCGGCTGCGGAGACGCGGTCGTCATGGAGTGATCGTGGCGCCCCGGAAGGACGGTGGCTCGGCAGGACCTGCGGGCTGTGGATGCCGGTGTCCGGACAGTGCCTGTGGAGCGGCCCGCATTCTCGACGACCGTGAACCGCACACTCGACGACCAGCAACCGCACACTCGACGACCGTGAACCGCACTCTCGGCGACCGTGAACCGCACACTCGACGAACGTGGGAGCTAGAGGAGCGGCCCCAGGGGGCGGACAAGGCGCTCGAGCGGCCGGCGCCACCACCCCCGCGCCCGCCACTCCTCGAGCGTCAGCTGCATGGAGTTCGTCAGGTCCGTGTCGAAGACCCGGGCCATGTGCTCGGCGAGCCCGTCGTCGTGCACCTCGAGATTGACCTCGAAGTTGCCCTGCAGGGACATCCGGTCGATGTTCGCGGTGCCGATCGTCGTCCACCGCCCGTCCACGGACATCGTCTTGGAGTGCACCATCGCGTCCTTGAACAGCCACAGCTCCACGCCGGCCTGGAGCAGGTCGTCGTAGTAGGGGCGCGAGACCCAGTCGGCGAGGACGTGGTTGGTGCGGTGGGGGATGATCACCCGTACGCGGACGCCCCGGGCGGCGGCCGAGGTGAGCGCGCGCAGGATCTCCCGGTCGGGGATGAAGTACGCCATCGTGATGTCGACGGTGTCCACGGCCCGGTCGAGCGCGTCGAGGTACATGCCGCGCACGGGGAAGAGCATGCGGTGGGGCGTGTTCGAGCGGGCCTCGATCTGCGCGAGCCACTCGCGGGCACCCGGGTCGGGCAGCTCGGGCAGCCTGCGCGTGCGGTGGTCGTTCCAGAAGTCCACAAAGGCGTTGGCCAGCTCCCACACCGCCGGCCCGGTCACGCGCAGGTGCGTGTCGCGCCAGGTGGTCGCGTAGAGGTCGCCGATGTTGTACCCGCCGACGTAGCCGGTTGTCTCGTCGACGACGAGGAGCTTGCGGTGGTCGCGCCCGGTCTGGCGCATGTTCCCGATGAGCAGGCCCGGCCGGATGAGCGGGAACCGCCGCACGTGCAGGTGGGGAAGGTCCGCGAACCGGTAGAAATGCAGGCCCTGGTTGAGGTTGCCCCACGAGTCGAAGACGACATAGGTGTCGACCCCGCGCCGGGCCGCCGCCTCGAGGGCCTCCTTGAAGCGCCGTCCCGTGTCGTCGCGCTTCCAGATGAACGTCTCGAAGTAGACGGACCGCGTGGCGCCCTCGATGGCCGCGAGCATGTCCTCGTAGAGGTCCTGGCCGTAGGTGAAGACCTTCATCTGCGAGCCGTGCACGTCGAGGTCGACCGGCTCGGTGGCCGGGAACTCGCCGGACAGCGGCTCGCGGAGCTTGCGCAGGTGGTCGACCGCCATGATCCCGCCGGCGGCCGTCAGCTGGGCGGCGGCGGTGACGGCGGCGACGCGCACGCCCGTGCGGAGCAGCGTGTCGAACGTCCTGCGGGGCATGGGCGCCAGCCTAGGCGCACCGCTGATGGAACTAGACTTCCACGCATGCCCTCCTTCGACTCCGCCGAGGTCGCGCGCGTCGCGGCGCTCGCCCGCATCGAGCTGACCCCGGACGAGATCGAGCGTCTCGCCGGGGAGCTCGAGGTGATCACCCAGGCCGTCGAGCGCGTCTCGGAGATCGCCACGCCCGACGTGCCGCCGACCTCGCACCCGCTGCCGCTCGTCAACGTCTTCCGGGACGACGAGCCCGCCGACGGGCTCGACCTCGCCGAGGTGCTCGCGGCCGCGCCGGCCGCCGAGGACGACCAGTTCCTCGTCCCGCAGATCCTGGGGGAGGAGGCGTGAGCGACCTGACCCGCATGAGCGCCGCCGACCAGGCGGCCGCCCTGGCCGCCGGCGAGGTGAGCTCCGTCGAGCTCACGGAGGCGCACCTGGCGCGCACCTCCGCCGTCGACGCCGACGTCCACGCCTACCTCGACGTCAGCGCCGACGCCGCGCTCGGCACCGCGCGTGACGTCGACGCGCGCCGCGCGGCCGGCGAGGAGCTGTCCCCCCTCGCGGGCGTGCCGATCGCGGTGAAGGACAACATCGTCACGCGCGGGCAGGCGACCACGGCCGGCTCCCGGATCCTCCAGGGCTGGCTGCCGCCCTACGACGCGACCGTCGTCACGCGACTGCGCGCCGCCGGGATGCCGATCCTCGGCAAGACCAACCTCGACGAGTTCGCCATGGGCTCCTCCACCGAGCACTCCGCGTTCGGGCCGACCCGCAACCCGTGGGACCTCACCCGCATCCCGGGCGGCTCCGGCGGCGGGTCGGCGGCCGCCGTGTCCTCGTTCCAGGCGCCGCTCGCGCTCGGCTCGGACACGGGCGGCTCGATCCGCCAGCCCGCCGCGGTCACCGGCAGCGTCGGCGTCAAGCCCACCTACGGCGGCGTCTCGCGCTACGGGGCGATCGCCCTGGCCTCCTCGCTCGACCAGATCGGACCGGTCTCCCGCACCGTCGTCGACGCGGCGCTGCTGCACGAGGTCGTCGGCGGGCACGACCCGCTGGACGCCACCTCGCTCACCGACCCGGCGACCGGGCTCGTCGAGGCCGCCCGCACGGGGACGCTGCAGGGCCTGCGCGTCGGCGTCGTGGCCGAGCTCGGCGGAGCCGGCTACCAGGCGGGCGTGCGCGCCTCCTTCGACGCGGCGCTCGACGTGCTCCGCGCGGGCGGGGCCGAGATCGTCGAGGTCTCCGCACCGTCCTTCGAGCAGGCGCTCGCGGCCTACTACCTCATCCTCCCCGCGGAGGCCTCCTCCAACCTCGCCCGCTACGACGGCATGCGGTTCGGCCTGCGGGTCGAGCCGTCCGAGGGGCCGGCGACCGCGGAGCGCGTCATGGCCGCCACCCGCGGGGCCGGGTTCGGCGACGAGGTCAAGCGGCGCATCATCCTCGGCACGCACGCGCTGTCCGCCGGGTTCCACGACGCGTACTACCGCGCCGCCCAGCAGGTGCGCACGGTGGTGCAGCGGGACTTCGCCGCGGCCTTCGCGCAGGCGGACGTCCTCGTCTCCCCGACGGCGCCGACCACGGCGTTCCCGATCGGCGAGAAGATCGACGACCCGCTGGCGATGTACCTCAACGACATCGCCACGATCCCCGCCAACCTCGCCGGGGTCCCTGCGATGTCGCTGCCGTCGGGCCTGTCCGACGACGGCCTGCCCGTCGGGCTGCAGATCATCGCCCCCGCGCGGCAGGACGCGCTGCTCTACCGCGTGGGCGGCGCGCTCGAGCGGGCACTGGACGAGACGTGGGGCGGTCCGCTGCTGGACCGGGCCCCGGAGCTGACGGAGGCGCAGCGATGACCGACACCCTCATGGACTACGACGAGGCCGTGCGCCGGTTCGACCCGGTCATCGGCCTGGAGGTCCACGTCGAGCTCGGCACCCGGACCAAGATGTTCGACGGTGCGCTCAACGAGTTCGGCGGCGCGCCCAACACGCACGTCACGCCCGTCTCGCTCGGCCTGCCCGGCGCGCTGCCCGCCGTCAACGGCACAGCGGTCCGGCACGCCGTGACCATCGGGCTGGCGCTGGGCTGCGAGATCGCCGAGTCCTGCCGGTTCGCCCGGAAGAACTACTTCTATCCGGACCTCGCGAAGAACTTCCAGACCTCCCAGTCGGACGAGCCGATCGCCTACGACGGCGAGCTCGCCGTCGAGCTGGCGGACGGCACCGAGGTGACCGTCCCCATCGAGCGGGCGCACATGGAGGAGGACGCCGGGAAGAACACGCACGTGGGCGGGTCGACCGGGAGGATCCAGGGCGCCGAGTACTCGCTCGTGGACTACAACCGGGCCGGCGTGCCGCTGGTGGAGATCGTCTCGCGCCCGATCGTCGGCACGGGAGCGCGCGCGCCCGAGGTCGCCCGCGCCTACGTGCAGTCCCTGCGGGACATCTTCCGGGCGCTCGGCGTGTCCGAGGCACGCATGGAGCGCGGCAACGTGCGCGCGGACGTCAACGTCTCCCTCCGGGAGAGCCCCGAGGCGCCGCTCGGCACGCGTACCGAGACGAAGAACGTCAACTCGTTCCGATCGATCGAGCGGGCCGTGCGCTACGAGATCCAGCGGCAGGCCGCGCTGCTCGCGGCCGGTGGCAGCATCACGCAGGAGACGCGCCACTGGCACGAGGACACCGGCACCACCTCGGCCGGCCGCGTGAAGTCCGACGCCGAGGACTACCGGTACTTCCCTGAGCCCGACCTCGTGCCGGTCGCGCCCTCGCGCGAGTGGGTCGAGGAGCTGCGGGCCGCCCTGCCCGAGCTGCCGGCGCTGCGTCGACGTCGGCTCATCGGCGAGTGGGGCTTCAGCGAGCCGGAGATGCGCGACGCCGTCAACGCCGGCGCGCTCGACCTCATCGAGGCCACGGTGTCCGCCGGCGCGTCGCCCGCCTCCGCCCGGAAGTGGTGGATGGGCGAGCTCGCCCGCACGGCCAACTCCCGCGGCGTCGAGCTCGACGCGGTCGGCGTGAGCCCGGAGCAGGTCGCCGAGCTCCAGGGCCTCGTCGACTCCGGACGGGTCAACGACAAGCTCGCCCGCCAGGCCCTCGAGGGCGTGCTCGCGGGCGAGGGCGGCCCGACCGAGGTCGTCGAGGCGCGCGGGCTCGCCGTCGTCTCGGACGACGGTCCGTTGCTCGCCGTCATCGACGAGACCCTGGCCGCGCAGCCCGACATCGCCGAGAAGATCCGCTCGGGCAACCTGGGCCCGATCGGCGCGGTCATCGGCGCCGTCATGAAGGCCACCAGGGGCCAGGCGGACGCCGCCCGGGTCAAGGAGCTCGTCCTCGAACGCGTCCGGACCTGACAGACCGTCGCGATCCCTTACAGTTTCGACCACATCACGACCACGGAGGTCCCTATGGCAGTGCCCAGTCCGTCCTACACCACCACCCTGCGAGTGCTCGTCGGCACCTCGCCGCGCGCGACGGCCGAGGTGGTGAGCGCCGTGGTCGACGCCGGCGGCTCCGTCATGGGCGTCGACGTCGTCCACTCCGGGGCCGAGGGGCTCACGGTGGACATCACGGCGGACACGATCGACGGCGAGCACCTCGAGCGGGTGCGCGACGCCATCGAGGCGGTCGAGGGCGCGAGCGTCTCGAAGGTCTCGGACTCCACGTTCCTCCTCCACCTCGGCGGCAAGATCGAGGTGACCTCGAAGGTCCAGCTGCGCACGCGGCGCGACCTCTCCCGTGCGTACACGCCCGGCGTCGCCCGCGTGTGCAAGGCGATCGCCGCGAACAAGGAGGACGCGCGCAGGTTGACGATCAAGCGGAACACGGTCGCGGTCGTCACCGACGGCACCGCCGTGCTCGGCCTGGGCGACATCGGCCCCGAGGCGTCCATGCCCGTGATGGAGGGCAAGGCCGCGCTGTTCAAGGAGTTCGGCAATGTCGACGCGTGGCCGGTCGCGCTCGACACGAAGGACACCGAGGAGATCATCTCGATCGTCAAGGCGATCGCCCCGGCCTACGGCGGCATCAACCTCGAGGACATCTCGGCGCCGCGCTGCTTCGAGATCGAGGCTCGCCTGCGCGACGAGCTGGACATCCCGGTCTTCCACGACGACCAGCACGGCACCGCGGTGGTCGTCCTCGCCGCGCTCATCAACGCGCTGCGCGTCGTGGACAAGAAGCTCGAGGACGTGAAGATCGCGGTCTCCGGCGTCGGGGCCGCCGGGCACGCGATCATCCAGCTGCTCATCGCCCAGGGGGCCCGGAACATCGTCGCGTTCGGCCGCAACGGCGCCCTGCACTCCGGGCACACCGAGTCGGACCCCCACCGCCAGTGGGTCGCCGACAACACCAACGCCGACGGCTACTCGGGCTCCCTCAAGGACGGCCTGGCCGGGATGGACGTCTTCATCGGTGTCTCGTCGGCGGACATCCTCGACGGCGACGACGTCGCAACGATGGCCGACGACTCCATCGTCTTCGCGCTCGCGAACCCGGACCCCGAGGTCGACCCGGCGGAGGCGTCCCGCACGGCCGCCGTCGTGGCGACCGGCCGGAGCGACTACCCGAACCAGATCAACAACGTGCTCGCCTTCCCCGGGCTGTTCCGGGGGCTGCTCGACGCCGGGGCGCGGCACATCGACTCCGAGATGCTGCGTGTCGCGGCCGTCGCGATCGCCTCGGTGGTGAGCACGGACGAGCTCAACCCGTCCTTCATCATCCCCGGCGTGTTCGATCCGCGCGTCGGTGAGGCGGTGGCCGAGGCCGTCCAGGGCTATGCCTCCCAGCAGCTGGCCAAGGCGGCGGGCAAGGCACCGACCGCGAAGACCGAGGCGACGCCGCGCGCCCCGTGGGCAGAGGTCGTCTGATCGCGGCCTGACACCGTGCGGCCGCCACGAGCAGCCCGGCCGCCCCGCACGAACGAAGGACCCGCCCCGGAGGGCGGGTCCTTCGTTCGTGCGGGGCGTGCCCGTACGGGCCTGTCGTCCGTGCGTGCCGGCCGTCTGTGCTGGACGGTCGTCAGCGCAGCCAGCCGTTGCCGACGATGCCACCCCACCACTTGCCGATGCCGAGCGTGTCGCCGGCCAGCGTGAGCGCCGGGATGACGACGAGGAAGCCCTCGAGGACGTGGCTGTCGAGGATGGGGTTCGAGGCGGCGTCGACCGCGAACGGGGGCTGGGCCAGGTACATGAAGAGCAGCAGCAGCGCTCCGGAGACCGCGGCGATCTTCAGGCCGGCCCCGCTGACGAGCGCGACGCCGATGCCGAGCAGACCGGCCATGAACAGGATGTCGCCGAAGGGGTTGGCGAACAGCTCGAAGAAGCCGCCGAGCGGACCGTTGACGGCCACGCCGTTGATGTAGCCCTGGGCCGGCGTGCCGCCGTTGATCCACGAGTTCGCCGACTCGGTAGCGAAGCCGAGACCGAACGTCTTGTCGAGGAACGCCCAGAGGAAGTACAGGCCGATCCCGATGCGGGAGAGCCCGAGGAAGACGCGGGCGGACGAGCTCTTGATGATGTCGTCCTGGTAGATGGTGGCGGACCGCGTGCCGGCGGTGGTGGTGGCCATGGCGAGCTCCTTGTGTCGGATCAGCGGGTGGGCCGCTGCTTGGTCGGTACAGGTAGATCGTGCCCCGAAGGGACGTCACGTTCGTGGGCTGAAGGTCCCGGTCGGACAGATCACTCCGGGAGGCCCGCTCCGGGCGGGGACGGATCACGTGGAACGACGTGTCCAGCGTGCGGGCGGCGAGGTCGCGCGATCCGCTCGTCGGGGTGGGACTCCGGGACCGTGCCCTGCGTGCGAGCGGCGGGGTCGTGCCCGTAGCGTCCGACGCATGGATGACGCGGAAGTGAACGCCGGCGATCGGCTCGACGACGACCGTGCGAACGGGACGGGGGCCCCGCGGACCGGCGTGGTGGGCGAGGAGGCCCGGGTGGTCCGCGACGAGCAGGGACGTACCGAACCTCCGACCGCCGGCGACGAGACGGAGACCCTCGTCGGGTTCCTGGACTACCTCCGGGACACGATCACGTGGAAGGCGGGCGGCCTCGACGACGAGCAGCTTGCGCAGCGGCACCCGCCCAGCACCATGACGCTCGGCGGCCTGCTCAGCCACCTGGCGTTCGTCGAGGACTACTGGTGCTCCTACAGCCTCGGAGGTGTGATCACCCCGGCGGTGGGCGCCGACGAGGACTGGGCCGACGACCCCGACCGTGACTGGACCAGGGCCACCGGTGTGGCGGGGGAGCAGCTGAAGGGTGACTGGCAGGCCGCGGTGAGCCGCTCCCGGCGGGTGGTGGCGGAGGCGCTCGGGCGCGCGGACGGGGCGGACGTCCTCGCGGTCCCGGTCCGGGTCAACGTGCACGGGGAGGATCCGCCCCCGACCCTGCGCTGGATCCTCGTCCACCTCGTCGAGGAGTACGCCCGGCACGCGGGGCATGCCGACCTGCTCCGCGAGGCGATCGACGGGCAGGTCGGCGACTGACGTCCCGGTGCCGGAAGGCAGGGGCGGAGCCGGGACGACTGCGGGCGTCCCCGGGACCGCCGCCTGCCAGGACGCACTGGTCGTCGCCCGGGAGTCGAAGGCCCGGTTGTCCCTGCGCCGGTGACGCGGGCGAACCGTTGCAACTCCGGGCGAAACCAGCCATGTGACCGAGCGCACTGCCCGCTGGCTTGCCCAACGCGAGCAGCCCGGCCTAATCTCTACGAGGCCTGAACGGGAGAGACGGACACCAGCTGGTGGCCGGTCCCGAAGGCCACACCGACGACAACGGCCTTGGCCGGCGTGCGTCGGGCCATCAAGAAGAACGGACGGTCAGCAGCTCGTTTCGAGCAGGTTGACAGCCGGGAAACAGATGGCTAAGATAGTCAAGTTGCCCTGATGCTGTGGGCCTGGGTGTTTCTGGGTCTGGGTGTTGTGGGTGGGTTGTTTGAGAACTCAACAGTGCGTGATTGTTTTTGATGCCATGTGTGTGGGGGTGTCGATGCGTCGTGGCCGGCTCGTTGTGGGTTGGTTGTGCGTGTTGGTGTCCTCGCATGTTTTTGTTTGTTTTTTTGGCTCTGCCAGCTTGTTTTTCCTGGGTTGGTGGGGTTGGTTGGGATCGCCTGGCTCCTTGTTGGGGGTTGGGTTGGTCTTCGTATGGATAGTCGCTCTGGCTGGCCTGTGGGTTGGTTGGGGTGCGAAACTTTTACGGAGAGTTTGATCCTGGCTCAGGACGAAC
>NZ_JBUZNK010000010.1:0-90644 GCF_055326445.1 Georgenia sp. Z2081
GGCTCTTCACATTCGAGGGTGTAGTTGGGGTCGGAATCCGCCCGTCTCGAGTAGTGATCGGGCGATGTAGTTGGTCAGGTTGCGGAAGCCGAGGGCCGAGCCGCGCAGGTGCTCGAGCCTGCCGTTCATGGCCTCGGTGGGGCCGTTGGACGTGCCGGGCCGGTCGAAGTAGGCGAGCACGTCGGCGGCGCGGCGCTTCAGGGTCCTGCCCAGCTTGCGCAGCTCGGTCAGGGCGGCTGGCACGGTGGAGCTGACGGAGTCGATGAGCTGGGCCATGAGCTGGCGACCATGTGCGCGGTCGGGGACGCGGTAGGCGGCGATCATGCGCTGGTAGACGGCCCAGGCGGCCTCGACCGCTACGTGGGTGTCGCCGTCGAACAGGCCCTCCAGGCGCTGGGACTGCTTCTCGGTGAGCAGGTCGGCGCCGGTGTGCAGGGTCCGGCGGGCGGCGTAGAGCGGATCGCCCTTGCGGCCCCGGTGCCCGCAGGTGTCCTGCTGGACACGGCGCCGGCAGTCATCGAGCGCGTCGCCAGCGAGGCGGACCAGGTGAAAAGGATCCATGATGGCGACCGCGTCGGGCAGCTCTTCGGCGGCGGCGGTCTTGAACCCGGTGAAGCCGTCCATCGCGACGATCTCGACCCCGTCGCGCCAGTCCTGCGGCCGGCCCGCGAGCCACTGCTTGAAGGCGTGTTTCGAGCGGCCCTGGACCATGTCCAGCAGCCGGGACGGGCCGGTCCCCTCGCGAACAGCGGTGAGGTCGATGATCACGGTCACGAACCTGTCGCCGCGGCGGGTGTGGCGCCAGACATGCTCGTCGACACCGATGGCGCTGACGCCGTCGAACCGGGTCGGATCATCGATGAGGACGCGGCGTCCTTCGGTCAGGACCGCGGCGTTGGCGGTGTTCCACGAGACCCCCAGCCCCTCGGCGACACGAGCGACACTCAAGTGCTGGCACACGATCCCTTCCAGCGCCCACCGCAACCCGCGGCGGGAGAGCCGCGCGCGCGGCTCGGCCGCGGCGGTCGTGTCCTGACGCCACACGTGCCCGCAGCCCGTGCACCGGTACCGACGCACCCTCACCTCCAGCGTCGTGGGACGCCACCCCAGCGGCTCGTGAGCGAGCTCGCGCGTGACGGTGTCCCGCGCGACGCCCTCGCACCCGCACCGCCGGCACCAGCTGTCCGGTTCGACGACCCGGCAGGCCAGGACCGCCCGACCAGGCTCGATGCGCTGGCCGACGACCTCCAAGCCGAGCTCGTCCAGACGAGCGAACGTGGTCAGATCAGGGCGGGCGAAGGTAGCGTCAGGCACGTCGAGGTCTTCCCGGTGGGTGGCGTGAGAACCCCCATCATCGGAAGACCTCGACCCCTATCTGGACGCTGACACGCCGGCACCTCGCTCACCACCGCGCCAGGCCGTCTACACCCTCAATCCGGAAGAGCCCCGAAACCGGCCGGCGGGGTAGCGTCGGTCACGTCGAGGTCTTTCGGATGGATGGCGTAGGAACCTCCATCGTCGGGAGACCTCGACGTCTACCTGCGGACCGACGCGCCCGGCCGACCTACACCCTCATCTGGGAAGAGCCAGGAAAGCTTCCTGGATCGCAAGCACTGGCGGACCCGAGAAGAGCTCCGGACCGCCATCATCACCTGGATCGAGAGGACCTACCACCGACGCCGCCGACAGGCCCGCCTGAGCCGATTGACCCCCATCGAATACGAAACCATCATGAACCCGGCCGCCCTCGCGGCCTGACACCCCAACTGTCGCCTATCCGTGCGGCAGTCCCTTATCAGCGTTGCGGGTATGGCTATGGTGATCGCTTCTATGTCGTACCAAAAACGAAAGTAGTAGCTCGTTGAGGGATCCCTCAGCGGGAATTCATTCGGGCAGGGCTTACGTACGCCAAGAACTTGAGCCCCACCATCCGCCAACGACCTATTGGCTCCTCAGTGGTCCGGGCCTGCATCGGAGTCCTCTGCACGAGATGTGTCGTCGTTCTGCGCCGCGTCGTGGACCGCGCTGTCGTTGTTCTCTGCGCTGCGTGAGCGGCGCAGCGCCTCGCGCCGTGCGCGCTCCCGGTAGCTATAGGCGGCCTCGTGCACCGACTCTTCACTTTCGAAGCCAGACCCAATCGCACCCGCGATCGTCGCAGCGGCGGTCGCGAACAGGGTCACCAGTAGATACTCGCCCAGTCCGTATTCGTCTCCGGCGTACTGGCTGAACACCTCCGGAGTGAAAACGATCAGCGCGGCAGTCAGGTTCAGGACGAACAGCCCCGCATAGCCGCACGTCAGCCCAATAGCGAGGGTCAAGACAGTCGACGCGTTGAACAGCACCGTTCGCTCACGTTCCTGCGGCGGCAGATCTTTGGCTCGTTCCCAGAGGCGGTGATAGACGATGAGCCAAGTGATCATCGCCGTAATCGAGGCAACGACGACGGCGACCAGCTGCCACGCTGCCATGGTGAGTGCGAGTTCCCACAGCGTGGTGTTCAACAGATAGAACGCGCTGAACGCGAACGCTCCCACCAACGCCCCTCGGAGACCGGAGACCAGCCGCCACGGACGATTATCCCGGACCATTCCCACGAGCAGCCGCAGACGCCCGCGGTTCGCGAAGATACGGACGTCGACCCCGTCTTGGTCTGGGGTCGTCCGCTCGAAGGCGCCGCCCAGAGCCGGGACCCGTGACCGCCGATGCGCCTGGGACCCGTCCTTCGGAGTGGTCCCGCCGCGCATGTCCCCAATGAGCTGTGTCACCACCTCTGAAACTCGCCTTCGTAGGCTCATGGCCCCGAAGGCCGGCAGTGAAACCACCGCCACGTTCCGACTGTGGTCGGCGTCAGCGACGACGGGGCGCCGGTCGATCATCAGTGGGAGGTCGGTCACGCATACCGCGAGGTCCCAGCCATGTTCCCGCTTACGCTCGACTGCCAGGTCCATCATCTCGAACCGCTTCTCGTCACTGGGAGGCAACCTCTCTCGGTGCACCTCCACTCTCCAGTGACCGTCAGAGAGCTGCTCGGCGAGTAGGCCAGGCAGTTCCCGTTCGAGATGCTTCGCGACTGTCAGGGTGGTGGCGACCGGATCGGCCACCACCCCGACCACTATCTCCCCCGTCGGGCTTTGCGTCGCCCCGATGGGTTCACTCTTGTGAGTCATCAAAAGTCGACTCCTTCTGCGTTGTCAGTTCGCGTGCTCCTACCGGCTTCTCAGAGTCTCGATTCCTCACCCCAGAGTGCTTCAGCTGATTTCAGGCACCAGGGAAGCGACCCCGGTTCATGTCAGGCGAGAGCACACGTCGACCGGCGGCCTTGAAGTTCTCTTGCTGTCCCACTCCTCGAGTGGACACTCAAGCTTCCACGTCCCGCGTCAGTCTATAGGAGGAGGTGGGGTTGAGCACCACTTAGGTCCACCCGTCCTCGCGGGCGTCGAAGTGTGCGTAGAAGTCCGGGGCGGGAGATTGTGGGACACGATCCACGAGGGCGTGACCTTATCGGCGGCGATGAGATCGCGAAGGTGCCGGTTATAACGCTTGACCGGGGCCTGTCCACATCCCATCTGCTGGCCTTTGAACCAGAAATTGCCGAAGTCGAACCGCGCTTTCCCCTCCTGAGCAAGCTCATCTGGGGCTCCTGGAGCCTCCGGGATAAACACCCCGACGGTGCCGATTCCTCCTGTGAACCGCACGGAGGAGACCAGGGCATTCAAGGTCGCCGCGTTATCCTCATTGCCCTGGACATCGTGGGCCCGGTAGCCGACACACTCAGCCCCTCGGTCAGCCCCCACACCCTTGGTGTGCTCCATCACCTGTACGACAGGGTCACCCTTGGAGTCATCGATCTCGGTGGCCCCGATCTGTTCGGCCAGGCGCAGCCGATCAGGATGACGATCAACGACCATCACCTTCCGGGCTCCCTTGACGGTCGCCGAGAGAGCCGCCATCAGCCCCACCGGGCCGGCTCCATAGATGAGGACGCTCTCTCCGGGCGTGAGGCCTGACATCTCCACGGCGTGCCAACCTGTGGGGAAGACATCGGAGAGCATCACGTAGTCGTTCTACTTCTCACGGGCATCCTCGGGGAGCCGCAGGCGCTGGAAATCACCCCAGGGCACCCGCAGGTACTCAGCTTGACCTCCGACCCAGCCGCCCATATCGGCGAACCCATACGCCACCAGTGCTGTCGATGACGTCCGTCGGCGTATCCAGCAGCAGACACCCGGACATCGGGGTCGGGAGGGTGATCCGCTCTCCGGCATCCGCAACCTGCTGCGGGCCAGACGGGAACGCCCCACCGAGAGACAGCCGGCCCGTCTGCAGTTGGCGTTCGTCGCGCACGAGGATCACATCAGTGTCGAGGTCGCCTACCAACGCGCCCAAGACGTGCGTGACATGTTCCTCCGAGACTCTCTCGCCCGGGGGAAGCGGCTCGCCGCCCGGGTGATCGAGGCCTTGCCGACGTGCCCGATCCCGGAGATCGCCCGGCTGGGCAGGACGCTGCGGAAGTGGCAGAAGACGATCTTGGCGTACTTCGATACCGGTGGTGCCAGCAACGGTGGCACCGAGACCATCAACGGGATCATCGAACTTGGCCGCCGCATCGCCCGCGGGTTCCGCAACTTCGAGCACCATCGACTCCGCATGCTGCTCATCGCTGGAGGCCTGGATGCCTCACCCCACACTCAGCTCTGAAGAGCCGGAAAGGCGGGGGCCTCCTCGTCATGAGGGACGAGGAGGCCCATCGCATCGAGAGCACGTCCAGTTGAGGATCACCGTCTCGGACGGCTGCGGGCGCGGTTACTACTCATCCGACTCCGAGATCGCCTGTTCGAGCCGTTCGACCTTGGCGTCCAGCTCGCCCTCGTAGCCCGGACGAATGTCAGCCTTGATGACGAGAGAGACCCGCGAGCCGAATGGCTCAACGGCTTCTGTAGCACGCTTCAGCACGCCGAAGACCTCGTCCCAGGTACCTTCAACCTCGGTGAACATGCTCGACGTCCTATTGGGCAAACCGGAGTCGCGGACGACCTTCACTGCGGCAGCGACAGCATCGTGGACTGATCCATCTTCGCGGCCAGTTCCGGACGGGGCAACGGAGAATGCAAGCAACATGGCGGTTCCCTCCTCAGATTCCTGCGGGCCTGATGAAAGACCCATGTCCTAGATCGACGATCCTTGTGAACATGGCACTGGTCTCGTTGGGCAGACCCGAGTCGCGGACGATGCCGACGGCGCGTGCCACGGCCTCGCCGACGGAGCCGTCCGGGGCGTCGGACACCGTGGGAGCCACGGAGAAGGCGAAGAGCATGTCGGCCATGCTAGGAGGTGCCCTGAGGCGGTGCTGGAACGGCACAGGAGCAGGACCCGTGCCGCACCGGCGCCCGAGGGCTGCGCCGGACCGCTCAGCTCGCGCGGACCGCTCAGCCCGTCCGGACCCCTGCCCGCCAGACCGCGTGCGTCGCGGGCATGCCGGGGCGGTAGGCCAGGTGGATCGCCGCCGGGTGGGTGAGGACGTGCAGGTCGGCACGGTGCCCGACGGCGATCGAGCCGACCGGGCCGATCCCGTCCGGCCCCTCGCCGGTCTCGCGGCGCAGCGCCCGCGCTCCGCCCCACGTCGCCGCCCGCACCGCCTCCTCGATGGACAGCCCCATCTGCAGCACGGCGGTGCTCACGCAGAACGCCATCGACGAGGTGTAGCTCGTCCCCGGGTTGCAGTTCGAGGCGATGGCCAGCGTGGCTCCGGCGTCGAGGATCTCGCGCGCCGGTGCCAGCGGCATGCGGGTGGACAGGTCGCAGGCGGGCAGCACGGTCGCCACGGTGTCCGAGGAGCCGAGCGCCTCGAGGTCGTCGTCGTCGAGGAAGGCGCAGTGGTCGACGCTCGCCGCCCCGAGCTCGACCGCGAGCTGCACGCCGGGGCCGTGGCCGAGCTGGTTGCCGTGGACACGCAGGCCGAGACCTCGCTCCTGGCAGGCCTCGAGCACGCGCCGCGACTGCTCGGCGTCGAACGCCCCCGTCTCGCAGAAGACGTCGGCCCACCGCACGTGGGGCGCCACGGCGTCGAGCATGTCGCCGACGACGAGGTCGACGTAGTCCTCGGCCGCCCACCCCGACGGCACGAGGTGCGCGCCGAGGAAGGTGACCTCGTCCACGAGGGCGGAGGCCACCCGCGCCGACCGCTCCTCGTCGTCGACGGTGAGGCCGTAGCCGGTCTTCGTCTCGATCGTCGTGGTCCCGCCGGCCACCGCCTCGGCGACCCGGTGCGCGACCAGCGTGGCGAGGCGTTCGTCGTCGGCGGACCGGGTGGCGTCGGTCGTCACCTGGATGCCGCCCGCGGCGTAGCTCTCGCCGGCCATCCGGGCCTGGAACTCCGCCGAGCGGTCGCCGTCGAACACGAGGTGCGTGTGGGAGTCGACCCAGCCGGGTAGCGCGGCTCGGCCCCCGACGTCGGTGCTCCGGTCCGCAGCCGGCGCACCCGAGGCGGGCCCGACCCAGGCGAACCGGCCGTGCTCGACGACGACCGCCGCGTCCCGGATCGTGCCGAGCGCCGGATCGACGGTCGTCAGCTCGGAGATCCCGGTGATGAGCTCGCTCACGGGTGGTCCGCCATGGGGATGCGGACCCCGCGCTCCCGGGCGACGTCGGCGGCGCGCTCGTAGCCCGCGTCGACGTGCCGGATGACACCCATGCCGGGGTCGTTGGTCAGCAGCCGCTCGAGCTTCTCCGCGGCCAGCTCGGTCCCGTCGGCCACGCCGACCTGACCGGCGTGGATCGAGCGGCCGATGCCGACCCCGCCGCCGTGGTGGATGGACACCCAGGTGGCGCCGGAGCTCGTCGCCGTCAGCGCGTTGAGCAGCGGCCAGTCGGCGACGGCGTCCGAGCCGTCGAGCATGGACTCGGTCTCCCGGTAGGGGGAGGCGACCGAACCGGAGTCGAGGTGGTCGCGGCCGATGACGATGGGCGCGGACACCGCGCCCTCGGCGACGAGCCGGTTGAACAGCAGGCCGGCCTGCTGCCGCTCGCCGTACCCGAGCCAGCAGATCCGGGCCGGCAGCCCCTCGAACTCCACGTACTCGCCGGCGGCGTCGATCCAGCGGTGCAGGTGCTCGTTGTCGGGGAAGAGCTCCTTGATCGCGGCGTCGGTCACGGCGATGTCGGCCGGGTCCCCTGACAGCGCCACCCACCGGAACGGCCCGAGCCCCTCGCAGAACAGCGGGCGGATGTAGGCGGGCACGAAGCCCGGGAACTCGAAGGCCCGCTCGTACCCGGCCTTGCGCGCCTCGTCGCGGATCGAGTTGCCGTAGTCGAAGACCTCGGCGCCGGCGTCCTGGAACCCCACCATCGCCTCGACCTGCGCGGCCATCGACTCGCGTGACTTCTTGGTGAATCCGGCAGGGTCGGCCTCGGCCTCCGCGGTCCACGTCTCGACGTCGACCTCGCGCGGGAGGTAGCTCAGCGGGTCGTGCGCCGAGGTCTGGTCGGTGACGACATCGACCGTCAGCTCGCCGGCGACATGGCGGCGGAGGATCTCGGGGAACACGTCCGCGGCGTTCCCGACGAGGCCGACGGACAGGGCGCGGCGCTCCTCCTTGGCAGCGACCACCTTCGCGAGCGCGACGTCGAGGTCGGTCTCCACCTCGTCGAGGTACCGCTTCGCGCGGCGGCGCTCGAGGCGCGTGGTGTCGACGTCGACGATGAGCACCGCCCCTCCGTTGAGCGTGACGGACAGGGGCTGCGCGCCGCCCATGCCGCCGCAGCCGCCGGTGAGGGTGAGCGTGCCGGTGAGGGTGCCGCCGAAGCGCTTGTTCGCGACCGCCGCGAAGGTCTCGTACGTGCCCTGAAGGATGCCCTGGGTGGCGATGTAGATCCACGACCCCGCGGTCATCTGCCCGTACATCATCAGGCCCTCGGCCTCGAGCTCGCGGAACGTCTCCCAGTCCGCCCAGTCGCCCACGAGGTTGGAGTTGGCGAGCAGGACGCGCGGCGCCCACCGGTTGGTGCGGAAGATGCCGACGGGCTTGCCGGACTGGACGAGCAGCGTCTCGTCGTCGGCGAGGTCGGTCAGGGCGGCGACGATCGCGTCGTAGGCCTCCCAGGAGCGGGCCGCGCGGCCGGTGCCGCCGTAGACGACGAGGTCCTCGGGACGCTCGGCGACCTCCGGGTCGAGGTTGTTCATCAGCATTCGCAGCGGGGCCTCGGTCTGCCAGCTCCGCGCGGTCAGCTCGGTCCCGCGGGGGGCGCGGACCTGCCGGGAGGGGTCGTGCCGGGTGAACGCCGGCCGGTCGGTGGTGGTCACTGGTGGTCCTTTCGCGGAGCCGTGGGTGGCTGGTAGGTCGGGGTGGGCGGTCAGCCCTGGTCGTGCAGGTACGCCGTGAGGAGCTCGCCGGGGTCGCCAAGCGTGGTGTGGGCACCGTCGCGGGCGATCTCACGCCCCCCGACGACGACGCTCGCCACGTCGGCGGCGCTCGCCGTCAGGGGGAGCTGCTCGGGCAGGGAGCCCGCGGTGCGGGCGGTGGTCGTGCGGACGAGGACGTGGTCCTCGTCGTGGTTCCGGTGCCCGGTGCCCTCCCGACCCCGGTGGGAGCCCGCGCCGATCGGCAGTGCGAGGCTGCGGCGCCCCCCGTCGGTGGCGGCGGCCAGCAGCTCCGCGGGGGAGAAGCGGCCTCGGGAGACGGACGCGAGTCGCTCGCCGTGCTCGAGGGCGCGCATCTCGAGGAAGGGGTCGACGACGGCGTGCTGGTCCGAACCGAGCGCGAGGTGCGCCCCGGCGTCGGCCAGTGCCCGGGCGGGACCGATGCCGTCACCCAGGTCGGCCTCCGTCGTCGGGCACATGACGACCGTGGAGCCCGCGCCGCCCAGGAGCGCGATGTCGTCGTCGCTCAGGTGCGTGGCGTGCACGGCGGACAGGCGCGGGCCGAGCAGGCCGAGGGAGTCGAGCAGCCCGGTCGGGGTCAGGCCGTGGGCGGCGAGACAGTCTGCGTTCTCGGCGGGCTGCTCGGACAGGTGGATGTGCAGCGGGAGGTCGGGGTCCAGCCCGTCGGCGACGACGGCGAGCTCGTCCACGGGCACGGCGCGCACCGAGTGCACCGCGCCGCCGACGGTGACCAGGTCGTCGGACTCGTCGGCCAGGGCTCGTCGCAGGGCGTCCAGCCGGTCGAGCCAGCGGCGGGCGTCGCCGTCGCCGAACCGCGTCTGCTCCGGGGCGAGCGGCTGGCCGATGCCGCCGGCGAGGTAGAGCGTGTCCAGGAGGACGAGTCGGATGCCGACGGCCTGCGCGGCGCGGGCGAGGGCCCGCTCCATCGCGTGGTCGTCGTAGGGGGTGCCGTCCGGTGCGTGGTGGACATAGTGGAACTCCCCGACCGCGGTCCAGCCGGCAGCGGCCATCTCGGCGAACACGGCGGTGGCCAGGCGTTCGTAGCGCGTGGGGGTCAGGGCGGCCGCCGCGGCGTACATCTGCTCGCGCCAGGTCCAGAAGCTGCCCGATCCCGCGTGCGTCCGGCCGCGGAGCACGCGGTGGAAGGCGTGGCTGTGGGCGTTGACGGGACCGGGCAGGCGGACGAGGCCGGGGGCGACGACGGAAGCCTCGCCGGGGGCGGGGACGGTCACGCTCCCGGCTCCAGGCCGACCAGGACGTCGGCGAGGGCCAGGCCGCCGCGCTCGGCGTCGTCGTCGGAGGCGTGCTCCTGCGGAGCGTGCGAGATCCCGGACGGATTGCGCACGAACAGCATCCCGGACGGGACGTGCGCGGCCAGCACGCCCGCGTCGTGACCCGCGCCGGTCGCGAGCCGTGCCGCGCCCGGCAGGAGCCCCGCCAGCTCGCGCCCCAGGGCGGGGTCCAGGTCGACCGTCGCGCTGAGGGACTCCTCGACGACGTCGACGGTGCACCCCTCCTCGGCCGCCGCGGCGTGCGCGGCCGCTGAGATCGCGGCGACGACCTCGGCGGTGATGGCGTCGTCGGGGTGCCGCACGTCGAGCCACATGTCGACGCGCGACGCGATGACGTTCGTGCCGCCGGGTACCGGGACGACGCGACCGATCGTGGCGCGGGCGTCAGGGCGTGCGGCGGCTGCCTCGCGGGCGGCGAGCACGACGCGCGCCGCGGCGACCATGGGGTCGTGCCGGTCGGCCATGAGCGTGGTGCCCGCGTGGTTGCCCTGGCCGGCGATCGACAGCCGCCAGCGGCCGTGCCCGAGGATCGACGTCGCGACCGCGATCGCAGGTCCGAGCGGGTCGTCGCCCAGCCCGCGGCCCTGCTCGACGTGCAGCTCGACGAACGTGCCGATCCGGGCCAGCGCCTCCGGGTCGGGACCCAGGTGGTCCGGGTCGATGCCGGCGGCGGCGCTCGCCTCGGCGAAGGAGATCCCGTCGGCGTCGGTGAGTCCGCGCGCCCGGTCCGGCTCGATCGCCCCGGTGAGGAGCCGCGAGCCGAGGCAGGCCACGCCGAAACGGGAGCCTTCTTCCTCGGGAAACACGGCGACGGCGAGGCCCCGGCCCGGGGTGTGACCGCGTCGTCGCAGCTCGTCGATCGCCGCGAGCGCCGAGGCGACGCCGAGCGGCCCGTCGAACGCTCCCCCTCCGGGGACCGAGTCGAGGTGGGACCCGGTGACGATCGCCCCGTCCCGCGGCTCGCCCCACCACGCCCAGATGATCCCGTTGCGGTCCGTGCTCACGTCGAGCCCGCGCGCACTCGCCTCGCCGACGAACCATGACCGCAGGTCGCGCTCCGCGGTGGAGTAGACCGGTCGCGAGTAGCCGCCGCGGGACGGGTCACGACCGATCTCGGCGATGTCGCCGAGCAGGCGGGCCACGGACGTCATGGGATCTCCTTCGGTGGTGGGGCGGGGGCCGAGGTGCGGGTGCGGGCGATGCGGACCGGGGTGCGTCGGCCTGTCCGTCAGCGGGAGCTGCCGTAGAAGGCGTCCCAGTCGGGCGTGTCGGACATCGCGCCGTAGCTCACGGCGGCCTCGGCGAGCGCCTCGACGCCGTCCCTGTTGATCTCCGGCAGGAACTGCGGCATGGCGATCTCCGCCGCGACGTCCGGGTCCATGCCGGTGAACTCGACGATGGCGTCACGGGTGGCGTCCTCGTCCTCCATCGCCAGCTCGAACGCCTCGTGCATCGCGGCGACGAACCGCTCGACCAGGTCTGGGTCCTCCGCGGCGAGCTCGGTGGAGGCGAAGTAGAACGCCGAGTCGAAGTTCTCGGACATGTCGGTCATCGGGCTGGCGACGATGTGGCCGCCGTTCTGGAGGATCTCCGTGCGGAACGGTTCCGTGGTCCACGCGGCGTCGACGTCGCCGGCCTCCAGGGCCGCCGGCATGCTCGGGTAGGGCAGCTCGACGAACTCCACCGTGTCGGGATCGGCTCCCGCCGCCTCCATCGAGGCGCGGATCGTGATGTCGGCGAAGTTGTTGAGCGCGTTGACGGCGACGGTGCTGCCCTCGAGGTCCTCGATCGACTGCAGCGACTCGTCCAGCGACGCCACCTCGGTGACGTCGTTGCCGGGCTCGTTCGTCGACGTCGAGCCGTTGGACACGACCTCGATGCCGATCCCGGTGTCGTGCGCGATGAGCAGCGACGCCACGTTGGAGTAGCCGAACTGGAACTCGCCGGAGATGACGGCCGGGATGATGGCCGCGCCGCCCTGGGCGGCGACGAGCTCGACGTCGAGGCCGTGCTCCTCGAAGATGCCCTCCTCGACGGCCATGTTGAGGGGGACCACGTCGGCGATCGGGATCATGCCGACGGTGATCTGGTCGAGCTCGCCTTCGGAGCCGCCGTCGGCACCGCCGGACCCGTTCGATCCGGACTCGCCGCCGGTGTCGTCCGGGTCGTCCGACGAGCCGCAGGCCGACAGGAGGAGAGCGAGCGAGGCGACGCCGGCGACGCCGATGTGCCGGCGGGAGGCTGCTGTGGTGCGCATGTGATGGGTCCTTTGCTGGTCGATGGGGCGGGGGTGCGGTGGGCGAGCTGGTTGTCGGTGGAGGTGCGCCGGTCAGGCGTCCGGACCGGGGGGCGCGGAGGGAGGCGCGGGGGTTGCGTCGTCGGGCCCGGGGGTCTGGGAGGCGGGCCCGGGGGCCCGGCCGGAGGACAGGGTGGCGGAGAGCTCGCCGGTGGCGCTGACGAGCTGCCGGCCGGCACGGCGGACCGCTGCGTCGTCGAGGCGTGCGCTGGGCGCGACGATGCTCATCGACGCGATGGACCGGCCGCCGGCGCGCACGGGAGCGGCGATCGCGGTGACGTCGCCCTCCACGCCGGCGTCGACGACCGCGTATCCGCCGGTCAGGCCGCGGCCGGTGAGCGCACGGCCCGCGGCGCTCGTGGCCAGCGGGATCGTCTGCCCCACCCAGCCCGAGTACTGGAGCAGGTGCGGGCCGCGGACGGCGTCGAGGTACTGAGCGGTGCCGGACCTGCCGCGGACCGCGAGGTAGACGGACTCGCCGACCTGCTCACCGAGGCGCTCCATCGTGGGACGCGCGAGCGCGACGAGCGGATCGCCGGACAGGACGCGGGCAGCGAGCTCGATGGCCTTCGCGCCCGGTGCCCACAGCCCGTCGGCGGATCGGTACGCGAGCCCGGTCGACTCCAGCGTGCGCAGGTGGCGCAGCGCGGTGGAGACGGGCAGGTCGCAGGCCGACGCCGCGCCCGAGACGGTGGCGCGCGAGGAGCGGCACAGGTGCTCGTAGAGAGCGAGCACGCGCTCGGCGCTGCGCGCTCCGCCCGACGGTGCGACGCCCATGGCCCCTCCTCGCAGTGATGCCGCGTCGTCGCGGCGAGGTGCGGGTCACGCTACGAGCGAGCGCACCACTGCGTGAAGGAGCGTTTTCACCAGGTGGTGGGTGGCGGGGGGCCGGCGAGTGGAGCTGTGGTGGCCGCGCCGACGGGCTACTCGATGCCCATCTCCGCGTTGCCGTCCTCCTGCGCCTGGGCGAGCGCCTCCTCGACCGGGATGGCACCGAGGAACATGTCCTGGAAGATCGGCGTGATGACATTGGCGCCGGCGTTGATCTGCGCCCCGACCGGGGACGGCGCGGTCGGCTCCTGGGCGGCGTCGACGAAGACCGAAACGTCCACCCCCTGCTCGGACCAGTAGTCGATGTAGGACTGCTGGGCGTCGACGGCGCCGGGGAACGCCGCGCCGGTCTCACCGAGCGGCGCCTGCCCCTCGGCCGAGCCGATCCAGCGCAGCACCTCGGTGGTCGCCTCGAGGTTCTCGGACTCCGCGTTGCCGACCGCGGCGACGCCGTGCACCACGCCGATGCGCCCCTCGGGTCCGGCGACCATGGGCGCGAGGCCCCACTCGAACTCCGCGTTCTCCGCGACGTGCGGGAGCGAGTACGGGCCGGACTGGAACAGGCCGAGGTCGCCCTGGACGAACAGGTCGCGTGAGAAGTCGCCGTTGACGTTGGTGTCGGCCGCCGACGGCGCCACCTGGTGCGTGTTGACGAGGTCCACGAGGTACTGGAACGCCTCGACGCCCTCGGGGGAGTCGAACGCGAAGCCGTCGGTCTCGGGGTCCTGGAACTGCGCGCCGTTCTGCGCGAGGAAGTCGACGTAGATCGCCTGCAGGTCGGCCTGGCTGTTGAAGCCGTACGTCTCGCGGGCGTCGGCGTCGAAGCCGTCGTCCCCGGGGTGGCGGCCCTCGGCGTCGGTGGTCAGGGCGGTGGCGGCCTCGAGGAGGGTGTCACCGTCGGCGGCGTCCGGACGCCACTGGAGGTCGGCGACGTCGATGCCCGCCTCCTCGACGAGGTCCGCGTTGTAGAACAGGGCGATCGAGTCCCACAGCTGTGGCACCCCGTAGTTGACGCCGTCCCGCGTGTAGAGGTCGACGACGGACTGCTCCCACTCGTCGTGGTCCTCGCCGAGGGTCTCGTCGATGTCGAGCAGTGTCCCGTTGTCGGCGTAGGTGCCGAAGTTGGAGGTGTTCGTCCAGAAGATGTCCGCCATGTCGCCGGACTGGACGTCGAGCGGGAGCTGGGTCCAGTAGTCGCCCCACGGGATGACCTCGACCTCGACCGTGATGTCGGGGTGCTGCGCGGTGAACTCCTCGAAGGAGGTCTCGTACGCCTCGGCGGCGACCTCGTCCCACAGGCGGAACGTGACGGTCGTGCCGTCACCGTCGGTCCCGGACTCGCCGCCCGGGTCGTCGGCCGCGGGGGAGCACGCCGCCAGGGTCAGGGCCGTCGCCGCGAGCAGTGCGGCGGTGGTCAGCGGGCGGCGAGCACGGATCATCGGATCCTCCATCGGGTCTCCGGGCGCGGAAAGTTGAAGATTACATGAGTCGCGTGCTCGGCGTTCGGTCATCCGGTGGCCGGACAGCGGGCCGGCCCATGCCGCGCGCCGTGCGCATCGAGCTGGACCTTGCCGTGTGCGCTCCGCGCCGAGCTGGACCTGTGTCCGCCGAGCTGGACCTTGCTGAGGTCAGGTTCGACGGCGCAGGGTCCAGGTCGGCAGGAGTGGGCGGAGGCGGGCGAGAGCTGGCGCAGGTGGGCGCGAGTGCTCGACGGGACGCGACCTCAGCGGCTCGCGCCCACGCCGATCGCGCGCGTGATGTGCCGCTGGAAGATGAGGAACAGGACGATGAGCGGGGACATGGCCACGACCGCGGCGGCCATGACGAGCACGACGCGGTCGTCGTACTGGGTCTGCATCGCCGACGTCGCGGTGGTGAGCACGTGCCACTCCGGGCGCGGTGCGATGATCGAGGGCCACAGGAAGCTGTTCCACTGGGTGACCACGGTGATGAGCAGCAGCGTGACGACGATCGGCCGGTTCATCGGCAGCACCACCGACCACAGCCGCCGGAGCACGCCTGCGCCGTCCAGGGTGGCGGCGTCGAGGAGCTCGCGCGGCATGGAGCGGAAGTTCTGCCGCAGCAGGAAGACGGCGTAGGGCGAGCCGAGCACGAACGGGACGACGAGCCCGGCGAACGTGTTCTTGAGGTCGGCGAGCGTCATCATCGTGTAGAGCGGGATGATCGTCACGACCGCCGGCACCATGAGCGTGGCCAGGTAGCACCAGAAGAGCGTCTCGCGCCCCCGGAACTCCAGCGTGGCGAACGCGTACGCGGCCAGGATCGAGGCCACGAGCTGGCCGGCGACGAGGACCGCCACCATCTGCACCGTCACCGCGATCGGTACCCAGAAGTTCGCGCCGTCGCCGAACAGGGCGCGGAAGTTCTCCAGCGTCAGGGGGTCGGGCAGGGCGAGCGGGCTCTCGGTGGCGAACTGGCGGTTCGTCTTCAGCGCGGTCATCACCGGCAGCAGGAGCGGGGCGAGCGTGACCACCGCGCCCGCCAGGAGCAGCAGGTAGGTCAGCGCGTGGGCGGACCCGCGGCCGACCGACACCGGGCGGCGGCGCCTGCGGAGGCGGGGTGCGTCGTCGTCGGGGGCGTCCGTCGGCGGCGGTGGTGGGCCCGCCGCCGAGAGCTGGGTGTCCGGCTGGTTGGTGCTCATGACATGTCGTAGGTCGTGCGGGACGCGAAGTACCGCTGCTGGACGAGCGTGATCGCGACGAGGACGACGAACAGCACGACCGCCATCGCCGACGCGCTGCCGAGGTCGAGAGCGACGAACGCCTCCTGGTAGATCCGGGCGGCGATGACGTCGGTGCTGCCCGACGGGTAGCCGGGGCTGCCGCCCGTGAGCCCGTACACGAGGTCGTAGACCTGGAAGCTGGAGATGACGGTGGTGACGAGGACGAAGAACATCGTCGGTCGCAGCAGCGGGATCGTCATCGAGGTGAGCATCCGGAAGGGGCCGGCGCCGTCGAGCCGGGCCGCCTCGTAGATGCTCGGCGGGATCTGCTGGAGGCCCGCGAGGAAGAACAGCGAGACGTAGCCGATCGAGGACCATGCGGACACGAGCGCGACGGCGGGCAGCGCGAGCGTGGGGTCGCTCATCCACTCGACGCGCTGGCCGAGGATTGCGTTGATCGCCCCGTTGCTGGGGGCGAGCATCCACTGCCAGACGACGCCCAGCGCGAGCGGCGAGCACACCCACGGGAGCACGTAGATCACGCGCAGGATCCCGGAGCCGGGCAGGTGGCGGTTGAGCAGGACGGCGAGGAGGAGCCCGGCGCCGACCGTCAGCGGGATCGCCATGAGCACGTACCCGGCGGTGACGAGCAGGGCGCCGCGGAACTGGCGGTCGCCGGCGAGGTCGGTGTAGTTCGTCAGGCCCGCCCAGGTCGGATCCCCGAGCAGGTCGTAGTGCGTGAGGCTCATGCCGAGCACGAGGAGCACCGGCAGCCCGAGGAAGAGGATCAGCCCGACGAGCGAGGGTGCGAGCAGCGCGTAGGCCGCGGCGGTCTCGCGGCGTCGGCGGGCGCGGGCCGACGCCGGGACGCCCTCGCGACCGGAACCGCGGGGTGGTCCGGAGGGCGGTGGCGTGTCGCCGGGACCCGCCGGGGTGCCGGGTACCGCGGCGCCCGGCGGCGGTGGCGTGCCGGTCGGTGCCTCTCGCCTCATGCCGCACCCCGGACGTGGGTCCACTCGATGACGGCGCTCCGGCGCAGGGCGGGCGGGCACCGGCGGCACAGGTAGGTCGCGCGCGGGCGCTGGTAGCGCTGGTGGAGGTGGCCGGCCGGGCAGCGCCCGGACCACGGGGCGGGGACGCTCGGGCTGTCGGGAGCGGTCGTGCGGCGGGGGGAGCCCCCGATGCGCACGACGGCGGCACGCCACCGCGGGCCGTGACCGACCCGCGGTCCGACCAGGGCGTGGGCGATCTCGTGCAGGACGACGTCGCGCACCTCGTCCTCCGTGTAGAGCTCGACGAGGTGGCGGGACACGGTGATGCGGCGGTCGTGGAAGTGCGTCGCGCCGGCGCGACGGACGGCCCGGTCGAGCGCGACCGTCCACCCGCGCAGCCCGTGCTCGGCCACGAGGGATCGTGCAAGGCGCAGCGCGCCGGGTCCGTCCACGGTGCTACGCCCGGTTCCCGTCGCGGCCGGGGCAGGGGCCGGTGTCGGTGCCGGGGTCGGCGTTGCCGTCGGCGTCGGTGGTTCTGACGTCGGCGGCGTCGTCCCTGCTCGAGCGGGCGCGGATGCGGGCGGAGCGCCACGCGCTGAGGGCGGCCACGAGGACCACGGCGAGCATGAGCCACCGGACGGGACCGCGGGTGGTGGACGCGACGATGACGATGAGGACCGCGAACGCCAGCACCGACACCGTGGGGATCCGGTGCAGCGGGGAGCGCCCGAGACGGACGGGCTCGAAGGGCCGCGGACCGTCGTCGGAGGGGCGCCCGTGCCGGCGTGCGCCGTCGCGCTCCGGCGAGTCGTCCATGGTCACCGGGCCACGGTACGTTCCCGCGGCGTCGGGGGTCCCGCACCCGGCCGACGGCGTGTGGATCACCACGTGGCACGGCCGCCTGTGGGTACCGTGGCGGGCCGCACGTGGTGGCCGGGGGCGAGCGTGAGTGACCAGGTGGGCCCGGGTCCGGCCGGGTACCGTCGCGGCATGGACAGCGCGGCGACCGGCCCCGACCGCCGTGCGTCGCCCCGACGGACCCGAGAGGCTGCCGGGCACGACGACATCGATACCGACACCGACGCCGAGCTGCGCGACGACGGCGGCGAGCCCTGGGGCGAGTACGTCGAGACCCGACGACCGGTGCCGGGCCCGACCGGGTGGGTCCCGGTGCTCTCGCCCAGCGGTGACCCCGACGGCGAACGGCTCACCGTGCGCCCCCGCCGCCTGCCCGGGGACTCGACCGCCGCTCGGGCCGGCGACGCCCCCGTGGACCGGGGCGCGGGCGCACGTGAGGTGGATGTCGTCGTCGTCGGAGCCGGCCAGGCCGGACTCGCCACCGCATACCGGCTGCAGCGGCGCGGACTCGTCGGGTACGCGGGCGACCCGGTGGAGCAGACCGGGGCGACGCGGCACCGCGGGCACGTGCCGGACTTCGTCGTGCTCGACGCCGAGGACGGGCCCGGCGGCGCCTGGCGGCACAGGTGGCACACGCTGACGATGGCGACGGTCAACGGGATCCACGACCTGCCCGGCGCGGGGTTCCCGGAGCCGGACCCGGTCGAGCCCGCGTCCACCGCGCTGCCGAGGTACTTCACGACGTACGAGGACATGTTCGACCTGCCGGTGCTGCGGCCGGTCGTGGTCATGGCCGTCGAGCGCGCCGACGACGACCCGCGCGGTCGGCTCCTCGTCCACACCGACCAGGGGAGCTGGGCGGCGCGCGCCGTCGTCTCCGCGACCGGCACGTGGTCCCGACCGTTCTGGCCGACCGTCCCGGGCGTCGACCGGTTCCGCGGCCGGCAGCTCCACACCCACGACTACGCCGGCCCGGAGGAGCACGAGGGTGATCGCGTGGCGGTCGTCGGCGGCGGGATCTCCGGCGTAGGGCACGTGCTCGAGCTCTCGCACGCGGCGGAGGCGCTCTGGTACACCCGCACACCGCCGCGGTGGTCGACCGGACGGTTCGACCACGAGGCCGGGCGCGGCGTCGAGGAACGGGTGACCGCACGGGTCGAGCAGGGGCTGCGGCCGCTGCCGGTGGTCGCCGAGACCGGGCTGTTCCTCGGGCCGGCCACGAGACGCGCCATGGACGCCGGCGTCCTCGCCCGGCGTCCCATGTTCACGGAGATGACCGAGCACTCTGTGCGGGAGGCCGACGGCACGCTCACGCCGGTCGACACGATCCTCTGGGCCACCGGGTTCCGGCACGAGCTGCGGCACCTCAAGCCCATGCGGATCCGCACCCGCGACGGTGGGGTGCTCGTGCGCGGGACGGAGGTCGTCGACGAGCCGCGCCTGCACCTCGTGGGGTACGGCGCGGGCGCCTCGACGGTGGGGGCGACCCGGGCGGGGCGGCGCGCGGTGGCGGCGATCATCGACCTGCTGGGGTGAGGGCGGCTCACCGCCGCACCGCGTCACAGGTCGTCGACGTAGGGGCCGTGGGGGAGCGGGCGCTGATCGTCCGCGAGGTACGCCCACGCGCAGGGCCGGTAGCCGTTGGAGCTCGCGAGCGCCTCGGGCTGCGCGTCGTAGACCTGGTGCACGAGGATCCAGTTCGGCCGCCACAGGAAGTCGTGCCGGGAGACGTCGACCTCGAGCCACCAGTCCGGCCGTGGCTCGCCGAGCGGCGCGCTGCCGTCGACCGGTGCGGCGTGCAGCTCGACGTCGCCGACCGGCCACATGTCGTCGGTGGCGTACTGGAACTGCGGGCAGATCCCGCCCTCACCGCTCAGGCCGCCGGTGAGCACGGGCCACCCGGACTCCAACGTGACGTGGCGGGTGTGCACGATCGGGCCGTCGGTCGCGCAGTCGCCGGAGGTGTCGTCCTGGTAGCGCAGCGCCTCGGTCACGGCGAACGCCCCGTCGACCGCGGCGACCTCGTGCACGGTGTCCCCGCAGCGGGCGGTCCGCGCCACCGGGCTCTCGACCTGCACGGCAGCCTCGGCCTCCGGGTCCCACGTCCAGATGTACCAGGTCTCCTCCACGGCGTTACCGTCGACCACCTCGAGCACGGCGAGGGCGTCCTCGTGGCCGTCCCTGTCGACGTCCGCGAACTCGATCTGCTCGCCCACCGTGTAGATCCGCCCGTACTCGTCGCCCTCGACGGGGACGACGGATTCCCCCGTGAGCGCCTGCCGCCACGGGAGGGTCGACAGGTCGACGTCGCGGATGGTCGGGCCCGCCTCCTGGGCCTCCTCCCCGACCTCTTCCCCGACGACGCCGTAACCCCCGCCCGCGGCGCCGTCGGACAGGGTCTCGGCGCCGGTCTGGTCGGCGTCGACCTCCACGGCGTCGTCCGAGCCGGACTCGACGGGGGCGAGCTCGGGCGTCCCGTCCGCGGCGTCGTCGACCTCGACGTGGACCTCGTGCTCGGTCGTCCCCTCGTCGTCGGAGCCTCCGCAGGCGGTGAGAGCCAGGAGGAGCGCGATGAGCGCGGCGCCCGCCGCGGGGCGGGCGGGGGAGGTCTCGATCGGACCGGCCGCGGGTTGGCTGCCGTCGGGCCCGGTACTGGTGGGCCTGGTTCTCTCGGGCCCGGTGTCGGTGGGCCTGGTGTCGGCCGCGCGGGGGTCGTCGGCACGGTCGAGCGGCGGGCGTCGGTGAGCGGGAGCTGACATCGGCGCGGCCTTCCAGGTCCAGGTCCCCCTGCGTCGGCGCGTCCGTGCGCCTGCGACGATCCTGGCCGGACCGGACCGACGGCACAAGCCCCTGCCGCGACTGCGCAGTCGCGCCCCCCCCGACGCGTCGTCGGCAGGGCGCAGCGTGTGGTCGCGCGGGTCCGCGAGCTGGACCTTCGAGTGCCGAGGTGGACCGTGCTGAGGTCCTGGTCGGGCGGCTTCGGTCCAGCTCGGCGGAGTGGGTCGGCGAGCCGGACCCGTCGACCGGCCCCGCAGCCGTCAGGCGCGGATGTCGGCGAACTCCGGGTGGGCGTCCATGTAGTCGACGACGAACGGGCACACCGGCCGGACCATCCCGCCGCGCTCGCGCACGTCGGTCAGCGCGAACTCGACGAGCCGGCCCGCGAGCCCCTGCCCGCGCTGCTTCGGATCGGTGAACGTGTGGTCGAAGACGTGCATGTCGCCCTCGAGGACGTAGGTGGCCTCGCCGGCCTCGACACCGTCGACCGTGGCGACGTAGCGGCTCCTGGCGGGCTCGTGCGTGAACTCGGTGCTCATGGGCACGACGCTACGGCCCCCGGCGCCGGAGCGCTCGGGGGCCGTGGTACGCGGTCGGGGTTGGCGGTGCGGCTCAGCTGGCCACGCGGGTCAGCCGGCCGCCCGGGTCGGCCGGCCACGCGGGTTAGCTGGCGGACGGCTGCAGCGTCGCGTCGATCGCGTCGACCATCTCGGTGCTGTCTCCGTTCACGGTGACGGTGAGCTGCATGAGCTCGCCGGTCGAGGCGTTCTCCACGATCCAGTGGACCTCGCCCGGCTCCAGGCCGAGCGTCTCGAAGCGGTAGACGCGCAGACCCTCGGCCGCATCGACCTCGCCGTCCTCCCAGTTCACGTCCTCCGGGAGGCCCTCGACCATCATCTGCTCGAAGGCCGCGATCTCCTCGTCGAAGGTGCCGGTCATCTGGTGGTTCTCCGGGCCCTGGACGACGAGCAGCTCGGCCGGCTGAGGGTCGGACTCCGGCGTGGCCGGGAGGGACCACTGCCACAGTCCGGGCTCCTGGCGATCCTCCACGGCGTTCTCGGGCAGCTCGAACGACACGAAGCCGGCCTCGGCGCGCGGGGGGACCGAGGCGTTCGGGTCCTCGGCAGCCGGATCCTCTGCGCCCGGGTCCTCGACGGGAGGCTCCCCGGCGCCGGGGTCCTCAGCGCCAGGCTCCTCGTCACCCGGTACGACGGAGTCGTCGACGCTGCCGTCGTCGGACGGCACGGTGGCGGGATCCTCGTCGGCCGGGGGCCGGTCGTCGCTCGGAGCCTCGGCCCCGCCGTCCTGCTCGCCGTCGGTGGCCGGCGGCTCGATGTTGGCGTCGCCGTCACCCTGGGGCGACGCCTCGTCGTCGGAGCTGCAGGCGACCGCTCCGCCTGCCAGGAGCAGGACCGCGGTCGTGGATGCTGCGTATCGGCGGATGGTGGACATGTCGTCCTCCTCTCGGGGCCGGTGGCAGGCCCGTCGCGGACCCGGTCGACCCTCGTCGGTGCCGACCGGACGGTGGGGGAGATCCGAAGCCCTCCCCGTCGTGCACCCTCGACGCTACGAGCGCCCGGGACGGTCCTGCAGGCCCGTGACCTGGGTAGTTGGACCCAGGCAGGCCCGGCCCGCCCGACGGCCGGCGACCCTGTCGGTCGCGGGGCCCTAGCCCCCGAGCGCCGCCGCGATGGCCTTGCGCACCCGCGTGGTCGAGACCTTGACCGGCGTGCCGAGCTGCTGGGCGAACAACGAGACCCGCAGCTCCTCGATCAGCCAGCGCACCTCGCGGAGCCGGGCCTGGGCGTCGGGGTCGTCCCCGGCGCGGGCCCGGGCCGCCTCGAGGGCGTCGACCATCTCCTGCACCTGCCAGGCGGCCGCGTCGTCGGCGTGCACGTTCTGCGCGGCCCGCTCGAGGCGGCGCTGGGCCGCCTTGAGGTAGCGCGGCAGGTGGACGAGGTGGTCCGGGCCGGTCACGGCCACGAACCCGTCGAAGACCAGGTCACCGACCGCGGCGCGCACGTCGGTGACCGCTCCGAGCAGGTGGATTGAGCTGGAGGCCTTGACCGTGGCCTGCAGCTCGCGCCAGGCGTTCATCACGTTGACCACCGTGCCGGCCAGCTCGAAGACCCGGTCCTCGAGCCGGGTGCGCACGTGCGCGACGAGCTCCTCGAACCGTTCCTTGTCCCGCAGCATCCCGGCTCCGCCGCTCACGTGCTCGGCGCACCAGTCGTCGACGATCTCGGTGACCGCGGCCAGCTGGAGGTCGGACACGAGCGCGCCCGTGCTCGGGTAGGGCGAGGAGGCCAGCGCGAGCGCGTCCTGCCCGCCCCACCGGGTGCTCACCCGCTGCTCGGGCAGCGCGGTGGCGGCCAGCGCCAGCCGACGCACGCCGAGACGGTGCGCGCGGACCTGGGAACCGGCGTCGGGCAGGACCCGCAGGGCCACCGAGGTGGCCTCCTCGACGAGCGCGGGATAGCCGCGCACGACCAGCCCGGCCGGCCCGATCGTCTCCACGCTGGCCGGGATCGCCCCGCCCGGCACGTCCGGCCAGGTGGTCAGGCCCTCCTGCTCGACGGCGGTCGCGGCCCCGGGAGCGGTCCCGCCGGCCGCGGGGTCGGAGGCTTCCACAGCGGCCTCGCTCCCGCCCGCGCCGCGGCCGCCGGAGGAGCGGCCCCCGCGCGCACCGGCACCGGACTTGGCGGCACCGGACCCACGGGCGCCCCCGGCCCCCTCCCCGGCGGCGGACCGCGCCTCGGCCATGGCCACCGCGACGGCGCCGCGCACCGCCGAGGCGACCGCGCTCTCGACGGCCGGCGCCAGCTCGCGCTGCAGGGCGAGCAGCGAGTCGCCCTCGCCGAGCACCGCGCCCTTGGCGGAGACGACCCGGAACTTCATCCGCAGGTGCCCGGGCAGCTCGGCGGACTCGCCCCAGGCGGCCTCGTCGATCTCCACCCCGCGCACCTCGCGCACGGCGGCGGCGAAGGCGTCCTGCCAGGCGGGCACGTCTGCGGGGTCGACCCGGCCGCCCTGCCGGCCCGCGTCCCCGGGGGCGGCGGCGACGGCGTCGTGCCAGTCGGGCATGGCCGCCACGACGGCGCGCGCGACGTCCGGGGCGGGCACGAGCTCGCGCCGCACCCGCTTGGGCAGCGCGCGGATCGTCGCGACGGCGAGCTCGTCGACGTAGCTGGGCACGAGCCAGTCGAACCCCTCGGGACGCAGCCGGCCGAGGACCTCCACCGGGACCGTCGCGGTGATGCCGTCCGCCCACGCGCCGGGTGTGAAGTCGTAGGACAGGGGGAGGGTGAGGTCGCCCTGCTGCCAGGTCGAGGGCTGGTCCGCCTCGGACACCGGGTTCTCCGGCACGAGCTCCTCGAGCGTGAGGGTGAGCAGGTCCGGGGTCTCGCGCCGGGCCTTCTTCCACCACGTGTCGAAGTGGCGGGCGGAGACGGCCTCGGCGCCGACGCGTTCGTCGTAGAAGGCGAACAGCGTGTCCTCGTCCCCGACGACGCCGTGGCGCCGCAGCCGTGCCTCGACCTCTCTGGCCTCCTCGAGCACCGCCGCGTTGTCCTTCACGAACCGGTGGTGCGTGCGCCACTGGCCCTCCACGAGCGCGTGGCGGACGAACATCTCCCGCGCGAGCTCGGCGGCCGTGGCGTCGCCGATCGGCTGGTCGCCGAGGCGACCCAGCAGTACGGGACGGTCGGCAGCCAGCGTCATGCCGTACAGCAGGACGCGCTCCTTGACCATGGCGGCGCCGTTGCGGGTGGACCAGTAGGGCTCGGAGTACGTGCGGCGCAGGAGGTGCCCGGCGGCCCGCTCCACCCAGTCCGGGTTCACCCGCGCGACCGTGCGGGCGAACAGTCGCGAGGTCTCGACGAGCTCGGCCGCCATCACCCACGGGTACGTCTTCCGCGAGAGCCCCGAGCCGGGCCAGATGACGAACCGGGTCCCGCGGGCGCCCGCGTAGTCGCGCTTGCGCTCGTCGTAGCTCCCCAGGTTGGACAGCAGGCCGGTGAGCAGGGCCTGGTGGACGGAGTCCGCGGACGCGGCGTCCGACCCGCGTCCGAGCGCGACCACGGTGGAGGCCACGAGGTCGGTGTCCGGCGTGTCCACCTCGGCCGCCGGCGGCAGGGCGAGGGGGCGCAGGTGCAGGCCGAGGGGCTTGGCCAGCTGGCGGAGCTGGGTGACGACGTCCTGCCACTCCCGGATGCGCAGGTAGTTGAGGTACTCCCCGCGCACGGTGCGGCGGAACGCGGAGCCGGACAGGTCCCGCTGGAGCGTGCGCAGGTAGCGCCACAGGTTGAGGTAGGCGAGGAAGTCCGAGGTCTCGTCGACGAACCGGCGGTGCTTCTGGTCGGCCTGGGTCTGCTTCTCCACGGGCCGCTCGCGCACGTCCTGCACGGACAGGGCCGCGACGACGACCATCACCTCGGCCGCGCACCCGAGCCGCTCGGCCTCCAGCAGCATCCGTCCCAGGCGCGGGTCCACGGGCAGGCGGGCCAGGTCCCGGCCCACGCGGGTCAGCTCGGTCGACCCGGGCTCGAGGGCACCGATCTCCTCGAGCTGCTGGACGCCGTCGCGCACGGCCCGCGTGTCCGGGGGGTCGACGAACGGGAACTGCGCGATGTCGCCGAGCCCGAGCGAGGCCATCTGCAGGATGACCGAGGCGAGGGAGGTCCGCAGGATCTCGGGCTCGGTGAACTCCGGACGGTTGTCGAAGTCCCGGCGCGAGTAGAGCCGGATGGCGACCCCGTCGGCGACGCGGCCCGAGCGCCCCGACCGCTGGGCGGCGCTCGCCCGCGAGACCGGCTCGATCGGCAGCCGCTGCACCTTGGTCCGCGTGGAGTACCGCGAGATGCGGGCCGTGCCCGGGTCGATGACGTAATGGATGCCGGGCACGGTCAGGGACGTCTCGGCGACGTTCGTGGCCAGCACGACGCGACGGGTGCTGTGCGGGGCGAAGACCCGGTGCTGCTCGGCGGCGGTGAGCCGCGCGTACAGGGGGAGGATCTCGACGGCGCCCGGCACCGTCGACCGGCCCCCGGGCGCCAGGTACCGCTCGCCCAGGTGCTCGGCGAACGCCACGTGGGTGTCGCGGATCTCGCGCTCGCCCGAGAGGAACACGAGGATGTCGCCGGGCCCCTCGGCGGCGAGCTCGTCGTAGGCCCGGAGGATGCCGGTGACCTGGTCGATCGGCTCCTCGGGGTCGGCGGGTGAGCCGCCCGCCGGGCCGCTCCCCGGGCCGTCGGCGCGCCGGGCGGAGGCCGCGGTGCGGGTGCGTCCGTCGTCGTCGGGGGACTCGTCCTCGTCGGTCTCGTCGTCGACGTCGGGGACGAGCGGACGGTAGCGGACGTCGACCGGGTAGGTGCGGCCCGTGACCTGGACGACCGGGGCCGGGCCGTCCATCCCTGCGGCCTTCCCGAAGTGCTCGGCGAAGCGCTCGGAGTCGATCGTGGCGGACGTGATGACGAGCTTGAGGTCGGGACGGCGCGGGAGCAGCTGGGCGAGGTACCCGAGCAGGAAGTCGATGTTCAGGGACCGCTCGTGGGCCTCGTCGACGATGATCGTGTCGTAGCGCCGCAGCAGCGGGTCGCGCTGGATCTCCGCGAGGAGGATGCCGTCGGTCATCAGCTTGACCAGCGTGGTGGCGGACACCTCGTCGGTGAACCTGACCTGGTAGCCGACCTGTTTGCCGAGGTCGACGTCCAGCTCGGAGGCGATGCGCTCGGCGACGGACCGGGCGGCGAGGCGACGCGGCTGGGTGTGCCCGATCATGCCCTCGACGCCGCGGCCGAGGTCGAGGCAGATCTTCGGCAGCTGGGTGGTCTTGCCGGACCCGGTCTCGCCCGCGACGACGACGACCTGGTGGCTCGCGATCGCCGCCGCGATCTCGAAGCGCCGCTCGGCGACCGGGAGCTCCTCGGGGTAGCTGATGACGGGGACCGCGGCACGGCGGGCCTCGACCTGCTCCGGCGTCGGGGGGCGAGGTCCGCGCGCCACCCGGTCCGCGCCGCGCGCCGCGCCACGACCCCTGCGGCGTCCCCCACGACGACTCGCCGTCGTGTCCGTGCCGGCACCGTCGTTGGGGATGCCGGCCCCGTTGCCGTGACCACCGGTGGGGCGTCGGTTCGCGCGCCGACGCGGCTCACCCTGGTCGGGGCGGCGCGGATCGTGGTCGGCGGAGGTCACGGGCATCCATTGTTCGGCATGTCCGCCCCAGGATGCACCGGGAATCGGGAGATTCGGGGCGCACGCGTCCCTGGAGGAAGCGAGATGTGCGTCGACGGCCGTGTTCGTGTGCGTCGGCGGCGCGGGTCGGGTGTCGGCGGTGCGCGCGCCGTGCCGAGAGCGCGGGTTCTGTGTCGAGGGCGCGGGTTCTGTGTCGAGGCCGCGGGTTCCGTGTCGAGTGGACCCCCGGCGGCCATCCACTCGGCGTCTTGACCGCGCCCTCGGTCGGAAACCGCGCTCTCGGCGACACCTCGCGCTCTCGGCAGGGAACCCCGCACCAGGCGTGCACCCATTGTGGGGAGCGCTGACCTGGGTCGGACTCCCCACCGTGGGGTGGCCCGACGTCGGTGACGTGGCCGACGATGGAGCGTATGCGCAGGGGAGCGGGGGTGGCGGGCGCCGTGGCGGCGGTGCTCCTTGCCCTCGCGAGCCTCTACACGCTGCGTCCCCTGTGGTTCAGCGAGCGGATGCCGGTGGCGCAGGTCCTCGCCCTCAAGGGCACGCTCGCGGCGACGCTCCTGGTCCTCGGCCTGCTCCTCGTGTTCGCCGGTCGCCTCGTGCTCCTCGCCCGGCAGCGACGGGCCCGTGTGGGAGGCCCGGGCGATCACCGGGCCGACGACCCGGTCGAGCGGGAGGGAAGCAGGGACTCGCGCGCGGACAGGAGCCGCGCCCCGGCTCGCCCGGTGCGGGGCGGAGCGCCCGCCGTGGTCGTGCTGGCCGGGGGAGTCGTCGCGGCGCTCGCCGGGGTGGCGCACGGCGTCGAGCTGCTCGATCGCGGCGTCTCGGGCGAGGGCGTCACCGCCTCGGACGAGCCGCCCACGCCGGAGAGGTTCACCGTTCTCACGCTCAACACCCTCGGTGGTGCGGCGACGCCGACGGACGTCGTCGACCATGCCGTGAGCGTCGGGGCCGACGTCCTCGCCCTGCCCGAGACCTCCGCCGACCTCGCCGAGCAGATCGTCCGGGTGCTCGAGGAACGCACCGGTCAGGGCTTCACCGGCTACACCGAGGGCACGGGCGCGGTCGGGGCGACCTCGATGGTCGTGGCCGACGCCCTCGGCCCCTATGAGCAGCGCACCGACGCGGTGACCGGCGGCTTCGGCCGCGTGCACCTCCGGCCGACCGGCGACGACCCGGACCAGCCCGTGCTCGTCGCCGCGCACCCGATCCCCCCGGTCGCCGGGAACATGGCGGCCTGGCGGGCGGAGAACCGCGCGATCATGGGCACGTGCGAGCGCGCGATGCGGCCCACCGTCATCGCCGGCGACCTCAACATGACGCTCGACCACGCCTCGCTGACCGGCGTCGCGGCCGCGGGCGGGCGGTGCCACGACGCGGGCGTCGACGCCGGCATCGGCGGCCTGGCCACGTGGCCCGCCTCGTGGCCGGTGTGGGCGGGCGCCACGATCGACCACGTCCTCGTCGCCGGCGGCCTGCGGGGGACGTCCGGGCAGGTCGAGGAGGTCGGGGGCTCCGACCACCGCGCCGTGGCCGTCGAGCTCCGGCTCACCGCACCGAGCGACTGACCGACGGTCGACCGTCGCTCTCGACGACCGGGACCCGCACTCTCGCCGACCGGGACCCGCACACTCGACGACCGGGAGCCGCACTCTCGACGACCGGGAGCCGCACTCTCGCCGACCGGGGGCGTGACCGGTTCGAGACCCCCGGCCTGCGGGCCCGCCGACGCACGTGCGGGACACTGGATCCGTGCGCATCGTCATCTGGGTCGTCGTCGCCGTCGTGGGGCTGCTCGCCGCCCTCACGCTCGATCCCGAGCTCCCGGGTGCGATCGTCCCGCCCCTGGACGGGATCTCCGGCGTCACGCCGGTGGCTCAGGTCGTGGCCCTCAAGGGCTGGCTCGTGCTCACCCTCGCCGTGCTCGGCATCGTCTTCCTCGTCATCGGCCTCGTCCGCCGGCAGCTCATCCGGGCCGGCGCGGCGATCATGGTGCTCGGCGGCGTCTTCCTGCTCGTGGCGGTCGGTCACCTCGCCATCATGTTCGACCGCGGCACGTCGGCCGCGACCTCGATCAGCCGCACCGACGACACGGCCGCGGCGCCCGACGCCGCGCTGACGATCCTCACCGTCAACATGGAGGAGGGCGACGTCGCGGGGTCCGATCTCGCCACACCGATCGTCGAGCAGGGCGTCGACGTCGTCGTCCTGCCCGAGATGCTCGAGGCGGACGCGACGGCGCTCGCGACCGAGCTCACCGGGTCCGGCCACCCGTTCACGGCCTACGGCGCGGGCTCCGCCACCGAGGACCGTGGGGCGACGGCGGTGCTCCTCGCCGACTCCCTCGGCGGCTACGTGCCGGTCGACGCCGAGCCCACCGCCGAGGCGTTCGCCCTGCGACCCGTCTCCGGCGTGGGGCCGACGATCGTCGCCGTGCACCCCACGGCGCCGAGGCCCGACGCGATGGACGTCTGGCGCCGCGAGGTCGGGGAGGCGCTCACGTGGTGCCGCACGGGCTCGGGACCGGTCGTGGTCGCGGGCGGCCTCAACGCCACCGTCGACCACGCGCCCGCGCGCGACCTCGGCCGCTGCGTCGACGGCGCGACCGAGGCCGGCCTCGGCGGTGTCGCCACGTGGCCCGCGGACATCCCCTGGTTCTTCGGCTCGCCGATCGACCGCATCCTCGTCGACGAGGCCAGCTACCGGGTGGCCGAGGGCGCGGTCTTCGACGTCGGACGGGCCACGCACCGCGCGCTGGTCGTCCGGGTCGAGCCTGTCGGCTGAGCCGGTCACTCCCACGCCGCACCGGCAAGCGGCACCCGCGCCGCACCCGCCTCCCCGGCGGGGGAACGTCGGAAAAGCCGGTGCGCCGCAGCCGGTGCGCTGCCACGCTTGCCCGCATGACGACCACCGACGAGGGGACGACCCGTCCCGCCACGACGGCGCCGACGGTGCGCCCGGACGGGCTGCCTGCCGGCGTCCACCTGCTCCACCTCGTCGCGCCCGCGGCCGAGGAGATCGCCGCCGGGGCCACGCCGTCGGCCGCCTTCCGGGCCCTGACCGACATCGACGCCGAGTACCTGCTCGAGCGGCTCGGCGACACCGACCTGCTCGGCGACCCCGCCACCCGGCTGGGCGCCTATGCCGACCAGTCCTCGGTGCGCCGGGTGGTGATCGTCGCCGCCACCGGGCCGGTCGCCGAGCGGCTGGCCGCGGGCGGGACCGCGGCGCCGGCCGCGGTCGCCTCCGGCGCGGACGACCCCGGCCCCGAGGCGCACGACGTCCTCGGGTACCTCGCGATGGACCTCGAGCTGCGCGACAACACCCGGACCTGCGGGGTCGAGCTGTTCACCCGGGTCGCGCACCGCGGGCAGGGCATCGGCGACGCGCTGTGGCGCGCGGCCACGGACGTCGCCCGCGCGGAGGGGCGCAGCGTGGTCCAGGCCTGGGTCGACCACGAGCCGCCCGCCGGGGACGCGGAGCCGATCCGGCCCACCCGGAGCGAGGGGGCGATCGCGCGAGACGCCGCCGCCCGGTTCTGCACCGACCGGGGCCTCGTCCTCGAGCAGGTCGAACGGCACTCGGTCCTCCACGTTGCCGGTCGGGAGCGCGCGTGGCGCGGCGCGCTGGACCAGGCCCGCGGCTGGACGGCGCGTACGGACGAGATCGTCACCTGGGTGGGCGCGACGCCGGAGGCCGAGCTCGCCCACATCGCCGAGCTCATGCGCCGGATGAGCACCGACGTGCCGCTCGGCGGCCTGGACTGGGAGGAGGAGGCCTGGGACGCGGAGCGCGTCCGGACCACCGAGGCCGCCCGCCTGGCGTCCGGCCACCGCACCTACCTCGTCTCGGCGGTGCGGGACACCACCACCAGGGCGCTCGTCGCGTTCTCCAAGCTGACGGTCCCGCTCGGTCGCCCCGCCGCCTGGCAGGACGAGACGCTCGTGATGAAGGAGCACCGCGGCCGCCGGCTCGGCACGGTCGTCAAGCTCGTCAACCAGCTCGCCCTGCTCGAGCGCTTCCCCGACGTGGAGCGGATCCACACGTGGAACGCGGCCGAGAACCGGCACATGCTCGACGTCAACCATGCCGTCGGGTTCGAGCTGGCGTCGCTCTCCGGCGCCTGGCAGGGGCCGCTGCGCTGACGGAGCGCGCCGCCCCGGTCGCGGCCGGGACCTCGCCCACGGGCCGGGTCCCGGCCGCGCCTCACGTCAGGTCCCTGTCCGGCCCTCCGGTCGGGTCCCTGTCCGGCCCTCCGGGCAGCTCCCTCGCCGGTCGCTGACCGGTGATCGGACCGGCCCTCGGGTCAGCTCTCGGAGAGCAGGTCGGCGAGCGTCGCGAACGCCTTCTTCCACGACGCCTTGAGCTCGGGGACCCGCTCCCCGGAGGACAGCCCGGTGTGCTGGACGGCGAGGCGCACCTTGTGCCGGCCGTCGGCGCCGGGCTCGAGCGGGTCGATGCGCAGCGTGATGCGCTCGTCGCCGTCGCGCAGCCGCACCGAGGTCGGTTCGGTCTGCCCGGTGACGTCGAGGCGCTTACCGATCCAGTCCGACCGGTGCGACCGCTCGGCCAGGTACGGCCACAGGTTCTGCGCCGTCACGTAGAGGGTCTTCGACGCCGAGGCCTCCCAGCCACCGTCGCGCCGCTGGCCGGGCTCCCGCAGACCGCGGGCCTGCTCGTAGGCGACGGTCACGCCCTGCGCCCACCAGCCGTCGACGCCGTGCTCCTCGCGCAGCCAGGTCGCGGTGCGGGTGTGGTCCCAGTCGGTGGCGCCGGCGTCGTCGAGGAGGGCGAACCACTCCTCGCGCGCGCGACCCGTCGCCTCGCGCACCTTCTCGTCGCTGACCGAGCTGTCGATGGACCGCGCTCCCGAGGACATGTGAGCCAACCTACAACCGGGGCACGACGGCGGAGAACCCCCGCCCGACGTCGGAACCCCTGCTCGGTGCCGGAGCCCCGTGTCCGCCGGACGCGGAGGACCGCCGATGTTGCGGGCGACGGGCGCTCTGCCCGCTACCAGCCGCGGGACTCCCACGCGTCGACCTCGGGGGCCTCGGTGCCCACCGTGGTCGGGTCACCGTGACCCGGCCCGACCGTCCAGGCCGGGTCGAGGGTCACGAGGCGCTCGCGGATCGAGGAGATGACCTGGTCGAAGTCGCTGTAGTCCCAGCGGGTGGCGCCGGGGCCGCCCGGGAACAGGGTGTCGCCCGTGAGCACCGTGGCGGCGTCCGGGACGAGGAACGAGCAGGCGCCGGGGGTGTGCCCGGGCGTGTGCGCCACGGTCACCTCGGCGCCGGCCACCTCGATGACCTGGCCGTCGGCGAGATCTCCGGTGGGGACGCCGAGGTGCGTCTGCTCCCACAGGAACCGGTCGGCGGGGTGCAGCAGCGGGACGACACCCCACCCCGCGGCAAGCTCGGCGGCGGGACCGACGTGGTCCCAGTGCCCGTGCGTGAGGACCAGGCCCACCACGGTGCGCCCGGCCACGCAGGAGCGCACGGCGTCGGCGTCGTGCGCCGGGTCGACGACGAGGACCTCTCGCTCGTCGCCCACCAGGTAGGTGTTGTTGGGGAAGGGCCCGCCGTCCGGCGCCCGTCCGACGATCTCGTGACGCTCGACGGTCACCGGCACGGCGGTCCCTCCCTCAGCTGGTGGTCGGCTCAGAGCGAGTCGACGGCGGTGACCGTCACGGGCACGTTGCCGCGCGTGGCCTTCGAGTAGGGGCACAGCTCGTGGGTGCGGTCCACGATGGTCTGGGCCTCGTCGATGCCCAGGCCCGGGATGTGGACCTCGTGCTCGACCGTGAGGGCGAACGACTCGCCCTCGGGGCCGAAGCCGACCTTGGTGCGGACGGTGGCCTCGGAGACGTCGACGTCCTTCTCCTTGCCGGCCAGGCCGAGGGCGCCCGTGAAGCAGGCGCCGTAGCCGAGGGCGAAGAGCTGCTCGGGGTTGGTGCCCTCGCCGGAACCTCCCATGTCCTTCGGGGAGGTGAACGTGAGCTCGAGGTGGGGGTCCTCGGAGACGCCGGAACCCGTGCGGCCCCCGGTGCTGGTGGCGGTGGCGGTGTACACGATCTTGTCAGGTGTGTTGGCCATGTGAGCCAGCCCATCACCCTTCGTGCGGACCCGCAACAGGTGTCCGGCGCGTCGGGAGCACAATGGGTAATCGTGATGACCATGTCCCGTCCCGACGTGCCCGCGCGGGCGCCGGATCCCGCACGGATCCGCCGCTGGCGCCGCAACCTCGCCGAGGAGCGTGCGGAGGGCGCGGTCTACCGGAACCTCGCCCAGCGCAAGTCGGGCGAGGAGCGCGAGATCCTCCTCGGTCTCGCCGAGGCGGAGAAGCGCCACGAGCAGCACTGGATCGACCTGCTCGGTCCCCATGCCGAGCGGCCCGGCCGGGCCACGCTGCGCAGCCGCCTCATGGCGTGGCTCGCCCGCAGCTTCGGGTCGGTGTTCGTCCTCGCGCTCGCCCAGCGCGCCGAGCTGCGGGCGAACTACGACGACGACGCCGACGCCACCGAGCAGATGGCGGCCGACGAGCGCGTCCACGGCGAGGTGGTGCGGGCGCTCGCCGCTCGCGGACGCGCCCGCATGTCCGGGACCTTCCGGGCCGCCGTGTTCGGCGCGAACGACGGACTGGTCTCCAACCTCGCGCTCGTCCTGGGGATCGGTGCGACCGGCGTCGGCACGTCGGTCGTGCTCGCCACCGGCATCTCCGGCCTGCTCGCGGGCGCCCTGTCGATGGGCGCCGGCGAGTACGTCTCGGTGCGCAGCCAGCGCGAGCTGCTCGAGTCCTCCACCCCGAGCACGCGCAGCGCGCACGTGGTCCCGGCCCTGGACGTCGACGCCAACGAGCTCTCCCTGCTCTACCGGGCGCGCGGCATGTCCGCCGAGGACGCCGACGCGCACGCCCGCGCCGTCATCGCGGCCCACGCCCACGCGGGGGAACGGGTCGCCGGCGGCGAGGAGACGCCCCGCGCGGACGAGGCCGCGTACGAGGAGATCGGGACCGCCTGGCAGGCGGCGTCGTCGAGCTTCCTGTTCTTCGCCTCGGGCGCGATCATCCCCGTGCTGCCCTACCTCTTCGGCCTCACCGGCCTCGCCGCCGTGGCCGTGGCCGCCGCGCTCGTCGGCATCGCGCTGCTGATGACGGGCGCCGTCGTCGGCGTGCTGTCCGGCTCTGCGCCGCTGCCGCGCGCGCTGCGCCAGCTGGCGATCGGTTACGGCGCGGCCGCGGTGACGTACGTCCTCGGTCTGCTGTTCGGCGGCGCCGTAGGCTGACCCCGGTCGGGAGGCGCCCGGCCAGGACGAAGGAGTTCGTGCATGCTCGTGATCCTCGCCCCCGACTCGTTCAAGGAGTCGATTGACGCCGCCGATGCAGCAGCCGCCATGGCCGCCGGCGTCCGGGACGCCGTGCCCGACGCCGAGGTGCGCGAGCTCCCCGTGTCCGACGGCGGGGAGGGCTTCACGGAGTCCGTCGCCGTCGCGCTCGGCGCCCGCACGCTCGAGGTCCCCGTCCGTGACGCCCTCGGTCGCGAGGCCACCGGGCAGGTCGCCGTCGCCGGGCGGCGGGCCGTGCTCGAGGTGGCCTCCGCCGTCGGGCTCGGCATGATCGCCTCCGACGAGCGGGACGTCATGGGCGCCGACTCCACCGGCGTCGGCGAGCTGATCCGGGCGGCCCTCGACGAGGGCGCGGACGAGATCGTCGTGGGGCTCGGCGGGTCCGCGACCAACGACGCCGGCGCCGGCATGCTCCGCGTCCTCGGCGCGCGGTTCCTCGACGCCTCCGGGAAAGAGATCGGCACGACGCCCCGCGAGCTCGCCCACCTGGCCGAGATCGACGTGTCCGGGCTCGATCCGCGCCTCGCCGGCGTCGAGGTCCAGGCGGCCTGCGACGTGTCGAACCCGCTGCTGGGGGAGTCCGGCGCGAGCGCGGTGTTCGGTCCGCAGAAGGGCGCGACGCCGGAGCTCGTCACGGAGCTGGACGAGATCCTGGCCCGCGTGGCCGAGGTCGCCGGGCACGCCGGCGAGGGCGGGGCCGCGCACGTGCCCGGCGCCGGGGCCGCGGGCGGCCTGGGCTACGCGCTCATCGGGTTCCTCGGGGCGCGGATGCGGCCCGGGGTGGAGCTGGTGGTCGAGACGGTCGGGCTCGAGGAGGCAGTGGCGGGGGCCGACCTCGTCCTCACCGGCGAGGGCTCGGTCGACGCGCAGACGCTGTCCGGCAAGACGCCCGCCGGGGTGGCGGCCGTCGCCGCGCGGGCGGGGGTGCCGTGCGTGGTGCTCGCCGGGCGGGTCGCCGACGACGCCGCCGTGCTGCTCGACCACGGGGTCACCGCGCTCGTGCCGATCGTGCCCGGCGTGACGGACCTGCCCACGGCGCTCGCCGAGGGCGGCGCGAACCTCCGGCGGGCCGCGTCGACGGTGACGCGGATCTTCGCGGCTGGCCGCTCCGGGAGCGCCTCCTTCTGACGAGTGAGGGGACTTTTCCCCGACGAGTGAGGGGACTTTTCCCCGACGAGCGAGCGGACTCCAGCTGGTCCGCCGGTGGGAGGGCGCTGGCGCGTCGACACCGGGGTGCCCGACGTCGGGATCGTGCCGTAGTGGTGGGCGCTCTCGTGCGTGGCACGCATGCCGAGGTCGTGCCTGGGGTGGTGGCCGCTCCGCTTGGAACGCAGTCTCGACGCGACCGGCCCATCCGCTCGTGCCGGCTGCTCGTGACGGAGGCTCTCGATGCGGCCCGGCCGCAGGGGAGAGGGTTGTTCGTTTCTGCGCAGGGCTGTCGATATCGGTGTGATCGGTAACAGAGCTGCAAATATCGGTGTGATCGTCAGGTCTCTCCCGGGAGGAAACTCTTCCGCGGTGCCGGGCCGGTTCGCGCGTGTACGCGAGGCCAAACCGTCCTCACCAGTGAGCAAGAATCCCCTCACTCGTCGGACGGATAGCCGCTCACTCGTCGAGGTCGTCGTCGTCCCAGTCCCACTCCTCGATGACGACGACCTCCCACTCCTCGTCGTCCTCGTCATCGTCGTCCCACTCCGCCGCCATGAGCGCCGCGCGGTCGAGGACCTCGGCGGCCTGGGCGAGCGGGTCGTCGACGAGGACGATCACGGGCGGGGTGAGGTGGACCGCGGCGAGCGAGCCCGAGAAGTGCTGGCCGCTGCCGAAGGTGATCGCCCGCGCCTCGACGGTCGCCTGGTACAGCGCCATGGCGTCGGGGTCGACCGTCCAGGTGTTGATGTCGGCGGGGGGCTCGCGGTCGGGGGGCGTGGGGGAGGAACCGGGTTCGTGCACGGGTCCATCATGCGCACGCTCGCCGACATCGGTCGACGGGAGTCCCGGGTGTCGGCGGCCACGCCGGGCGGGTTCCGGGCCTACGTCCCCTCCATTGCCGCGCCTCGTCGTCCAGCCCGTCCGCCGTCGTCCGGTCCCACGCGGCCGCGCCGTCCTCCGTCTCAGTCGACCGAGAGCCGGACCTCCCCGCCGTTGGCGGTGACGCCGTCGAGCACGCCCGAGGGGATCCGGAACGTCCGCCCGGGCGCCGCCGGCCACGGGAGCCGCCGACGCGCGAGCACCCGTCCGCCCTGCCGCACGGTGACCACGGGCCGCGTGACGAGCCGGTCCATCCAGCACACGAGCCGGTTCCGGGCGGGGGCCGGCCCGCCGGGTGCCCACCTCGACGGCGAGACCCACCGGATCGGGTCCTCCGCCATGAGGCGGACGCTCGCCTCGGGCGCCGGCCGCCCGGCCAGGTGCTCGAGGATCCGTTCGCCCGCGTGGGTGCCGGCGAGCGCGACGACGTCGGCGGTGTCGACGGGGTGGTTGAGGTTCCCGACGGCGAACACGCGCTCCTTGGAGGTGCGCATCGCCGCGTCCACCACCGGCGCTCCGCTGGCCGGGTCGATCTCGACGCCGGCCGACCGGAGGAGCTCGTGGTCCGGGATCCAGTCGCCGGTGAACACGACCGTGTCGCAGTCGATCGTCCGGCGGTTCCCGGTGCGGGTGTCCTCGATCTCGACACCCGTCACGCGCGTCCGCCCGTGGATGGCCACGACCCTCGACGTCGTCTCGACCCGGGTGCGGAACAGGGCCTTCCCCGGGACGCGGAACAGGGCGTACGACTCGCCGACGGGGTGCTCGGAGACCAGCGCCTCGGTCGCGCAGCCGGCCTCGGCGAGGGTCATCACTGCCGACCAGCTGACGAGCTCGGCACCGACGACGACGGCCCGCCGGCCCACTTCCTGGTGGTGGACGTGGACGAGGTTCTGCAGCTGACCGGTCGTCAGCACGCCGGCGGGCCGCGTGCCCGGGACGAGCCGCGCCGTGCGGGGGCGCTCGCGGGCGCCGGTGGCGAAACAGAACGCGTCGGGACGCACGTGGACGAGGCCGCGGGGGGTGGTGACCGCGAGGGTGTCCTCGTCCGCCCAGCCCGTGACGGTCCAGCCGGTGAGGATCTGGGCGCCGGCCGCGCGGGCGTCGGCCTCGAGCGCCCGGGCGTACGCCGGGCCGGACATGAACCGCTTCCGGTCGCGGATGCCGTAGCCGGGGTGGTCGGAGTGGCGGGGGATGCCGCCGGCCTGCTGCTCGCGTTCCAGGACGAGGACCTGGTCGAGCTCGGGGGCCAGCCGGGCGGCCGCGGAGAGGCCGCCCGGGCCGCCGCCGATCACGGCGACCGTCGGGGTGAGGAGCTCAGGCATCGTCGGCCTCCGTGTGGTGCTCTGACCGGGTCTCGCACGGATGGTCGCCCCGGGCCCCCCGGTCGGTGCCGCACGCGTGGTCGGTGCCGCTCCCGCGGTCGGTGCCGCACGCATGGTGGGTGTCGAACAGTCGCTGGACCTCGGCGCCGCAGTAGAAGCCCTGGCAGCGCCCGTTCATCGCCCGCGTGCGCCGGCGCAGCCCCTGGAGGCTGCACGGCGGGACGCCGGACGTCATGGCGTCGCGGATCTCGCCGCGGGTCACGCGCTCGCAGAAGCAGACGACCGTGCCGTAGTCCGGGTCGCGGGCGATCCGCTCCTCGTCGGCGAAGGGGCGCAGCTGGTGCTCGCCCAGCGGCGGCATCACCGGCGGCTCCGGCAGGCCGGCCCGTTCCTCGAGGTCGAGGTCCGCCCCCGCGTCCGTGAGGAGCTCGACCACGTGCTCGGCGACGGCCGGTGCGGAGGTCAGCCCGGTCGACCGGATCGCTGCGGCGATCACGTAGCGCTGCTCGGCGTCGACGTCGATCAGGTAGTCCGACTGGTTGTTCGCCGCCCGCAGGCCGGCGTAGGAGGCGGTGACCTCCTCCTCGAGCAGGGCGGGCATGATCCGCCGGCCCTTGTCCAGGAGGAACTCGAACCCGTCCTCGCTGGTGGAGGTGTCGGCCTTGTCCGTCATGTCCTCGGCGGTGGGGCCGAGCATGACGTTGCCGAAGATCGTCGGGCTGACGAGCACGCCCTTGCCGGCCTTCGACGGGGCCGCGAGCACGATCGTGTCCACCAGCGGCGCGGCGAGCTTGTCGTAGACGAGCAGCTCGCCCTTGCGGGGGTGGACGTCGAGGCGGTCGTGCCCGAGCATCGCGTCGACGGCGTCCGCGCCGAGACCGGCGGCGTTGACGACCCATCGCGCGGTGACGTCGCCGCGGTCGGTGCGGATCGTCGTCGTGGCGGGACCGACCTCGACCGAGGCCACGCGGTGCTCGCGCAGGAACGTCGCGCCGCGGGCGAGGGCCTCGGTGGCGAACGCGAGGGGGACGGACCAGGCGTCGATGACCGCCTCGTCGGGCACGGTGAGCCCGCCGGTGACGCCCGGGCCGAGGCTCGGGATGCGGGCGTAGACCTCGTCCGCGCCGATGATCTCGGTGGCGTGGTAGCCGTTGGCCTCCGCCTTCGCCTGGAGGCCGGGCAGGGACTCGGCCTGCTCCTCGTCCCAGGCCACGAGCACCGCGCCGGTCCTCCGCAGCCCGATGTTCGCCCGGGCGCAGTAGTCGGTGAGGAGCGCGTAGCCGCGGGCGACGAGGCGGGCCTCGAGGGTGCCGGGCGTGGCGTCGAATCCCGTGTGCAGCAGGGCGGTGTTGGCCTTGGTGGTGCCCTCGCCGACGTCGTCACGGGCGTCGATGATCACGACCGAACCGGTCGTGCCGGCGAGCCGGCGGGCGATCGCGGCACCGACGACGCCGGCTCCGATCACCGCGACGTCGTACACGGTCTCGCTCACGGTTCAGAGCCCCATCGTGGTCTCGACGGCGGTGCGCCACGCGGCGCGGAACTCGGTGACGTCCTCGGCGCTGCGCTGCGGGACGTAGGAGGCCTCGGCCTCCCAGGCGAACGGGGCGTCCTCGACGGCGAGGTCGGGGTCCAGCGCGAGCCGCATGCAGGCCGCCGTGCCGAGCGCGGTGGCGTGCGCGGAGGGGTAGGTGTCGACCGGCGCCTGGAGCATGTCGGCCTGCGCCTGCATGAGCCGCACGGACCTCGTCAGTCCGCCGTCGACGCGGAGCCGGGTCAGTGGTGCACCGAGCTCGGTGTGCGTGAGGTCGGCGAGCTCCGCGATCTGGGCGGCGATGCCGTCGAGGACGGCGCGCACGATCTGGGGCTTCCCGGTGGACAGCGTCATCCCGACGACGAACGCCCCCGCCTCGGGCTTCCACCACGGTGCGGCCAGGCCGGCGAAGGAGGGCGCGCAGAGGACCCCGCCCGCGTCGTCGGCGGCGATCTCGTCCATCTCCTCGGGGCCGGTGATGACGCCGAGCTCCTGCATCCAGCGCACCGCGGAGGCGGCGGTGTAGACCTGGCCGTCGGAGCAGTAGGTGGTGCGGCCGCGCAGGCGCCAGGCCACCGAGGTGGTGAGCCCGTTGTCGAAGCGGGGCGCGGTCTCGCCCATGTTGACGAGGATGAAGGCGCCGGTGCCGTACGTGCACTTGGCCTGCCCGCGCTCGAGGCAGCCCTCGGCGAGCAGGGCCGCCTGCTGGTCGACGATGAGGCCGCCGACGGGGACCTCGCCGCCGAAGACGGTGGTGGTGCCGACGATCTCGTCGCAGGCGGCGATGCGGGGGAGGCGCTCGCCCGTCAGGCCGAAGATATTGACGAGGTGGGGATCCCACTCGCCGGTGTCGACGTCGACGAGGAGCGAGCGCGACGCGGTGGAGACGTCGGTGACGAACTCGCCGGTCAGGCGGTGGAGCATCCACGTGTCGGTGGTGGTGACGACGCCGTCGCGGGTGAGGTTCTCCCGGACCCACGTGAGCTTGGGCGCGGTGAAGTAGCAGTCGAGCACGAGGCCGGTGCGGGCGTGGATGTCCTCGGCGTGCTCGCGCAGGCGGTCGACGACCACCTCGGCGCGGCGGTCCTGCCACACGACGCACGTGGTGAGCGGGTCCCCGGTCTCGGGGTCCCAGGCGAGGACGGTCTCGCCCTGGTTGGCCAGGGAGACGCCGTCGATGGTCTTCCCGGCCTGCTCCACGGCCTGCCTGCCGGCTTCGACGACCGAGGCGTAGAGCTCCTCGGGGTCCTGCTCGACGGCGCCGCCGGGGAGGTAGGCCGGGTGGATGGGGATCTCGACGACGGCGTGGATGCCGTCGGCGTCGACGACGATCGCCTTCGATCCTGAGGTGCCCTGGTCCAGGGCCAGAATTGCCACGATGCAACCCTTCGTGTCGTTGCGGTCCGGACGGTGCCGTCCGGTTCGTCCCGTGCGCCCGGGAGCGGGCACTGCTGAGAGCCTCGCCCGATGTGGACCTGCGGGCAACCGGTGTGGAATGTTGTGGGTTTGGGATGGAGGTGGGCGTGCTCGTCCAGCAGCGGTACCGGCACATCTTGCGGGCGCTCCGGTCGCAGGCGTCCGTGTCGACCCTCGAGCTCTCGCGTGCGCTGCGGGTCTCGGTTGAGACGGTGCGCAGGGACCTCGTGCACCTCGAGCGGGAGGGGTTGCTCCGGCGGGTGTACGGCGGCGCCGTGACGGTGACGCGGCAGCGGAGCAGCGAGCCGTCGTTCGACCAGCGCTCCGCGATCCGCGAGGAGGAGAAGCGGGTGGTGGGGGAGCTGGTGCGCGGGCTGGTGCGGCCGGGACAGTCGCTGTTCCTCGACGTCGGGACGACCGCTCAGGCGGTCGCCGCGGCGCTCGCGCCGTCTTTCGAGGGCACGATCGTCACCCACTCCCTGCTCGTGGCCAACGAGATCGCGCGCGGGACCGGAGCGGAGCTCGTGCTCGCGCCGGGGCGGCTGCGGCGCGGGGAGTGGTCGCTGTCCGGGACGGCGACGCACACGTTCATCCGGCAGATGCACTTCGACCTTGCGCTCATCTCCTGCGGCGGCGTGGACGCCGCGGCGGGACCGACGGACTTCGACTTCGACGACGTGGAGGTCAAGCGGACGGTGGCCCGCAACAGCGAGCGGTCCTACATCCTGGCGGACTCCTCCAAGCACGGCGTGGTCGGCCGGTACGCGATCGGGGAGTGGTTCGACGTCAACGGCCTCGTCACCGACCAGCCGCCGCCGGACGGGCTGGCCGCCGCGATGCGGGCCGGCGGGGGTGAGGTCGTCGCGCCCGGGGTGTGACGAGCGGTCGGAGGCTGTCCACCACTCGTGACGCGCGCCGCGCAAGGATGTGAGGCAGGGCCGCCACCCGGCGCCCGAGGACGAGGGAGGGTGCTGTGGCGGTCGGACGGATCATCGACAACGCGTCGGTCATGGACATGGCTGAGATGGACGAGAACTGGGGCCGGATCCTCGCCCACGGCGAGAAGTTCGAGCTCGGGTACAAGACCATCCGTGACCGGTTCATGTTCACCAACTACCGGGTGATCCTCATCGACGTGCAGGGCGTGACGGGCTCGAAGGTCGACTACCACTCGGTGCCCTACCGGGCGATCACCCAGTTCTCCCTCGAGACCGCCGGCACGGCGGACCTCGACGGCGAGCTGAAGTTCTGGGTGAGCAGCCAGGCGGACCCCTACGTGCGCAAGCTGGGGCGCGGGGTGGACCTGTTCGTCATCCAGGCGCTGCTGGCGGGGTACATCGCGCACGTGTGAGGGCGACGAGTCAACTCGCCGCCACGGTGGTCGACGCGAACATGTCCGCAGGCATAGGAACTTCGAGGCGCCAGGTTATTGCGATAGGTCGGTCGCCAGAATGTGAAACATAGGTTGCAGGGCCCAGGTACATGTATGGACTCGTTCCGAACTCGTCCTGACCCTCCTCGCGAACGAATAGAAGCACAGTGCTCGAGCCAGAGATGTATCTGGTGCCGGTTGGTGAATTGACGCTCGTGGTCGACTGGCTTTCCCAGTGGAACAACTCGCGACTAATTGGAAAATCGCGATACATCGTTGTAGGTGAGTATCGTTCTTCAGTCTTGTTGAGCGTAACAAAAAACGCATCAATGTTGCGGTTGGGCTCGTAAAGCACGCCTTCGCGGAATGAGTTAGGCTTGCGTGCAAGAGACGAGTACCCTAGCGCCACAAGAACTTCCTCGCGTTGATAGCGAGCATGGACGTGAAGGGGAAGCGTAGCTAGATCACCAGGTGCACGTTCCACGGGACGGCGCGCAGCTTCGTAGGCGAGCTCGATTACGGTGCTTAGCTCGTTGACCAGCTCGGGCTCGGCTTCGAGCGTGCGGAGCCCGTTCTGAGCGCTTGAGTACCCGCCTCCACCGGGCCATATTGAGAAGAAGAGCATCTCGGCGAGAGTGTCGTCAACGGGGGCCGATTCGCCGGTAATTATTGCGCGGAGGATTCTCAAATAGCCATCATGTCGAATCGGATCATCGATGTGCGCGAATGCCCGGATTCGCCTGGCGAGCGAGGATTCGTGCTCAGTTGGTTCTACCTCAAGGTGACCGGCTTCTCTGCGCAGTTCAGTCCACGAGCGCGTCCCCTTTCGGAGAACACTTGCCAAGCTGTACCCAGTGCGATCCAAAAATTCGGGAAGGTCAACCGTTGAATCCAGCGCTCGTAGTTGCGCGACGAGATGTGGCCAACGAGCATTGATCTGAGATTTAAGGCTCTGGAGCACAATTTCCTGAGCTTGGTGATCGAGTACTATTTGACTCCCGGCAGGGAGGAAGGGGAACCCGTCCTCGAGGTCTCGCTCAAGCCGACGCTGCGAACGGCCTGTTAATGCCTGCAGTTTCAGGTCAAATCTGAACTCGTCGCGCTGATTGCCGACAAAGTCGAGGACCGTGAGAACTGGCTTTTCAGGTCGCTGGCGAAGCCCCCGGCCGAGCTGTTGGAGGAAAATGGTTGCACTGCTCGTAGGCCGAAGAAACAGAATCGTGTCGACGTCCGGTATGTCAATGCCTTCATTGAACAAGTCGGCCGTGAAGATGATGTTCAAGTCACCGTTACGCAGGCCCTTTATGGCGTTCTTGCGCTCGTTGTCGGGCGTGCTGCCATCTAATGCCACCGCATTGATCCCCTGATCGGAGAATACTCGTGCCATATAGTGGGCGTGGTGTACGCCCACACAAAACCCAAGAGCGCGCATCGAATGGACGTCGAGAATTTTGTCGTAGAGTTCCCGCAGGATTACCCGGCTTCTTGAGTCGTTGCCGGTGAGCAGGTTCTCGAGCTGTGTTTGATCGTAGTGGCCGCGGGTCCACGGAACTTCGCGCAAGTCGGTGCCATCAAAGCACATGAAGTAATGAAACGGCGAAAGTATGCCGGCGTCTAACGCTTCCCATAGCCTCAATTCGGCTGCTGTTCGACCGTCAAAGAACGCACGAACGTCGAACCCGTCTGCGCGTTCAGGTGTGGCGGTGAGCCCTAGGAGTTCCCGTGGTTCGAGGTGTTCCAGAAGTGCCGTGTAGCTTTTCGCTGCAGCGTGGTGGAACTCGTCGATGACGACAATGTCGAATGCGTCGCGTGGAATCGTCTGGATGTCAGCCGAGCGAAGTGACTGAACGCTCGCGAAGACATGTCTCCATCGTCCGGGGCGATTTCCTGCAACGTACAGTTCTCCAAACTTCGGATCCGAGAGCACCTCTTGGTATGTGCGACGTGACTGTTCGAGGATTTCCTGTCGATGGGCGACAAAGAGAAGGCTCGGATACTCTCGTGTTGTCGTGTTGGCTAAACGACGATAATCGAGGGCGGCGACTACAGTCTTGCCTGTTCCCGTCGCCGCGACCACGAGGTTTCGGTGCCGGTTATGTAGTCCACGTTCGGCCGCCAGGGCGTCGAGCATGTGTTGCTGAAAAGCGTAGGGCCTGACATCGAGGCCCGACAGGTCAATGTGTTGGTCGCGGGAGCCGGAACGGCCTCCTGCGACTGCAAGTGCGTGATCGAGTTGGTCTCGTTGAGATTCATCGTCGGGGTCGTAGGGTCTAAATGTCGGGTCGTTCCAATAGGTTTCGAATGTGCCACTAAACTTCTGTAGAAGGTGTGGTGTGGCAACGTTGGAAAGTCGGACGTTCCACTCCAGACCGTCGAGTAGCGCGCTGCGAGATAGATTTGACGACCCGACGTATGCAGTGTCGAACTTTGACTTTCGATGGAACATCCACGCTTTCGCGTGGAGCCGGGTCTTTGCTTCGTCAAAGTGGATTCGGACCTCGGCGCCGAAGTGTTCCACGAGACGATCGATCGCTCGTCGTTCGGTGGCCCCCATATAGGTCGTTGTGATGACTCGAAACCTCACCCCCCGGTCCCGTAGTTCACGGAGGTGGTCCTCGATGACGCGGAGTCCGTGCCATTTGACGAATGCGCAGAGCAGGTCGACTTGATCGGCCGAAGCCAGCTCAGCTCGCAACTCCGCGCCGAGGCTCGGCTCGCCGCGCACATTAGTGAGAAGTGCGGCATCGCTGAGCGGTGTCGTCGGGCGAGATGGGGTGGCGGGACTCGTGTGAGCCTGGAACCGCTGGAGGTAATGGAGTTGGCGCGGAGGATCGTCCACGATTTCGCTCGGGTCAATCGCCTCAATGAGTCGGTTGGCCAGCTTGTTGCGCTCGTCACCCCTCGCAGACCGTAGGGCGTGCTCGACCAGCGCACCGAGGTGTCGAGCAAGTACCTGCGGCCGTTCCGCTTCCTCAACGTCCTCCCACGTGACATGCGCTGCGTCCAGGTGCGCAATTTCGTCGCGAAGTCGACGGGTACCGAGCGATTCGTAGAGTCCGTCCTCCATGTCAAGAGTCTGACATTCCGCGTGCGTGCGATGTTCCGTTCGCTCAGATGTGGACTGTGCGATCTTGGTTGGTTGGTCATACACCGGCCTCGTGCGGTCCTCCACCTGCTGGTGTGTAGCCTCATCGATCCGCGGTCACTGAATGATCAAGTGGACTGCAGATGGACCGCACAGGTTGCAGCAGTGGCTGAGTTGAGAGTTCACGCCATCAATTCTGTGGCTGGTCACCCCGTCGCCTCATACAGATGCTGCGGCCGCCCGGACCCACCGAACCTCGGTCGTACCTCGGCCTGCTCCGTCGCCACGAGGTGCTCGAGGTACCTGCGCGCCGACACCCGGGACATCCCGACCCGGTCGGCCAGCTCCTCGGCGGACAGCGGCTCGTCGCTCGCCCGCAGGGCCTCGGTGACCATCTCCATCGTCCGTGCGGCGAGGCCCTTCGGCAGGACCGCCCGATCACCCGCGCGCGTCCGCGCGGACCGCGTCCCGCCCAGCAACCGGTCGACCTGCTCCTGGCTCAGCGGTTCCGAGGGCTGCTCGCTGACCATGCGGCGTCGGCGGAGGTAGTCGTCGAGCCGAGCCGCGAGGTCCGCCCGCGTGAATGGCTTGATGAGGTAGTGCAGCACCCCGCCGGACATCGCCGACCGCACGGTTTCGACCTCGCGCGCCGCCGTGATGACCACGACGTCGACCTCCTGCTGAGCCCGCAGCCGCCGCAGCACCTCGAGCCCGGTGATGTCCGGCAGGTAGATGTCGAGCAGCACGAGATCGGGTGCCAGCCGCTCGGCCTCCATCAGCGCCTCGGCGCCGGTGGCCGCCACGCCGGCGACCTCGAAGCCGGGCGTCGACTCGACGAAGCTGCGGTGCAGGCCGGCGACGGCGAAGTCGTCATCCACCACGAGCACGCGCACGTTCTCCACGTTCACCTGGCGGCTCCTGCCTCGGCCCGGCCCGCCATCGTTGCGGACTGCGTCTCAGAGACTGCCACCCCGGCCAGGTGCGTGCTGGTGCCAGGGAGCTTCTCCGCAGACTGCACGCCCGGCGATTCCTCGGCCGAGAACCGCGCCGCGGGAAGCTCCACCTCGACAGATGCGCCCCCGGTCTCGGAGTCGCCCACCTGGATCGTCCCGCCGCGCCGGTCGACGACCTGCCGCACGAGCGTGAGGCCAATACCGCGCGAGCGTGCCCCGTCCTTGGTCGAGACCCCGGCCTCGAACACGTGCTGGCGTCGCTCGACCGGGATGCCCGGCCCGTCGTCGCCAACCGTCAGCACGGCCCGCCCGTCCACGCGGCGTGCAGAGACCTCGACGGTCCCGCCGCTGCCTGCGGCGTCGATCGCGTTGTCGATGAGGTTGCCGAGGATGGTGACGACGTCCGTGGTGCCGTCCGGCTCGATCCGCGCCTCGGGATCGGTCCGCACGCTCACCCCTCGTTCGTGGGCGATCGCGGTCTTGGCCAGGAGGAGCGCCCCGACCGCCGGGTCCGTGACGCCGGGCAGCGAGCCGAACATGCCGACGACGCCCGAGCGGCCGGTCCGAGCGATGAACTCGACCGCCTCGTCCTCGCGCCCGAGCTCGATGAGGCCGGAGACCACGTGCATGTGGTTGGCGAACTCGTGGGCCTGCGCCCGCAGTGCCTGCGTGAGGTCCCGCGCGCCGTCGAGGTCCCGAACGAGCGCGTAGATCTCCGTCCGGTCGCGCAGGAGCAGCACCGAGCCCACCTGCCGGTCATCGACCTCCGCGCGGTCCACCCGGACGAACAGGATCTGCTCGCCCACCAGCACGAGCGTGTCCCGCACCTCGTCAGGCCCGGCGAGGATCTCCGTCAGCGCCGGTGCGAGCACGTCGCCCGCCGGCTTCCCGATGCAGTCCTCGGGCAGGTCGAGCATCCGCCGCGCCTGGTCGTTGGCCAGCGCGATCCGGTCATGCTCGTCGACCGCGACCATGCCCTCGCCCAGGCCGTGGAGCATGGCCTCGCGGACATCGCGCAGGGAGGCGATCTCCTCGGGCTCCATCCGGTAGATGCGCCGCCACACCAACCGGGAGATGTAGACCGCCCCCAGCGTGCCGACGAGTCCCGCGCCGAGCAGCCAGCCGAACAGGGGCGGCAGGTCGTCCATGAGCTCGGCGCGCAGCGTCTCCTCCAGGGTGCCGACGGACACCGAGCCGATGACCTCGCCACCGGCCCAGATCGGGACCTTCACCCGCCACGACTCGCCCATCGTGCCGGTCTGCGTGCCCACGTACACGCGGCCGGACAAAGGCTCGCTCGGGTCGGTGGACACCATCTGCCCGATGTTCTCGACGTTGGGATGCGAGTACCGGATGCCCTCGGCGTCGGTGACGACCACGTACGTCACGCCCGACGCCTCACGGATGAGCTCCGCGATCGGCTGGATGACCGCCGACGGGTCCGGGTCCTCGTAGGCCTCGACGACGGACGGCAGCGTCGCGACCGACTGGGCCACGCCGACCATCCGTTGCTCGTAGGAGTCCCGGATCTGGGACTCCTGCATGCGCATCGCGACCAGCCCCACGGTGCCGATCGTGATCACCACGATCGCCGCCTGGAGCAGGAGGAGCTGTCGCCGCAGCGACATCGGCCGGCGCATGCGCCCAGCGTGCCACGCCCGCCGCGCCGCACCCCCCGCCATGAGCGTGACCGAAACGACCGGAACGACCGCAACGACCTCTGCGACCACTACGGCCGAAGACTTCTCCGGCCCGGGACCAAGGTCCTAACTTCGCGGCACCTGATCAGCTCAAGGAGGAGCCTCATGTCCGCACGCCCCACCGCGCGTCGATCCGCGCGACGTACGACCACCGCCCTGGCCGTCGGCGCCGCCGCCGCGCTCGTTCTCACCGCCTGCTCGGACAGCGAGGGCTCCGAGGACGGGGAGGTCTCGATCGACAGCGTCGAGATCATCGTCCCCGCCGACCCGGGTGGTGGCTGGGACCAGACCGGCCGCACCATGCAGTCCGAGCTGCAGGACAACGACATCGTCGGCGACGCCCAGGTCGTCAACGTCGGCGGTGCCGGCGGGACCGTCGGCCTCGCCCAGCTCGCCACCGCCACGAACCCGGACACCCTCATGGTGATGGGCTACGTCATGGTCGGCGCGATCGAGACCAACCAGTCACAGACCACCCTCGACGACGTCACCCCGATCGCGCGGTTGACCGAGGAGCCGCTCGTCGTCGTGGTCCCGGCGGAGTCCGAGTACGAGACGATCCAGGACCTCACCGACGACATCATCGCCAACGGCCAGGACGTGTCGGTGACCGGCGGGTCCGCCGGCGGTGTCGACCACATCCTCGCGGCCCAGCTGCTCACCGAGGCTGGGATGGACCCCGCCGACGTGGCGAGCTCGCTCAACTACATCCCCTACTCCGGCGGCGGGGAGTCCCTCGCGGCGCTGCTCGGCAACAACGTCGACGCCGGCATCTCCGGGGTCGCCGAGTACGCCGAGCAGGTCAACGCCGGCACCCTGAGGGCGCTCGCGGTCTCCAGCGAGGAACCCTCGCCCGCCCTGCCGGACACGCCCACCCTCACCGACCAGGACGTCGACCTCGTGCTGACCAACTGGCGCGGCGTGGTCGCGCCCGGCAACATCGAGGACGACCAGGCCGAGGCGCTCACCCAGCTCGTCACCGAGATGCACGGCTCCGAGTCGTGGGCCTCGGCGCTCGAGGCCAACAACTGGGACGACGCCTTCCTCGCCGGCGACGAGTTCGCCGCCTTCCTCGAGGAGGACATCGAGTCGGTCCGGCAGACGCTCGAGGACATCGGGCTCGTCTGACATGACGGCGCCCACCACACCCGCCGCCGCCGGCACGAAGCCGGCGGCGGCCCGGCGTGCGCCCGTCGGCGAGCTCGTCTTCGCCGTCGCGGTCGTGGCCCTGGGCGGGTACGTCCTGCTCGACGCCGGCAACATCAACGTCCCGATCACCTCGGGCGCCATGGGGCCGCGGACCATGCCCTACCTCGTGGGCGGGCTGCTCGTCCTGGCCGGCCTCGGCGTCCTGGCGACCCTCCTGCGCGGCAGGCGCGGCGACACCGAGGACAGCGAGGACATCGACCCCACGTCCGGCACCGACTGGCTGACGGTCGGCATCCTCGTGGCCGTCGTCGTCGTGCACATCCTGCTCATCTCGCCGCTCGGCTGGCCGATCGCCGCGACCATGCTGTTCGCCGGCACGGCCATCACGCTCGGCAGCCGGCCGATCTGGCGGGCCATCCTCACCGGCCTCGCGATGGCGCTCATCATCCAGATCGCCATGGCCGGCGGGCTGGGCATCTCGCTGCCCGCGGGCCCGCTCCTGGAGGAGGTGGCGATCTTCCGTGGATAACCTCGCGCTGCTCATCGAGGGCTTCGGGGCTGCGATGCAGCCCATCTTCCTGCTCTACGCGCTGCTCGGCGTGTTCGTCGGGACCGCCGTCGGCGTCCTGCCGGGCATCGGCCCCGCGATGACCGTCGCGCTGCTGCTCCCGCTCACCTACACGCTCGAGCCGACCGCCGCGTTCATCATGTTCGCCGGCATCTACTACGGCGGCATGTACGGCGGGTCGACCACGTCGATCCTGCTCAACACACCGGGGGAGTCGGCCTCGATCGTCACCGCCCTGGAGGGCCACAAGATGGCCAGGGCCGGCCGGGGCGCCGCCGCCCTCGCGACGGCCGCCATCGGCTCCTTCATCGCGGGAACCGTCGCCACCGTCGGCCTCACTTTCGTCGCGCCCGTCGCGGCCCGCTTCGCGGTCAAGCTCTCCTCCGCGGACTACGTCGCGCTCATGGTGCTCGCCTTCCTCACCGTCGGCGCGCTGCTGGGCTCCTCGGTCACGCGCGGCATGGTCTCGCTCGGCCTGGGCCTGTTCATCGGGCTCATCGGCGTCGACGCGATCTCCGCGCAGCAGCGGTACACGCTCGGCATCCCCGAGCTCGTCGACGGCATCGACGTCGTGCTCGTCGCCGTCGGGCTCTTCGCCGTCGGCGAGGCCTTCCACGTGGCCTCCCGCCTGCGGAAGGGCCCGGTCGAGGTCATCCCCGTGACCGGTGGCTGGCGCAGCTGGATGTCGAGGGGCGACTGGCGCAGATCCTGGAAGCCCTGGCTGCGGGGCACCGCCATCGGGTTCCCCATCGGGACCATCCCCGCGGGCGGCGCCGACGTCGCGACGTTCCTCTCCTACGCGAGCGAGCGCCGCCTGGCCAAGGGGGAGCGGAAGAAGGCCTTCGGCACGGGCGCCATCGAGGGCGTCGCCGGCCCGGAGTCCGCGAACAACGCCGCCGCCGCGGGCGTGCTCGTCCCGCTGCTCACCCTCGGGCTCCCGACGACGGCGACCGCCGCCATCATCCTCGCCGCCTTCCAGCGCTACCAGATCCAGCCCGGCCCGCTGCTGTTCGAGAACCAGTCGGCTCTGGTGTGGACGCTCATCGCGTCGCTGTACATCGGCAACCTCATGCTGCTCGTGCTCAACCTGCCGCTCGTGGGCATGTGGGTGAAGATCCTGCAGATCCCCAGGCCCTACCTGTACGCCGGGATCATCACGTTCGCCGGGCTCGGCGCCTTCGCCGTGAACTTCACGCCCGCCGACGTGCTCCTGCTGCTCATCATCGGCCTGCTCGGGTTCTTCATGCGGCGCTACGGCTACCCCGTGGCACCCATGGTCGTCGGGCTCATCCTCGGCCCGATGTTCGAGGCACACCTGCGCCGCGCGCTGTCGATCTCCCAGGGCGACCCGGTCGCGCTCGTCCAGTCCGGGTTCGCGCTGTTCGTGTACGTGGCGCTGCTGGTGATCTTCGCGCTGTCGTTCTGGCTCAAGAGACGCCAGCAGCGCCTCGAGGCGCTGGTCGAGGCGGAGGCGATGTCCGGCGAGACTGCGCCGGTCGCCGCCGACCAGGCGGCTCCTGCCGCCGGCGAGTCGGCACCCGTTGCCGAACCCTCCGAAGGAGAGAACCGATGACCGTCGTGCTCGGGTACATCCCCACGCCGCCGGGGGAGGCAGCGCTCGCCGCCGCCCTGGAGGAGGCGCGGCTGCGCGGCGAGCGCCTCGTGGTCCTCAACACCACTCGAGGCGACCGCCTCTCCGACCCGCGCTACGCGCACGACGCCGACATGACCCGCCTGACGGAGGCGCTCGCGAGCTCCGGGGTCGAGCACGAGGTGCGGCACGGCACCTCGGACGGGCTCGCGGGCGACGACCTGGTGAAGCTCGCGGTTGAGCTTGAGGCCACGATGATCGTCATCGGGCTGCGCCCCCGGTCCCCGGTCGGCAAGCTCGTGCTCGGCTCGGCGGCCCACGCCGTCCTCCACGACGCCCCGTGCCCCGTCCTCGCGGTCAAGGCCGCGGCGGACTGAGCGCGGTCGGGCTCGGACGGTCGAGCCCGACCTGGGGCGTTGGCCGACCGACCCCGACCTGGGGGCCACCGACAGGAGCCGATCCCGAACGGACCCGCTCACCCGCCCGACGCCACGAACCGCGCGTCCACCTTCGCGGTGATCTCGATGTCCTCGGGGACGAGCCTGAGGTCGGGCTCGCCCGCGCTGCCGAGCGCGGCGGCGCGGGCGAAGGGTACGGCATCCTCGTTCTCGGCGCGGCGGTCGTCGCCGAGCATCCCCGCGTCGGCGACCTCGAGCGGCGTGACGGTGGCCAGGCCGAGGGCGGCGGCGTAGGCGCCCGCCTTGTCCCGGGCGTTCGTCACGGCCCCCACCCGGGCCTCGCGCACGAGCTCCGCCTTGCGCACCTCGGTGAGGGACCAGGCCACGCGGTCGACGACGAACCCCGTCACCGTCGACATCTCTCGGAGCCAGGCGCTCAGCCGGTCGAAGTCGCGGAACTTCACCTGGAGGTCCGCCCGCGCGTGGACGGTGCCGCGCTCGGCGGGGTGGAACCGGCGGTGCGACCCGCGCACGGTGATCTCGACGTCGCTCACGGCGCCCACGCTAGTGGGCGACCCCGCCCCAGACCCCGCGCTTCGCCGCGTCCGAGGCGTAGTCCTCGAACGCCAGGGCCGGCCTCCCGAGCACCCGCTCGACCGTGCCCGTCGGCGTCGTGTCCCCCGCGGCCCGCAGGGGCGCGAGCTGCGCCACGATCCCGTCGACCACCGGCTCCGGCAGGCCGGCCACCGCCATCGCCTCGCGGTACTCGGCCGGCTCCCCGACGTACGTCACGTTCCGACCGGTCGCGCGCCCGATCGCCGCCGCGGCCTCGCCGAACGAGAGCGCCTCCGGCCCGGTCAGCTCGAGCACCTCGCCGAGGTGGTCGTCGGTGACCAGCGCGCGGACCGCGACCGCCGCGATGTCCTCCGCGTCGACGAAGCCCTGGCGGCCGTCACCGACCGGGAGCGCCACCCGGCCCGCGAGCACGTCGTCCCGGAGGAACGTCTCGAAGTTCTGGTCGAACCAGTCCGGACGCAGGATCGTCCATTCCAGGCCCGAGCCCCGTACCGCGGCCTCCGCACGCTGCAGCCGCTCGACGGACATCACGTCGACGCCGCGGTCGGAGTGCAGGACCACCCGCCGCACGCCGGCGGCCGACGCGCGCTCGAGGAATCCGCCGGGGAGCTCGCCGTCGTCGGGCAGGAGGAGGTAGAGCCGGTGCACCCCGTCCAGCGCCGCGTCCCACGTCCCCGGGTCGCCCCAGTCGAACGGCGGGTCGGTTCCGCGCGTCACCGGCCGCGCCACCACGCCCGTGGCACGCAGCTGTTCGACGACGCGCGCACCGACCGTGCCGGTGCCGCCGAGGACGAGGATCGGACGGTCGCTCGCGATGCCCATGCCGCATGGTCCCGCGCACCACCGACACGTCCGGTCGGCCTGGCGTTGGACATCGCTACGGATGGATGCACAATGGATGTATGTCATCCATACTGATTCAGGTGCGTGGGGTCGACCCCCGGGCGCGCGACGAGCTGGCGGCGCGCGCTGCACGGAGCGGTCAGAGCCTGTCGGCCTATCTCCGAGACCTCATCGAGCGCGAGGCAGCGACGCCCGAGCTCGCGGATGTGCTCGCCCGTGTCGACGCCAGGTCGGAGTCGAGCACCGTCTCGACCGTGGATCTCGTCCGGGACGACCGCGACCGTCGATGATCGTCGTCGACACGTCCGTCATCGCCGACGCCCTCGTTCAGCAACCACTCGCTGACCTGCGCCGGCGCCTGGCCGGCGAGGTCCTCCACGCCCCGGACCTCATCGACCACGAGATCGTCGGTGCACTTCGCGGACTTGCCCTCGGCCGCCACATCAGCGCGGCTCGCGCCCAGGACGCGCTCACGGACTATGACGACCTGGCGATCCGGCGGCACGCCAGCACACCCGGACTGCGGGCGAGCGTCTGGATGCTCCGGGACACCATGACGAGCTACGACGCGGCGTTCGTCGTGGTCGCCGATCGGCTCGGCTGCCCGCTCTGGACCCGGGATCGACGGCTCGCGTCGGCTGCCCGCCGGCACGTCGACGTCGAGGTCGTCTGAGCGGCCACGACCCCGACCGGCGGCACGCCATCAGTGCCCGCGCGCGATCCACTCCTCGAGCTGCGGCGCCTCGGCACCGATCGTCGTGGAGTCCCCGTGCCCGGTGAGTACCCGCGTCTCGGCCGGCAGCGTGAGCAGCCGGTCCCGGATCGAGTCGATGATCGTGGGGAAGTCGGAGTAGCTGCGGCCGGTCGCTCCCGGCCCGCCCTGGAACAGGGTGTCCCCGGTGAGCACCACGCCGAGCTCGGGCACGTGGAAGCAGCACGAGCCGGGGGAGTGGCCCGGCGTGTGGATCACGGTGACCCGGGCGTGACCGGCGCCACCTACTCCACCTGCTCCACCGGCGCCGGCCGAGCCGGCACCCGAGCTCGAACCCGAGCCGGAGCCTGCCCCGCCAACCCCCAGCTCCATGCCGTCGACGAGCTGCTCGTCCGGCGGGAGGTCCGGGTTCGTCACGTCCCACAGCATCCGGTCCGCCGGGTGCAGGTAGGTGGGCGCCGCCGTCGCCTCGCGCAGGGCGGCGACCGCGTGCAGGTGGTCGTCGTGCCCGTGGGTGAGCAGGATCGCCGTCACCTTCCGGCCGGCGACCGCCGCGATCACCGGCGCCGCGTCGTGCGCGGCGTCGACGATCACGCACGAGGCGTCGTCGCCGATGACGTACACGTTGTTGTCGACGTCGAACGTCTCGCCGTCGAGGGTGAACGTCCCCGACGTCACCACCGTCTCGATCCGCAGCTCGCTCATGCCGTGACCTCCTCGTTCGTCGAACCGGCCCCGCCGAGGACCACCACCGACCGGAGGACGTCCCCGGCGGCCATCGTGTCGAACGCCGCCCCGACGTCGTCGATGCCGATCGTCTCCGTGACGAACGCGTCGAGGTCGAACCGCCCCTGCAGGTACAGGTCGATGAGCATCGGGAAGTCCCGCTCCGGCAGGCAGTCGCCGTACCAGGCGGACATCAGCGACCCGCCCCGGCCGAACACCTGGTCCAGCGGCAGCGTGATCTCCGTACCCGGGTCGGGCACGCCCACGAGCACCACGCGGCCCGCCAGGTCGCGGGCCTCGAACGCCTGCCGGTAGGTCGCGGCCACGCCCGCGGCGTCGACGACGAGGTCCGCGCCGAACCCGCCGGTCAGCTCGCGGATGCGCTCGACGACGTCCTCGCTGCCGGCGTCGATCGTGTGTGTCGCGCCGAGCTCGCTCGCCCACCGCAGCTTCTTCTCCTGCAGGTCGACGGCGATGATCGTCGTCGCCCCCGCCAGCCTGGCGGCGGCCACCGCGGCAGCTCCGACGCCGCCGCAGCCGATGACGGCGACCGACTCGCCGCGGCGCAGCTTCCCGGTGTTGAGCACGGCGCCGGCGCCGGCCATGACGCCGCAGCCGACGAGCCCCGCGGCCTCGGGCCGGGCGGCCGGGTCGACCTTGGTGCACTGGCCCTGCGCCACGAGCGTCTTGTCCGCGAACGCCCCGATGCCGAGCGCCGGGGTGAGCTCGGTGCCGTCCTCGAGCGTCATCTTCGTCGTCGCGTTGTGGGTGGCGAAGCAGTACCAGGGCTCGCCCCGGTCGCACGCGCGGCAGTTCCCGCACACGGCCCGCCAGTTGAGGACCACGTAGTCGCCGACCGCCACGTGCGTGACGCCCTCGCCGACCTGCGAGACGGTCCCGGCGGCCTCGTGGCCGAGCAGGAACGGGAAGTCGTCGGACACGCCGCCGGCCACGTAGTGGTGGTCGGTCTGGCACACCCCGCAGGCGGCGACGTCGACGACCACCTCGCCCGGACCCGGGTCGGGCACGACGATCGTCACCACCTCGACGGGAGCGTCCTTCGAGCGGGAGACGACGGCCTGGACCTTGTGCGGCATGGATGGACCTCCGGCAGCGGTGACGAGGGGACCCCACCAGCCTGGCTCACGACGGCCGCGGCGGCAACGCGGTCTTGCCTCGGCGGGCCCCGCCACCGTCACTCCCAGACGCGGCCGACGAGCTCCTCGCCGATCGGGAGCGCCGACGTCGCGGCGGGCGAGGGCGCGTTGAGCAGGTGCACCTGGCGCGGGGTCGAGACGATCTCGAAGTCGTCCACGAGCGTGCCGTCCGGCCGGACCGCCTGCGCGCGCACCCCGGTCCGGTAGCCCACGAGGTCGGTCGAACGCAGCGACGGGCAGTACTTCGCCACCTCGGACAGGTAGCCGTCCGGGACGAGCGAGTTCCACAGCTCCTTCGCGCCGGTGCGCCAGTGCTTCTGGCCGAGCTTCCACAGCCCGCCGAAGCTCACGGCGTCCCGCACGTCGTCGGCGTCGAACCCGAAGCGCGTGTTCTTCTCCCGCGACATCGCGAGCACGGCGTTCGGGCCGAGCAGGATCCGCCCGTCGACCGTCGGCGTGATGTGCACGCCGAGGAACGGCAGCCCCTCGCCGGGCACGGGGTAGATGAGCCGCTCGACGAGCCCTTCCCGGTGGCCCGGCAGCGTGTAGTACTCGCCCTTGAACGGCACGATCCTCACGTCCGTCCGCACGTGCGCGCTTGCCGCGACCCGGTCCGCCTGCAGCCCCGCGCACGCGACGAGGCGCAGCGCCCGCAGCCGCTCCCCGTGCTCGAGCGACACGTCGACGCCGGTCTCGGACTCGGCGATCCGGTCGACCTCGGATCGCACGCGCACCTCGCCGCCGAGCTCGGTCACCTCGTCGGCCAAGGCCCGGGCGACCTCCCCGAAGTCGACGACGGCCGAGCGTGGCGAGTGCAGCGCCGCCACCCCCGTGACGTTCGGTTCCATCTCGCGCAGCTCGGCGACGTCGATGTCGCGCACGTCGATGCCGTTCTCGCGCGCGCCGGCAGCCAGCGCGTCCAGCCGCGCCCTCTCGTCGTGGTCGGTGGCCACGACCAGCTTGCCGATCTCCTTGACCTCGATGCCGTGATCGCGGCAGAACTCCTTGGTGGCCCGCTCGCCGGCGCGGCACAGGCGCGCCTTGAGCGACCCGGGCCGGTAGTACAGGCCCGCGTGGATCACCCCGGAGTTGTGGCCGGTCTGCCCGGTGCCGACGTCGTCGGCCTTCTCGAGCACCACCACGCGCGAGCCGGGTCGCGCACGGAGCAGCGCGCGGGCGGTCGCGAGCCCGACGATGCCCCCTCCCACGACGACGACGTCGTACGAGTCCTGGCCTGCGGCGTCGGGCATGGTCCTACCCCTTGATCCTCTGATAGGTCTCGATGAAGGTCCGCGGCGGCGTGGCCGCGACGGTCTCGGCGAGCAGCCTCTCGTCGACCTGCTCGTCCTTCTTCAGCCGCAGGCACGACTTGCCCATGTCGAGGTGTCCGGTCGAGTCCGCCCACGCCCGGCGGAACGCCTCGGCCTCCTCGGCCTGGGAGTACACGCCCATGAGGTAGACGCTCACGTAGCCCTTCTGGCCCTTGAGGGCGACGTACTGGAGCGGCTCGCCGTTGTACGTATTTGGGTACACCGACAGCGGGATCGACCAGGTGACGAACCTGCGGTCGACCGAGCGCTCGTAGCCGTCCGGCATGGCCCCCTCGAGGATCCGGTACAGCCGCTCGGTCAGTCCCTGGAAGCGGGCCGGGGCGGCGTCGATCGCGTCGGCCACGTCGGGTGGAAGATCCTGCCGGGCGTCGGGGGAAAGGCCCGCCCCGACGTCGGGACCCGGGCCGCTCATGCCGGCCCGCCGAACGTGGTGGCCCGGCCCGACCCGGGCGTGCCCGCGCCGGCCGCAGCCTGGTCCGGGGAGGTGCCGGCCTCGACCTGCTCACGCCGCTCGCGCCGCCGGCGCTGGGAGGTGAGCACGTCGGGCAGCTCGTCCGCCAGCGCGTAGCCGTCGTTGCCGTGGACGGTCGGCACGCCGTGCTCGGTCGCCGCCGATCGCCCCCGGATCGGCAGCTCGGCGGACTCCATCGTGCCGTGCGCGAGGACCTGCTCGGTGGGGGTCAGGCGGCGGATGGCGATCGCCCACACGTTGCGGGGGTGCTCACGGGCCACGTCGTCGTAGATCATCGGATCGTGCTGCCCGTCGTCGCCGACGAGCAGCCAGGAGATCTGGGGGAACGTGATCATGAGGTTCCGCAGCTGGACCCGCTTGTGCTCCTTGCCGGAGCGGAACAGCCCGGTCGGGGTCGGCCCCCAGTCCGTCATGAGCATCGGCCCCACCGGCAGCCCGTGGCGGAGCATGAACCGCTTGAGGGTCGGCACCACGTTCCACGCGCCCGTGGACAGGTAGAACATCGGTGCGTCGGGGTGGACGTCGAGGACCTTGGCATAGAGCTCGGCCATCCCCGGCACCGGCTTGCGCGTGTTCGTGTGCCGGACGAACGAGTTCCACGCGGCCAGAGCGGCGCGCGGCAGCATCGTCACCATCACCGTGTCGTCGATGTCGGAGACGATCCCGACCCTCGTGGTAGGGGCGACGACGAGCGCGTCCGTGACGACCGGCTCCGCCGCCTTCGCCTCGAGCGTCACCGGGTGCCACCCCGGCGCCAGCCCGTGGTCGGAGACCATGACGTCGATGTAGCCGGAGCGGTCCGTGGTGGTCGCGAACTCCCGGCCGTCGACCCGCACCGTCACCGGGAGGTGGCCGACCTGCGCCGTGAAGAACTGCCGCCACCCGCGGCGCGCCTCCTGCGCGGTCCGGGCGAGGAACTCACCGGCGTTGTCGCTGAGCGCGGGGTACCGCGCGGGGCGCGAGCCGGGGCCCTCGCCGTGCACGTCGACCCACGGGTCGGACTCCGGGGTGGCGTCGGGGTCGCCCATGATGACGCGGCCCATGACGTGCAGGGAGTGCACGGAGCCGTACCCGGTCAGACCGATGGTCCGCGGGCGCCAGCCCCGTCGCTTGAGCATGTCGACCGACCGCTTGTTGATGCCGTCCTCGAACGCCATGCCGAGGTTCGCGAGGGACATACCGCCAGCCTATGCGCACGAGCGGCCGCGGTCTCGGGCGACGGCAGGCGGGCGCCCCCGACGCCGGGTGTGCGCCCGCTCGCCGGCGCTGCGGTCGTCAGACGCGCGGGTCCCGGGGGTCGCGCGGGTCGCGGACCTCGACGTCGGGCGGACCGGTGCGCTCGACCCGGGTGACGTGCTCCGTGCGGCGCTTGGACACGATCTGGATGATCCCGATGATGACGGCGACGGCGCCGACGCCCATGAGGATGTAGCCGACCATCGTGAGGTCGACCTCCGCGATCGAGTCCTGGACCGCGAACGACAGGATCGCACCGACCGCGATGAGGATGATGCCGAGGGCAGCCATCGCGCCTCCTCGTTCGTCGGGGGCCCGCCGGTCGGGCCCCGGTGGCCCCAGGATGGCAGGACATCGGTGATCGCGCGCGGGGTGGGCGGCGCGCGTCGACCGGGACCGCGCGGAAGGCTAGGCGCCGAGCGCGCTCCCGACGACGGCGCGCGCCTCCTCCTGTACGCGGGCGAGGTGCTCCTCGCCGAGGAAGGACTCGGCGTAGATCTTGTACACGTCCTCGGTGCCCGAGGGGCGCGCGGCGAACCAGGCGTTCTCGGTGGTCACCTTGAGCCCGCCGATCGCCTCGCCGTTGCCGGGCGCGTCGACCAGGCGGGACGTGATCGCCTCGCCCGCGAGCTCGGTGGCGGTGACGTCGTCGGGGGCGAGCTTCTTCAGGCGGTCCTTCTCCTGAGGGGTCGCGGGGGCGTCGATGCGCGCGTACGCGCTCGCGCCGAACCGCTCGACCAGCTCGGCGTGCCTGCGGCTCGGCGAGGCGCCGGTGACGGCCGTGATCTCCGAGGCGAGCAGCGCGAGGAGGATGCCGTCCTTGTCGGTCGTCCACACGGTGCCGTCGGTGCGCAGGAACGAGGCGCCCGCGGACTCCTCCCCGCCGAAGCCGACCGAGCCGTCGAGCAGGCCCGGGACGAAGTGCTTGAACCCGACCGGCACCTCGATGAGCCGACGGCCCAGCGAGTCGGCCACGCGGTCGATGAGCGAGGACGAGACGAGGGTCTTTCCGATCGCCGCGTCGGCCCGCCAGCTCTCGCGGTGGGAGAAGAGGTAGTCGATCGCGACGGCGAGGAAGTGGTTGGGGTTCATCAGGCCGCCGTCGGGGGTGACGATGCCGTGCCGGTCGGCGTCGGCGTCGTTCCCGGTGGCGATGTCGAAGGGTGCCGCGGCGCCGCCGGTGGTCGCCATGGCCTCGCGCAGGGACGCCATGGCCGACGGCGAGGAGCAGTCCATCCGGATCTTGCCGTCCCAGTCCAGGGTCATGAACCGCCAGGTCGGGTCGACGTCGGGGTTGACCACCGTGAGGTCGAGGCCGTATCGCTCACCGATCTCGCCCCAGTACGCGACCGCCGCACCGCCGAGCGGGTCCGCGCCGATGCGTACGCCGGCCGCCCGGATCGCGTCGAGGTCGAGGACGTTGGCCAGGTCGTCCACGTAGGCGGACATGAAGTCGTGGGGCCGGGTGGACTCGGCCGCGAGCGCCCGCTCCACCGGGAGGCGCTCGATCTGGCCGACCCCGCTCCCGAGCAGCTCGTTGGCGCGGTCCGCGATGGCCGACGTCGCCGCCGAGTCCGCCGGGCCGCCGTGCGGGGGGTTGTACTTGAAGCCCCCGTCGCGCGGCGGGTTGTGGCTGGGGGTGATGACGATGCCGTCGGCCAGACCGGGCCCGTCGAGGCGGAGCCCGCCGGTGGTGCCCGCGCCGTTGGCCCGCAGGATCGCGTGGGACAGCGCCGGTGTGGGGGTGTACCCGTCGCGGGCGTCGACCCGCAGCTCGACGCCGGCCGCCGCCAGGACCTCGACCGCGGTGGTCCACGCCGGGTCGGACAGTGCGTGCGTGTCCTTGGCGAGGTACAGCGGGCCGTCGACCCCGGCCGACCGGCGGTGCTCGACGATCGCCTGCGTGATGGCGACGATGTGCGCCTCGTTGAACGCGGTGTCCAGGCTCGAGCCGCGGTGGCCGGAGGTCCCGAACGCTACGCGCTGCGCCGGATCCTCGGGGTCGGGCGTGCGGTCGTAGTAGGCGCCGCGCACCTCGTCGACGTCGATGAGGTCGTCAGGCTGGGCGGGCGTGCCGGCGCGGGGGTCCATGGACTGATCCTGCCAGCAGCGGGCCCGTTCTTCGAGGGGGTGGTCACAAGCGTCGCCCGCCGACGACGGACGGGCAGAGGTACCGATGGGCGTCCGGTCTCCCGCCTGCCAGGATCGGCCCGTGACCGTTCCCCACCCGAGCAACCCGTACGCGTCGCCGCCCACCGGTGGCCACCCGGCACCGCGCCGTCCGGGTTGGATCGTCGCAGCCTCGATCCTCGTGTGGGTCATCGCCCCGTGGCCGCTCCTCTACGGCCTGTTCGCCACGTTCATCGGCGGGCTCGGACGGATGCTCGACGCCGGCGGTTCCCGCGTGTTCGGTACGCTCGGGCCCGCGACGGAGACGCTGATCATCGGGATTGCCTGCGTGGCCGTCTCGAGCCTCGCGATCGTGCTTGCCGCCCTGCTCTGGCAGGGCCGCAACGGCGCACGTATCGGGCTCACGGCGACCGCCCTGGTCGCGGCCGTCGCGCTCGTCGTGCGACTCCCGGAGGCCGAGGGCAGCCCGATCCTCGGGCTCGCGCTCGCGGTGTTCGTCGTCGTCGCGATGTGGCTCCCGGCCAGCTCTCGGTACATCCGGATGCGCCGCGCGCTGCGGCCGTGAGCCGGTCCGCGGGGACGCGTACGACGAGGGCGGACCCGGTCGGCCGACCGGGACGGACGTGCGGCGTCGTCCGGGGCACGTCTGCCCGGTGGGCGCTCGTCACACTTCGGTCCCGACGGGCGGGAAACTGCCAGACTTGACGCATGTCGAACAGCTACGGGCAGGACGGGTGGGGCCAGGCGCCCCAGCAGGGTGACCCCTGGGGCCAGAACCAGCAGGGCGGCTTCGGCCAGCAGACCCCGTACGGGCAGAGCCCGGCGGACCCGGGCGTGCCCGAGGCCCCGCGCTATGGCGCCTACGCCCAGCCCGGCGAGCCGCAGTTCGGCGCCTACGCCCAGCCAGGGGACCCGCAGTACGGGCAGAACGCTCAGTACGGCCAGAACGCTCAGTACGGGCAGCAGCAGGGTGGCCTGCCCGCCTACCAGGGCCAGGACACCAATCCCTTCGCCGCGCCGCAGCCCTACGGCGCGACGCCGATGCACGGGGGGCCCGTGCGCCGACCGGGCATGCTCAGCGCCGCCTGCATCATCCTGTGGGTGATCTCCGGGTTCGCGCTGCTCGGCGGGATCGGGGTGATGGCCATGCAGCCGTCGGAGCTCGGGTTGAGCAGCCAGGACAGCGGCGTCCAACAGACCGTCGGCGTCGTCATCATGGTCATGGCCGCGCTCTACGCACTTCTCACCGTGTTCGTCTGGAAGGGCTCCAACGTCGCCCGCATCATCCTCACCGTGCTCCTCGGTCTCTCGCTCCTCGGCAGCCTCGCCCAGCTCGGCCAGGGCGTCGATGCCGGGGCCACCGTCATCGGACTGATCCTCGTCATCCTCGTACTCGTCTTCATGTGGCAGCGCACGAGCACGGACTACATGAAGTACCGCGCGGCTACCAAGAGGTAGTCGCGCCTGCGCCGCCGCGCACGGGTCAGGCGCGTGCGTCGGCACGTCCCGGCGGGGCCCCGGTGTCCGCCCCGGCGTCGTCCGGTGACCTGCCTGTGCCGTCCGCCGATGGCGGACCCCCGTCGCCTCCCGGTGCCCGGCCTCCGGCGTCGCCGGCCGTCGCCGACCGGGGATCCCGCAGCCTGACGAGGGCGAGCGCGGCGATCGCCGGGAGGGCGATCATCGGTAGCAGCGCCTGCTGAAGGCCGACCCGGTCCGCGAGGGCGCCGATCGCGGGGGAGGCGAGCCCGCCGATCGACACGGCCAGCCCGAGCGTGACCCCATTGGCCGTCCCCATGTGGCGGGGCAGGTAGTCCTGACCGAGGCTCACGTGCAGGGAGAACGGCACGTACAGCGCCACGGACACGAGCGGGACGAGCAGGAACGCTGCCGGGCCCGGCACGAGGAGCAGCCCGGCGAGCAGGGGCACGGCCGCGAGGTACGCCCCGCGCAGGATCGAGGTGCGTGGCCACCGGCGGGCGAGGTGGCCGCCGATGGCTGTCCCGAACGCACCGCCGGCGTAGAACACGAACAACGACGCCGCCGCGGCCGCCTCACCCACCCCCTCGTGCCGCCCCATGAACAGCACGAGGAACGAGCCGAGCCCGACGAACACGATCGAGCGGCAGACGATGGCGACCGACAGGCGTCCGAACGCCGACCAGTCGTCCCGGCCACGGGAGCGCGTGGACGCCGCACCGCCGACCGCGGACGGCCGGGCGCGTCGTCGCCCGGCGAGCGCGACCGCCACGACGCCGGTGAGCGCAGGGACCACCAGGAGCGGGCTCGCGGCCAGGCCGAGGAGCCCGATCGTCGGAGCCACGACCAGCGGCCCCGCGGCGAAGCCGATGTTCCCGCCGAGCGAGAACCACGCCATCACCACGTGGTCGTCCCGCGCCAGCTCCCGGGCCCGCCCGGCAGCCGCCGGGTGGAAGGCGGCCACCCCGACGCCGGACACCCCCACCACGGTCGCCGTGACCCAGAAGTACTCCGAGACCGACACGGCCCCGATGCCCAGGCCGGCCAGCAGGATGCTCACCGGGATCAGCCACGGCATCCGCCACCGGTCGCCCAGCGCCCCGAAGATCGGCTGCACCACGGAGGAGGACAGCGAGAAGGCGAGCACGATGCCGGCCGACGCCGCGTAGCTGTAGCCGCGCTCGAGCACGAGGAAGGGCACCAGGGCGGCGACGGCCCCCTGGTAGAGGTCGACCGTCGCGTGGGAGTAGGCGAGGAGGCGGGCCGAGCGGCGCGCCCGGGTCGGGACGACGGAGGTCATGCCCCCACCCTGAGGCGCGTACGGCATTGCGCACCTTCGCTAGTGTGCCAACTTGTGTCGAGAATCCGCCATCACCCGGAGGCGCCCACCGAGGTGCGGCACCTGCCCGGCGGCGCGGGCGTCGACCTCCACCGCCACGACGGCCCGCAGCTCATCAGCGCGAGCACCGGCGTGCTGGAGGTGCTCACCGCAGAGGGCACGTGGTTCACGCCGCCCACCCGCGCCGTCCTGGTCCCCGGCGGGACCGCGCACACCTGGCGGGTCCACGGGGCCACCACCGTGCGGATGGTCGGCATGCCGACGCCGACGCAGACGTCCGTGAACCACCCCGACGACCCCGCCCCGTCCCTCGTGGTCGTCACGCCGCTCGTGCGCGAGCTCCTCGTCGCCTGCTCGGAGCAGGGGCGCGCCGAGACACCGGCCGAGCGCCGGCTGCTGTCCGTCCTCGCGGACCAGGTCCTGCCGGCCCCGGAGGCCCCCACCGTGGTCCCAGCCCTCCGCGACGAGCGGCTCCGGCGGGTCGCGCAGGTCGTCGAGGAGCGGCTGGCGGAGGGCCCGAGCCTGTCCGACGTCGCGCGAGAGGTCGGTGCCGGCGAGCGCACGCTCTCGAGGCTCTTTAGCAGCGAGCTCGGGATGAGCTTCACGACCTGGCGCCACCAGGTGCGCCTGCACCGGGCGAACCTCCTGCTCGCCCAGGGGCGCTCCGTCACCCGGGTGGCGGCCGACTGCGGCTACGCGACGCCGAGCGCGTTCATCACGGTCTTCCGGGCCGCTCTTGGCCGCACCCCGGGATCGGTCTACCGGTAGGTGCGCCCCCGCCGGCCGGTTCACCTCCGCGCGGACAGCACTGGACGGACGGCGCAGGGCCAGGAAGGCTGGAGACATGCCCATCCCCGACGCACCCAGCACCATCACGATCGCCGACCTTCCCGGCCAGACCATCCCGGAGGGCTACACGCTCCTCGACGTCCGGGAGGACGACGAGTGGGAGGCCGGCCACGCCCCCGGCGCGGTCCACATCCCGCTCGGCGAGCTCACCGAGCGGGCGGACGAGCTCGGCGACGACGACATCCTCGTCATCTGCCGCACCGGCGGACGCTCAGCCCGCGCCGCGCAGTGGCTCAACCAGTCCGGCTACGACGCCTGGAACGTCGACGGCGGGATGACCGGTTGGGCCGCCGCCGGCCGTGAGATCGTCGCCTCCGACGGCTCCGTGCCCGAGATCATGTGACGCTGCGCCGCGGCCCGGGCGCACCCCTGGCCGCGGCGCAACTAGGCTTGCCTGTCATGGGTAAGGCATCGAGGCGCCGCGCGCGCCAGCAGGAGCGGCCGACGCGGGTGCGCCCGCCGAAGGTGGAGTACGTCGAGCGGCCCTTCGAGGGGCTGGCCGCGGAGACCGACCTCGTGGCGATGCGCGAGATCGTCCCCGCCGCGACGATCCCCGTCCGCACGACCGCCGACCACGGCGGGGCGGACGTCCTCATCGCCAGCCTGCTGCCGGACCTCGCCCCGGCCCTGCGCCGCGAGGACGGCACGATCCTCGTCGGCATGCAGACCGCGAGCAGCTCCGGGGACGCCTCCCGGGACGTGGCGCACGCGCTCCTGCGGGCCCTCGAGCTCGAGCCCGGCCAGCCCCTGCCCGTCGGCGGACTGCCGGAGCCCGGCCCGCGCCTGCAGGACATCCTCGACCCGGGCGTCGAGCCCGTGGTCACCGTCCACGAGGACTTCGCGTACTGGCTCTCCGACGAGCAGCGCGGCGAGGCCGACGTGGCCCAGGCCGTCAAGGACAGCGCCGAGCAGATTGTGCCCACCGTGCACATCGACTCCGCGGGCTCGGCCTACTGGTGCCGGATGGGCCGCGAGTTCGTCCGGTGGGTCCGCCCCGAGGACCCCGAGGCCGTCTTCGACGCCCTCGCCCGCCTGCACGCCGCGCGCGAGTCCGCGATCGAGGAGGGCACCCGGTTCGTCGGCGCCTTCCGCACGTGCGGGCTGCTCGTGCCCGTGTGGGAGCTCGCCGAGGGCACCGAGGCGGACCAGATCGCCCGCCCGCTGGCCGACCTCGGCGCGCGCCTCGACGCCGCGCTCGCGATCGAGGAGCCGCTCGACCCCGACGCGCGTCGCGCCCGGGCCGGCCTCGTCAGCCGCCAGGTCTCCCTGCGCTGACGCACCGCCGGGGACACCGCCGACCGGTCACCTGCACGACGAGCAGACATACCGTCGGCGCCCCTTGCGCGGGGGCCCCGCCTCCCCGCACGGCTCGCCGGGCCGCCCGTTCGCGGACAGGTCACGGACCGTGGCGTGCAACCTGGTTAGGCTAAGGCTGTGGCGCAGGACTCCAGGCGGGTGGCGGTGGTCGTCCCTGCCAAGGACGAGGGCACACACATCGCTGCCACCATCCGTGCCTGCCGGGCGATCCCGCACGTCGATCTCGTCCTCGTCGTCGACGACGGGTCGACGGACGACACCCAGCACGTGGCACGCGCGGCCGGCGCCGTCGTGGTCCGCCACTCCGTCAACCGCGGCAAGGCGTCCGCGATGGAGACGGGTGCATCGGTCGTGTCGATGCGGGACCTGCCCGACGCCCCGGCCCGGGCGCTGCTCTTCGTCGATGCCGACCTGCAGGACTCCGCCGTCGGGCTGTCCCCGCTCGTCGAGGCCGTCCTCGCCGGCGAGACGGACCTGGCGGTCGCCGTCCTGCCGCCCCAGAAAGGCTCCGGCGGCCGCGGTCGCGTGGTGCGGATGGCGCGCGCCGCCATCGAGTCCGCCACCGGGTTCGTCAGCGCCCAGCCGCTGTCCGGGCAGCGGTGCCTCACCCGCCGCGCCTACGAGACCGCGCAGCCGCTCGCGCGCGGCTGGGGCGTCGAGGTGGGCATGACGATCGACCTGCTCGTCGCCGGGCTCACCGTCCAGGAGATCCCCTGCGACGTCAGCCACCGCCCCACCGGGCGGGACATCGCCGGGCGCATGCACCGCATGCGCCAGTACCGCGACGTCGCGATGGCCGTCGCCGGTCGCGTCTCCCGGAGGCACAACGTGCCGATGAGCCGGCGCAGCGCCGAGGCGGACGACCAGCAGCCCGGCGAGCCCTACCGCGCGTGGGCACCCCGGCGTCCCGACGAGCCCCCCGACGACGCCACGCCCGTGGACGCGGGGCGGGTCGACGCCCGGGAGGCCGGCGGGAAGCGCGGCGACGCGGCGCTCACCGGACCGGCGGCGCAGGATCCGGCAGGCGAGCCCACGGCGGAGACCCCCGAGTCGCCCGACTCCGCGGGGTCGGCCCACTCGCCCGCGTGACCCCGGGCCGCGTTGTCTGCCGCGGCGGGGTCCGGTGCGGCGGGTCGCGCAGCGAGCTCCGCGGCCGCGCGGGTCGCGGCCGCGGGCCTCGCGCGACGCTCCGATAGGGGACGCCCGTGGAGACCCTCGTCCTCGCGGCGGCGATCGGTGTGCTCGTCGGCGTCGTCGTCGGCACGCTGGGGGCCGGCGGGGGAGTGCTCACGGTCCCGGCGCTGGTCTACCTCGTCGGGTTCGACCCGCACGCGGCGGCGACCGCCTCGCTCGTCATCGTCGGGGCCACCTCCCTGGTCACGCTCGTCCCGCACGCGCGGCGCGGCCACGTGCGGCTGCGCGGCGGGCTCGTCTTCGGGGCCGTCGGCGCGGTCGCGGCCGTGGGTGGTGCGTGGCTCGCCCACCTCGTCGACGGCCCCGTCCTCATGGCCGCGTTCTCGGTGCTGCTCCTCGGCGTCGCCGTCCTCATGGCCCGCCGCGCGACGACGGAGCGTCGTTCGGCATCCCCGGAGGAAGCCTCGGAGGCGGCCCCCGAGGCGGCTCCCGAGCTGGCCACCGGGGCGGTCGCCGGGGCGGTCGCCGGGGCCGACGGGGTGCGGCGAGGAGTACTCGTGCTCGTCGGGCTCGCGGCGCTCGTCGGCCTGCTGACGGGGCTCTTCGGCGTCGGCGGGGGTTTTGCGGCGATCCCCGCCCTGGTGCTCGCTCTCGGCTATCCGGTGCGTGACGCCGTCGGGACCTCGCTGCTCGTCATCACCGTCAACTCGGCGGCCGGCCTGATCGCCCGCGTCCCGCAGGGCATCGAGCTCGACTGGCCGCCGGTCCTCGCGTTCGCCCTCGCCTCGACGATCGCCGGCCAGCTCGGCGCCCGGCTCTCGACCCGGGCCTCCACCACCGTGCTCACTGGAATCTTCGCGGCGCTGCTCGCCGTGGTCGCGGTGCTCACGGCCTCGCGCGCGCTGCCCGCGCTGCTCACCGGCTGACGCGGCCGGCCCGCCCGGGCAGGACCTCAGGCGGTGGCGCTCACCCGGGCCGGACCTCAGGTGGTGGCGCTCACCCTGGCCGGCTCCTCGGGCAGGGGGCCGTGCCGGGGCCGCTCGAGCAGCCAGGACGTGAGCAGCACGAGCGTGAGCGGCACGACGAGCGCGATGCCCAGTGCCGGGATGACGATCCCGGAGTCGTTGACGGCGAACCCGATCACCCACAGGATCACCAGCGACACCGCGGCCGGTCGCAGCACGAGGGCCGCCTCCGGCAGGGCGCGCGCGTCGGCCGCGGGGCGGTCGCCGACCGCGGGCTCGGCCGGGCGGCGCACGAGCCACCCGTAGTCCGAGGTCGCCGCCGTGTCCGGTCGCCGCAGCGGACGGGCCACGAGCACGACGACGACGATCGCCCCCACCGCGGCCATCACCGTGAAGGGCGAGGACACCAGGATCTCGAGGTTGCGGCCGAGCTTGCGCCAGATGACGTCGAACGCACCGCCGTCGAGGACGGTGGCGAAGAAGCGGCCCAGGTGCGAGCGCTCGTCCGGGGGGCGCAGCCAGTCCAGCAGCGAGACGCCCCCGACCACCACGACCGTCACCACACCGATGACCAGGATCCGCGGCCAGGTCAGCCGGACGCGCGCCACGAGCAGCGCGAGCACGACGAACGCGGGGATCATCGCGGGAGGCCCGCCGAAGTCGGCGCCGATCGCCGGCCAGCCGTCGATCACCGTGGCGACCGCGCCGATCACCAGCGCCGAGACGGCCGCGACCCGTATCCGCCCGCGGGCGACGAGCGCCTGCGCGAGGGTCGCCGCGAGCACGAGCGAGGCGGTCGCGAACAGGGTGAAGTAGTGGTTCGACATGCCGTAGTAGCGCGCGCCGATCTGTGGCTGGGTCCCCAGCACGGACCCGAGGAACAGGTGCGAGCCGCCGATGACGTCGGCGGCGATGACGACCGCCGTCGCCCCGGACACCACCGCCAGGGGGCCCACGATCGATCTCCGCCACGGCCCGGCGCCGGCGATCAGGGCGAGCAGGACGGCGCCGCCCAGGGTCGCGCCCGCGAGCGCGAGGCCGGGCTCGCCGGCGCGCCACCACGGCAGCACGGAGGAGGCGATGAGGGCGAACGGAAGGGAGGCCACGACCAGTGCCGCGCTGCGCAGGACCCGCAGGACCGTGCGCCTCGCCCGCTCCGTGCCACCCAGCGCTGCCAGGACCCGGCGGTTGAGCCCGACGAGGGCCGCCGCGCCCAGGGCGATGTTGAGCCCGACCAGCCACAGCACCGCCGGCGAGACCAGCGGCGCGACCGCGGCTGCCCGCAGTCCCACGTCGCGCAGGCCGTCCGCCCGCGCCTCCGGGTCGTCCTCGACCTGGCGGGTGACGATCGGGGAGCCCACGAGCCCGCCCGGTCGTTCGACGTCGAGCAGGGACAGGACGGTCGGCAGGAGGTCGGGGGCCTGGACCATGCCGTCGGTCCGGGTGGCCGGGGAGGTGGCGAGGCCGGAGCCGTCGTCCGCGCCGGCGATCGTCAGTGCCTGGAGACTGGAGCTGCGCGTGCCGTCGTAGAGGGAGGCGAGCAGGACCGTCGGGTCTGTGCCGCTCTCCTCGATCGCGTCGACGACGGCGCCCACGCGGCGGTCGAGCGCAGGGGTGGGGAGGCCGAAGTAGTCGCGTTCGCCGTCCGGGACGCGGCCGGTCGCCTCGGCGGGGTCGAGGTCGACGACGACGACGTCCGCACCGTCCGCGAGAGCGGCGGCCACCTCCTCCGCGAGCGCGTCGTCCTCCTCGGGTGCGGGGCGCGCGTCGGCGACCGAGCCGTCCGGCTCGGCGAGGGCCACCGCGGCACCTGGGCCGATCGCGACCGGGCTGCGGCCCGCCTCGCCGAGGGCTTCGCCCAGCGTGCCGGGGACGGCGTCGAAGCGATCTGCCCGCGCGTTGTCGACGTAGTCCGACCAGCCGGCCACGGACCAGTCCTGGCCGGTGTCGGCCGGGACCTCGGCCGGCGGGACGCAGTCGCCGCCGTCGCGCTCGCCGGACGCCCGCTGCCCCGCAGAGACGGCGAGCCAGCCGTCGGTCCGGCACGTCGTCGAGCCGACGGAGCGCACCACGAGGTTGGCCGAGTACCCCTCGGCGACGAGCTCGGCGATCCGCGGCGTGCCCTCGGCGTCGATGTTCCGCCAGGTGAGCCCGCCGGTGCCGAGGAGGACCACCGGGGCGTCGTCGTCGGGCCCCGCCGTGCGGGGGTCGCCGACCGCGGTCGTGGTCGCGGACCCGGCCGGAGCGCCGGTGGCGCCGTTGGCCAGCAGAGGCAGGATGAACGGGCTGACCATCGCGATCATCACGAGGACGCCGAGCACCAGCATGACCGTGCGGCGCCGGTCGGAGCGCCTCCGGTCGTCGCGCCTCACGCGAGGACCGGCCGTGGGTGGATCGGGCCGGAAGACATGCGTCCGAGGGTACGTGCCGTCGGCCGTCCGGCAGGTGCGGGACCCGTCACGCGGGGGTCGGTCGCGGATAGGCTCGGCCGGTGCGCTACACCTACCTGGGCCCCGAGGGCACGTTCACCGAGGAGGCCCTCAACCAGATCCTCGACCCGGCCGACGTCGCCGAGCCGAGCACCGACGTCCCCGGCGCGCTCACCGCGGTGCGCGAGGGCCGGTTCGACCGGGCGGTCGTGCCGATCGAGAACTCCGTCGAGGGCGGCGTGAACGCGACCATCGACTCGCTGGTGGCGGGCGAGGAGCCGCTCGTCGTCGTCGCGGAGATGCTCGTGCCGATCCAGTTCGACCTGATCGCGCGCGAGGGGACCGAGCTGGCCGACGTGCGCCGGATCGCCACCCACCCGCATGCGTGGGCGCAGTGCCGCGGCTGGGTCGCCGAGCACCTGCCCGGCGCGGTGCACGTCCCCGCGACCTCCACGGCTGCCGCCGCGGGGATGCTCGCGGACGAGGGCGAGCCCGGTTTCGACGCGGGCATCGTCTCCCCGCTGGCCGGGCGTCGGTACGAGGTGCCGGTGCTCGCCCACGACGTCGGGGACAACCGCCAGGCCGTCACCCGCTTCATCGCCGTCTCCCGCCTCGTCGCGCCGCCCCCGCCGACCGGCGCCGACAAGACGACCCTGCTCGTCCACCTGCCCGACGACGAGGCCGGCGCCCTGCTCACCATGCTCGAGCAGTTCGCCGCGCGCGGGGTCAACCTCTCCCGCATCGAGTCGCGCCCGATCCGGGACGCCATCGGCCGGTACGCCTTCTCCATCGACGCCGAGGGGCACGTGACCGACGAGCGGGTCAAGGCCGCGCTGCTCGGCCTGCGCCGCGTCTGCCCCGTGGTGCGCTTCCTCGGCTCCTACCCGCGCGCCGACCAGCGCCGCCCGGTGCTCGCCCGCGGCACGTCGGACCAGGAGTTCCACGAGGCGCGGGCCTGGGTGTCGGCCCTCGCGGACGGCACCGCCTTCTGACCCATTTGGCGAGTGAGCCGACTTCTGCCTGTCCGACGTGGCGAGTGAGCGGACTTCTGCCTGCCGGGTGAGCGTCTACTCGGCTCGGGGTCGGTCGTCGATCAGCTGGGCGGCCAGTCGCGAGTAGTGCTGAGCGAGCTCGCTGTCCGCCTTCCAGATACCGAACGGGCGCTGACGGTTCGAGGGTTCCCCGTCCTCGGTCGGGAGCGCCGGGACGACGGGAGACAGCGCGAGCTCCGACCAGCCGGTGGCGGCCGCGAGGTCGGCGACCGTCGACGCGTCGGGTCCGGAGCCGCGAACCGGCGCGCCCACCACGACCCCACGCAGGCGCACGAGGTCCGGTCCGGCGTCGTCCCCGACGAGCGTCTGGTACCTGTCCACGCTCGTGAGGATGTCGCCGACCTCGGCAAGGTCGCCGGGGGAGCCCGACGTCGTGACGATGACGTCCGTGGCAGCGTTCAGCGCCGCGACGAACCGCGCGCCCGACCGGATCCGGCCGCAGTCGATGACGACGACGTCGAACTCGTCGGCCGTCGTCAGGGCGTGGCGCAGCTGCGGACCGGCCCCGGCGCGGGGCTCCCTCGAGGGCCCCGACGACGCCGGGAGCAGCTTGAGCCCGGCGTGGTCGCGGGTGGGGACCGAGAGCGAGCGGGCCCACCCGAGCGGGTAGCGGTCGTCGAGGATCGCGCCGACGTCCTGTCCCTTCTCCCAGGGGGCGGCCTGGAGCCAGCGCGTGGCCTCGCCGTCGGGGGAGAGGTCCACGAGGAGGACGGTGAGGTCGGAGCGGGCGGCCTCGAGCGCGAGCGCGACCGCCGTCGTCGCGCCGAAGGAGGTCGTGCCCGAGTGTGACACGGCCAGGACCTGGCGGCCTGACCTGGGGGTCGTCGTCGCCGTCATGGAGTCACGCTATCGACCGCGCGGGCGGCGCGAGTCCCCCGGCGGGGGGACAGGAGCTCACCCATGGGGAGGAATCTCGGTCAGTCGTCGGGCAGGAGTCCGATCACTCGTCGATGATGATCCCCGAAGTTTCCGCAGGTGCGCGAACTAGCATCTGCTCATGCCGCACATCCGGATCCGCGCCGTGGCCGATCTTCTCGGGGTCTCCGACGACACCGTGCGTCGCTGGGTCGACCAGGGTCGCCTCGAGGTCGTCGACGACGGCGGCAGGCGCTCCGTCGACGGCGCGTCGGTCGCCGCCCTTGCGCAGGAGCTCGCGAGCGAGAAGTCCGTGGACTCCCTCGACGACGGTATCGACCGCCGGTCGTCCCGGAACCACCTCACGGGCATCGTCACGCGCGTCGTCTCCGACCAGGTGATGAGCCAGGTCGAGCTTCAGTGCGGCGCCTACCGGGTCGTGTCCCTCCTCTCGACCGAGGCCGTCGATCAGCTCGGGCTCGTGGTGGGCTCCCCCGCGACCGCGGTCGTCAAGGCCACCAACGTCTCCATCGAGGGCACGGGCACCTGAGGCCTGAGCCGGGCAGGAACCCGCTCACTCGTCGAGCTTCTCGGGGTGTCGTTCGGCCGGCTCGCCCGGCACGTGCTCTCCCTCGCGCGTCTGCAGGCGGTCGGCCGGGACCGGGTAGCGCATCTGCAGCGCCCCCTGCTCGACCCGCACCTCGATCGCCCCCGAGGTGCTCAGCAGGTCGCCGTCGAGCTGGACGTGTGCGGTGTCCTGGGCCGCGACCCGGATGCGACGCGCGGGCTTGAACAGCAGCTCGCTGCCGGGCAGGTCGCCCGTCCGCCGCCGGCCGGCCCGCTGGGCGAGGACCGACAGGCCGAGGTTCGCCCAGCCGACGAGGCCGAAGCGCGTGTCGACCGTCACGACCTCGAGCACTCCGTCGTCGAAGCGCGAGTCCGGGGAGAGGACGAGGTTGCCGGGCAGCAGCCCGCAGTTGGCGAGCATGACGGTGCGGACCTTGAGGTCCTCGGGCGCGGCGTCGTCGACCGTGACCGAGACCTTCAGGCGCGACTTCACCATGTTCTTCACGCCGCCCACGAAGTAGGCGGCCCAGCCGATCCGCGACTTCAGCTCGTCGCCGGTCTCGCGGACCATGTCGGCGTCGAACCCGAGCCCCGCGATGACGGTGAACGCGTGCCAGCCGTCGCGGCCGGCGTCCGCCTCGTCTGCAAGGATCCCCTCGGCGTCGCCCGAGCGGTCCCGCCCTGCGTCCTCGACCCGCAGCCAGCCGACGTCGACCGGGCGCGGCTCCTCCGAGGTCGCGATCCGCACGAGCTGGTCGGTGTCCTCCAGCGGCAGGCCGAGGTTGCGGGCGAGCAGGTTGCCCGTGCCGAGCGGGATCACGCCCATCGGGGTGCCGGTGCCGGCGAGGATCTCCGCGACCGCCCGGACGGTCCCGTCACCGCCTGCGGCGACGATCGTGCTCGCCCCGGCGCGCAACGCCTCGGTGGCCTGGCCGCGTCCCGGGTCGTCGGCGGTCGTCTCGTACCAGAGAGGCTCGGCACGCCCCTCGCGCCGGGCGGCCTCCTGGAAGTGCCGGCGCAGCTCGTCGGGATCGACGTTCTTCGAGGGGTTGACGACGACGGCGACCGGCGGCGGGACGGGGCGGCCGGCCCTCGCCGCGGCCTCCTCCCGGGCGGCCCGCTCCTCGTCCAGCAGCCGAGCTGCCTCCGCGTTCGCGGCGGCCGACTCCCGCTCGAGCGCGCCGCGCCTGCGCGCGACGGAGACCGTGACGAGGAGGGTGGGCAGCGCGACGACGAGCGCGACGACCAGGACGATCAACCATTCCGAGGGCACACCTCACGGTAGCCCGGAGCGCACGGTGCGGCGCGGCGGTGGGCGCGTGCCTCCCGTCGCCCGACGAGGATCAGGCGATGCGCACGGCGGTCCCGGAGGCGGTCACCATCATCATCCCCTGGCCGACCGACTCGTAGTCGATGTCGACACCGACGACCCCGTTCGCGCCGAGCTCGATCGCACGCTGGACCATCTCCCCGAGCGCGGACTCGCGGGCGCCACCGATCTCGCGCTCGTAGCCCTCGGAGCGGCCGCCCACGAGGTTGCGGAACCCGGCCCCGATGTCCTTGAACATGTTGATGCCGACGACCGTCTCCCCGGCGACGACGCGGATGTACTCCGCGATGTTCGCGTTCTGGATGGTCGCTGTGGTGGTGACGATCATGGGACACCCCTCGTGCCTCGGTGGGACGGATGGACGGACGGGCCGCACGCGGTCCGCCGGACATCCTGGCACCGCTCGCGACACCACGGCAGGGTCCAGGGCGGGGAGGTGTTCCCGGTCCGGCATAGGCTCGGGGCATGATCGATGTGCGTGCCCTGCGCGAGGACCCCCAGACCGCGCGCGACAGCCAGGTGTCCCGAGGTGCGGATCCGGGTCTCGTCGACCGGATCCTCGAGGCGGACCAGGCGCGTCGCAGCACGCTCGGTGAGTTCGAGTCGATGCGCGCGGAGCACAAGGAGTTCTCCCGGGGCGTCGGGAAGGCCTCGCCCGAGGAGCGGCCCGCGATCCTGGCGCGCGCCAAGGAGATGGCCGAGGAGGTCTCCGCCGCGCAGGAGCGCGCCGACGCCGCCGCTGCCGCCGCGGACGAGCTCCTGTGGCAGATGCCGAACATCGTGGCGCCGGGCGTGCCCGCCGGCGGCGAGGACGACTACGAGGTCCTCGAGCACGTGGGCACCCCGCGGGACCTGGCCGCCGAGGGCGTGACCGTGCGCGACCACCTCGACATCGGGGAGTCGCTGCGCGCGATCGACGTGCGTCGCGGCACCAAGGTGTCCGGCGCGCGGTTCTACTACCTCACGGGCATCGGTGCGCGCCTCGAGCTCGCGCTCCTCACCCGCGCGGCGGACCGCGCCGAGGAGGCCGGCTTCACGCTCATGACCACGCCGACGCTGGTCGGCCCGCAGATCATGGCCGGCACCGGATTCCTCGGTGCCCACGCCGACGAGATCTACCACCTGCCCGCGGACGACCTGTACCTGACGGGCACCTCCGAGGTGGCGCTGGCCGGCTACCACGCGGACGAGATCGTCGACGTCTCCGCGGGCCCGCTGAGGTACGCGGGCTGGTCGACCTGCTACCGCCGGGAGGCCGGCTCCTACGGCAAGGACACCCGGGGCATCATCCGGGTCCACCAGTTCAACAAGCTCGAGATGTTCTCCTACGTCCACGCCGAGGACGCCGCCGAGGAGCACGCCGCGCTGCTCGAGCTCGAGCGGGAGATGCTCGACGCCGTGGAGCTGCCCTACCGGATCATCGACACCGCGGCCGGGGACCTCGGGCAGTCCGCTGCCCGCAAGTTCGACTGCGAGGCGTGGCTGCCCAGCCAGGAGCGCTGGATGGAGGTCACGTCGACGTCGAACTGCACGACCTTCCAGGCCCGCCGCCTGGGTACCCGCGAGCGCGGGGAGACGGGCACGACGCCGGTCGCCACCCTCAACGGCACCCTCGCCACGACCCGGTGGATCGTCGCTCTGCTGGAGAACCACCAGCAGGCCGACGGCTCGGTCCACGTGCCCGCGGCGCTGCGTCCCTACCTCGGGGGTCGCGAGGTCCTCACGCCGGTGGCTGCGTGACCCCCCGCGACGACGAGGCCCTCGTCGCCACGCCCGCCGGGGACCACGCGATCCTCGACGCCGGGGCGGACACGCTGCCGGTCGAGCAGGACCAGGCAGGAGGTACCCGGACCGACGGCGAGACCCGGGCCGACGGCGTCACCCGGGCCGACGGCGGGAGCGACCTCGGGCCGGCCGGCGCCACGGTGGTCGACGAGGAGGCCGACGCCGACCTCGTCGACGGCGAGGAGGACCTCGACGGCACGGACCTCGACGTCGACGAGGCCGACCTCGAGCCCGACGCGCACGAGGCCGGGCCCGCGGACCCCGACCTCGAGAACGGGACCGACGTCCCCGACGAGGCCCCCGACGACGATCCTGCCGTCGGTGGTGAGCGCCGTCCGGGAGGTCGGACCGCCCCCGCCGTCGGGGCCGCGCTGACCAGGGCCGCCTCCTGGGCGCGGTCGGTGGTGCGTCGACGCCCGCGCCCCCACCCGCTGGTCGAGGCCGTGTCCGCGCTGCCCGAGGCGGGGCCGGAGCTCCTCGTGGCGCTCGACATCGACGGGACGATCCTCCACCACGACACGACCCTGTCCCCGCGCGTCGCCGAGTCCGTCGCGGCGCTGCAGGACACCGGCACCCACGTCATGCTGGCGACCGGACGCTCGGTGTTCGCGACCGTCCCCGTGGCCCGCCAGCTGCGCCTCAACAGCCGGTACGCGATCTCCTCCAACGGCGCCGTCACGGTGCGGCTCGACGAGGACGCGCCCGACGGGTACGAGCTCGACCACGTCGTCACGTTCGACCCGGAGCCGGCCCTGCGCGCCCTGCACCGGGCGATCCCGGACGGGGTGTTCGCCGTCGAGGACGTCGGCACGGGCTTTCGCCTGTCCTCGCCCTTCCCACCCGGCGAGCTCGGCGGGGAGTGGGAGCTCGTCGACTTCGAGGACCTGTGCTCGCGCGAGGTCACCCGGCTCACGGTGCGGGCCGCGCACCTCGACGCGCAGACGTTCCAGGAGGCCGTCCACTCGGCCGGCATGCAGTCGGTGACCTACGCGATCGGCTGGTCGTCGTGGGTCGACGTCGCCCCGGAGGGCATCTCCAAGGCGACCGCTCTCGAACGCGTCCGCGACCTCCTCGAGGTCGAGACCACGGCGACGGTCGGCGCGGGGGACGGTTCGAACGACGTCGAGATGCTCTCCTGGGCCGGGCTCGGGGTCGCGATGGGCGGGGCCCGCGCCGAGGTCAAGTCCTACGCCCGGGCCGAGGTCGGCCCGGTCGAGGCCGACGGGCTCGCCGACCTGCTGGACCTCCTCGCCCGACCCCGCCGCTCCTCCCGCTGACGTCGGTCCGCCGGACCTGCGCACCGCCCGCTGACCTCGGTCCGTCGCCCCCGGCGCACCGCCCGCTGACTCCGGTCCCTCGGACCTGCCGGCGCCCCCTCGGGCGCTCCCCGCGACCTCCCCGGGCCGTGACTGGTTCGAGACATCGAGATGGCCTCCGATGCAGCGCCCGAGGCCTACGCTGACCGGGATCATGGTGTGCATCACCGGTTGGCCAAGGAGGGCGAACAATGGCACGAGGCATGGGGCGACGCCGCAGCATGGCGGTCGTCGCGGGTCTGACCGCGGCAGCGATGCTCGCGGCCTGCGGTGGCGGTGCGGACGACGACTCGGAGGACACCGGCGACGACGGGTCGTCCGAGAACGGCTCCGACGGCGGTGACAGCGGTGACGGCGGCGGCGCCGAGCTGCCCGAGCTCGAGGGCTACGCGGACCTCGGCGGCGAGACGCTCGTCGTGGCGTCGGACTGGTCCGGCGCGGAGCAGGAGAACTTCGAGATCGTCCTGGACGCCTTCGAGGAGGCGACCGGCGCCGAGGTCACCTACGAGTCCTACGGCAACAACGTGGCGACGACGATCGGCACCCGGGTCGAGGGCGGCAACCCGCCGAACCTCGCGCTCATCCCGCAGCCCGGGCTCATGGACCAGCTCGCTGCCGACGGCAACATCGTGCCGCTGTCGGAGGACACGCTCGCCGCCGTCGAGGAGAACTACGCGGAGACGTGGATCGACCTCGGCTCGGTCGACGGCGAGGTCTACGGCGTCTGGTTCAAGGCCGCCAACAAGTCGACCATCTGGTACAACACGCAGGTCTACGAGGATGCGGGCGCCGAGGTGCCCGAGACCTGGGAGGACTTCGTCTCCACCCTCCAGCTCGTGTCGGACTCCGGCGTGCCGGGCCTGTCCGTGGGCGCCGACGTCGGCTGGCCGCTGACCGACTGGTTCGAGAACGTCTACCTGCGCACCGCGGGCCCGGAGATGTACGACCAGCTCGCCGACCACGAGATCCCCTGGACGGACCCCAGCGTCGTCGAGGCGCTGGAGACCCTCGCCGAGGTGTGGAGCAACGACGCGCTCCTGCTCGAGGGCGGTGGCCAGCGGTCGTTCCCCGACTCGGTCACCTCGGTGTTCTCCGACCCGCCGGAGGCCGGCACCGTGTTCGAGGGAGACTTCGTGGCCGGCAACATCGCCGACCAGACCGAGGCCGTCGTCGGCGAGGACGCCCTGTTCTACCCCTGGCCGACGATGAACGACTCCGCCCCGTCCGTCATGGGCGCCGGCAACGTCGCGGTCGCGTTCGACGAGAACGAGGCCACGTCCGAGCTCATGCGCTACCTCGCCTCCCCGGAGGCCGCGAACATCTGGATCGAGCTCGGCGGCTTCACCTCGCCGAACCAGAACGCGGACCTCGACCTCTACCCGGACGAGATCTCCCTGGAGATCGCGCAGAACCTCGTCGACGCCGAGGTGTTCCGGTTCGACCTGTCCGACCTCGCGCCGTCCGCCTTCGGCGGTACCGAGGGCGAGGGCATGTGGCAGATCCTCATCGAGTTCTACACCGACCCGTCGGACCCGGAGGCCACGGCCCAGGCCCTCGAGGACGCAGCGGCCGCCGCGTACGGCGGCTGACGACGTGACCTCGGCCGAGACCACCGCGGCCGAACCTCGCGGGGGGCGCGCACGGCGCGCCCCCCGTTCGGGGTCCCGGCAGTGGCTGGTCCTTGTCATCCTGCTCGGGCCGGCGGTCCTCGTCCTGGGGGCCCTGGTCGCCTACCCCATCGTCTACTCGATCACCCGGGGCCTGTTCGACGCCTCCGGCGACACCTTCGTCGGCCTGGGCAACTACGTCGACATGTTCACCGACCCGCAGACCTTCCGGGCGCTGCGCAACAACGCGATCTGGGTGCTCGTCGCGCCGGCGGTGTGCACGGTGCTCGGCCTCGTCTTCGCGGTGCTCATGGAGCGCATCCGCTGGCAGACGGCGTTCAAGCTCATCATCTTCATGCCGATGGCGATCTCCATGCTCGCCGCCGGCGTCATCTTCCGCTCGGTCTTCCAGCAGAACCCGGACATCGGCCTGGCCAACGCCGTCATCGTCTCCGTGCAGGAGATGGTCGGCGCCGAGTCCACGTCCTACCCCGATGCGCGGCCGCGGCCCGAGGGCCCGGTCGCGCTCGAGGAGACCGGTGAGATGACCTCGACCGAGGAGATCGCCGCGGGGTCCGTCGTCGAGGTCCCACTTGTCGGCATCTCCGAGGAGAGCCGGCCCGACGACGCCGTCGACGCCGTGACGGCACCCGCCCCGGGCGCGGACCAGGTCACCGGAACGATCTGGTTCGACTTCATCGTCGGCGGCGGCGGGACGAACGGCGAGGTCGGCGACGGCAAGCCGGGCCTCGGCGGCATCGACGTGGTGCTCACCGACGCCTCCGGGGCCGAGGTCGGCACCGCGGTCACCCAGGACGACGGGACCTTCGTCGTCGAGGGCCTCGATCCCGGGGCTGAGTACACGCTCACGCTCCCGGCCACGAGCTTCGCCCCCGGCGCCGCCGGCATCGACTGGCTCGGTCCGGGCCTCATCACGCCGGTGACGATCCTCGCCTACGTGTGGATCTGGGCCGGGTTCGCCATGGTGATGATCGCGTCCGGGCTGTCCTCGGTCGACCGCTCCCTGCTCGAGGCCGCCCGCACCGACGGCGCCAACGAGTGGCAGGTCTTCCGCAAGATCACCGTGCCGCAGCTGGCGCCGGTGCTCATGGTCGTCATGGTCACGCTCGTCATCAACGTGCTGAAGATCTTCGACCTCGTCTACGTCATCCCGCCCGGGGTGTCGAAACCCGCAGCCGACGTCATCGCCACGCGCATGTGGACCGTGTCCTTCGGCGGCGGCAACAACCAGGGGCTCGGCTCGGCGCTCGCGATCTTCCTGCTGCTGCTCGTGCTGCCCGCGATCCTGCTCAACATCCGCAACTTCCGCCGAGGAGGTCAGGCATGACGGCCGTCGTCGGCACCACGCCGCCCGTGGACGGTCCGGACCGCGACGACCGTGCCGACGTGGGCGGACCCGGCAGCGGTTCCGGCGGAAGCGGCGGTGCCCCCGGGAGCGGCGGCGGCGCCCCGCTGCCGCCCGCCACCCCGCCCGGATCACGTCCCGGCGGGGGCTCGCGCGTCACGCGGTTCCTGGGCCGCGGCATCGTCAACGTGGTCCTCGTCGTCGTGGCGCTGGTCTGGCTCGTGCCGACCGTGGGCCTGTTCTTCTCCTCGCTGCGCAGCTCGCAGGCCAACGCCCAGTCCGGCTGGTGGGCGGGGTTCCTCGACCTGTCCCAGTTCTCGATCGACAACTACCGGGGCCTGCTCCAGGCCGACTGGATCATGTCGTCCCTGTGGAACACGGTGCTCATCGTGGTCCCGTCCACCCTGCTCGTGGTGGGCCTGGGCGCGATGGCGGGCTACGCGCTCGCGTGGGTGCGGTTCCCGGGGCGGGACTGGCTGCTCATCGTCATCATCGCGTTCATGGCGGTGCCGCTGCAGGTGGCGTTCATCCCGCTGGCCCGCCTGTTCGGCGACATCGGGATCTTCGGCTCCGTCACGGCCGTAGTCCTGTTCCACACCGCCTTCGGGCTGCCGTTCGCGGTGTTCCTGCTGCGCAACTTCTTCATGCAGATCCCCAACGAGATGCTCGAGGCCGCACGGATCGACGGGGCGAGCGAGATGCGGATCTTCGTGCGCATCGCCCTGCCGCTGGCGATGCCGTCGATCGCCTCGCTCGCGATCTTCCAGTTCCTGTGGTCCTGGAACGACATGCTCGTCGCCCTGCTGTTCGCCTCCCCGCAGAGCCAGCCCATCACCGTGGCCCTGCAGTCCCAGCTGCGGCAGTTCTCGTCGAACATGGACGTGCTCTCCGCGGGCGCTTTCCTGTCGATGATCGTGCCGCTCATCGTGTTCTTCGCCTTCCAGCGGTACTTCGTCAGCGCGCTCATGGCGGGGTCCCAGAAGTAGCGGCCGCTCCGGCCCCGTGCCCTGGGGGCGGCGGACGCGTCGTGACGTTCCGCGCCCCGGGGCGGTCGGACGCGTCGTCGGCCTCGTGCCCGGCTCGCCCTACGATGGCGTGGCGCTCCCGGGAGAGGGGGCGCGCGGAAGGGCGGACGATGGCACGGAGCACGAGGCGACGTCGAGGTGCGGCGCTCGCCGCGGGACTGGCCGCGGCGACGCTGCTGGCGGCGTGCGGCGGGAGTGCCGACGACGCCGAGGACACCTCCGAGGAGCAGGGCACCGCGGAGGACCCAGGCACGGCCGACGAGCCGGACGCGGCGGGCCCCGCCGAGGCCCCGTCGTCGGGCCCGCCGGAGGCCGGCTCGGACGGCCCGCCGGTCCCCGAGGACGTCGAGCTGCCCGAGCTCGAGGGGTACGCCGACCTGTCCGGACAGACCGTCGAGGTCGCGACCCCCTGGACCGGCCACGAGCGCGACCGCTTCGACGAGGTCGTCGTCGCGTTCGAGGAGGCCACCGGGGCCCGCGTCGACCAGCTGGGCCTCGGCGGCAACCCGGTTCTCGCGATCACCGAGAGCCTGGACAACGGCAGGCCGCCGAACATCTCGTTCGTCGGCGACCGGGGGCTCGTCGAGGCGCTGGCCGAGGACGGCAGCATCGTGCCGCTGCGCGAGGAGACGCTCGCGAGCGTCGAGGAGAGCTACGCGCAGACGTGGATCGACCTGGGCTCCGTCGACGACGAGGTCTACGCCGTCTGGCTCGAGGCCTCGACGAACTCCCTGTTCTGGTACGACACCGCCGCCTATGCCGAGGCCGGCGTCGAGGCTCCCGAGACGTGGGAGGAGCTCGGCGAGGCGCTGCGAACGGTCTCCGGGACGGGCGTCGCGGGGCTGGCGGTCGCCGTCGACCTCGGCTGGACGCTGACGGACTGGTTCGAGAACGCGTACCTCCGGGTGGCCGGCCCGGAGGCCTACGACCAGCTGGTGGCGCGGGAGATCCCGTGGACCGACCCGAGCGTGGTCGACACCCTCGAGCTCCTCGGCGAGCTGTGGAGCGACGAGGAGATCGTGCTCGAGGGCGGCGCCGACCGCACCTACCCGGACAGCGTGGAGAACGTCTTCGGCGACGAGCCGAGCGCCGCCACGCTGGTCGGCGGGGAGATCGTGGCCGACTCGATCGTCGGGCAGACCGACGCGGTGGTCGGCGAGGACGCCCGGTTCTACCCCTGGCCCGCGATCGAAGGCTCGGCCCCGTCGGTCGTGGGGGACGCGGCCGGTGCGGTCGCGTTCGACGAGGAGCAGGGGACGGCCGAGCTCATGCGCTACCTCGCCTCGCCCGAGGCGGCGAACACCTGGATCGAGCTCGGCGGTTCGCCCGCACCGAACCGGCAGGCAGACCTCGACCTCTACGACGACGACGTGTCGCGAGAGCTCGCCCAACAGATCGTCGACGCCGAGGTGTTCCGCCTCGACATGTCCGGCCTCATGGCGCCCGACTTCGGGTCGAACCAGCTCGAGGGGCTGTGGCCGATCCTGTCCGACTTCTACGACGACCCCTCCGACCCGGAGGCCACCGCACAGGCGCTGGAGGACGCGGCCCTCGACGTCTACGGGTACTGACGCGGGCGCGGGGGCGCCCAGACGCCGCCGTCCGTCGTCGTCGGGCCGTGCGTGTCCCGGTCCCGTGCGGCGTGGCGCCGCCCTACCTCCCGGTCAGACGGTGAGCAGGATCTTCCCGAACGCGCCGCCGGCCGCCATCACCTCGTGGGCGCGCCCGGCCTCGGCGAGCGGGATCCGCTCGGCGATCACGGGCACGACCCGGCCGTCGGCGACCCATGGCCACACGCGCTCGCGGACGTCGTCGATGAGTGCCGCCTTCGACGCGCGGGAGCGGGTGCGCAGCTTGAGGGCGCTGATCGTGCCGGACCGGGCGAGCAGCGCGCCGAGGTCGATGGGCCCGGTCGCGCCGTCGAGGACGCCGATGACCATGATGCGCCCGCGCTCGGCGAGGACCGAGATGTTGAGCTCGAGGCCGCCGGCACCCAGGACGTCGAGCACGACATCGACCCCGCGGCCGTCGGTCGCGCCCAGGATCTGGTCCGCCACGTCGTCGGAGCGGTGGTCGACGGCGACGTCCGCGCCGAGCTCAAGGCAGCGGGCCGTCCGCTCCGGCCCGCCCGCGGTGGTGACGACGCGCGAGCCGTAGGTGTGGGCGAGCTGGATGGCGATCGTGCCGACGCCGCCCGACCCACCGTGCACGAGCACGGTCTGCGACGGCGCGAGGTGGCCCTGCTCGACCATGTTGGTCCAGGCCGTGCACACCGACTCGGGCAGCGCGGCCGCGTCGACGAGGTCGACGGAGTCGGGGACCCTGAGCAGCTGCCCCACCGGCACGACCGCCTTCGTCCCGTAGCCGCCGCCGGCGAGCAGCGCGCACACCCGGTCCCCGACCTGCCAGCCCTCGACGTGGTCGCCGAGCACGCTGATCGTGCCCGAGCACTCGAGGCCGAGCACGTCGGACTCGCCCTCGGGCGGCTGGTGGCCGCCCCGCACCTGGAGGAGGTCGGCGCGGTTGACGCCGGCGGCGACGACGTCGACGAGGACCTCGCCCGCACCGGGGACCGGGTCGGGGGTGTCGACGAGCTCGAGCCGGCCGTCGTCGGTGACAGTGATGGCGTCCATCCGCCCATCGTGCCCCAGGCGCTCACGAGATGTGGCGGAACCGGATCGACCGGATCGTAGGATGGTCCGCGGCCCGCTCGGGGGCGGGCCGCAGGCCCGGCGGTGCCGGGCGAGGAGGGTTGACAGAGCGGCCGAATGTGACGGTCTTGAAAACCGTTGTGGGAAACCACCAAGGGTTCGAATCCCTTACCCTCCGCGGCGGTGGTGACGAGTCTCGCGCGTCCGGCGTGCCCTCTGCTTTGGAACGGTCGCGGGTGTCCGGGTACCCTGGACGCTGCATCTGGAGACGTCGCATAGTCAGGCCTAGTGCGCATCCCTGCTAAGGATGTAACGGGGTAACCCGTTCGTGGGTTCAAATCCCACCGTCTCCGCGTGTGTGATGTCCCAGGACATCGTGAACGGCTGGGCCCCCGGTGACCGGGGGTTCAGCCGTTCTTTCGTCGGTAGGTGTGTGCGGGGTCCAGGGTGAACCCGCCTACCGTGCAGCCATGCAGGGAGAGCAGCGGGCCGCGGCCGACGACCTCGTGGTGGAGTTCGACCGTGATCCGGTCGCGGCGGGCGACGACGCCATGTCACACGGTCAGTCGTGGCGGATGGCGGCCGGCTCCGACTTCGAGGACGTCATCCGGGCCTGCGTGTCCCAGCTCGCCTCGGTCTTCGGCACCGTCGGGTGGCTGCTGACCTGCTGCTCGCGTGGTCGAGACGTGCCGTTCGCCTTCCTCCTGGTCAGCCCGCGCACAGGGGTCGTCGTGCACCGGCTCAGGGCGATGCAGCACAAGACGCCCGCCTGGCACGCCGGCCAGAACGGCGGGGTGCTGCGCGTCTACGCGCAGTACCACTCGGGCGCCGCGCCGACGCCGCTCGGATCCCGGCGATGACGGCAGCGCTCACGACGGCGAACCACACGGTGGCGAGGGCCGCCGGACCGGTGCCGATGATGCTGCGCGGCTCGGGGTCGGGCCCGGCGTGGCGCGTCGAGAGGGCGCCGAACTGCACGAACGGAGGCCGATTCGTGCACCTTCGCGCCCTCTCGACGAGAGGAGCGCCCCGGCCCGGTCAGCCGGCCGCGAAGAAGCGCGCCGTGTCCTGCTCGAAGTTGAACGACTCCTCGATGCGCCAGACGCCGCCCTCGATCGCATCCACCCGCACCATGGCGCAGGAGTTGCCGGTCACGGTGCCGCCCTCGTAGACCTCGCCGGCATCCATGAGCGGGCTCGGCACGACGCCGCAGTACCCGGAGTAGGTCACGGCGTCCGTCCCGACGAACTCGATGCTGAGGTCGAGCCAGGCGGTGCCGGACTCCGAGCCCAGGTAGGTCGCCGTGATCGGCACGACGACGAAGTTGTGGCCGTCGTCCGGCGGGTCGTTGAACATGTTCTCGTTGGCGATGGTCTGGTTCGCGTCGTCGACGGTCGACCCGACCTGGATCTCCCAGTCGCCCACGCGCACGGCCGTGTCGATCGGTGCGGGCGCGTCGCGCGAGACCCCGACGTCGTCCCCCTCGCCGCCGGAGGGTGCCGGTTCGCTGGTCGGTGCCGGTTCGGTGGTCGGTGCCGGTTCGGTGGTCGGGGCGGGTTCGGTGGTCGGCGCCGGCTCGGAGCTCGGGGCGGGCTCTGACGACGGCGCCGGGGGCTGCTCGGTGGACCGTTCGACCTCCGGGGTCTGCGGCGCGACGGCCGTCGGGATGTCGGGCCCGCCGCAGGCGGCGAGCGACGCCGCGGCAAGGGCGGGAAAGGCGAGGGCGGCGAGTCGGCGACGCACAGGGTCTCCTAGGGCGGGTTCTGCAGAGGATGGCCACATGGTCCCACCACCGCGCGGCCGGGGGGACGGGTTGAGATGGCGATCACGAGGCGGAGGCCCCGCACACGGTCGCCTGGCGCGCGCCTGCGCACTGCTAGCGTCGCGCCGGGAGCGGGCTCGCCCTGCGACCGCCCGGCGCGACCAGCGAGGCCGGCCCCACGAACAGGACGAACGGACGGACAGATGAGCAGCTACGGCGGTGGGTACGGCCCCCAGCAGGGCGGAGGTCCCGGCGGTGGCTACGAGGACCAGTTCAACCGGGCGTACGGCAACCCGCCGCAGGGCGGTCAGCCCCAGCGAGGCTACGGCGCTCCCCAGGGAGGCTACGGCGCTCCGCAGGGAGGCTACGGGTCTCCCCAGGGAGGCTACGGCCAGGCTCCGGGGAACCCCTACGCGCAGGGTGATGGAGTCATGCCGGGGCGGCAGCAGAAGAGCACCACGGGTCCCAAGGTCGTCACGTTCATCGGTATCGGGCTCATCGTCCTCGCGATCGCCGGGGTCGTCTTCGGCATCTCGCGCATCGGCAGCCTCGTCTCCGACGCCGACTTCGAGACCGTGGGTGCCGGCGGTGCACAGATCGAGGCCGAGGCGGGCGAGGAATGGGCCCTCTACGCCTCCGACGGCGGATCGCCCGAGGCGCGGACGCAGTCCTGCGAGGTCGTCGGGCCCGACGGCGCGAGCGTGCCCCTGTCGACCACCGGCACCGACATCTCGGTCAACGAGTACGAGCTCGGGCACCGCTTCACCACCCCGCAGGCCGGCACGTACTCGGTCACCTGCGACCAGAGCGCGTTCGTCGGGCACAACATCGGCGCCGGCGAGATCGCGGCGCCGATCGTCGGGCTCGTCGGCGGCATCCTCGGTGGCATCCTCGGCGTGGTGATGACGATCATCGGCGCCATCTGGTGGATCAGCCGGCGCACCTGACCTCTCCGTCGGCCGGAACGCGCGCCCGCACGGCCGCGCGCCGAGCTGCCGCGGCCGGGGTCGCCGTCACCCGGCGGCGACGTAGCGGACGATCTCCTCCTCGACCAGGTCCTCCGTCTCGGGGTCCTGGGTCCACCCGGTCGTGCGGACCTCCCAGTGCCCGGCGGCGCCCTCGTGCTCGCGCATCTCGAGGCACACGTCGTGGGTCACCGACCCCGCGGTGACCACCGCGAGCCCGGTGCCGAGATCCCAGGAGCACTGGGCGTGGGAGTCCCCGTACGCGGCGGGGTACCCGTCGTCGGGGATCCAGGCGAGGGTCACCTCGTCGAAGGCGCCGGCCGGCACCGAGGACGTGTTGGTGACGATCACGGTCGCCCCGAGCCGCGTCCGACCGCTGCGCAGGGGCTCCTCGTCGTCGACCGCGTGCCCCCGGATGCTCGCCGGACCGACCTCGACGACCCACAGTCCCGCCCGCACGGGCGTGCCGGCGGGCGCCGGCCGGTCCTCGTCGACGCCGTCCTCGGGGTCGACGACCGGGATCTCGAGGGGATCGAGCTCGGTCGCCGCGGCGTCGGTCGCGACGTAGCGGCGCGGGTCGGTGCTGTCCGGCCCGTAGCTCGTGACCTGCCAGACGCCGCCGTCGACGACGTCCTCGCCGACCTCGACGCACAGCACCCCCGAGGCGTGCCCCCGCGGGCTGTCGTCGCTCGAGCTCTCGAGATCGTCGACGTCGAACTCGTCGTCCGAACCGTAGTTGCAGGGAACACCGCTGGCCCGGTGCAGCCGGCCGTTGCGGTCGACGTAGGAGACGTCGAACGAGTACCGGTTCCAGGTGTCGATGACGCCCGAGTCGTCCTCGACGACCTCGATGTCGGCAAGGACGAGGACGTGCCCGTCCCGAGCCTCGCTCTCCCGGCCGTGCTCGCCGAACCTGATGACGTCGTCCGTCTCGACCTCGCCGATGCTCACGGTCGTGTGCCCCACCTCGAGCGGGCTCCCGGCCGGTGCCGGCTGCTCCCGGGTGATCCCCTCGGTGCTCCCCGGCTCCGGCGCTGTCGACGCGGCCAGGAGCTCCGGCGTCGGCTCGACCCCGAGCTCGACGTAGCGGTAGGAGCCCTCCCAGCCCACCGAGCCCTCGGCGAGCTGCCACCGCCCGCCGGCCACGATCTCGGTCGGGACGGACTGGCACAGGGCGATCTCCGCGGTGCCGCCCGGCTGGATCGGTCCGAGCGGGTCAGTGGGACGGCTCAGCGGGGTGCACTCGGGGACCTGCGGGTGGGCGAGCCCGGTCGAGTCGACGAACTCCAGGCCGCCCAGCGCGGGCTGCACCGGCTCGGTCCCCAGGTTGGTCACGGTCAGCGTCGTCCCGATGAACATGTCGCCGGTATGGGGGACCGGCTCGTCCCCATCCTCGTCGGGCAGGAGCTCCGGCGCCAGGTCGGTGGGCCCGACCGCGACGGCGATGTCCCCGACCCGCATCGGCGTGCCGCTGGCGGCCGGCAGCTCGATGCTGCGGCCGGCCAGCGGGTCCACCACGGGCAGGGGGCCGAGCTGGCCCGGCGCCTCGGCGGCGAGGCGCACGTAGCGGCGCTCCTCGGCGTCCTCGACGCCGTCGGCGACGGCCCACACCGCGCCCTCGAGCCCGTCGGTCGGCACGACCGTGCACCAGCGTGCGGTCAGGCGTTCGCCGGGTGCGACGGCGGGGGAGCCGACCACCGTCGCCTCGCCCTCGCAGGCGCTGCCCGGGTAGGAGGCGCCGGCCGCGGTGACGAGCTCGAGCCCGAACCGGGCGCCCGGATCCAGCGGGCCGTCCGCCTGGTTGACGGCGTCGACCACCACGGACACGATCCGTTGGTCGTCGCCGGGAGCCGCGACGAGGTCGACGCCGGCGACGGGCTGCCTGGTCGCGTCGTCCTCGGTCTCGCCGAGGGTGACGGCCCACCCGCCGACGGTGACGGTCGATCCCATCGGTGCGGCCTCCTGCCAGGAGGGGCCCGCCCGGGTGGGCGACGGCCGGAGGGCGACCTCGGGGGCGGCGGAGCACGCGGTCATCACGAGGGCGCCGACGAGCGCCAGGGCGGGGACGGCGGGGCGTTTCCTGGGCATGGTCTCCACGGCTCAACTCGGTCGGCTGCCGACATTGTGGCCGCGCGTCGGGGACGAGGAGCGGATTCCGACGGGGAGGTGGACCCGTACCGGCACGGTCGCGGACGACGTCCGCTCGCCGGTCCGGCCCCGACCGCGCCTCCCGGTGGTCCACATGGCGGGACCTGGCGGGGGCGGACCCACGAGGGCCCCGTTCCCACCTAGCGTCGACGGCGTGGAACTCGTGCTCGTGCGCCGGCTCTGGCTCGACCAGGGCCAGGCCCGCTCCCGCCGATGTCGCTGACAGCGCTTCTTCAGCGCTGCCGACCCGACACCCCCACCCACACCCAGGAGCGCCCATGACCACCACCGGCACCACCGACCCGACCTCGATCGCCCGACTCGTCTCCCCCACCGAGCTCGCCGAGCTGAAGGACGGGCCCGGCGTCGTCGTCCTCGACGCGACCTCGATCATCCGCCAGCCCGACGGCGACGGCTTCTACAGCGCCGACACCGGCCGCGACGTGCACGAGCAGGGCCACATCCCCGGCGCCGTGTTCGCCGACCTCCTCGAGGACCTCGCCGACCGTTCGAACCCCGACTTCTGGACGGCGCTGGCGGCCGAGGAGTTCGCCGAGAAGATCGGTGCGCTCGGGGTCGGCAACGACACCACCGTCGTCGTGTACGACCAGGGCCAGAACATGTGGGCCACCCGCCTGTGGTGGAACCTGCGATACGTCGGCCACGACGACATCTACGTGCTCGACGGCGGACTGCCCGCCTGGGAGGCCGCCGGGCTGGACGTCGAGTCGGGTCCGGTGCCGCCGCCCGAGCCGCGCGAGTTCGTCGCGCACCCGCGCCCGGAGCTGTACGCCGACGTCGACTCGGTGGCCGCCTCCCTCGACGACCCGGGAACCGTGCTCGTCAACAGCCTCGACCGCCCGACGTTCACGGGCGAGCGCGTCACCTACGCGCGGGCGGGCCGGATCCCCGGCTCCAAGCACATCTTCTTCGGGGACCTCGTCGACCCCGACGGGCTGGCCGCCGAGGTCGACCAGGTGCGCGAGGCGGGGGACGCCGCCGAGGTCATCGACGGCGAGCCCTCGATCATCACCTACTGCGGCGGTGGCATCGCGGCGACCTACGTCGCGTTCCAGCTCGCCCGCGCGGGACGCGGGGACGTCGCCGTCTACGACGGCTCCATGACCGAGTGGGCGAACAACCCGGCGCTCCCGCTCGAGACGGGCGAGCCCGTCTCCTGACCCGGAGCGACGCCGGCACGCCCGCCGCCTGACCCGGAGCGACGCCGGCGGAACCGACCCGACCCGGACTGCGCCCGGCCGCGAGAACCACCGCGGCCGGGCGCAGTCGTGCGATGCCGCCCAACCGTGACCGACCGGGCCTGTACCGGGCGATCCCGCGGGAGTACGTTCCTGAGATCGGACCGGCACGAGCCCGCCCGACCGCCCACCGGGGCCCGGTGACGTGCCTCGAGGATCACGCAGGAGTGAGCCATGGGGATGCATCGTGAGACCGGGACGAGTCCGCCGAGAAGGTCACTGAGGGCCGGGGCGGCGACCGCGCTGACCCTGGGCCTGCTGGGGGTGGGCGCGCCGTCGGCCGTGGCCGCGGGCGAGGGCAACGACGACTTCGGGGAGATGTACTTCCTCAACGACGAGTGGACCGGCACCGCCAACCACGAGATCCCGTTCAGCCTGCCTGTCGAGATGGTGTTCATGGGCGACTGGGACGGCAACGGGACGGACACCTTCGCCCGGCAGCGCGGCAACGTCATCGACTACGTCAACATCCTCGGTCCCACCGAGTTCGACGGCTGGTTCACGTTCGGCCGCACGTTCGACACCCTCTACACGGGCGACTGGGACGGCAACGGCACCGAGACGTTCGCGGTCCGCCGCGGTAACCGGTACCTGATGCGCGACACCCTGACCGACGGCGTGGCCGACCGGGTGGTCCACTACGGCCGCGCGGACGACGTGGTGCTCGTGGGCGACTGGGACGGCGACGGCGTGGACACGTTCGGCGTGCGGCGGGGGAACACCTACTTCCTGCGCAACTCGCAGAGCTCGGGTCCGGCGGACGTCGTCGTGGACTACGGCCGCTCGGGGGACGAGGTGCTCGTGGGCGACTGGGACGGCGACGGGCGCGACTCGCTCGGCGTGCGTCGAGGCAACACCTACTACCTCGACGACGAGATCGCGCCGGGCGCCGCCGAGATCGTCCTCGACTACGGGCGAGCCGGCGACAGCGTGCTGGTGGGCGACTGGGACGGCGACGGCGACGACACCCTCGGGGTGCGCCGGCCCGGCCCGATCGAGGACGTCGTGCTGCGGGCCGCGCGCGCCGCCTCCGCCGGGGACCGGCCCCTGCTCGACCACCTGAGCAGCGACAACGGCGAGCAGTGGCTCTGGTACGCGTTCCAGGAGTTCTACGACCCGCCGCAGTGGCCGACCAGTGTGACGGGCTGCAGCCCCGAGCCCGGCGGTGTCTTCGTGTGCGCCGTCCGCTCCGACGACTACCCGGTCGCGATCGGTCACGCCTACGTGGCACCCGACGGGCGGACCACCTGGCAGGTCATCGACTACGCCATCGTCGCGGACTGGTGAGGACCGACGTGCCGCGGAGGTCAAGGTCACGATAAGGTCACGCAGCCGTCAATGGAGCGTACTCCTTCGGCCGGTCCCGCGCAGCCTCTACCGGTGGCCAGGTCAGACGTTCCCGCGACCGAGCGTTGTCGCGCACCGGGTGGTCCGACACGGTCGTGGGGGGGGGGGGGGGGGGGGGGGGGGGGGGGGGGGAGGAGAGGGAGATGGGGGGCGGGTGGG
>NZ_JBUZNK010000010.1:90654-148823 GCF_055326445.1 Georgenia sp. Z2081
CCCTACCCCCCCCCCCCCCCCCCCCCCCCCCCCCCCCCCCCCCCCCCCCCCCCCCCCCCCCCCCCCCCCCCCCCCCCCCCCCCCCCCCCCCCCCCCCCCCCCACGACTCGGGGGGGCCGGTCGGTGCTCCGAGGACGCCACACTGGAGGGACATCAGCAATGAGCACCCACCGCACACAGATCGCACCCACACGACTGCGCCTCATCGGCGCGGGACTCGCGACGACCGGTCTCGTCGCCGCCGGTGCCACCGCGGCGCACGCGACCGGCGGCTCCAACGACGAGCTCGGCGAGGGCTACTACCCGAGCAACTCCTGGTCGGAGACGGCGCCGACAGCTTCGGCGTCCGTCGCGGCAACGAGTACCACCTGCGCGACACGCTGAGCGCGGGGCCGGCGGACACGACGGTCGCCTACGGCCGCGCGGACGACACGGTCCTGGTCGGTGACTGGGACGGCGACGGGCACGACACGCTCGCCGTGCGCCGCGGCATCAGCATCTACCTGCACGACGAGATCGCCACGGGGCCGGCCGAGACCGTCCTCGACTACGGGCGCCTCGACGACGGGCTCGTCGTGGGCGACTGGGACGGCGACGGCGTCGACTCGCCCATGGTGCGGCGTGCCGACTTCATCCGCGCGGCGGTCCGGGGCGCGACGCTCGCCGCAGCGGAGGGTGACGCCGCCGAGCTCGAGGCGTACACGGACGCCGCGGGCTACGACGAGCTCTGGTACGCGTTCCAGGGCTTCTACGACCCGCCGCTGACGCCGTCCAGCATCGAGAACTGCCACCAGTCGTTCGACACGGGTGTCATCACGTGCGACGTCTACTCGGACGACCACGAGCGGCCGATCGGGCGTGCCGAGGTGGCGCCGACCGACGTCGGGACGTTCGAGGTGGTCGGCTACGAGATCTACGCCGACTGGGAGGGCTCGGCCCCGTAAGGGCCGGCCCGCCCCGACGTGCGGCGCGGGCCCGGCACGATCACGGTGCCGGGCCTGCGACGCGCCGACGGAAGGCGATGACGCAGATCCTGTGACGCGCCTCTCCCGCTGGTAGGTTCGCGAGCGACCGGAACCACGCAGCGGTGCGTGGCGGGGGCCCGGCCCACGCCTGCCCCCTGCCGCCTGCGACGACGCAAGGAGCAGCTCGTGTCCACCCCAGAAGTCAAGGAGAGCACGTCGCGGGCCGCCGGCCTCGACGATCTCCCCGCCGACCCCAGGACCCGCAACCGACGATGGATCGGCGTCGCGCTCGGCGTCGTCGGCGCGTTCGTCATCTACTTCATCTTCCCGAAGGAGCTGTCGGCCGAGCTGGTGGCCACCCTGACGGAGAACGAGATCGAGCCGTCGGGCCACCACATCGCCATCACGGCGGCGGTCGCCGTCCTCATGGGCGTGTGGTGGATGACGGAGGCGATCCCCCTGGCGGCCACCGCGCTCGTGCCGCTCGTGGCCTTCCCGGGGCTGGGTGTCGTCAGCATCGGCGACACGGCCGCGCCCTACGCCTCGCCGACGATCTTCCTGTTCCTCGGCGGGTTCTTCCTCGCCCTGACGATGCAGCGGTGGAACCTGCACCGGCGCATCGCCCTCGGGGTGGTGCTGGCGGTCGGGACGAAGCCGAAGATGCTCGTCCTCGGTTTCATGGTCGCCACCGGGTTCCTCACCATGTGGGTGTCGAACACCGCCACCGCCGTGATGATGATGCCGATCGGGCTCTCCGTGCTGGCGCTGGTCGGCACCCTGAGGGGCGACGACACGAAGAGGTCGAACTTCGGTACCGCGCTCATGCTGGGCATCGCCTACTCGTCGTCGATCATGAGCGTCTCCACGCTCATCGGGACGCCCCCGAACGCGCTGCTCCGAGCGAACCTCGCGGACAACTACGACATCAACCTCAACTTCGGCACGTGGATGCTGTTCGCCACCCCGCTGGCGATCGTCTTCACGCTCCTGTGCTGGCTGCTGCTCGTCAACGTGGTGTTCAAGCCGGAGATGAAGGAGATCCCGGGCGGCCGTGAGGTCATCCAGGAGGAGTACCGCAAGCTCGGTCCGATGAGCCGCCAGGAGAAGATGACCCTCGTCATCTTCGCCGGAGTCGCCATCTCCTGGGTGACCGTGCCGCTGGTCTGGCCCGAGTCGAACTTCAGCGACGAGGTCATCGCGATGATCCTCGCGCTCGTGCTGTTCCTCGTCCCGGCAGACGTCAACAAGGGCGTCCAGCTCCTCGACTGGGACACCGCCAAGGAGGTCCCGTGGGACATCCTCCTGCTGTTCGGCGGCGGCCTGTCGCTGTCGGCCGCCTTCACCGCGACGGGGCTGTCCCAGTGGATCGGTGAAGCCGCGGGCGGGCTCGAGGGAGCGCCGGTGATCCTCATCGTGGCCGGCGTGACGGCCCTCGTCATCTTCCTCACGGAGATGACGTCCAACACGGCCACCGCCGCGGCGTTCCTGCCCATCATGGGCGGCGTCGCCACGGGCATGAACGTCGACGTCATGCTGCTCATGGTGCCCGTGGCGCTTGCCGCGACCTGCGCCTTCATGCTGCCGGTGGCCACGCCGCCGAACGCCATCGTCTACGGCTCCGGCTACATCAAGATCTCCCAGATGGTGAAGGCCGGCCTGTGGCTCAACCTCTCGGGGATCGTGCTCATCACCCTCACGGTGATGACCCTCGGCAACTGGGTCCTCGGCATCGCGATGTAGGCGGTCCGGGGGAGGGGGCCGGCACGCCGGCCCCCTCGCGCCGGCCACCCGGTCGTGGTGAGCACACTCACGGGGACGGGGGCGGCTGCGGTCCCCGGGCCGTTGTAACCTGGTCCCTGCCCTCGTGGCGTGCGCCCGTAGCTCAATGGATAGAGCATCTGACTACGGATCAGAAGGTTGGGGGTTCGAGTCCCTTCGGGCGCGCAGATGCCCCGGTCGCGTATGCGGCCGGGGCATTCGTCATGTCCGGGGACGTCCGGCCCCGCCACCAGTGTGGCCCGGCCGCTCCGATGGCCGCGCCGGCCCGTTCGATCGCCCTCCGGTCCCCGGCCTCGTCCGCTCCGGCGAGCCCGCCCGACCATGGCCGCGACCCGCCCGATGTGCCCCGGCTCACGACTAGTTGCATGTGGCAAACAAAAGCGTAATATCGGGACTGTGCCCGATACTTCGTCCGCCAGCTCCCGGACCCCCGACCCCGCGCCCCCCGGGCCCCCCGAGGACCGCGGAGCCGTCGTCGCCGATCTCGTCCTGGCCGTGCTCGAGGCGGGGCGGGTCACCCGCGGCCTGGGGGAGGCCGTCAACAAGCACACCGGCATCCACCGCGCCAACTACCTCACGCTGCTGCGGATCCAGGAGTTCGACCGCTCCCGGATCTCGGACATCGCGGCGGGCCTCGAGCTCGACGTGTCGGTGATCTCGCGGAAGATCGCCGCCCTCGACGAGCTCGGCCTCGTCTCCCGCAGCCCGCACCCCGACGACGGCCGCGCCCAGGTCGTGTCCGTCACCGAGCTCGGGCGCGCCACCATCGCGGAGAACCGCCGGATCTACACGGAGGCGGTCGGGCGGCTCACGGCCGACTGGGACACCGACGACCTCGCCACCCTCGCCGCCGGCCTCCACCGCCTCGGTTCGCACCGGCCCGAGGCCGCCGTCGCGGACACGGCGGAGGACGCCGGGGCGGACGCGGACGGCGGGGCGAGCACGAGCGAGACCGCCGACGCCACCGGCGCGAGTACCACGACGACCGACACGAAGGACCGGTGAGGGAGACGACGAGCTCCAGGACCCCCACGAATCCCGCGGCACCCGGCGCCCGGACGAGCGCGCGCCAGTCCGGGCGCAGGCCGAAGGACCTCACGCGGAAGAAGATCTACGCCGGCCTCACGCAGGCCGAGGCGGAGGCCGCGGAGGCGGAGCACCGCCGGATCATGGCCGTGCTCACCGGCCTGCTGCTCACGCAGTTCCTCGGGATGATGGCCAACACGATCGTCGGCAACGCGATGCCGGTCATCGCCGCCGAGGTCGGCGCGCGGCCGGACCAGTACGTCTGGATCATCACCTCGGCGATCCTCGCCAACACGGTGATGACGCCGATCGCGGGCAAGCTCGGCGACCTCTTCGACAAGCGCCTCATGCTCATCGCCTTCATCGGCGTCTTCGTGCTGGGCTCGCTGCTGAGCGGCCTCGCGGTGGACGCCGAGATGCTCATCGCCACCCGGATCCTGCAGGGGATCGGCATGGGTGGCCAGGTGATGATGTCGATCATCATCATGGCGACGATCATCCCGCCGAGGAAGCGCGGCAGGTACAACGGCTACCAGGGCGCCGTCATGGCGGTGGCCACGGTCTCCGGCCCGTTCGTCGGCGGCGTCATCGTCGACACCCCGTGGCTCGGCTGGCGCTGGTGCTTCTTCGTGATGATCCCGTTCATGCTGCTCGCCGCAGCGGTCGTCGGCTCGCGTCTCAAGCTCCCGCCGAACCCACGCACCGGCAGGGCCCGGATCGATTTCCTCGGCGCGGCCATCATCGCGGTCGGCTCCACGCTGCTCCTGGTGTGGATCTCGATCGGTGGCACCACCTTCGAGTGGGCGTCGTGGCCGTCCGCCCTCATGCTCGGCGGCGCGATCGTCCTCGCGGTGCTGTTCGTCGTCGTCGAGCGGCTCGTGCCCGAGCCGCTCATCCCCCTGCACATCCTGGGGTCGCGCACCACGGTGCTCGCGATCGTCGCCTCGCTCGGCGTCGGGGGGATGATGTTCGGCTCCAACGTCTTCCTCGGCCAGTACTTCCAGTACGGCCGCGACTACTCGGCCACCGTCGCCGGCTTCCTCGGGCTGCCCCTGATGTTCGGTCTGCTCATCGCGTCGACCTGGTCCGGCCGGGTCGTCACGGCCCGCGGCACCTGGAAGGGCGTCGTCATGTGGGGGATGGGTCTGATGACGCTGGGGACGTTCCTGTTCGGCACCCGCGTCCACCAGGACACCTCGCTCCTGCTGACGTCGCTGTTCCTGTTCGTCGCGGGCTGGGGCATGGGCATGTGCCTGCAGAACCTCGTGCTCGCCGTACAGAACACGGTCGGCCTCCGGCACATGGGTGCGGCCACCAGCTCGGTGACGTTCTTCCGCAACCTGGGCGGCGCGATCGCCATCCAGGTCTTCGGCATCCTCTACGCGCGGCAGGTCGCGAGCCACATGCGCGACGCCGGCGTCACCATGCCCGGCGGCGACGCCTCCGGGAGCACGCTCGACCTCGCCGGCCTGCCCGACGACGTCGAGGTGGTCGTGCGTGCCGCCTACGCCGAGGGCATCGGACCGGTGTTCCTCTCGATCTTCGCGCTCGCCCTGGTCGGCTTCGTCGCGACGATCTTCATGCGGGGCACCTCCCTGCGCGACACGGTCGACGTCGAACGGGCGACCGGTCCGGCGGGCCCCGTCGTCCCCACGTCCGGCGCGTCCGTGACCACGGCACCAGCGGGACTCACGCCGCCCGAGGCCGACGCGACCCTGCCCGACGGCGACGTGAACGACGTCGTCGGCCCCTCGGACCGCACCGACGATGAGCGGGTGCCGGCGCTCAGGGCGCCCACGGGCGCGAGCTCGCCCAGGCGATGACCTCCGAGGTGTAGAAGGACCGGGCCGGCTCCGGCGACAGCGCAAGGTCGTGGATCCCGCCCGGCACCTCGAGGACGTCGACGCGGTCCCCCAGCAGGGAGACGCTGCGCCGCATCGTCGTCACGTCGAGGACCACGTCCGAGGACGACAGGTCCGCCGGGCCGGGATCGACGCGGGCGCCGGACCGTCGCGACATCGCCATCAGGACCGGCTCCGCGACCGTCGCGCGGCCCGCCCGCACGGCCCGCTGCACGCGCCGCACGGCCCGGAAGAAGCCCGCGTGCACGGGCATCGTGTCGGTCGGCTTGAGCGACGGCGGGACGTCCCACCCGCCGCCGTCCGGGTCGGTGAGCCAGGCGCCGTACGTGCCGGTCAGCGAGGAGATCGGCAGCCGGGGCGCGAGGGGGGCGAGGCGGTCGATCACGGCGGTCGCGACGACGTCGGTGAGCGGGCCGCGGCCGAGGTCGAGCCAGGGCGAGTTGAGGACGACGCCGTCGACGGCGCCGGGGTGGTCGTGCGCGAAGAGCACGGCCTGCAGCCCGCCCGTCGAGTGGCCGAGCAGGACGACCTCCTGGGCGCCCTCGCTGCGGGCGAGGTCGACGGCGAGGCCCACCTCCTCGTGCCGGACCGACAGCATGCGGATGTCGTCGCGCACCTGACCGGGCCGCAGGGAGCGGCCGGACCGTCGCATCTCCAGGGCGTAGAGGTCCCAGCCCGCCTCGTGCCAGGCGTGCTCGTGCTCGGCGTGGAAGAACGTGTCGATGAACCCGTGCAGGTAGACCACCGCGCGGCCGTGCCGGCCCGTGCCCTCGCGGTGCACGATCGTGGCGACGTCGCGCACCCGGTGTCCGTGGCCCCCGTCGGTCAGGGAGAGCGGGACGGTGCGGGAGACGTACGGATCGCCGAGGACGTCGGCGACGGGGGCCGAGAGGTCCGCGGTGGTGGTCACCGGGGGTGTCGACGCCATGGCGGACGTCAGTCGACGATGCCGTACAGGCGGTCCCCGGCGTCCCCCAGACCCGGCACGATGTACGACCTGTCGTTGAGGCCCTCGTCGATCGCCGCGGTGACCACCGAGACGTCCCCGCGGGCGCCGACGGTCTCCTCGACGTGCCGCAGCCCTTCCGGCGCGCACAGCAGGGTGATGCAGGTGACGTCGCGGGCGCCGAGGTCGAGCAGGTACTCGATCGCGGCGACGAGCGTGTGACCGGTGGCCAGCATCGGGTCCAGGACGAAGCACTGGCGGCCGGAGAGGTCGTCGGGCAGGCGGTTGGCGTAGGTGATCGCCTCGAGCGTCTCCTCGTCGCGCTTCATCCCGAGGAAGCCGATCTCGGCGGTGGGGATGAGTCGGCTCATCCCCTCGAGCATGCCCAGGCCGGCGCGCAGGATGGGCACGACGAGCGGTCGGGGGCGCGCGATCCGCACGCCCGTCGTCGTCGTGACGGGTGTGGTGATCTCGTGCGGCTCGGTGCGCACGTCGCGCGTGGCCTCGTAGGCGAGGAGCATGACGAGCTCCTCGACGAGGAGCCGGAAGGTCGGCGACTCGGTGCGCTCGTCGCGCAGCGTGGTCAGCTTGTGGGCGACGAGCGGGTGCTCGGCGAGGTGGACGCGCATGGGACGAACCTACCCGGGGTGAGCCTCGGAGCGCGTGCGGTGGCGCGCGTGACCGGGCGCGGGTTCGCGCGGTCGTACGACGGCGAGGACCACCATGTCCACCCGCTCGCCGCCGATCTCCTCGTGGCTGCGGAGCACGCCCTCCCGGACGTAGCCGGCACGCTCGGCCACCGCCAGCGACCCGGTGTTGCCCGGTTCGATCCGCAGCTCGACGCGGTGCAGGGCGGGCACCGTCCAGGCGAAGGCGGTCAGCGCCAGGAGGGCGTCGGTCGCCAGCCCGCGCCCGCGCGCGGAGGGGACGAGCGAGTACCCGATGCTCGCGCGTCCGTCGGCCAGCTCGCGGAGCCAGAGGCCGCAGCTACCGACCGCCGCCCCGGTCGCCCGCTCGACGATGGTGAACGAGAACCCGGCGCCGTCGTCGTACCTGGCGCGCTGCCGCTCCACCCAGGCGATCGCCTCGTCGCTGCTCGCGTGCGCGGGGAGCGTGCCGATGAGCGGGACGTACGGGTCGGTCGCGAGCTCGCGGGCCATCTCCGCGTCTGCCGTCCGTGGCCTGCGGAGCACCGCACCGCCGTGCGCCGGGACCGTGTCGGGCCAGGGCGGCAGGTCGGACCGGGCGGTCATGGACCGAGCGTAGGGGGCCCACGCCTCGTGGCTGGCACCATGGCGGCATGGTGAGCGTGCGGGCCGGCGGGGGAGCGTCGTCGCCGTGGGGCGCTCCGATGGACCGGGCGCTCGGGCTGGCGCGTCAGGCGGCGGGGCGCGGGGACGTGCCCGTTGGCGCCGTCGTGCTGGGTCCCGACGGGAGCGTGCTCGGTGAGGGGGCGAACCGGCGGGAGGCCGACGCCGACCCCATCGCCCACGCCGAGGTGCTCGCCCTGCGCGCGGCGGCTCGGGAAATAGGGGAGTGGCGGCTCGACGGCTGCACGCTCGTCGTCACCCTCGAGCCGTGCACGATGTGTGCCGGCGCGCTCGTGCTCGCCCGGGTCGAGCGGCTCGTGCTCGGCGCGTGGGACGCCAAGGCGGGGGCGACGGGGTCGGTGCGCGACGTCGTGCGCGACTCCCGGCTCAACCACCGGGTCGAGGTGGTCGCCGGCGTGCGTGGCGACGAGTGCGCCCAGGTGCTGGAGTCCTTCTTCCGCGCCCGCCGCTGACCCCCGGATTCGTCGAGTGTGCGGTTCGTGACCCTCGAGTGTGCGGGTGCGCGCATTCTCCGGCGAGCATCAGCCGCACACTCGACGACCGGCAACCGCACGCTCGACGACGTGGGGAGGGCTCAGCGCTGCCAGGCCGGGCGCGCGTCGCGGCGCCTGCGCAGGGCGCGCAGGAGGGCGGGCAGCGCCCGCGTGGTGGAGGCCGAGAGCGTGGCCGTCGCGTCGTCGTCGGACCGGGTCGGTCCTCGGTTGACGATCACCAGGGGGTACCCGTTGCGCACCGCGCGGCGGACGAGGCGGCGCACGCCGAACACGGACAGGGTCGAGCCGGTCACGAGGACGCCGGTGGACGCCTCGACCAGCTCGGCCGCCCGGCGCGATCGGTCGGGCTCGGCGCTCCCGCCGAAGAAGACCACGTCCGGCACGAGGATCCCGCCGCACACCTCGCAGTCGACGACGTGGAAGTCGGAGGTGTCGTCGAGCACGGCGTCGGCGTCCGGCGCGACCTCGACGTCCCGCAGCCGCAGCAGCCGCTCGCGCCAGCCCGGGTTCGCGGCGACGAGGCGGTCGTCCTGCTCGGCCCGCGGGATCGTCCGGCCGCAGCCGAGGCACCGCACGCGGTCGTAGCGGCCGTGCAGGTGCACGACCGTCGGCTGGCCTGCCCGCGCGTGCAGGAGGTCGATGTTCTGGGTGACGACGCCGGTCGCGAATCGCGCCCGCTCCATCTCCGCGAGCGTGCGGTGGCCGAGGTTGGCCCGGCGGCCCGCCATGTAGCGCCAGCCCAGGTGGTTGCGCGCCCAGTAGTGCGCCCGGTGTGCGGGCGAGGTGAGGAACTGCTGGTAGGTGATCGGCCGTCGCACCGGCGAACCGGGGGAGCGGTAGTCCGGGATGCCGGAGTCGGTGGAGATGCCCGCGCCGGAGATCACGAGGAAGCGGCGGCCGTCGAGCGCGTCGGCCAGCGGCTCGACGGCGGCGTCGATGTCGCTCGGCTCCGGCGGCAGCGAGCCCGCCGGTGGGGGTGGGGGCGGCGGGATGAGGCGGAGCCTCGGCGTCGAGGGGGTCGTGGTCGGGGCCTCGTGAGTGCCCGCGCCCTGCCTGGCACCGTCCGCGGCGGAGACGCGCGCGTCGCCGGCGCCCACACCCGGGAAGAAGTCGCCCAGGGTGTGGCCGCTCCCGTTCGGCGTCGGCGGCTGAGTCACCAGGTCAGGGTATGGGCGACAGGTGACGGCGTCGTGTGCGACGCGTGAGCGTGACACGTCTCGCGTCGGATCGGTGCGAGGCGGGAGAGCCCCGCGGGTACAGTGGTGCGCCGAGGTAGCGTGTCCGAGCGGCCGAAGGTGCAGCACTCGAAATGCTGTGTGGTTAACAGCCACCGTGGGTTCAAATCCCACCGCTACCGCCATGTGATGTCTCAGGACATCGTGAACGGCTGAACCCCCGGTGACCGGGGGTTCAGCCGTTTTTTCGTCGGTGGCCGGCGTCGCGGCGGTGCGGAGCACAGCCGTATCGGGCAGGACGTGGGAGGCGCCGGACGATAGCGTGGACGGTCACCGAGCGACTGGAGGAACGCATGGACCTCATGACCAGGGCCGAGTTCGAGGAGCTGGTGGGCGACGGTGGTGGGACGAGGGTGTCCCTGTACGTCCCCACCCACCGCGTGAGCGGCCCGCGGGAGAGCGACGCCGACCGGCTGCGCTGGAAGAAGCTGCTCACGGCCGTGGAGGCCACGCTCACCGACGAGGGGCACACGCGGCGCGACATCGACGAGCTGCTCGCCCCGGCCTGGGACCTGCACGGTGACGCCGTGGCCTGGAGCCACATGGCCGACGGCCTGGCGATGTTCCTCGCGCCCGGCTGGCAGGCGACCTACCGCGTGCCGCTGGACCTGCCCGAGCACGCGACGGTGGGGCCCGAGTTCGTCCTCACGCCCCTGCTGCCGCTGCTCACCGACCGCAACTTCGTGGTGCTCGCGCTCAGTCAGAAGAACGTGCGGATCCTGCGCGGCGCCCGCGACCGGATCGTCGAGCTCGAGCTGGACGGGGTGCCGCGCGCCTTCTCCGACGTGTACGAGAAGGACGGGCCGCAGTCCGACAAGGTGCCGCGTCCGAACGCGTCCGGCGCGATCGGCAACGGCGGGTCCGTCTACTACGGGGCGAGCGCCCTGGACAACGTGCACCAGCAGGACATGGTGGAGTTCCTGCGCGAGGTCGCGCGCGGGGTGGAGAGCTCTTTCAACGGTCGCACCGTGCCGATGATCCTCGCCGGTCTCCCCGAGTGGGTGACGATGTACCGCGACGTCAGCTCGTACCCGCACCTGGTCGAGGCGGCGATCGAGCGCAATCCCGACGACCTGAGCCAGGACGATCTTCGGCTTGCTGCGTGGGAGCTCGTCGAGGAGCGCCTGGGCCGTGAGAACGCGCGCCTGCTCGACCGCTTCCACGAGCAGCACGCACGTGGCGGTGCCGCGCTGGGCCTCGACGACGCCTTCCGCGCGGCTCACGAGGGGCGTGTCGACACGCTGCTCATGACGACGGAGACCGGGCACCCGGGCGGATCGGGCGGTCCGACCGTCGCCCCGTCGCGACCCGAGCCGTACGACGTCTACGGGCGCGTGGGCGTCGCCGCCCGCGCCACGCTGCGCGCCGGGGGCGCGGTGCGCGTCCTCGAGGACCTGCCCGACGGCGCCCCGGTGGCGGCGATCCTCAGGTACTGACGCAGGTCACCGCGCCTCGGTGACGCGGCATCCAGGCCTGCCGCGGCATCCGGGCCGCGCCCGGGCCCGGTCGGCTCCGCGCCGCGCCGGCACGCGAGTGTCGAAGCGTCACAGCGCGGCCGCCTTCGCCCGCAGCACCTCGGCCTCCCGGTGGTTGCGGGTGAGGTCGGCCGCGGCGAGCAGCTCGGCGCGCGCCTCGGAGCGACGCCCGAGCCGGCCGAGCAGCTCGCCCCGCACGCTCGGCAGCAGGTGGGAGCCGCGCAGCCCCTTCGCGCCCGCGAGGCCGTCGACGATCCGCAGCGCCTCTCCGGGTCCGGTGGCCATCGCCACGGCGACCGCCCGGTTGAGCTCGACGACGGGGCTGGGCGCCAGGCGACCGAGTGCCTCGTAGAGCAGCACGATGCGGTCCCAGTCCGTGTCCTCGAAGCGGCGCGCCACCGCGTGGCACTCCGCGATCGCCGCCTGGAGCGAGTAGCTGCCCCGGCCCCGGCCGACGGCGTCGGCGCGGGCGAGCGCGGCGCGTCCGCGCAGGGTCTGCGCCCGGTCCCATCGGGAGCGGTCCTGGTCGGCGAGGAGCACCGGGCTGCCGTCGGGCGCCGTGCGCGCGCCGAAGCGTGCGGCCTGGAGCTCCATGAGCGCGACCAGTCCGTGCGCCTCGGGCTCGCGCGGGAGCTGTCCGGCGAGGACCCGACCGAGGCGCAGCGCCTCCATCGCGAGGTCGGGGCGCATCCAGCGCTGACCGGCGGTGGCGGCGTAGCCCTCGGTGAAGAGCAGGTAGATCACGCCGAGGACCGCGCCGAGCCGCTCGCGCCACTCGCCCGGGTCGGGCGCCTCGAACGGCACCCGGGCGGCGGACAGGGTCCTCTTCGCCCGGACGATGCGCTGCTGCACCGTCGGCACCGGGACGAGCAGCAGCCGGGCGATCTCCTCGGTGGTCAGTCCCGCGACGACCCGGAGCGTGAGCGCGACCTGTGCCTCGCGCGAGAGGACCGGGTGGCAGGCGGTGAGCACGAGGCGCAGGACGTCGTCGCGGATCGGCTGCCACTCGTCGTCGTTGATCTCGGACAGGTCCCTGGCCATGTCCCGGTACCGGGCGTCGAGCGCCGCCTGACGCCGCCACGCGTCGATCGCCCGCCGCCGGGCGACGGCCGTGAGCCAGGCACCCGCGTTGCGCGGGACGCCCGTCGTCGGCCACCGTTCCAGGGCCTCGGCGACGGCCTCCTGCGTGAGGTCCTCCGCGAGTGCGACGTCGCCGGTCACGCGCGCGAGCGTCGAGACGACCTGCGCGCCCTCGATCCGCCACACCGCCTCGACGGTTCGGCGCACGTCCGCAACAGACCTGTTCGACGACGACGACGCCGCCCCGCCGGACGACGACGCCGCCCCGCCGGACGACGACGCCGCCCCGCCGGACGACGACGCCGTCGCTCCGTCAGAGGTGCTCAGGCCCGCGCCCTCTTCTCCTGCTCCTCGCGCCAGCCCTTCTCCTTCTCGAGGTACTCGTTGCCCTCGAACTCGGCGAAGTCGGCCTCCTCGTGCACGCGGCGGACCTCGAGCTTGCTGCCGGGGCCCAGCGGGCAGCGGCTCGCCCACTGGGCGGCCTCCTCCTTGCTCGAGACCTCGAGGATCCAGAACCCGTTGAACAGCTCGTGGGTCTCCCCGTACGGGCCGTCGGTGACGATCGGCGTCTCGCCGTCGAAGTCGACGACGAACCCCTCCTCGGCTCCGGCCAGGCCCTCGCCGGCGAGCATGACGCCGGCCTCCATCAGCGACTCGTTGTACCGGCCCATGGCGTTGAGGATCTCCTCGAAGTCGATCTCCTTGGAGGCCTCGAGCGCGGCGTCGGTGCTGCGCATGATCAGCATGTACTTCATCGTGGTGCTCCCTCGTCGTGGAGGGGCCGTGTGCGCCCTCCTACCGTCCCGTCGAACGGGGAGGGGACGGATCGACATCGACGACAAGATCGGCTCCGACCGGCGGGACGGCCACAGCATCGCAGCCGCGTGCGGCCCGGTCGAGAGGGGCCGCGGTAGATCCGGGCCCCACGGCGAACCGGAGGTCGGGCCGGCGTACCCGTGTGGGGCCGGCGCACCCGGGCCCGGAGCGCTGCTCGCCGTCGAGCACGACCGAGCCCCCGGCCGGATCGGCCGGGGGCTCGGGTGTGGTCGTCGGCGCGGCCGACGGCGGTGGGGCAGGCTCAGACGTTGCGCGGCTTGTCGTCGCCGAACCGCTCCTGAGCGCCCTCCTTGAGGTTGTCGACGCCCTCCTTGACGTCCTGCTTGGCCCTGGCGGCGTGCTTCTCTGCGGCGCCCTTCGCCTGGGTGGAGCGGTCGTCCGTGGCGTCGCCGAACTTCTCCTTGGCCGCGCCCTTCATCTCGTCGAACTTGTCACCGAGGCCCATCGGGCCACCTCCTCGTGTCGTCGAGCTCCCGGCGAGCGCCGGGCCTGCATTCCACTGTTCCGCGCCTGCCCCGGGTCCGCAACCGGACGGGGGCGTGGCCGCCGCTGTCGTTCGCTCTGCGCGAGCGCGCGCGGATGGGCCGACCACTGGCGCGCGGCAACCCGGGACGTTCACCTCGAGGTCATCGGACGGCCACCGCTCGCTCGTACGTTGGTGGCTCCCCAGTCCCACCGACGAAGGTGACACCTGATGAACCGCCAGCGCTTCCGCGCGTGCGGAGCCGCCGTCCTCGGCTCCGCCCTCCTCCTGCCACTTGCGGCCCCGGCGGTCGCCGGGCCGGGCTCCGTGCCCGGCCGCACCGCGATCGTCCCCGAGCCGATCACCGTCTCCGCGGACGACCCGTCGGTGTCGCTCGACCCGATCGGCACCTTCGAGTCGGGCGTGTTCGACGAGTCCGCCTCCGAGATCGTCGCCTTCCACGCCCCCACTCAGCGGACGTTCGTGGTCAACGCCCTCGACGGCGTCGTCCAGGTCATCGACTCCGGCGACCCCACGACCCCGGTCGAGTCCGGGCAGATCGCCGCGGCCGGCGTCGACGTCGACGGTGGCGGCACCATCCCCGAGGGCGCCATCGCCAACTCGATCGACGTGCGGGAGGACGGCCTCGCCGTCGTCGCGGTGGAGAACCCCACGAAGACCGACGACGGCTGGCTGATGTTCGTCGACGTCAGCGGTGAGCCGACGACCCTCGGCGCGGTCCAGGTCGGACCGCTGCCCGACTCCGTCGCGCTCTCCGAGGACGGTGGCCACGCCGTCGTCGCCAACGAGGGTGAGCCGGCGGACGACTTCTCGGTGGACCCGGAGGGGTCGATCTCCGTCGTCGCCCTCCCGGGCGGGATCGCCGCCGCCACGGCCGCCGACGTCGAGACCGTCACCTTCCACCAGTTCGACGAGGCCCCGGAGACCCTGCCCGAGGGCGTGCGCGTGTTCGGCCCGCAGCGGCCGAACACGAACGGCGAGCCCGAGCGTCGGATCTCGCAGAACCTCGAGCCGGAGTTCGTGACGATCGCCGGGTCGACCGCGTACGTGTCGGTCCAGGAGGCGAACGCGATCGCCGTCGTCGACATCGGGTCGGCCACGCTCACCGACCTGCTCCCGCTGGGCCGCCAGGACCACTCCGCCGAGGGCCAGGGCATCGACCCGTCCGACCGGGATCCTGAGGACGACCCGACGTTCGATATCCGCACCTACGACAACCTGTTCGGCATCTACATGCCCGACTCGGTCGGCGCCTACACGGTCGGCGACCAGGACTACATCGTCACCGCCAACGAGGGCGACGCGCGCGAGTGGGGCGAGGGCACAGAGAACGACTACCTCGAGTCCGTGCGGGTGAAGCACCTCGGGGCCGACCCCGAGGACGAGGACTACGTCGGCCACGGGCCGGTCGACCCGGAGTTCTTCCCCGCGGAGCTGCTCGAGGACGACGAGCTCGGTCGCCTCAACGTCAGCATCGAGGAGGGCTTCAACGAGGAGACGGGGATGTACGAGGAGCTCCACGCCTTCGGCTCGCGCTCCTTCTCGATCTTCGACACCGAGGGCAACCGGGTCTTCGACTCCGGCGAGGACTTCGAGCGCATCACCCACGAGGCGGCGCCCGAGTTCTTCAACTCCAACCACTCCGAGTCCAACCTCGAGGGACGCTCCGAGGACAAGGGCCCCGAGCCCGAGGGCCTCGTCCTCGGCGCGGTCGGCGACCGCACGTACGCCTTCATCGGGTTCGAGCGCGTCGGCGGCGTGGCCGTCTACGACATCACCGAACCGGCCGGCGCCACGTTCGTCACCTACGTCAACAACCGTGACTTCTCCATCTCGATGGAGGACGAGGCCGACGCCGGGAACACCGAGGAGGCGCTCCCGCAGGCGGGCGACCTCGGTCCCGAGGGTCTCGCGTTCGTGACGGCCGAGGAGTCGCCGAACGAGCAGCCGCTGCTCATCGTCGGCAACGAGGTCTCCGGCACCACGACGTTCTTCCAGGTCACCGACCTCGTCGAGGACCCGGAGGAGCCGGGCGAGCCCGGTGAGCCGGTGCCGCCGACGCCGGGGCGTGGGTTCTACCTCAGCAACGGGTGGGACGCGAATGCCGAGCACGAGTTCAGCTTCGGCCGCCCGGGTGACGACGTCCTGGTCGGTGACTGGGACGGCGACGGCAGCGACACGCTGGCGGTCCGCCGCGGCAACGCCTACTTCCTTTCCAACTCCTTGTACGGCGGTGCTGCCGACGTGGAGCTGACCTACGGCCGCGCCGGGGACACGGTGCTGGTGGGCGACTGGGACGGCGACGGCAGTGATTCGTTCGCGGTGCGTCGCGGGAACAGCTACTTCCTGACCAACTCGCTGACCGGCGGCAATGCCGAGACCGAGCTGGACTACGGGCGGGCCACCGACGGCGTGTTCGTGGGTGACTACGACGGCGACGGCGTGGACTCCTTCGCGGTGCGTCGCGGGAGCGCCTACCTGGTGTCGAACTCGCTCGAGACCGGCTGGGCGGACGCGGAGTTCACCTACGGCCGGGTGCACGACGAGGTGCTGGTGGGAGACTTCGACGGCGACGGGGTGGACACGTTCGCCTCGCGCCGCGGGAACCTGTACCTGGTGTCCAACAGCCTGGAGTCAGGCTGGGCGGACATCGAGCAGCACTACGGCCGGTCCAGCGACACCGTGTTCGTCGGCGACTGGGACGGTGACGGCAGCGACACCCTTGGTGTGCGCCGCTGAACCAGGAGCTGATGCCGACGATCGGCGAGTGAGCGGACTTCCGCTCCACGAGTGAGCGGAGTTCGGCTTCACGACGGGCGGGTCCCGCATCCTGATAGGTGCGGGGCCCGCCCTTCGCCGTCGTCGTGCCCGGCGCCGGCTCGGTCTGGTCGGTGAGTCAGTGGGATACCCATCGAGGCAGTGCCCCGGGGGGACTGCCTCGGTGGTTACCCGATTGACTGGGCGACGGCGCCACACCGCGACACCCGCGACCCGCTCCCCAACCGGCAGAAGTCCGCTCACTCGCCATGCGCGCCGGGCAGAAGTCCTCTCACTCGTCACGGGCGCCGGGCAGAAGTCCGCTCACTCGTCAGCGGGTCAGCGGGTCAGCGGGTCAGCGGGTCAGTCGGTCAGTGGCGGGCGTAGAGGCGGGCGAAGTTCGTCAGCACCTTGTGGGCCGCAGACACGTCGACGTCCTCGACCGCCTGCTCCACCAGCGCCTGGTCCGTCGGGTCGAAGTAGCCGGCCAGCCGGTAGGCCTCGATGCGCTGGAGGATCCCCGGTACGTCGAGCTCGGGGTGGAACTGCGTGGCGAACAGGTTCTCCCGCACCTGGAACATCTGGACGGGGCAGCGCTCGGACGTGGCCAGCAGCGTCGCACCCCCGGGGAGCTGCCGCACCGCCTCCTTGTGCCCGACGAACGCCTGGAACCTCCGCGGCATCCCGGCGCACAGCTCGTGGTCGAGGCCCGCATCCGTCAGCTCGACCACCGGGGCCGAGATCGGCTCGGCGTACGTCCCGTCCACGACGGCCCCCTGATGGCGGGCGAGCGTGCCCACGCCGTAGCAGGCCCCGAGAAAGGGGAAGTCCTCGGCGACGACGACGTCGAGCAGGCCGGCGAGCTCGGCCTCCACCCGCAGCTGGGTGTCGGACTTCGTCTCCTCCGGGACGGACCCGGTGAACGGGCTGCCCCCGGCGACGATGCCCGACAGGTCCCCGAGGTCGATGTCCGGGAGCGGCCCCTGCTCGAGCCGCACGCGCACGAGCTCGTCCGGCGCGAGCCCGGTGTGCCGCAGCAGCTGCTCGTACTCCGCGTCGGCGACGGCGTTCTCCGGCCGGGTCGCCAGGAGAAGGAACGGCTTCATGGCCGCGATGCTAGGGCGGCGGCGGAGCCGTCGAGCGCGGGCTCAGAAGAATGAGCGCAACGTCTCGACGAACAGCTCGATGAGCACGTGCACGCCCACCGTCAGGTAACCGAGGACGGTGCCCGTCAGCGCGATGCCGCGACCCCCTGTGTAGGGCCGTTGCGCGAGCCGGTGGAGGGTGACGTGGCCGAGCGCGATCGCCCCGAGCCCGACCCAGGGGATGACGCCGAGCATGCCGACCACGAGGGTGAGCACGGCGAGGCCGTCGGTGCGCGGCGGCCGCCCCTCGTAGCCCTGCCCGCCGAGAGTGGCCTGCAGGTCGACGAACTCCGTGCCCGGGAACGGCTCGTGGGCGCGGCCCGGCGGCGTCGAGTCCGCTCGTTCGCTGCCGTTCCACGCCCAGGGCAGGTCGGCGACCCCGTACGGTGCCGTGGCGGGCCCGCCCGGCGTCGGCGCGGCCCCGTACGTCGCGAGCGCCTCGCCGGCCGGCGCGCGGGTCGCTGCGCTACCGGCCCCCGCGCCGCCGGCCCCGGCGAACCGGTCGCCCGCGCCGGCAGGGAGGTGCCACCCGTGCTCGCTCATCGCCCCTCCGTCCGCGCTGCCACAGCCAGGCCGGAGCCCGTGGCGCCGGCGGGTCCGGGCGCCGGCCCGGACGTTCGCAGCATCGCACAGGGCGGCCGACGACGTCGCGGTCCGCCGCGGGGAGCGGCCCCCGGCGCGGGGCTAGCATTGCGCGGGTCCCGCCCGGGGCCACGAACGCGCAGGTAGGCGAGGGAGTGCACATGGCGTCGGGTCGCACGGAACGCACGGAACACACGGGCCGCAAGGGTCTGTGGACCCTTCACGGGGACGGCAAGGTCGTGGGGTCCGGCGACGTCGTCGCCCCCGAGGAGCGGCTCTCGTGGCCGGCGACGATCGGCATCGGCGCCCAGCACGTCGTGGCCATGTTCGGCGCCACGTTCCTCGTTCCCCTCCTCACGGGGTTCCCGCCCGCGACGACGCTGTTCTTCTCCGCCGTCGGGACCCTGCTGTTCCTCGTCATCACCGGCGGGCGGCTGCCCAGCTACCTCGGCTCGAGCTTCGCGTTCATCGCGCCGATCACGGCACTGCAGGTCGTCCCCGGCGAGCCGACACCGGAGGAGATGGCCCTCGCCCTGGGCGGCGTGCTCGTCACGGGCGTGGCGCTGGCGCTGGTCGGGCTGCTCGTCCACGTCGCCGGATCCAGGTGGATCGACCTCGTCATGCCGCCGGTCGTCACGGGAACGATCGTCGCCCTCATCGGCTTCAACCTCGCGCCGGCCGCGTGGGGCAACGTGCAGCTGGCGCCGGTGACGGCCGTCGTGACCATCGTGTCGATCCTGCTGATCACCGTCCTGTTCAAGGGGCTGCTCGGGCGGCTCTCGATCCTCGTCGGCGTGCTCATCGGGTACGCCACGGCGCTCGTGCGCGGCGAGGTCGACCTCGACCCGGTGCGCGACGCCGCCTGGATCGGCCTGCCGGACCTGACCGCCCCGACGTTCGACATCAACGTGCTCGGCCTGTTCCTGCCCGTCGTCCTCGTCCTCGTCGCGGAGAACGTGGGCCACGTGAAGTCGGTGGCCGCGATGACGGGGCGCGACCTCGATCCGGTGACCGGGCGGGCGCTCATGGCCGACGGCCTGGCCACCGTCCTGGCCGGCAGCGGGGGCGGTTCCGGCACCACGACCTACGCGGAGAACATCGGAGTCATGGCCGCCACGCGCGTCTACTCGACGGCGGCCTACCTCGTGGCCGGCCTGTTCGGGCTCGCACTGTCGATGTCACCGAAGTTCGGGGAGCTCATCGCGACGATCCCCGCCGGCGTCCTCGGCGGTGCGGCGACCGTGCTCTACGGGATGATCGGCATGCTCGGTGCGCGCATCTGGGTGCAGCACCGCGTGGACTTCTCCGACCCGGCCAACCTCAACACCGCGGCCGTCGCGCTCGTCATCGGCATCGCCAACTTCACCCTCGTCATCGGGGACATGACGTTCGAGGGCATCGCGCTCGGCTCGTTCGCCACGCTGATCGTCTACCACGGCATGCGACTCATCGCCTGGCTGCGTGGGACGCACCAGGAGTCCGCTTCGCCGGCGTCGGCGCCGTCGGGCTCGGAGGTCGGTCGTGACCGGGGGAGCGCGGACTGAGGGTCGCGCGGGGGGCAGGCCGGTCATGACCGGGGGAGCGCGGACCGAGGGTCGCGCGGGGCGCAGGCCGGTCGTGACCGGGGGAGCGCGGACCGACCCTGCCGCGGGGCGTCCGCCCCGGCGGCTCAGCCGTCGGTCGGGACCTCCTCGACCGGCACGCACTCCTCGGGGGCGACGAGCGGCTCGGTCGGGTCGAGCGCGGTCATCTCCTCGGGCGGGAGCAGCGAGTCGTAGGCCTCGCCGAGGACGATGTCGACGGACTCGTCGGTGCGGTCGTCCATCGTGACCTCGGCGCTGGGGAACACGCGCGCCACGGAGTAGGCGGGCACCACGCCCGGTGCGCCGGCGATGATCCGGACCGCCCCCGTGATCGGGCTGCCCGCCCAGTTGCCCTGCTGGTTGACGACGATGCCCGCGGCCGCGAGCTCCTGCGCGGTGGTGCCCGCGAGCCCGCCGCGCTCGGTCGCGTTGAACACGTTCGCCGTGATCTCGTCGAGCGGCCGCGCGGTGGCGCCGGGCGGGGGGCACGGCTGGGACGCCTCGCCCGTGCCGCCGCCGTCGGTGGCGGACTCGGGGTCGGCGCTGAACTCCCGGTCGAACGGGCTGGGCAGGATCTGGGCCCAGATCGCGGCGGCGACGAGGGCGACGAGCAGGAGCACGGCCACGAGGCCGCCGATGACGGTCGTCTGCCGCTGCTGTATGGCGCGACGACGTCGGTCGTGCGGCGACAGCTTGGTACGGGCCGAGTTCACCGGGCCACCGTAATCGAGAAGGTCACGCGCGATCGGTAGGTGGGCGACGGCGGGAGAGCGGACGGCGGCGCACCTGGCGCTCCGGCCCGGCCGCGGACGTGGGCGGCGGTGGCGGCGGCGGAGGGGCGGTCGACGTGCGCGGAGGAGGCGGTGGGGCCGAGCCGAGCGGAGGGCGCGTGGAGCCGGCCCGGGACGAGCGGCGCAGCGGCGCGTCGATCGCGGTGTGCGTGCCGGTCGGGTTCGTCGGGTCGTCCAGGTCGAGCACCCGGGCGTGGATGACGGTCCGCTGCTGGAGCGCTGCGCGCAGCGCCCGATGCAGCCCGTCCTCGAGGTAGTGGGCGCCCTGCCACCGGACGACGTGGGCGAAGAGGTCCCCGAAGAACGTCGAGTCGGAGGAGAGCAACGAGTGCAGGTCCAGCTCGGCGCGCGTGGTGACGAGCTGGTCGAGGCGGACCTGGCGCGGCGCGACCGCGGACCATTCCTTGGGCGTGACCAGGCCGTGGTCGGGGTACGGGCGCCCCTCGCCGACGGCCTTGAAGATCATCGCTCGTTCGTCGCTCCTCGCCTGTTCCGGGGTGCGGGCCCCGTCCGGTGTCCTGGTGATGGCGCCGGCCGTGAGCCCGCGTACCGGCCGACGCGTTCGCTGCGCCCCGCTGCCGGGCGCAGCCGCGTCGTCCGTCCGATCGTAGGCGGCGGACCGCCCGCGTCGCCGATCCGTGCGGTGGCCCGAGGTTGCCGTTGTGTCACGGCGCACAGGAGCGGCAGTGGGTGGGGTGGACCGGGGGTCCGTGGATCGCAGGGACCGTGGAGCTCTGCCCGGCGGGCCCGGGGGTTCCGTTCAGTGCGCGGCGCCGGCGGCCTGCCCGAGCACGTGGCGCACGAGCGGCGCGACGACGGCGACCGTGTCCCGCACCCCGCCCGTCGATCCGGGCGCCGTGACCACCAGCGCGCCGCGCTCGCCCCGGTCCGTGAGGCCGACGACCCCGCGCGCGATGACGGAGTGCGGCGTCGAGGCCAGGCCGCGGGCGCGGACCTGCTCGGCCACGCCCGGCAGGTCGAGCGCCAGCAGCGGAGCGACGGCCTCCGGCGTGACGTCCCGCGGCCCGACCCCGGTCCCGCCGGTGGTGAGCACGAGGCGGGCGCCGGCCTCGAGGGCCGCGCGCACGGCCCCCTGGATGGCGTCGATCTCGTCGGGCACGACGACGGCCTCGTCCGCGACCATGCCCTCGGCGGCGAGCAGGTCGCGGGCCAGCGGGCCCGAGCGGTCCTCCTGCGTGCCGGCGTGGCAGCGGTCGGACACGGTGATGACGGCAGCGGGGACGTCCGGAGTCGTGTTCATGCTCACCACGGTAGGAGACGGGCCCGTGGGACGTTCGCCCGACGCCGACGCCGACGCCGACGCCGACGCCGACGCCGACGCCGACGCCGACGCGACCCTGCGAACATGAGACGTTCCGCATCCACGCTGACAACACGCGAACAGCGCCGCAGATGCGGTGCTAGGGTTCCATTCATGCCGAATCATCGGCATCACGACGGCGATCGAACGGACGGGTGACATGAGACGAGGCCCGGGACGGGTGGCGCTCGCCGCGAGCGCGGGAGTGCTCGCACTGGGGCTCGCCGCCTGCGGCACGAGCGACGACGAGAACGGGTCCGGGTCGGACGACGTCGGCGACGGCGCAGGCGGCGGTGACGGCGGCGACCTGACGATCTACGTGGCCGCCTCGCTCGCGGATGTGCTCACCGCGGCGGCCGAGGACTGGACAGAGACCTCCGGGGTCGAGGTCTCCGTCGTCGGGGGCGGTTCGAACGCGCTCGTCGACCAGCTGGTCGAGGGTGCGCCGGGGGACATGCTGGTCACCGCGAACCTCGAGACGATGGACCGCGCGGTCGAGGAGGGCGTCGCGGCCGACCCGACCGACCTCGCGACGAACACGCTCGTCGCCGCGATCGCGCCGGACAACCCCGGCGGCATCGAGAGCGGCGCCGACGCGTGGGCGTCCGACCGGCTCGTCGTCTGCGCGCCCGAGGTGCCCTGCGGCACGGCGACGGAGGAGCTCGCCGAGCTGAGCGGCGTCGAGTACGACCCCGTCTCCCTCGAACCCAACGTCACCGACACGGTCGGCAAGGTCGAGACCGGTGAGGCCGACGTCGGCATCGTCTACCAGACCGACGTCGGCGACCTGGAGTTCGTGGAGCTCGACCAGTCCCAGGAGGTCATCGTCACCTCGGCGGTGGCGCTCACCGCCGACGCCGGCGACGACGCCGGGAGCCTCCTCGTGCACTTCCTGTCCGAGGACGTGCGCGCCACCCTCGGCGAGGAGGGCTTCGGACGCCCGTGACACGTGAGCGGACCGGGCGTACAGCCGCCACCCCGCCGTCCGCCGCGGTGGGTGCGTCGGGGCGGCACCCGGCGGTCGTCGCCGTCGGGATCCTCGCCCTGGCCTACCTCGTCCTCCCCCTGGTCGGGCTCGTCTCGCGCGTCGACTGGGCCGGGCTGCCAGAGACCCTGTCCCGGCCCGACCTGCTCGACGCCCTGTGGCTCTCGCTGCGCACGTCTGCCGCGGCTGCCGTCGTCACGACGCTGCTCGGCGTGCCGCTCGGCCTGTGGCTGTCGGGTCAGGCGCGCCTGGCGCCGGTCGCGCGGCTCCTCGTGCTCCTGCCCCTCACACTGCCCCCGGTGGTCGCCGGCCTCGCGCTCGTGGCCACCCTCGGGCGCAACTCACCCCTCGGGCGTGTCCTCGGCGAGCTCGGACTCGACGTCGGGTTCACCACCCCCGCCGTCGTCCTCGCCCAGGTGTTCGTCGCGCTGCCGTACGTCGTCGTCACCGTCGAGTCTGCGCTGCGCGTGCTCGACCCCGCCCCCGCCGACGCCGCGCGCGCCCTCGGTGCGCGGCGCTGGACGGTCCTCGCGCGCGTGGTCCTCCCGGCGGTGGCACCCGCCGTCGTCACCGGTGCCGCTCTGGCCGGGGCGCGCGCCCTGGGCGAGTTCGGGGCGACCCTGACGTTCGCCGGCTCCCTGCCCGGTGTCACCCAGACGATGCCGACGGCGATCTACCTCTCGCGCGTCTCCGACCCCGAGGGCGCCTACGCGCTGGCGCTCGTCCTCATCCTCACCGCCGTGGTCCTCATCGGCGCCGGCCTGTGGCTCGCGGGCCGGCTCACCGCCGGCAGCGGCCGGGACCGGGGCGCACCTCCGGAGGAGGGGTCCGCAGAGGGCCCGGGTGACCGGTCCCCGCTCCGGTCCGGAGCCGGAACCACGCCCGACGACGCCGGACGCACCGACCGGGGGGCGGCCGTCGCTCTGCGGGCACGGGTCGTGCACCCTGCGCGGGGTGTCGACGTCCGCGTGACGCTGCGGCCCGGCCGCCTCACCGCGGTCGTCGGGCCGAACGGTGCGGGCAAGTCCACCCTCGTCGCCTCGCTCGCGGGCCTGCTCCCGGACGCCGAGACCGACGTGAGCGCGTACCGCGCCGACGCGGGGGCGGGAACCGGCGGCACCCAGGGTGCGCCGGCCGTCGGCAGCGCGCCCGCTCCCGATGCCGCCTCCGACGACCGCGCCCCCCGCACGGCCCTGCTCAGCCAGAACCCGGGACTCCTGCCGGGCCAGCGGGTGGTCGACGCGGTCGCCCTCGGCCCCCGGATCCGCGGCGCGCGCACCGCCTCGGCCCGCGAGCAGGCGCACGCGGCGCTGTGCCGGGTCGGCGCCGAGCACCTCGCGGGCCGACGCGTCGGCACCCTCAGCGGCGGCCAGCGCGCCCGCGTGGCGCTCGCCCGCGCGCTCACCGTCGACCCGGACGTGCTCCTGCTCGACGAGCCGTTCGCCGCCCTCGACGTCCGCGCGGCCGCCGAGGTGCGCGACGTCGTGCGCGAGGTGCTGGTCGGCCGCACGGGCATGCTCGTCACGCACAACCTGCTCGACGTCGCGAGCCTCGCCGACGACGTCGTCGTCCTCACCGACGGCGGCCTCGCCGAGTCGGTGCCCGTACAGACCTTCCTCGCCGCCCCCCGGTCGGACTTCGGGCGCCGGCTCACCGGGGTGACCACGCTCGACGGCGAACGGACCCCCTCGGGGAGCGTCGCCGTCGCGGGGACCGAGCTCGTCGGAACGGACGGCACGCCCGGCGGCCCCGCGCCGGCCGGCCGGCCCGGGCGGGGTGGCGGCGCGGCCACCCGGGCGGGTGACGGTACGCCCGGCGCGTGCCTCGTCCACGTCCGCGCGGCGGACGCCCGCGCCTCGCTCGACGAGCTGCCCGGGGCGCTCCCGGCCAGGCCGGTCGCCGTGACGGCCTCGGTCGGAGCGGTCCGCCTCGACGTCGAGCTCGGCGACGGTCAGACCCTCGACGTCGACGTCCCGCCGGGCTGGGAGGGCCTCGGGTCGGAGGTCGTGTGGGTGCGCATCGAACGGTTCGCCACGAGCGACCCGGAGCCTGTGGGGGCGGCGCTGCCCGCCCGGTAGCGCGGCCGGCCCGTCCGCGAGTGCTCAGTGGCCGGCGCGCGCCGCCCACCAGGAGGCCGTGTAGCGCAGCCCGCCGTACGGCGGAGGGGTCGTCCGGGGAGCCCCCGTGAACGCCGACTCGACGTCGGTGACGAGCTCGGCCGGCGGGAGCATCCAGGCGGTGTCCGGTGAGAGGGCCGACGGTGCGCCGGTAAGGGGGGACGCCTCGGCCACCCGCTCAGGTCTCGTGGAGCCGACGGTCGTGGCGTCGTGGGACATCGCGGGTCTCCTTCCGAGGTCGTGCGGTATCCGGAACGGGTGGTCCCGGGTAGACGGGTGACCGTAGTGCATCACGCGGGCGGTCGATGACACACGGCGACACGTGGACAGTTCTCCACCTCGGCGGGCTGTGGATCGGCGGCGAGCACCCCGCTTGCCGCCCCGCTTGGCGCCGAGCCCCGGCTGGGGGACGCTGGCCGGATGGAGACGGAGGCCCCCGCCGGTGGGACGTACGGGCTGCTGCTCGCCGCGGGCGCGGGCAGGCGCTACGGGCACCCGAAGATCCTCGTCCCGGGCTGGCTCGAGCACGCCGTCGACGCACTGGGTCGGGGCGGCTGCGATCGCGTGCTCGTCGTCACCGGCGCCGCCCGGCCCGAGATACCGCGCGGCGCGGAGGAGGTCCACTGCGCCGGGTGGGACCGGGGGATGGGAGTCTCGCTGCGGGCCGGGCTCGGCGCGGTCCCCGCGGGCGCCGGGCACGTGGCCATCCACCTCGTCGACTACCCCGACATCGGGCACGACGTCGTCGCACGCGTCCTCTCAGCCGCGGGCGACGACCTCGCCCGCGCCGCGTTCGACGGACGCCCGAGGCACCCCGTGGTCGTCCCGGCCGTCCACCTCGCCCCGCTGCTCGCCGCGCTCACCGACGACGACGGGGCGGCGCCCTACCTGCGCGGGCAGCGCGTGCGGCTCGTCGAGTGCGGCGACCTCGCCGGCGGGGAGGACGTCGACGTCCCGGGCTGACCCGTGACAGGGGTGTCCGGCCCGCGTCCGGTGTGGGTCGCTCCCGGTGGCGACAGCGCGGGCGAGGGGCGGTGGCCCGGCACACCGGCGGCGCGGTCCGCTGGCCGGGCCGACATGGACGGGGTCGGCGTCGAGGGTGAGAATGGCTGCCCGAACGTCCGGACCGGCGGTGCGTGCCGGTCGCGGACGAGGACACGAGGGAGACGAGGTCTGCGTGACGGGGAGCGGCACGCGAGCAGGCGCATCGGACCGGCCGCACCCGCTCCTCCTGATCCCTGCCGGACTCCTGGCCTCCGCCGCCGGCTGGGGGCTCGCCGCCGCGGGCGCTGCGGCCGGGACGCTCGCCCGCTCGCACGGCACCACCCTCGTCACGATCGGCCTGCTGACGACCGTGTTCGCTGTCGCCTATGCGGCGCTCCAGATCCCCACCGGCGTCCTCGTCGACCGGTGGGGCGTGCGCCGGACCGCGTTCGCAGGACTGGGCCTGACGGTGCTGGCCTACGCGGCCGCCGTCGTGACCCCCTCGCTGCTCATCGCGTTCCCGGCGCGGCTGCTCGCCGGCGCGGGCTGCGCCGTCGGCTTCGTCGCGGGCGCCGAGCTGGCGCGTCGCTCGCGCACCGGCCCGACCGGGCTGGGCGTCTTCGGCGGCATGGCGATCGGCACCGGCGGCATCGCGATCGCGGTGATCCCCGCCCTCGAGGACCTGCTCGGCTGGCGCTCGGCCTGGATCACCTGCATAGCCGTGGCCGTCCTGGCCGGGCTGCTCGTGCTCCTCCTGGTCGACGACGCGCCACAGGAAGGACCGCCGGCAGCCACCGCCTCGGGGGCGCGACCTCACCTGCTGCGCGACCCCGAGCTCCTCCGGCTCGCCGCCGTGCACGCCTCGACGTTCGGGATCGGAGTCGTCCTCGGCAACTGGACCGGGACGATCCTCACGGAGCGTTGGGGGATGGAGCCGCGCACCGCGTCCACCGTGGCCTCGCTCGTGCTGGCGACGACCCTGGTCAGCCGGCCCCTGGGCGGCTACCTCACCTCGCGGATCGGCCACCGCAGCCGCAGCCTCGTCGCGGTGTCGCTGGTCGCCTGCGCCGTCGGCACGCTGCTGCTCGCCGTCCCCTCGACGCCGGCCGTGGCCGTGGTCGCGACCCTGACGATCGGCGTGGCGAGCGGCCTGCCGTTCGCCTCGGCCCTCGCCGGCGCCCAGCGGCTGCGCGACGACCGGCCGGGGGCCGCGGTCGGCGTGCTCAACGCGGCGGCGAACTTTCTCGTCGTCATCGGCACACCGCTGCTCGCGTGGGCGATCGAGCGCGGCGCGACCGCCGGTGCGCTGGTGGTGGTCGCCGTCGCGTGGGCGGTGCCGCTCCTCGCGCTCCCGCGCACGCTGAGCGACGGGGCTACGCGTCCAGGGTCCGCGCGACCTGGTCGGCCATGAGCGCCATCCCCACGTGGACGACGGCGTCCGTCCCGGACAGGGACAGGCCGAGGATCTCCTCGATGCGCCGCACGCGCAGGCCCACGGTGTTGGGGTGTACGTGCAGCTCGCCCGCCGTCGCCGCCGTGTTCTGATCGTGCGCGAAGTACACGGACAACGTGTCGACCAGGCTTGAGCCGCGCCGCTCGTCGTGCGCGCGCAGCGGGCCGAGCAGGCGCTCGGCGTAGCGGACGAGCTCGGCGGGGTCCTCGATCTGGAGCAGGAGGGACATCGGACCGAGGTCGTCGAGGCGGATGGTGCCGTCCCGACGGCGCCTGACCCGTGCGAGCTCGGCCATGCCACGCCCGAGACGGAAGGCGCCCGCGTACTCGTGCATCGAGCGGCAGGTCGAGGAGACCGTCACGGACGCCGTCCCGGAGCGTCCACGGATCCGGCGGTAGGTGCGCCTGAGCTCGTTCGCGACAGCATCGATCGCCGACTCCTCGTCGTCGGGCCACAGCATGACGACGTAGGGACCGATCGCGGCCACGAGCGGGCGTGGACGAACCGACGACGCCGCGGAGCGAGCGGCGCCGAGCAGTGCGCTCTCCCCGGCGGTGCTCGCCGTGTCCGGCCGCGCGACGAGGACGACGTGCGGGTGGTCGAGGTCGTGGTCGAGGCGCTGCGCCCGGGAGGTCAGGTCGGCCGGCGTCGTCGGCCCACCGCGCACGAGCTCGTGGACGAGGTCGCTCGACGTGCGCCACTCGACCTCCTGCGCGGTCCGCCGCCGAAGGAGCTCGAGCGCGAGGACGGTCCCGGCGTAGTCCACCGCGCGCCGCTCGAGCCGGGACAGGTCCGCGCTGCGGCCCTCGAGCCACACGTGGGCGGCGACGTCCCCGCCGAGCCGGACCTGCAGGATCGTCAGGGGGCCGTCCGGACCGTCGACGTCGACCAGCTCTCCACCGGTCGATGTCTCCTCCGCGCGGCCGTCGCCCGGACCGTCGTCGGCCGGTGGCGCGGTGAGCGACTGCCCGTCCACCACGACGCGCGCGATCTCCCGGCCGCCGGGTTCCTCGACGACGACGGACCGATGGAGCAGCTCGCTCAGCGCCAGCGTGACGCCCTCGACGCCGCCTTGCTCGAGGGCGACCTGTGCGAGCCGCTGGTGGATCGCCTCGGCCTGCTGGGCGAGCGTGTGCTGCTCCTCGAGCGAGGAGTTCAGCTGCTCGAGGTTCTGGATCGTGCGGGCCTGGGCGGTACGCAACCGGGCGCTGGCGATGGCGATCGCCGCCTGGTTCGCGAGCGTGCCGGCGAGCTCGACGACGTGCTCGTCGAACGTCTGGCGCCTGCTCGTGTACCCGTTGAGGGTCCCGACGGTCGTGCCGGACACGATGAGCGGCACGGCGATCATGGAGCGGAACCCCTGCTCCCGGGCCCCCTCGCCCCACTGTGCGAACGCCGGGTCCGTCGCGGTGTCGAGCACCTGGACCGGCTCCTGCGTGAGGAACGCGCGCGTGGACGGGGCCTGCGTCGTACCTTCTTCGATCGTGATCGGGTGGAGGGCGTTGACCTCGGTGATGTACCGGGGCGAGAACCCGTAGGAGCCTTCGACCACGAGGACGCCCTTGGTGCGGTCGGGCAGGAACACGCCGCAGAAGTCGAATCCCATGAGCCGGCACGCGGTCTCCGCCACGAGGTTGAGGAGGGTCGGCACCGAGACCGGCTCGTTCACGGCCGACGAGATCTCGGCGACGCCGTGCAGGAGGTCGCGTAGGCCGACCGGTTCCGGTGAGGAGGCGTCACGGCCGACGTCGATCGGCTCGTGCGAGAGGGGATGGGTGGGCGACATGGCGCGGTCCTTTCGGGGCGGAGCGTCGACGCTGCCATGCCCTCGTGGCCGACCGTACTGGATGTCGCCACAGTGGGAGCTCATCGAGCGGTGCAGCGGCCCATTGAGCGGGTGAGTGTGAGCCGGTGACGCTCGGGCAGTTCTGTCCCCGTACCCGAAGGGTTCTCGATGGCTCGCGTGATGACGCGCAGGCGACGCTCGACCATGCGGCGTACCACGGCCGCCACAGTCGTGGCGGGTGCAGCGGCGCTGGCGGCCTGCTCGACCGGCGCGCCCACGACCGCCGAGGGCGGAGAGACGTTCACCCTGACGATCGGAGCCGGGGTCCCCCGGACCGCGCTGACCTCGGTCGGATCGGTGTCCGACGTCTTCGTGCCCGAGGTCGTACGCAGGGTCTCCGAGGAGACGATCCACGAGATCGAGTTCGACGAGTTCTTCGGCACCTACGTCGAGGTCGGCGAGGAGCTCGACGCGATGGAGTCCGGCCAGCTCGACATGGGGGCCTCGGTCTTCCCCTACAACCCGTCTGAGCTCCCCCTGCACAACCTCGGCTACTACGTGCCCTTCTCCTCGCCCGACGCAGAGATCGCGATCGCCGCGTTCCGGCAGGTCTACGAGGGGAACGAGGAGTTCCAGCAGGTCTACGCCGATCGCAACCAGACGGCGATCGCGTTCCTCGCGGTCGGCAACTACGGGCTCGGCACCAACTTCCCGGTCGAAGGGGTCGAGGACCTCACCGACCGGCAGGTCGCCGGCGTCGGATCGAACCTCGAATGGCTCGGGCCGATGGACGTCGTCCCGGTCCAGGCGCCCTCGACCGAGTGGTACTCGGCGTTCCAGACGGGTGTGTACGACGGCGTCGTCAACTTCGTCGAGGGATTCGACAACCTCCGGCTCTACGAGGTGCTCAGCCACTTCACCGCGATGGACTTCGGCGCGGTGCCGCTGGGGGCGCTCACCGTCAACCAGGACACCTGGGAGACGCTCCCGCCGGAGGTCCAGGACATCGTGCTCGAGGTCGCCCTCGAGTTCGAGCAGGTCTCCGCTCAGGCGGTCAACGAGGCCGTGGCGCACTCGGAGGAGACGATGGCGGCGGAGGGAATGACGGTGACGGAGCCCAGCGACGAGCTCCGCGAGCACTGGACCGAGGCGCTCGCCGACCTCCCGCAGCGGCGCGCCGACGAGATGGACGAGTCCGGGCGGCCCGGCTCCGAGCTCATCTCCGCCTACATCGCGGCGCAGGAGGAGCTCGGGCACGAGTATCCCGTGCCCTACGAGCCGGGGGAGCAGCAGTGACCGCGCGCGATGCGACCGGCGGCCCACGTCCTGGCGGTGCCGCCAGGTTCGTCGACGGAGCCGACCGTGTGATGCGGACCGTGTCCGGTGCCATGGCGGTGCTGGCGGGGGTGCTCCTCGTCGTGATGATCGGCTGGGTCCTCGCGAGCGTGGTGGGTCGGTTCGTCGACGGTGTCGTCGTGATCGGGAGCGCCGAGGTCGCCTCGAACGGGGTGGCCGCAGTGACACTGCTGTGCGTGCCCTACGTGATGCGGAGCGGCGGCCACATCCGGACCGGGATCCTCGTCGACCGCCTCCCGGTGCGAGCACAGCGCGTCGCCTGGATCGTCGCCTGCCTGCTCGGCGCCATCGTGTTCGCCGTCGTCGCGTGGTCGACCTGGGGGCCGATGCTCGAGTCCTGGGCCTCCGGCGAGTACTCGGGCGAGGGGTCTATTCGGATTCCGACCGGCCCGCTACGCACGATCGTCGTCCTGTTCGCCGTCTGCATGGCGGTGGAGTGCCTGCTTGCCGCGCACCGAGGGCCCCGGTCGTCCGCCGACCACGACGGTGCTGCCCCCGCGAGCGATGCCGGCCCCGGTCACGGTGCCGACACCGTGGCACCGGCCGGGGGGCACTCTTCCCGGAACGGCTCCGGCCGGACCGGCAGGAGGGAGGCGTGATGGCGGATCTTGCCGTCGGAGGCGTCGCCGTCGTGGCGCTCTTCGCCCTGGTGGTCCTCGGCGTTCCGATCGCCTTCTCGCTGTTCGTCGCGAGCCTGCTCGGGATGCTCCTGCTCACCGGGAGCGTCGAGCAGACGGCGGTGCTCGTGTCCAACACGGTGCTCGGCGGGGTACGCGACTACGTGTTCGCCGTCATCCCGCTGTTCATCCTCATGGGCGCCTTCATGAGCCACAGCCCCGCGGCGCGCTACCTGTTCGACGTCGCCAGGCTGGTGGCGCGACGGCTCATCGGCGGGCTCGCCTCCGCGACCGTCTTCGCCAACGGGATCTTCGGCGCCGTCACCGGCGTCAGCGTCGCCTCAGCCGCGATCTTCGCACGCATCGCCGTGCCCGAGATGGTCGCGCGCGGGTACGACAAGAAGCTGGCCCTGGGGACCGTCGCCGGAAGCTCGGTCCTGGGGATGCTCATCCCGCCCAGCCTGCTGATGATTCTCTACGGGGTCCTCGCCAACGTCTCGATCGGCACCCTCTTCATCGCCGGCATCGTGCCCGGAGTCCTTCTCGCGCTCGTGTACGTGCTGACGATCACCGCCATCGGTGTCGCACGCCCCGAGCGGGTCGGCCGCCCGGCCCGGCCCGGGCGGATCGCGACCGCGTCGCCCACCTCCTCCTCGTCCGCCGCCACGGAGCCGACCGGCACCGGGTCCTCCTCGCCGGCGCTGCCGACCGCGAGGACGACGGTCGAGGACGTCTCGGCCGCGCGGACGATGGTGCGCGCGCTCCCGATCGGCGCACTCATCGCCCTGGTCCTCGGCGGGATCTGGCTCGGATGGTTCACGCCCACCGAGGCGGCGGCCGTCGGTGCGTCCGGGGCGTTCGTCGTCGCGGTCGGCTACGGCATGCGGACGCGGGCCATCGTCAGCGCGTTCCGCGAGTCCGCGGTCAGCATCGGCTCCATCATGCTGCTGCTGATCGGTGCCCAGCTGTTCTCCCGGACCCTTGCCCGCAGCGGGCTGGTCACCGAGATGACGAACCGGATCACCGACTCGGCGCTCTCGGAGGGGATGGTCGTCCTGCTGTTCGTCGTCGTCCTCATCGTGCTGGGGGCGGTGCTCGACTCGAGCTCGATCCTGCTCATCATGGTCCCGCTCATGGCCCCGGTCGTGACCTCGCTCGGACTCGACCCGATCTGGTTCGCGATCATCGTCATCGTCGCGGTGGAGGTCGGGCTCCTCACCCCGCCGTTCGGGATGTCCCCGTTCGCCATGAGCGCCGTCCTCGGCGACCGCGCCACGGTCGGCGAGATCTTCGCCGGCGCGATGCCGTTCGTCCTCGCGATGCTGCTCACGCTCGGCCTGCTCGCCGCGTTCCCACCGTTGGTGACGTGGTTGCCGTCGCTGCTCGGATGAGCCCCGGTCCGCGTCCGGGCTCCGCCGTCGTTCCGCCGTCACGACACCCATCAGCACCAGGAGGAACAACATGACGATCGTCGTCGGATACTCACCGACCGATGCAGGGCGCGCAGCCGTCGACACTGCCGCCGCCGAGGCACGCCTGCGCGACGCACTGCTCGTGGTGGTGTCGGTGGGGCGGGCCGGAGAACCCCAGGGGCCGAGTGCCGCGGCTGCGTTCCGCGACGAGCTCGACGAGGCGCGCCGCGCGGTCGCGGGAGTGCTCGACGAGGTGGGCCGGCTGCTCGTCGACTCCCGGGTCGAGCACGAGCTGGTGCCGATCGTGTCGAGCGAGGACCCGAGCAGCGAGATCCTCCGCGTCGCCGACGAGCGGTCTGCCGAGCTCGTCGTCATCGGGATGCGACGACGCTCGCCGGTCGGCAAACTCGTCTTCGGCTCCGACGCACAGCGAGTACTACTCGGTGCGCGCTGCCCTGTCATGGCGGTGCACGCGCAGCAGCACTGAAGTCGGCTGCCTCTCGCCGGTGGCGCACCAGCCGACGCGAGTCACCGCACCGTGGTGGCCTGCCGGGCGCCTGTCGCCGGCTGGTTCCTCGCCGGTTCGACGGCCGGCGGCGAGGACTGGGCCGTGACACAGCAAACTGCGCATCTTCTGTCGCTCCCGCCATGGAGGCGGCATCGAGGCCCCTCGATACTGAGGGCCGGGCGCGACGCGGGGAGACCGGCGTCGACCGGCCGCGAACCACTACGAAGGAGAAGTCGATGGTGACAACGTTCGACGGCGCGCGGGCCCTCGTGATCGGAGGATCGATCGGCGGTCTCACGCAGGCGCTGCTGCTGCGCGACCTGGGGTTCGACGTCACCGTGTTCGAGCGGACCCCCCGCCTGCTGACCGACCGCGGGGGCGGCATCGTGCTGCAGCCCGACACGGTGCGATGGTTCGCCGAGCGCAGCGAGCGAACGCCCGAGGACGTGAGCTCGGCGACGAGCTACCTGCGCTACCTGGGCAAGGGTGACGCGATCCTCCACGAGGAGAGAATCGAGTGGCGATACTCCTCGTGGTCGACGATCTACCGCGCGCTCTACGAGGACTTCGACGCGCACAGGTACGTGCTCGGCGAGTATGCGGCGGGCTTCAGCCAGGACGAGGACGGCGTCGAGGTCCGGTTCGTCAGCGGTCGGGTCGAGCGCGCGGAGCTCGTCGTGTTCGCCGACGGCATTTCGTCGATCGGCCGGCAGCGGCTCAACCCCGGTGCGGGAGCGACCTACTCCGGCTACGTCGGCTGGCGCGGCACGGTCCCGGAGAGCCTGCTGTCCCCGGGGTCGCACGCGCTGCTGGGGGACGCGCTCGCCTACTCGGTGGCGCCCCACACCCAGATCTGCATGTACCCGATCCCGGCGTCGCAGGACGCTCTCGGACAGGGCGACCGGCTGATGAACTACGTCTGGTACCGCAACGTCACCGAGGGCCCCGAGCTTGACGAGATGATGCTCGACAAGCAGGGGATCCCCCGCCCGGTGTCGGTGCACCCGGGCCAGGTGCAGGACCGCTACGTGGCCGAGATGAAGGAGGCCGCGGGCGACCTGCTCGCCCCGGCCGCGGCCGAGCTCGTGCGCCTGACCGAGGAGCCGTACATCCAGGCCCTGTACGACATCCGCAGCGAGCGCGCGGCCGTCGGGCGGGTGGCCCTGGTCGGCGATGCGTCCTTCGCGTCCCGACCGCACGCGGCCGCAGGGAGCGCGAAGGCGGCGGCGGACGCGTGGGCGCTGGCCGAGACGCTGGGGTCCGGGGACGGGGACATCCCCGCCGCGCTGGCGGCGTGGGAGCCCGAGCAGCTCGCGCTGGGGCACGCGCTCGTCGACAGGGTCTCCGCGATGGGGGAGCGCTCGCAGTTCACGAACACGTGGGTGCCCGGAGACAAGGACCTGGAGTTCGGCCTCTACGGCGCCGGGGTGCTCACCCGCGAGGCGGCCCGGGCCACGGCGACGCCCTGATCAGCAGGCGCCGTCCGGCGCGGACGGAACAAGTACCGGGCCCGAGGGCCGGACCCGACAGGACGAGGAAGGTTGTGGTGAGAACGATGACGACGCCGAAGTTTCTTGCGGATCTCTCGCTGGCCGGAGAACTGGTGGGAGAGAACTTCGAGGGCTGGCCGGACGATGTGCGCAAGGAGTTCGAGGACCTTGCGTTCGACGGTCACGTCGGATCCCGGCTGCTCAGCGAGACCGACCGGGTGCGCGTGTGGGAGATCCGGCTGGCGCCGGGGGAGCGGTGGCACGCCCACCGGCACGTGCTGGACTACTTCTGGACCGCCGTGACGGCGGGGACGAGCAGACAGCACACCTTCGACGGCACCACGCGCGACGTGTCCTACGGGGCGGGCGAGACGCGGCACTTCCACTTCGGCCCCGGCGAGTACCTGCTGCACGACATCGAGAACATCGGCGACCAGGAGCTGATCTTCACCACCGTGGAGCACCTGGACAGCGACAACGACCCGCTTCCCGTCGACGCCGGCTGACCGGCGGCCGGTCCACGGTGCACCGTCGCCGTCCGGTCTTCCCCCCTGGGTGGAGGGCTCGCCAGGCCGCGACCGGCAAGGAGGCGCATCCGCTGTGACGGGGCACAGTCGACCACTGGCGGTCGGTGCGTTGCCACATGGATGACCTCGGCGGTGTGCGCGAGACTGGCGTCCACGCCGGTCGCGGGACGTCGTCCCGACCCCGGCAGCAGGCCTTTGCCCGAAGGAGAGCGATGGAGCCCCCCGCAGCAGCACGTTCCCACCCGTCAGGCGTCGTCGACGCCGACGCACAGACCACCAGAACGAAGGGAGCGCGATGAAGCCGTCGGCCTTCGCCTACCACGACCCCGAGACCATCGACGAGGCGGTGACGCTGAAGTCCGCCCACGGGTCGGACGCCACCGTGCTCGCGGGCGGCCTCAGCCTCATGCCCTTCATCTACGCACGCGTGCACCGGCCCGAGGTACTCGTGGACATCAATCGCGTCACCGAGATGCAGCAGGTCGTCGTCGCCGGCGACCACGTCGAGATCGGCGCGGGTGTCCGCCAACGGACCGCCGAGACCGACGGCGGGGTCCGCACGGCCGTCCCGATCCTCACCGAGGCGATCTCCTACATCGGTCACGCCGAGATCCGCCACCGCGGGACCGTCGGCGGCAGCATCGCGTTCGCCGACCCCGCGACCGAGCTCCCCACTGTCGCCGTCACCCTCGGCGCGCAGATGGTGGTTGCCGGCCCGTCCGGGGTCCGCACGCTGCCGGCCGAGGAGTTCTTCGTGGGGCAGAAGATCAACGCGCTCGAGCCCGACGAGGTCCTCGTCGCGACCCGGTGGCCGGTGCCCGGAGGGTCCCACGGATACGTGGAGGTCTCCCGACGCGTCGGCGACCGGCCGATGGCGGCCGCCGCCTGCCAGCTCGAGCTCGCCGACGACGGCACGGTGGCGGCCGCCGCGATCGGCGTCGGCAACATCGCCGACCGACCCCTGCGCGCCTCCGCGGCGGAGCAGCTGCTGGTCGGGAGCGAACCGACCGCTGAGCTCGTCACCGAGGCCGCGCGCACCGTCCGCGACCAGGTGACCAACGGCGACGACATCCACGCCACGCACGACTACCGCAAGCACGTCGCGGCGACCATCACCGCCCGCGCGATCACCGCTGCGCTCCACCGCGGGGCGAGAGGAGAGACGGCATGACGACACCGACGACGGACCGCACCCGGCGGCGCGAGATCACCGTGACCGTCAACGGCCGCGAGGTCGTGCGCGAGGTCGAGACGCGCATGACGCTCGCCGACTGGCTCCGCCAGGAGCTCGATCTCGTCAGCGTCCACCTCGGCTGCGAGCAGGGCGTCTGCGGGGCGTGCAACGTCCTCATGGACGGGCAGTCCGTGCGCTCGTGCCTCATGCTGGCGGTCCAGGTCGACGGCCACTCGATCGAGACGGTGGAGTCCCTGTCCGCCGACCAGAAGAACCTGCACCCGATCCAGGAGGCGTTCCACGAGGAGCACGGGCTCCAGTGCGGCTTCTGCACCCCCGCGATGGTCCTGCGGACCAAGGAGATGCTCGACGAGAGACGGGACCGGACCGACGACGAGGTGCGGGACGGCATCTCCGGGATCCTCTGCCGGTGCACCGGTTACCAGAACATCATCAACGCCGTCCAGTGCGCGGCACGCAAGCTCGACGCGGGCGGGTGCCCGCGTCGGGCCACGGCAGCGGCCGGCGGCAACGGAGCCGCGGACGAGGCAGGAGGCCACGAGTCATGACCAGCGCCAGCACCGAGCACCGCAGCGGCACCGAGTCCGTGCCGGCCCCGGAAGGAAGCAAGCACCGGTACATCGGCCGGAGCATGAAGCGGGTCGAGGACCCCCGGTTGCTCGTCGGTCGCGGCGGCTACATCGCCGACCTCAAGATCCCCGGGCTCAAGCACGCCGCCGTCTACCGCAGCCCGGTCGCGCACGGCCGGATCGTCTCCGTCGACGCCTCCGAGGCGCTGAAGATCCCCGGCGTCGTCGCCGTCGTCACCGGCGAGGACTGCAAGGCGAAGATGAACCCCTGCATGAACTTCGGGCCGGCGACGATCCCGCAGTACCCGCTCGCGGTGGACAAGGTGCGTTACTTCGGTGAGGCCGTCGTCGCGGTCATCGCGGACAGCCGCTACATCGCCGAGGACGGCGTCGACGCACTGAAGGTCGAGATCGAGCCGCTGCCGCACGTCGTCGACCCCTTCGCAGCGCTCGAGCCCGACGCTCCCGTGCTGCACGAGGAGCACGGCTCCAACCTCGCCTACGAGCGGACCTTCGACTTCGGCGGCGCCGAGGAGGCGTTCGCCGAGGCAGACATCATCGTCTCCGACACGCTCCACTGGGGACGGTCCTCAGGCACGCCCATGGAGACGACCGGCGCCGTCGCCCGCCCCGGGCTCAACGGCGTGCTCGAGATCTTCTGCAACTCGATCAACTTCACCTACTTCGCCTTCCTCATCTCCACCGCCCTCAAGCTGCCGAGCAACCAGGTCACCCTGCAGCCCGTCCCGGCCGGCGGCAGCTTCGGCACCAAGTTCACCGCCCACAAGGTCCCCACCCTCGCCGGGTTCCTCGCGCTGCAGGTCGACCAGCCGGTCGCCTACATCGAGGACCGGCTCGACCACACGATGAACTCCGACCACCACGCGTCCGACCGGTACTACGAGGCCCGGCTCGCGCTCACCGCGGACGGGACGTTCACGGCGCTCGACGTCGATGTTCTCGACGACTACGGCGCCTACCTCCAGTTCGGCGTCGGCACCCACGGCAACGCACTCTCGCAGTCGGTGGGGCCGTACAACATCGGGAAGCTGAAGTACCACCTCCGTGCCGCGGTGACGAACAAGTGCCAGCAGGGCGCCTACCGGGGCTTCGGCTCCGAGGTGCAGAACTGGGTGCTCGAACGACTCGTCGACCTGGCCGCGAAGGAGACCGGCATGCGGCCGGAGGACATCCGCAGGAAGAACTTCATCCGGCCCGAGCAGTTCCCCCACAAGATCCCGGGCGGCAACCTCTACGACTCCGGCGACTACGAGGCGGTCCTCGACGAGACTCTGGGGCTCGTCGACCTCGAGCACTGGCGCGCCGAGCAGGTCCGGCTACGCGAGGAGGAGGGCCGCTACGTCGGCATCGGCCTCGTCTCGACGCAGGAGCGCAGCGTCTTCAGCTCGACCGAGTTCTGGTACTGGTTCGACGAGCCGGGCTTCGCCCCGACCTCGAGCCCGGAGAGCGCGACGATCACCATCGACCCGACCGGCCAGTTCCACGTCGTCCTGCACTCGCAGGCGATGTGGGGCAACAGCCCGGAGACCGTGGCCGCGATGGTCGTCGCCGAGGAGTTCGGCACCGACCCGTCGACCGTCAACATCCGGTACCAGGACTCGGCGCACGCACTGCCGGGCACCGGGCCGGGCGGCAGCCGCTTCACGGTGATGGTGACCGGCGCGATCCGCGGCGCGGCGCGCAAGCTGCAGAAGAAGGTCATCGACATCGCGGCGCACACCCTCGAGGTGCCGGCCGAGGACCTGGAGATCGTCGACGAGCGCGTCCAGGTCAAGGGCGCCCCCGACGTCAGCCTCGGGCTCGCCGACGTCGCCGGGACGGCCTACTTCTTCGCCCTCAACCTCCCGCCGGGCGTGACGAGCGGGCTGGAGGAGCAGTTCACGTACGACCACCCGATGACCACGATGCCGTCCGCCGACCGCGCGGACCTCGGCGTCTTCTACCCGATCATGGGGCACAACTGCCACATCGCCGTCGTCGAGGTCGACCCGGACACCGGTCTGCTGAAGATCCTCGACTACACCGCCGTCCACGACGCCGGCACCGTCGTGAATCCCGTGACGCTCGGCGGCCACGTGGTCGGCGGCACGGCCCAGGGCATCGGCACGGCGCTGCTCGAGGAGCTCCCGTACGGGGAGGACGGGACGTTCGAGGCCATCTCGTTCCGTGACTACCTCGTGCCGACAGCGCACGAGGTCCCGTACGTCAAGCTCGGGCACGTCGAGACCCCGTCGCCGTACACGGAGTTCGGTATCAAGGGCGGCGGCGAGGGCGGCCGCATGGCGACCCCGGGCGTGCTGTCGGCGGCGATCGACGACGCGCTGAAGGAGTTCGGCATGCGCGTGCGCGAGCTGCCGGTCAAGCCGTCCGCCATCGTCGAGAGCGTCGCCAGGGCGCGCCGGTCAGGACTGAGCACATGACGACCGTGCCCGAGCACCACGGCTCGCCCGCCCAGGCCCGACCGGCCGACGCGGGCGAGCTGCGGGACGCCCTGCGCGGTGTCGGCTACGTCGCCGGCCACGACCTCGCGATGGCGGCGTTCCTCGCGCTGCGGCTGGGCCGTCCGCTGCTCCTGGAGGGGGAGAACGGCGTCGGCAAGACGGAGATCGCTCGGGCGCTCGCCGACGTGCTCGGTCGCGAGCTCGTCCGGCTCCAGGCATACGAGGGCATTGACGCGAGCCAGGCGCTCTACGACTGGCACTACCCGGCGCAGCTGCTGGCCGTCCGCGAGGGCGCCGGTCACGCCGATGTGTTCACCGAGGAGTTCCTGCTTGAGCGTCCCCTGCTCCGGGCGCTGCGGGCAGGCTCGGGTGCCGTGCTGCTCATCGACGAGCTCGACCGGGCCGACGACGAGTTCGAGGCGTTCCTGCTCGAGCTCCTGTCCGACTTCGCCGTGACGATCCCCGAGATCGGCCGGGTGAGCGCGGCCGAGCCGCCGCTGGTCGTCCTCACGTCGAACCGGACCCGCGAGCTGCACAACGCGGTCCGTCGCCGGTGCCTCTACAGCTGGGTCGAGCACCCCGGGCCGGAGCGTGAACGTGAGATCCTCGCCCTTCGGGCTCCCGAGGTGCCCGAGCAGCTGGCCAGGGAGGTGTGCGAGGCGGTGGCACGGGTGCGCGGTCTCGAGCTCTCCCACCGGCCCGGCGTCGGGGAGGCGCTCGACTGGGCAGGTGCCCTGCACATGCTGGGCGTGACGACGCTCGACGCGGACGTCGCGCGCGCCACGCTCTCGACCATGACGAAGGACGTCGACGACCAGCGGGCCGTGCTCGACGCCGTGGAGACGATCGTCCCCGACCGGGACTCGGGCCCGGCGTGACGAGGACGGCGACGGACACCCTCCGGCGCCCGGACCCGCCGGCCGGCACGACGACCTCCGGGCGGGAGGTCGAGACGCTGTGCGCGGAGTTCGCCGAGGTCCTGCGCGGACACGGCGTGCGCATCGGCACGTCGCAGGTCCTCACCCTCGTCCAGGCGCTCCATGCGCTCGGTGGCGTGCGGGCGGGCGAGCTCTTCTGGGCCGGTCGCGCCATCCTCGTCCAGGACCCTCGGCACTACGACGCCTACGCGCGGGCGTTCGCCGAGTTCTTCGCCGGTGCCGTGCCGGGTGAGGATCTCCCCGTCGTGGCACGCCCCCCGACGAGCCTCCTCGTCGAGGCTCCGGACGGTCAGGGGCAGCCGCCGTCCGACGGGAGTGTCGAGGAGGAGTACCGCGAACAGCCCGAGCCTGCCCGGGTCGTGGCCAGCGCAGAGGAGCGGCTCCGGGTCAAGTCGTTCACCGCGATGACCGAAGAGGAGCGGCGCGAGGCGGCCCGGATGATCCGGGACCTGCGGCTGCGCCTGCGCCACAGGCTGAGCAGGCGGCGGCGCCCCGCCCGTTCCGGTCGGCACCTCGACATGCGGGGGACCATGCGGAGCCTCCTCGCCACCGACGGCGAGCCGCTGAGGCTCCGGCGGCTCCGGCGGCGCACGCGTCAGCGGCCGATCACCTTCCTCGTCGACGTCTCCGGCTCCATGTCGGCCTACGGCCGGACGATCCTGCGGTTCGCGCACATGCTCATGCGTGCCGGCGAGCGGATCGAGGTGTTCACGATCGGCGTGCGTCCCCACCGCGTGACGGCCGACATGCGCACGCCCTCACCAGATCGTGCCCTCGAACGGGTCGGTGCCGCGGTGACGGACTGGGACGGTGGCACCCGGCTCGCGTCCTCCATCTCCACCCTCCTGCGGGGCGGACGGGGGCAGGACGCGCTGCGCGGCGCCGTCGTCGTCGTATGCTCGGACGGGCTGGACCACGACGAGCCCGCGGTCATGGCCGCGAGCATCGCCAGGCTGCAGCGCCTGGCCCACGAGCTGGTCTGGCTCAACCCGCTCAAGGCGGATCCCCGCTACGAACCGCTGGCGCGCGGAATGGCTGCTGCGCTGCCACACATCGACGACTTCCGCGCCGGTCACAGCATCGCCGGCCTCGAGGCGCTGGCACCGGTGCTGGCCGGGCGCGGACGTTCAGGGAGGCTGCGATGAGGGACATTCTCGACGACGTGCTGGCGTGGCACCGGGCAGGGACCCGGTTCGCGCTGGCGACGGTGGTGCGGACGTGGAGCTCCTCCCCGCGCGGGCCCGGTGCGTCGATGGCGGTCGCGGAGTCGGGCGAGGTCGTCGGGAGCGTGTCCGGCGGGTGCGTCGAGGGGGCGGTGTACGACCTGGCCGAGCGCGTGATCGCGACCGGCGTGCCGGTGCGCGAGACCTACGGGGTCTCCGACGACGAGGCGTTCGGCGTCGGGCTGACGTGCGGCGGCACCATCGAGGTGTTCGTCGAGCTCGTCACGGCGGAGTCGTTCCCCGAGCTGCCCGCCGTGGCCGCGGCCGAGGCCGACCGCCGTGCGACGGCGGTCGCGACCGTCGTCGACGGCGAGGGCGAGCTCGGCGGCCGGATCGTCCTCGGGCCGGACGGTGCCTCCCGCACGGTGCGCGATCCCGACCTGGCATACAGCGTGGCGGAGCTCGCCGAGGGCCTGCTGGCGCACGGGCGCAACGGGGTGCTCCACCTCGGGGCCCACGGGGAGCACCGCATGGAGGACGTCACGGTGTTCGTCGAGTCGTTCGCGCCGTCGCCGGAGATGATCGTGTTCGGCGCGATCGACTTCGCCGCGGCCGTCGTGCGGGTGGGCAAGTTCCTCGGCTACCACGTCACGGTGTGCGACGCGCGGCCGGTGTTCGCCACCGCCCGGAGGTTCCCGGACGCGGACGAGATCGTCGTGCAGTGGCCGCACGACTATCTCGCCGGTCGCGAGGTCGACGAGCGGACCGTGATCTGCGTGCTCACGCACGACCCGAAGTTCGACGTGCCGCTGCTGGTCGAGGCCCTGGGGACCAGGGCCGGCTACATCGGGGCGATGGGCAGTCGGCGCACGCACGACGACCGGATGGCCCGGCTGCGCGAGGAGGGGGTCTCGGAGGCGAACCTGGCCCGGCTCTCCTCCCCGATCGGGCTGGACCTGGGCGGCCGCACCCCGGAGGAGACCGCGGTCGCGATCGCCGCCGAGATCGTCGCCGCGCACTGGGGCGGGAGCGGCCGGCGGCTGACCGACACCAGCTCCCCGATCCACGCCTGACCCAGAGCCCTCCGGCGGAGGGCAGCGTGAGTCTTCCGAACGCGCTCGATGGCGACCCTCTCGTCTCCCGTAGCTGACCAGCCGCGATGACGGCCTGGATCTCAGCGGACTTGACACCTTTTCAATGGTCCGACAAGGATGGTCCGAGTCGGACTACGTGAGTCGGGGCGCCGATCACGTTTGCACGACGAGCACCGTGGGTGCGTGTCCGGAGTGGTGCACGTTCAACGAGGAATGGAGCAGCTCATGAGTCGCAGACTGACAGTTGGGACCGTCTTGGTCGCCGGTGCTCTCGCGCTAGCCGCGTGCGGGGGCGACGCAGAGGGAGAGGCACCAGAGGGGGATGGTGGCCTGACGAGCATCACGGTCGGCGTGATCCCGATCGGTGATACCGCGCCCGCGTGGTTGGGGCTGCAGGAAGGAATCTTCGAGGAACACGGTCTGGACGTCGAGATCCAGGTGCTCCAGGGCGGCGCCGCCGTCATTCCTGCGGTGCTCAGTGGTGACCTCCAGTTCGGCTTCTCCAACACGACATCACTACTTATCGCGGCGGACCAGGGGCTCGGGCTCAGCTGGGTGGCTCCGGCTGCCTCGACCACGGGTGATGTCGAGGAGGACTTCAGCGCCGTGATGACCATGCCTGGATCCGGCATCTCGTCTCCGTCGGACCTCGAGGGGCGCACGGTGGCTGTCAACACCCTCAACAACATCGGTGACACGGTGGTCAGGTCCGTCGTCGAGGCCGACGGAGGAGACCCGGACGCGGTCGAGTTCGTCGAGCTCGCCTTCCCGGACATGCCTGCGGCGCTGACCGAGGGCAGGGTGGAGGCCGCGTGGGTGCTCGACCCGTTCATGACGATGTTGAACGACGAGGGAGCGGAGTCCATCAGTCGTCCCTACGCGGAGGTGCACCCCGAGCTGATGGTTGCCGCGTACTTCACGTCGGAGCAGCTCGCGAGCTCGGACCCGGAGGTCATCGAGGCCTTCCAGGCCGCGATGCAGGAGTCGTTGACGTACGCGGAGGAGCACCCGGACGAGGCGCGTGCCGTTCTCTCCGAGTTCACGGAGATCGCTCCGGAGGTGCGTGAAGCGATCGTTCTGCCTCGGTGGCCCAGCGAGTTCGCGATCGAGTCGATCGAGACCCTCGCCGATCTGGCCTATCAGCACGGTCTGCTCGAGGAGGAAGTTGCCCCTGAGAGCCTCCTCTACTGATCCGGCCGACCGTCGACCACCTGAAAGGCGACACATGACCAACGAACACGCAGGGCGCACCGTCCTGCTCACGGGTGTGGTGGGGGACATCGGCCAGGCGTATCTCCGCGCCCTCGTGGCAGCCGGTGCGAACGTGCTCGCGATGGACCTCGAGTCCACGGCTGATCAGGCGAGCGCTCTCGTCGAACGGGCAAGCTCCGCTGGTCCGGGTAGGGCGCAGTTCATGGGCGGCGACATCACCGATCGGGCGAGCGCCGACCGCGCGGTAGAGGCTGCCGTCGAGAGCTTCGGGCGCCTCGATGCCCTCGTCAACAACGCAGCTGTTTATCACGGGCTCGGTGCGAAGCGCTCGATGCTCGAGCTCACCGAGGCCGAGTGGGACCTCGTCCTGCGGGTCAACGTCGTTGGAACGTGGCAGATGATGCGCGCCGCTGCACCCGCACTCGCCGACGGCGGCGGGGGACGCGTCGTCAACATTGCCTCGACCGTGACGCGGATGGGGGCCGCAGGATTCGCGCACTATGTCGCGTCGAAGGCGGCGGTCGAGGGGCTCACCCGAGCTGCCGCGCGTGAGCTGGGCGCATCAGGCACCACGGTGAACGCCGTATCCCCGGGGCTCGTGGACGACACGGGGTCCCGCGCAGTCAACACCGACGAATACATGAGCAAGGTCGCCTCGACCCGGTCCGTCCAACGCTCGATGGTCCCGGAGGACCTCGTGGGAGCAGTCATGTGGCTGTCCGGACCGAGCGCAGGCTTTGTCTCAGGACAGACGATCGTCGTCGACGGCGGTGGGGTGTTCGTATGACTCACGTCCTTCTACCGGTCAGTCAGGACGAGCTCGAGGTCCCCGACGAGGCAAGCGACCAGGAGATCGACCGTGTCGTCTCCGCCTCGCTCGCCGCCTTCCGTGGATCGTGGCCCCGAGACCACAAGCGCCGGGCGGAGGTGCTGCTCGGGTGGGCGGAACGGATCGAGTCGGAGTTCGACAGCCTGGTCGACGAGATCGTCCTGGAGACCGGCAAGATCACGGCCGAGGCGCGGACGGAGCTCGTCGGAAGTATCGATGCGTTGCGGTTCAACGCCGGACTCGCGCGACTTCCGCTCGGTCGCGCAGGTTCGATGTCCGACGGCAGCGAGTCGCATCTCGTGCGTGAGCCTGTTGGCCCGACGGTATTCATCACACCATGGAACTGGCCCGTCCTTCTCCTGCTGCGGGACCTGGCGCCGGCCTTCGCTGCCGGGGTGACCGCGATCGTCAAGCCGAGTCCGCAGACCCACATGGTCACGGAGCACATCGTTCGACTGGGCCACGAGTCGGGGATCGAGGCGGGCGTGCTGCAGGTCGTCGCCGGTGGAGCCGTGGCCGGCTCTGCCCTCGTGCGTCACCCGGGGACGGCGGCCGTGGCTCTGACAGCGTCGACGGCAGCCGGACAGGCAGTCCTGCGCGACTCGGCGGAGACGATGACTCGGCCGCTGCTCGAGCTCGGGGGCAAGGCCTCGATGCTCGTCCTCCCGGACGGCGACCTCGACCAGGCACTCGCAGCAGCATCCCGCGCCGCGGTGACGACCTCCGGGCAGATGTGCATGGCCTGCACCCGTGTGCTGGTTCACGAGGATCAGCTCGGCGAGACCGCCGACCGACTGGGCGAGTCGATCGGCGCGCTCAAGGTCGGGGACCCGCGTGATCCGACGTCGGACCTCGGCCCGTTGATCTCCGAGGCAGCCTTCGAGAAGGTGTCGTCGTATGTCGACCTTGCCCGTCGGGACGCAACTGTCCGCGTCGGTGGCGAGCAGGTTCAACCGGCGGGCACCCGCGGATTCTTCATGACGCCGAGTGTCGTGACGGACGCTGAGCCGGGATCGGCACTCGTTCAGGACGACATCTTCGGTCCTGTGCTCTCGGTCGAGTCCTACCGGGACGAGGACGACGCGGTCGAGCTCGTCAATGCGAACTCGTTCGGTCTCGCCACCTCGGTGTGGAGTCGCGATCTCGGCCGCGCTCTGTCCGTGTCACGAGGAATCCGCTCCGGCACGGTCTGGATCAATGGTTACAACAGGTCCTACGCAGAAGCCCCCTCGGGTGGATATCGCATGTCAGGGCTGGGGCGCACCCGCGGGGTCGAGGGCATAGAGCAGTTCACCGAGCTCAAGCACGTCCACTTCTCCCTGTAGATCCCGGATCCGTGCCCGCCATCCCTTCATGAAACCGAGCAGGAGAGTCAGAGATGAGTACGCGAGCGGCATCGACGGACGACCCGGACCACCGGGAGGAGCTTCCGCCTGGCAGTGACCTCCGAGGCTGGCTGGACCACCTGGCGGCGAGCAACCGCCTGTCCGTCATCCACCATGGGATCGATCTGCGGCACGGTGTCGCCGCGGTCGCCAACCGCTTGGACGGATCGACCGCATCGTTGTTCCCTCGACCGGGAACCCATAACGGCACGGTGATCTCCGGCCTGCTCTCTCAGAGGGCGTGGATGGCTGAGGCGGTCGGCGTCGGGGAAGACGAGTTGGTCAGCACGTTCGAGGCTGCCTGTCGCAATCCATTGCCGTGGACGGAGGTTCCCCACGCCCCGGTCCAGGAGGTCGAGCACGAAGAGGTCGACCTCGAGCGGATCCTTCCGATCCCGACGCACAACGAGCACGACAGCGGCAGCTACATCACGGCGGGGCTGCTCATCTCCCGTCAGCCCTCGACCGGCGCCCAGAACGTCTCCATCCACCGGCTCCAGGTGAGCGGGCCGGACCGCCTGGGGGCGCTCCTGCTGCCGCGGCACACGATGCGGTTCTTCGACGAGCTCGAGGCCGCCGACGAGGACCTCGAGATCGCCGTCGTGGTCGGTGTCGACCCGCTGACCCTCATGGCCTCCCAGGCGATCGTCCCGCTCGGGCAGGACGAGCTCGAGATCTCGGGTGCACTGCGTGGTGCGCCGCTTCGGGTGACGCGATGCCGTACCAACGACGTCCGGGTCCCGGCGGACGCAGAGATCGTCATCGAGGGTCGGTTGCTGGCCAACCGCCGAGAGCCCGAGGGGCCGTTCGGAGAGTTCCCCCAGTACTACGGCGAGCGCGCGGAGAGGCACGTCATCGAGGTCGACCGGGTCACGCATCGCAAGGACCCGCTGTTCCACACGATCGTCGGAGGCGGGCTCGAACACCTCCTGCTGGGGGGCATCCCGCGCGAGGCGTCGTTCCTCTCGCACCTGCGACGCACCTTTCCCTGCGTGAAGGACGTCCACCTCTCGCTCGGCGGAGTCGCTCGCTACCACCTCTATGTGCAGGTCGACCAGGCACAGCCGGGCGAGGCGAAGAACGTCATCCTCGGCGCACTCGCCACCCACTACGACATCAAGCACGTCACGGTGGTGGACACCGACGTCGACGTGCACGATCCGCGCGAGGTCGAGTGGGCCGTCGCTACGAGGTTCCAGGCGGATCGTGACCTCGTCGTCGTGGGACCGTCCCAGGGTTCCAAGCTCGATCCGTCCACGACCGAGGGTGTCGGTGCGAAGCTGGGCTTCGACGCGACCGTCCCGGCGGGCGCTCCCGACATGAAGTTCCTGAGGATCCGGGTGCCGGGCGAGGACGACGTCGACCTCGAGGCGGTCGTCGACGCCTCCGTGACAGACTGGCACGCAGCAGTCACCGCTCGATGAGGAGGATGGACGCATGGATCTCTCCGACATGACGCCGCGCCTGATCGTCGGCATCTCCGGCGCGTCCGGCGCTGCCTACGGCATCCGGATCCTCCAGGTGCTGCGGGACACTCCGGTGGAGACGCACCTGATCGTCAGCAAGGCCGGACGGCTCACGCTCGCCCAGGAGACCGGCCTGCGGACGGGCGACCTCGAGGACCTCGCCGACGTCGTCCACGCCAACCACGACATCGGCGCGAGCATCGCGAGCGGATCGTTCCGGACCATGGGCATGGTCGTGGCACCGTGCTCGGTCAAGACCATGTCCGAGATCGCCTCGGGAGTGACCTCCTCCCTCATGGCACGCGCAGCGGACGTGCAGCTCAAGGAGCGCAGGCGTCTCGTCCTCGGGATACGGGAGACACCCCTGCACCGCAACCATCTTCGAACCATGGCCGAGCTGAGTGAGCTGGGTGCCGTGATCGCCCCGCCCGTGCCGGCGTTCTATACGCACCCGGCGACGGTGCAGGACGTGGTCGACCACTCGGTCGGGCGGATGCTGGACCTGTTCGACATCGAGGTCGGGCTTGTCGAGCGCTGGCCCGGCGTCGCTGCGAGCCTCGACGGCCGCCCGGGCGCAGGGGGCCGCGCATGAACGCCGACCGTGCCCCCCGCACCCTCGCCCTGCCCGACGGCGCGACGCCCCAGCTCGCCGAGGACGCCTTCGTCGCCCCCGGCGCCACGGTCGTCGGACGCGTGAGGGCGGCCGAGCGATCGAGCATCTGGTACGGCGCCGTCCTGCGCGCGGACCTCGACGGTCAGGAGATCCGGCTCGGCGCACGGAGCAACATCCAGGACAACGTGAGCGTCCACGTCGAGGTCGGGCAGTCCGCCCGCATCGGGGAGGGGGTCTCCGTCGGGCACAACGCGGTGGTGCACGCCGCCGAGATCGAGGACGACGTCCTCATCGGCATGGGCGCCGTCGTGCTCACCGGCGCACGGATCGGCGCGGGCAGCCTGATCGCCGCCGGGACGGTCGTCCTCGAGGGGACCGAGATCCCGCCGCGCTCGCTCGTGGCGGGCGTCCCGGGCAAGGTGCGCCGGCAGACCACGGACGAGGAGGTCGAGGCGATCCGCCGGAACGCCGAGACGTACCTCGAACTGTCAGCCGTTCACGCGGACGCGAGCGGGGCCTGACCGGGGCCGGGGTTGCGCTCCTCGGCGCTCTCGGCCCGCAGCCAGAAGTCCTCGACGAGCGCGTCGAACGGTTCGCCCACCAGCGGCACCATGTGCTGGCGGCCCGGCAGCACCGCCCGCTCGGCGGCCGTGGCGGAGGCGATCGTGTCCGCCACCGCCTCGAACCCGGCGTGGTGCCCGCCGGACACGACGAGGACCGGGAAGCTCGCCGCGCGGAGTCCGGCGAGGTCGGGGCGCGCCTCCCACGGGCCGCGCGAGCCCATCACGGCCCGCACGCCGTCCTCGAAGGCGGTGGGCAGGGGCGGCCGGGGCCACGGGCGCTCGCCGATCGTTCGGGAGAACCGGTCCCAGAACTCGAACGGGTCGTCCGGCCCCTGTTCCCAGAGCTCGATGAGCCGCTCGCGGGTGGCGACGGCCTCGGGCGCGTCGGTGACGCCGAAGGCGGGCGGCTCGACGAGGGTCAGGGACCTGACCAGGTGCGGTGCCAGCGCGGCGACGTGCATGGCGGCCACGCCACCGTTCGAGTGGCCCACCAGGTGCGCGCCTTCGCTCAGGAGGCCCGCGTGTGCGGGCGCCTCGGCCTCGAAGTCGACCCGGGCGCGCGGGCTGCGGCCGTAGCCCGGTCGGTCCGGGACCACGAGGGTCCAGCGCGAAGCCAGTCCGCGCTGCGCGCGCCACCCCGTGCTGCCGGTGGCGGCGTCGCAGTGCAGCAGGACCACCCGTGGGCCGTCGCCGGTCGTGGTGACGTGGAGGTCGCTGGTTCTCGTGACGTGGAGCTCGCCGGTCATGCCCGGCGCCTCAGGTCCTCGGTGGCGGCCACCGTGTAGATGAGATCGCCCTCCGTCCCCACCTCGTCGGCCGGGTCGGTGCCGGTGCCTTCCTCGTCAGCCCGGCCGGCGCCGGTGCTCACCTCGTCGACGAGCTCGGTCCAGAACTCGAGCGCGGCGCGCTCGAGCCGCTGCCCGAGCCGTAGCGAGCGCAGACGTGGGGCCAGGCGCGGGGCGCCCTCGTAGCGGGCCGCCATGTCGTCGTACACGCCCAGCCGTGCGCCGTGCTGGCGGACCTGCTCCTCGGCGAGCGCGAGCAGGTCGTCCTCGGTGGCAAGCTCACCGAGGAAGAGCTTGAGCTCGGCGACGTCACGGATCTGCATGGGGTCCGTCACGGGCTCGGCGAGCCACCGCGACAGCTCGGTGCGGCCCTGCGACGTCAGTGAGAACGTCTGCCGGCGGCGCCCGTCCGACTCCGTCTCGACCTCCAGCAGTCCGGCGTCGGCGAGGCGGCGCGGCTCGGAGTACAGCTGGGCGTGCGGGAACGGCCAGAAGTAGCCGACTGAGCGGCCGACGGCGCGCTTGAGGTCGTACGAGGTGGACGGGCCACGCAGCCCGATGAGTCCGAGGACGACGTAGGACGTCGTCGAGAGCCGCACCGTTGACATGTCCCCGACCGTACTCTAGTTTCATCCTCCGGGACATACCGTCTGAAGCGGATGGTTATGTGACGATGTCGGCGGAGGATGCCATGACCGGGGATACGAACGGCCGCGAGAGGTTCGTGGGGCAGGGCCTCGCGCGCCTCGAGGACCCCGCGCTGCTCACGGGCCGTGGCCGCTTCCTCGACGATCTCGACCCCCTTCCGGGCACGCTGGTCGCCGCCGTCGTGCGCAGCCCGCACCCGCACGCCTACATCCGTTCGGTCGACCTCGACCGGGCCCGCGCCCACCCCGGCGTCGCCGCGGTCATCGGCCCCGAGGAGGTCCTCGAGGCGCTCAAGCCGTTCCCCCTCTCGCTGCGCGCACCGATGCCCTACTACCCCACGGGCACGGACAAGGTCCGCTTCGTCGGCGAGCCGGTCGCCGTCGTCGTCGCCACCGACCGGTACACCGCGGAGGACGCCGCCGAGCTCGTCCGTGTGGACTACGACCTGCTGCCCGCCGTCGTCGACACCGCAAAGGCGATCGAGCCGGACGCGCCCCTGCTGCACGACACGGCGGAGACCAACGTCGCGAGCGACCGCACGTTCACCTTCGGCGAGGTCGACGAGACGTTCGCCTCGGCAGCGCGCGTGGTCACCGGGGAGTACAGCTTCCCGCGGTACTCGTCCACACCGATGGAGTGCTACTCGGTCGTCGCCGAGTGGCGGGACGAGGCCGACGGCCCGCACGTGACCGCGTACTCCAACTTCCACGGACCGTTCTCGATGGTGCCGGTGCTGTCCGGCGCGCTGGGGATCGGGCCGGCGCAGCTGCGGCTGATCGTGCCGGAGGACAACGGGGGCAGCTTCGGCATCAAGGCGGGCATCTACCCCTACATCGCGCTCATGGCGCTCGCGAGCCGGCATGCGGGCCGCCCGGTGCGGTGGACCGAGGACCGCAACGAGCACCTGCTCGCGAGCTCGGCCGGGTCGGACCGGCTCATGCGCTTCACCGCCGCCGTCGATGCCGACGGGCTCGTCCAGGCCCTGGACGTCGACTTCACCGAGAACGTCGGTGCCTACCTGCGCCCGCCCGAGCCGGCGACGCTCTACCGGTGCTTCGGCAACATCACCGGCGCCTACCGGATCGACGCGGTGCGCCTGAGGTCCCGCGCGGTCGTCACGAACAAGACACCCACCGGGCTCAACCGCGGGTTCGGCGGCCAGCAGCTGTACTTCGGCCTCGAGCGCGTGATGGACAAGATCGCGCGCGAGCTCGGCGCCGACCCCGTCGAGCTGCGGCAGCGCAACCTCGTACGCTCCGGATCGTTCCCCTACGCCACGCCCACCGGCGGCATCTACGACTCCGGGGACTACGAGAAGGCCGTCGAGCTGCTGCTGGAGTCGACCGACTACGCGCGGCTGCGCGCCGAGCAGGCCGAGGCCCGCGCGCGCGGCGAGCTCGTCGGCAGCGGCGTGGCGGTCGTCGTCGAGCCGTCGGCCACGAACATCGGCTACGTCGGCCTCGCGACCCCCTCGGAGGACCGCCCGCCCGGGCGGGACAAGTCCGGCTCGACGGAGCACGTGCGCGTGACGGTCGACCCGTTCGGCGTCGTCTCCGTGCTGCTCGGCACGGTCCCGCAGGGCCAGGGGCACGCGACGGTCGCCCGGCAGGTGGTCGCCGACCAGCTCGGGCTGCCGCTGGAGCAGGTCGTGCCCAAGGTGGACATGGACACCTCGACGACGCCGTGGACGGTCACCTCCGGCAGCTACTCCTCGCGCTTCTCACCGCTCCTGACCTCGGCCATCGTCGAGGCCACCGACCGGATCGCGGCGTCGATCAAGGTGGCGGCCGGGGTGCTGCTCCAGGCGGAGCCGGACGAGCTCGAGCTGGTCGACGGCCTCGTGCGGGTCGCCGCCGAGCCCGAGCGCTCGGTGAAGTTCCGGCATGCCGCGGGCGTCGTCCACTGGGACCCGGGCTCCCTGCCCGACGACGTCGAGGCCAGCCTCTACGCCGAGGCCGCGTTCGTCCCGCCGGAGGCGAAGGCGCCCTCGCGCACGGACCAGGTCAACTCCTCCCTGTGCTACGGCTTCGTCGCCGAGCTCGTCCAGGTCCGCATCGACCCCGAGACGTACGAGATCGCCGTCGAGAAGGTCACCGGCGTGCACGACGCCGGCACCGTCCTCAACCCGCTGCTCATCGAGGGCCAGGTGCACGGGGCGATCGTCCACGGCCTGGGCGGCGCGCTGTACGAGGAGATGGCCTACACGGACTCCGGGCAGCCGACCTCGACGTTCATGGACTACCTCGTGCCCACGGCCGCGGAGTCGATGTTCCCGCTGGTGGGGAACCGGCTGGTGACACCATCCCCCGTCACGAGGCTCGGCGCGAAGGGCTCCGGCGAGGGGAGCTCGATGAGCTTCCCCGTGGCCGTGGCCAACGCCGTCGAGGACGCCCTGTCCGCGCACGACGTCGAGATCACGCGCCTCCCGCTCCACGGCAACGTCATCCACGACCTGCTCACCACCTCCCGCTGACCCACGAAGGAAAGAGACGACATGCCCCTGACCGGCGGAGACATCCGACTCGAGCGCAGCCACGACGGCCGCGTCGCCAACCTCACGCTCGACCACGGGCGGTTCAACATCGTGACGATGGAGACCCGCGCGCTGATGGCCGAGCGGTTCGCCGAGATCGACGCCGACCCGCGCGTGGCGGTCGTCGTCGTCCGCGGCGAGGGCGAGCACTTCACCTCGGGCGGCGACATCGCCGGCTTCATGGAGGTCGAGCCGTTCGATCTCACCGACCTCGGTCAGGACATCACGGCACCGGCCCGCTCGCCGAAGCCCGTCATCACCGCGGTCGACGGTTACTGCTTCGGCGTCGGCTTCGAGCTCGCCCTGTCCACCGACATCCGGCTCGCGACCGCGCGCTCGGAGTTCGCCCTGCCCGAGCTGCGTCTCGGCATGATGCCCGGCAGCGGCGGGACCCAGCGCCTCGCCCGCCTCATCGGCCTCTCCCGAGCCAAGTACCACGTCCTCACCGCCGAGCGGATCCAGGCGCAGCAGGCGCTCGACTGGGGCCTGCTGGCGTCCGTCTCCGAGGACCGCGACGGCCTCGAGGCCGAGGTCGAGCGCGTCGTGTCGACGATGCTCGGCTACTCGCCCGTCGCCCTGCGCACCGCCAAGGAGGTCCTCGACCGCGGCGTCGACGGGCCCCTGTCCACCGGCGTCGAGCTCGAGCGCAAGTCCTACTCGATGCTGCGCGCGACGCACGACTTCGCCGAGGGCGTCGCCGCGTTCACCGAGAAGCGCGCGCCCGTCTTCGAGGGCCGTTGACGTGAAGGCCGCCCCCTTCGCCTACGTCCGACCGACCAGGCTCGCGGACGTCGTCGCCGAGCTCGTCGCCGCGGACGAGCAGGGCGGCGGCAAGGTCATCGCCGGCGGACAGTCGTTGGTGCCCGTCCTCGCGATGCGGCTCGGCCGGCCGGCCACGCTCGTCGACATCACCCGCGTCCCCGAGCTCGCCCAGGTCGGCATCTCCGACGGGTGCCTGCGCATCGGTGCCGCCGTCCGCCAGCGCCGCATCGAGCGGGAGCACCGCGGCACCGTGCCGCTGCTGAGCCAGGCGCTCCCGTGGATCGGCCACCGGGAGATCCGCAGCCGCGGCACCGTGTGCGGCTCGCTCGCACACGCGGACCCGTCCTCCGAGCTGCCCGCGGTCGCGCTCTGCCTGGGCGCCACGCTCGACGTCGCGGGGCCGGCCGGACGGCGACAGGTCACGGCCGAGGACTTCTTCGTCGGGGCCATGACGACGGCGCTGGGCCCCACCGACGTCGTCACCTCGGTGCGGATGCCCGTGCCCGAGGCCGGTGACGGGTACGGGTTCTCCGAGGTCGCTCGCCGCCACGGCGACTTCGCGCTCGCAGGCGTCGGCGTCCGGGTGCGCACCCGGGACGGCGAGATCCGCGACGCCCACGTCACCTCCTTCGGGGTCTCCGACCGGCCGCAGCGCCGCGACCTCGGTGGCGCGCTCGCCGAGGCTCTCGAGGGCTCCGACGGGTCGGCCGCCGACCTGGCCGCCCGGCTGACCGAAGCGACCGACGCGATGGCTGCCGACGTCGTGACGACCGGCGGCGACGCCGGCGGCTCTCCCGCCTACCGCCGCCGCCTGGTCCGCACGCTCGCCGCCCGCGAGCTCGCCCGCGCCTACACCTCGACCGTGAGGAGCGTCGCCGCATGAACCCCCCGCGCACCCTGTCCGCCACCCGCGACCTCCTCACGGGCCGCTCGAGCCGGACCGGACGCTCCGGCCGCACGGCCGAGGACGCCCCGGAGACCCTGCGGGTCGAGGCCGGGGAGACCGTGCGCGTGTCCTTCACCGTCAACGGTCGGCCCGCCACCGTCGACGTGGCGCCCCGGGTCACGCTCTCCGACGCCCTGCGCGACCACCTCGGCCTCACGGGCACCCACATCGGCTGCGAGCACGGCGTGTGCGGGATGTGCACCGTGATCGTCGACAGCGACGCCGCCCGCGCCTGCCTCCTCCTGGCCTGCCAGCTCGAGGGGGCCGAGATCATGACGGTCGAGGGCCTGGGCCGGCCCGACGACCTTCACCCGCTGCAGGAGTCGTTCGGCCGCCATCACGCGCTCCAGTGCGGCTTCTGCACGCCCGGCCAGCTGATGAGCGCCTACGACCTCCTCGACCACGAGCCCGGGGTGTCGCGCGAGGAGCTGCCCGAGAAGATGTCCGGCGTCCTGTGCCGTTGCACCGGGTACCGGAACATCATGGACGCGGTCGCGGAGGTCTCCGAGGACCACCCGGATGGCGTCCCCGCGCCGCACAACTGCGCCACGGCCGCCCTCCTCCCGCGCGACAGCGTGGGCGGGCGCGCCTCGGACGCCGGGCAGGACGAGACCGACGACGACCAGGGCGTCGCCGAGATCCGCATGCCCGCCACCGAGCCGACCGTGGCGATCGAGGTCGACGACGAGGTGGCCGCCACCCCCGAGCAGATCTGGGCCGTCATGGCGGACACCGAACGTCTCGCCCGCTGCCTCCCCGGGGCCGAGCTCGTCTCCGACTTCGGCGACGACCGGTACAAGGGCCGCATCCGGGTCGCGCTCGGTCCCGTCAAGCTCGCCTTCGTCGGCGACATCCACGTGGTCGAGCGGGACGAGGCCGACCGCCGGATCGTTGCGCTCGCCCAGGCCGAGGACGCCGGCGGCGGCAACGTGCAGGCGAAGGTGCTCCTTACGGTCGCCCCGCACGGCGACGGTGCAGTGATCCACGCCGAGGCCGACCTGCACATGACGGGTCGCATCGCCCAGTTCGGGCGCTCGCTGGCCGGCGACGTCAGTCGCGAGATGTTCGGCCAGTTCACGCGCGCGATGGACGCCACCGCGCGTGGCGAGGAGCCCGTCAGCACGGCGCCGCCGAGCGCGATCGCCATGGTCACCCAGCTCACCACCGCGCGCGTGCGCGGGGTTCTCAACCGCATCACGAGGAGGAACTGATCGATGGAGATCGGACGCACGCTCGCCTGGACGGCGGAGCGGTTCCCCGAGCGGCTCGGGTTCGCCGGCTCGCGACGCATGACGTACCGCGAGTGGGACGAGCGCACCAACCGGATCGCCAACGCCGTGCGCGGGCTGGGGGTGGCCCCGGGCGACCGGGTCGCCATGTTCCTGTCGAACTCGGAGGTCATGGCCTCCACGCACCTCGCGCTGCAGAAGCTCGGCGTGCTCTCGACCCCGTACAACATCCGGCTCTCGGGGCCGGAGCTCGCCTACTGCCTCGACGACGCCGAGCCGAAGGTCGTCGTCGTCGACGACCTCGCACGGGGGGTCGCCGAGGAGGCGCTGCGCATGGCGACGGTGAGCCCCGTCCTGCTGTACGCCGGTACCGACCCGCTGGACGGGGCGGAGGACTTCGAGAGCGTCGTCGCCGCCGCCGGCAACGCGGCGCCGGACGTCGTCGTCACCGAGGACGACCCCGCCGTCATGCTCTACACGTCGGGCACCACGGCCAAGCCCAAGGGCGTGCCGCGGACCCAGCGCAACGAGTTCGCGGCCTCGGCCGCGCACGTCATGCAGTGCAGCTACCAGTACGGCGAGTCCACGCTCGGCGCCATGCCGATGTACCACACGATGGGGCTGCGCTCGCTGCAGTCGATGCTCATCGTCGGCGGCACGTTCGTCGAGATGCCCGTCTACAACGCGCCGCAGGCCGTCGAGCTCATCGAGGCCGAGCAGGTCTCCGCCCTGTACCTCGTGCCGACCGCCTTCTGGGCACTCGCCCAGACCGGCGGGCTCGATCGCGTGGGGCGCTCGGTGCGCAAGCTCGCCTTCGCGGGCGCCGCGATGACCTCGACCCTGTGCGAGCAGCTCGAGCAGGCGATCGCCCCGGAGGTGTTCGTCAACCACTACGGGTCCAGCGAGGTCTACACCTTCGCGATCGAGGAGAACGCGGCCCGCAAGCCCGGCAGCGCCGGGCGCCCGGGCCTGTACTCCCGCCTCCGGATCGTCGACCCCGGGTCGACGGACACCCACGAGCAGCTTCCGGTCGACGTCGTCGGGGAGATCGTCGCCTCGCTCGACTCCGACGAGGCCTTCCAGGGCTACTGGAACCGGCCCGACGCCGACGCGAAGTCCATCCGCGGCCGCTGGTACCACACGGGCGACCTCGGGCACATCGACGCCGACGGCGACCTCTGGGTCGACGGCCGGGTCGACGACATGATCATCACGGGCGGGGAGAACGTCCACCCCATCGAGGTCGAGGACGTCCTCTCGCGTCACCCCGGTGTGTCCGAGGTCGCCGTCGTCGGTCTCAAGGACGAGAAGTGGGGGCAGGCGGTCACCGCCTTCGTCGTCCCGGCCGACACGGGCGTCGACCCGACCGCCTTCGCTGCCGAGCTCCAGGAGTGGAGCCGCAACGAGGCCCCGCTCTCGCAGTACAAGCGGCCCAAGAAGGTCCTCGTCATCTCCGCCATCCCGAAGAGCCCGGTCGGCAAGATCCTGCGCCGGAAGCTCGTCGCCGGCGACTACCAGCTGCGTTCCACCACGGAGGTCGGCGCGTCATGAGCATCAGCGAGCAGCAGCAGGAGCACGAGCAGGAACCCACGCCCACGGTGGTCGACCGCAGGTTCGTCGAGGCGGGGCCCGGGTTCGCCGCGGGTGTACGGGACCTGCCGAAGCACCTCAACATCTCCACGGTCGGCGCGGGCCTCATCGCCGCCATCTTCGGGTGCACCGGCCCGGCCCTCATCGTCATCAACGGCGGCCAGGCCAACGGGTTGTCCGACGTCGTCATCTCCTCGTGGATCTTCGGGATCTACGTGTTCGGTGGCCTCATCTCGTTCGTCATGGCGCTGTACTACAAGCAGCCCATCACGGGGGCCTACAGCATCCCGGGCGCAGTCCTCGTCGTCGCGGCGCTCGCCGAGTACGAGTTCTCCCAGATGGTCGGGGCCTTCCTCGCCGCCGGTGTCATCGTGCTCGTCATCGGGCTCACGGGCCTGGTGCGGAAGGTGGCCACCTGGCTGCCGTTCCCGATCGTCATGGCGATGATCGCCGGAGCTCTCATCAGGTTCGGGACCGGGGTCGTCGACGCGGCCGTCGCCCTGCCGGTCGTCGTCGGCGCCGCCATCGCCGGGTATCTCCTGCTCTCCCGGTTCATCAAGGCGGTGCCCGGAGTCGTCGGCGCGCTGGTGGCCGGTGCGATCGCCGCCGCGGTCACAGGGTCGTTCACACCGCTCGAGAGCAACCTCGCGCTCACGGCCCCCGAGCTGGTGATGCCGTCGTTCGACGTGAGCGCGATCCTCGCCGTCGGTGTTCCGCTCGCGCTCCTCGTCATCGGGGCGGAGAACGCCCAGGCGATGGGCGTGCTCATGGTCGAGCGGTACCGGCCGCCCTTCAACTCGATGACCGTCATCAGCGGCGTGGGCGGCATCCTCGCGCCCCTGTTCGGCGGGCACAACGCGAACATCGCCGGACCGATGACCGCGATCTGCTCGTCCGAGCAGGCGGGTGCGAACAAGGACGGCCGATACGCGGCGACCGCCGTCAACGGGGTCCTCTTCGCCGTCTTCGGGAGCTTTGCCAGCGTCGCCGTCGCGATCGTCGGCACGCTCCCGCCGGAGCTGACGGCGGCACTCGCCGGACTCGCCATGATCGGCGTGCTGCTCCAGGCCTTCCAGTCCAGCTTCCGGGAGAGGCGATTCCAGGTCGGAGCGCTCGTCGCACTCGTCATCGCCATGAGCGGGGTGTCCATCCTCCACATCTCGGCACCGTTCTGGGCCCTCGTCGGAGGCGTGCTCACCTCCCTCGTGCTCGAGCAGAAGGACTTCTCGCGCCGCGAGGAGTCCTGACACACGGACGTG
>NZ_JBUZNK010000011.1:0-118183 GCF_055326445.1 Georgenia sp. Z2081
TTCCGATAACAAGGAGAACCGACCGACGTGTTTGCACCCCCGCGCGGCCGCCACGCCCGGCGCCGCACCCTCGCCCCCCGGGTCGCCACCGCACTCCTGACCGTCGCCGCCGCGAGCGCGACCGTCACGACCGCCCAGGCGGCCGAGGCGCCCTCGGGCGTCCGCACCGTCAGCCCCGTCATCCGCACCGACGCCGGCTGGCAGAACCAGGTCGCCAACGCGATCGCCGCCCAGACCAACGCCTACCGCGCCGCCAACGGCCTGTCCCAGCTCACGCGCACCGGGTCCATCGACTCGGTCGCGCAGTCCTGGTCCAACCACCAGGCGAGCATCGGCTCGATGGTCCACCGCGGGGACTACGGCCGGTCGGCCGTGCCCGCCGGATCGACCGGCACCTCGGAGATCCTGTCCTGGGGCATCTACCCGGACCACCAGGCCGACTACTTCATGAGCCAGTGGCGCAACTCGCCGGTGCACAACAACATCCTGCTCACGGGGTCCTACACGCACTTCGGCGTCGGCGTGGCGGTCTCGGGGGACGGACGCGTGTTCGCCACCCAGAACTTCGCCACCTACCCGGGCGGCGGCCCCGGCGGCTCGACCCCCGCGCCGGCCGAGCCCGCGCCCGCGGAGCCGGCCCCGGAGCCCGAGACCGCGCCCCAGCCCGAGGCGCAGCCGCAGGACGAGACCGAGGCGCAGAACGACCAGGTGGCCCCGGACGCCGATGCCGCGCGCGAGGCGGACGCCGCCTCCCGCGACGCCGCGCGCACCGAGCCGGAGCCGGCCCCCGAGCCCGAGCCCGAGCAGCTGCCCGGCACGCCGCGCTTCCTGCTCTCGGACGAGCTCGCCGGCGACGCCGCGCACAGCTTCCTCTACGGCGTCGAGGGCGACGAGATCTTCGTCGGCGACTGGGACGGCGACGGGTCCGACTCGATCGCCGTGCGCCGCGGGAACGAGATCCACCTGACGAACACCCTCGGCACCGGCCCCGCCGAGCAGGTCGTCCGGCTCGGGGAGCCGGGCGACGAGATCGTCCAGGGCGACTTCGACGGCGACGGCACGGACACGTTCGCGGTCCGTGACGGCAACGTCCTGCAGATCATCAACGACCTCGAGAACCCGGGCGAGATCGAGCTCGCCGCCTTCGGTGCCGACGGGGACACGCTCCTCGTGGGCGACTTCGACGGCGACGGCACGGACACGTTCGGCATCCGACGCGGCTCCGACGTCATCTGGACGAACGATCCGACCGGCGCAGGCGTGGACGGCGAGATCTCGCTCGGCCGCGACGGTGACCTCGTCCTCGTGGGCGACTGGGACGGCGACGGCGCGGACAGCCTCGCCCTCCAGCGTGGCGCCGACTTCTTCGTGACGAACGAGATGGCCTCCGACGCCGAGGTGATCGAGACCCGCTACGGGCGCGACGGCGACGTCGCCGCGTTCGGCGACTGGGACGGCGACGGCGCGGACAGCCTCGGGGTCGTCCGCATCGAGCAGACCCGCTGATCCACGCTGGGCGGGCCGTCCTCTGTCGGTCCGCCCAGCGCTCCTTAGCAGCGGGACCCGACGGGGTCACCGGTCCATCGGACTGGTGACCCCGTCGTCGTTGACGGGACTGAGTCGTCCCGGCGCCGCGGGCAGGTGTCGGCACGAGCGCTGCGGGTGGCGCCGGTGGGTCAGCTGCTGCGGCGTGGGCAGGGCCGGTGAGCACGGAGAGAAAGGTCCTGTCACGGGCACGAGGTCAGTGAGGCGAAGGGGCCTGACTGTGGTCGACGCTCCTATCCCATCCTCAGCAGGCGGTGAAGGGACTCCTGACAGTCAGACGATGGTCTGGAAGTTGGCGGCGAGGCCCTGCAGGTAGCCCGAGATCCAGTTCCAGAGCCCGGTGATCATCGCCAGTCCGAGCAGGACGAGGAGCCCGCCGCCGAGGCGCTGGAAGGTGAGGCGGTGGCGCCGTAGGAACTTCAGCGCCCGGGTGGAACGGGACAGCAGCATCGCTCCGGCGACGAACGGGATCCCCAGCCCGAGACTGTAGGCGAACACGAGGATTCCGCCGCGGGCGGGATCGGCCTCGCTGAAGGCGAGGCTGAGCACCGCGGCCAAGGTCGGTCCCATGCAGGGGGCCCAGCCCAGCCCGAAGACGACGCCGAGCAGCGGCGCGCCCCAGAGGCCCTGCCGGGGGGTCAGGTGCAGGCGCCGCTCGCGCTGCATGAGGGGGACGTAGCCCATGAAGGCCAGGCCCATGAGCACCACGAGGACACCCAGGATGCGGGTGATCATGTCCAGCCAGGGAGCGAGCAGGATCCCCAGCCAGGCGAAGATGACGCCGAGCAGGACGAACACGGCGGTGAAGCCGGCGACGAACAGCAGTACCCCGGTCAGCAGGCGCCGGTCACGAACCTTGGTCTGCTGCCCGCCGGCCAGCTGCGCACCCGGGGTGGTGGCTCCGGCCATGCCGCCGAGGTAGCCGACGTAGCCGGGCAGCAGCGGCAGCACGCACGGGGAGGCGAAGGAGATGAATCCGGCCAGCGCGGCTACGGGCAGCGCGGCGAGCATGGGGCCGGTGAGCACGGTGCTGGCGAAGAACGAGCCGACCTGGTCCCAGCTCATGCGTCTTCGGCCCTCTCGGCGAGCGTGTCGTCGATGAGGCCGCGCAGGCTGGTGGGGTCGAACTCGCCCATGATGCGGGCCGCGACCCGCCCCTGGCGGTCCAGAACCACGGTCGTGGGCATGGCCTGCAGGGGCACGAGGCCCTGGAAGGCGGCCACGGCACGTGCGCTCTGGTCATGGATGGAGGGGTAGGGGATCTGGAAGGTACGTTCGAAGGCCTGGGCGGTGGCCGTGTCATCGCGTGGGTTGACTCCGAGCAGGCGGACCCCTTGGTCCTGGTAGTCCTCGGCGATGGCCTCGAGGGCTGGCGCCTCGGCCCGGCACGGCGGACATGCGGCATACCAGAAGTTGACCACCGCCACCTCCCCGCGCCAGTCGGTCAGGTCGATGCTCTCCCCGGTGTAGCTCGTGCCCGTCATCTCGACCGGTGCACCGCGCTCGTCGGGCGTCCACAGCGACAGGGACCCGTCACCGGACACGTAGCCTGCGCCGGCCACCTCGGCGGGACTGCCGCCGCTGCCGGGTGCGCATCCGGCCAGCGTGATGGCAAGGGCGAACACGGTCGCTACGACAGCGCGCAGCCGTCCCGGGCCGCGACGAGCCTGGTGGTCGGGATCTGGGTGTGGACGAGGGGCAGGCATTATCCGGAACGTCTCTTTCACGGTTGACATGGGACAGGGCAGCGAGGTCTGCCCGGGCGTCCAGAACTGAGCGCAGACGAGCGTTGGGCGTGGTCGGTGTGCCGGAGCCCGGCGTTGTGATGAGCACGATGACGCAGCGGCGAAGGACCCCACGACCGTGCACCCACAACCGCGCGGGTCGTATCCATGCCGCGCCTCAGGACTTCACGAGGCGACTGATGGCTTCGGAGGCTTCCTTGAGCTTCTCGTCAGCGTCGGCGCCGCCGGCCTTGGCAGCCCGGACTACGCAGTGCTTGAGGTGGTCGTCGAGGAGGGCCAGGGCGACGTTCTCCAACGCGGAGGTGACGGCGCTGATCTGGGTGAGGATGTCGATGCAGTAGGTGTCCTCGTCGATCATGCGGTGGATTCCACGGGCTTGTCCCTCGATGCGCTTGAGACGAGCCAGGTAGCGGTCCTTATCGCTGATGTATCCGTGGTCAGCTTCGGTTGCTGTCGCGGTGGTGGTGTCCATCGTGTCTTCTCCGGATTCGTGCGGTCTCTGCTACGACAGCAGACGGGTGCTCATTCGGTCGTGGCCTGGTCAATGATCTTCGCCGTGCTGGACGCGGGGGTGAGATCGAGGCGCCGCAGCAGCTGGGCATTGAGTGCAACGACGACGGTGGAGGCCGACATCAGGATTGCGCCGATGCTCATCGGCAGTACGAACCCGATCGGTGCGAGCACACCGGCGGCCAGGGGTACCGACATCAGGTTGTACCCGGCGGCCCACCACAGGTTCTGCTTCATCTTGCGGTAGCTGGCGCGGGAGAGGTCGATGACGGACAGCACCGAGCGCGGGTCGGAGGAGGCCAGGATGACTCCGGCGGACCCGATGGCTACGTCGGTACCGGCACCGATGGCGATGCCGACATCGGCCTGGGCGAGCGCAGGGGCGTCGTTGACGCCGTCACCGACCATGGCGACCTTCCTGCCTTCGTCCTGGAGCTCGGCGACCTTGGCAGCCTTGTCCTCTGGCCGCACGCCGGCGAAGACCCGGTCGATGCCCAGCTCGCGCGCGACGGTGTCGGCGACGGCCTGGGCGTCCCCGGTGATCATCACGACCTGGGCGCCGGCGGCGTGAAGGGCGTCGACAGCATCGTGGGATTCGGGGCGGATCTCATCGGCCAGACGTAGCGCCCCGATGACCTCGCCGTCGGCCAGGACGTGGAGGATGATCGCCCCCTCGTTCCGCCACTGGTCGGCGACCGGCAGTTCGTCCAGCCCGTGCTGGTCGAGCAGGTAGGGGCCACCGACCTCGACCACGGAGCTGTCGACGGTTGCCTTGACCCCGACCGCCGGCGAGGAGGAGAAATCCTGAGCCTTCGCGACTGGAACCTCGCGGGCACTGGCTGCGCCGACGATGGCCCTGGCCAGGGGGTGCTCGCTGTCGGACTCCGCAGCCGCGGCCAGCGCCAGAACGTCCTCGGCACTGCGGTTCCCGACCGGTTCGATGGCGGTGACGGTGGGCTCGCCCTTGGTCAGCGTTCCGGTCTTGTCGAACAGCACGGAATCGACGGTGCGCATCGATTCCAGGGCGAGCCTGTCCTTGACCAGCACGCCCCCGCGGGCTGCGCGCTCGGTGGCGATGGACACCACGAGGGGGATCGCCAGACCGAGTGCGTGCGGACAGGCGATGACCAGGACGGTGATGGTGCGCACCACCGCGGCGTCCGGCAGCCCGATCAGCGACCAGATGACCGCGGTGATCAATGCGGCGCCGAGGGCGAACCAGAACAGCCAGGCAGCGGCGGTGTCGGCGATCCTCTGTGCGCGCGAGGACGAGGCCTGCGCGTCGGAGACAAGTTTCTGGATGCCCGCCAGGGCGGTGTCGTCACCGGTGGCAGTGACCTCGACCCGCAGCCCGGAGTCGGTGGCGACAGTGCCGGCGACGACCTGCTCACCGATCTCGCGGCGTACCGTCTTCGATTCTCCGGTGACCATCGACTCATCCATGGAGGCCGACCCGTCGACGATCTTTCCATCGGCGGGTACCGAAGAGCCGGGACGGACGACGACGACGTCGCCGACCACGAGATCGCCGGGGGAGACCGTCACGACCTCGTCGCCGTCAACCTTCTCGGCCTCGTCCGGGAGGAGCGCTGCCAGGGAGTCGAGGGCGGAGGTGGTCTGCGCCAGGGAACGCATCTCGATCCAGTGGCCGAGCAGCATGATGACCACCAGCAGCGCCAGTTCCCACCAGAAGTTCAGCTCATGGTCCAGGACGCCCAGGCTCGCACCCCAAGAGGCGAGGAACGCCACGGTGATGGCTAGGCCGATCAGCAGCATCATCCCGGGCTTGCGGGCGCGGAGCTCCGAGACCGCGCCGGTGAGGAACGGCTGGCCGCCCCAGACGTACATCACGGTTCCCAGGACCGGCGACACCCAACGGACCCATCCTGCCTCGGGCAACGGGTACCCGATGAGATCGGCGAACATGTCGTTGAACCCCACCACGGGCACGGCGAGGACCAGCATGATCCAGAACAGGCGTCGGAACTGCGCGACATGGTCTCCGTGACCCGCGTGCCCGCCATGTCCGTGATCGCCGTGTCCACCGTGGTTCCCGTGCGCCTCGGAGTGATCCGAGGCCTCGTCATGTCCCTGGGTGTGGGAGTGGTGGCCAGCATGCGGATCGGACCCGTGGTGCCGCGTGTCGTCGGGCGTCGAGGGTGATCGTGTTGAGTGGTCGTGGTGGCTCATGGTCGCCTCTTTCGTGTGTCCTCCAGGCTGGGAATGGAGCCTGAGCGAAGGGCCCGCGCTCTGCGAGGACGTGCGTCGAAGGAGCGCGGGAACGGATGCGGCCTCAGCCCACCGTCGCGTATCGATCGGGGTCGGCGTCGAACAATGGGCCGCAGGACGCGCAGCACAGCCAGTACCGCTGGCCGTTGTGATCGCGGACCAGACCGGCGTTCTCAGCTTCTGCCTTGACGACCGGGGTGCCGGCCATCACGGGGCACTCGGCCATCTCCTCAGCGGAGGTCTGTGCGACGGCGTCGGCGCTCGGCGCGTGTCCACAGCAGCTGCCTCCACTCGACGAAACGTCGGTCAGGTTCAGGTTCTCGTGTGCAGTCATCGGGTGTCCCTTCCTGTTGCGTGATGACGACGGTCAGACGTTCACCGGCTCACGGGCCGGTGCCGTGCCAGCAGGAGCCGCCGCGCTCTCGTCGTCCGCGCGGGCCGTGAAGGTCCGCAGCCGCAGGCTGTTCGACACGACGAACACCGACGACAGGGCCATGGCCGCTCCGGCGAGCATCGGGTTGAGCAGACCGAAGGCGGCCAGTGGGATCGCGGCGGTGTTGTAGGCGAAGGCCCAGAACAGGTTGGTCTTGATCGTGCGCAGCGTCCGCCTAGCCAGCCGGATGGCGTCCGCAGCGGCGCGCAGGTCCCCGCGCACCAGGGTGATGTCGGCGGCCTCGATCGCCACGTCGGTGCCGGTGCCCATCGCTAGACCCAGGTCGGCCTGGGCCAGGGCGGGGGCATCGTTGACGCCGTCGCCGACCATCGCGACAACCTTGCCCTCGTCCTGGAGCCGGGCGACGACACCGACCTTGTCCTTGGGTAGGACTTCGGCGATGACTTGCTCGATGCCGACCTCGGAGGCGACCTGCTCGGCCACGGACTGGTTGTCGCCGGTCAGCAGCACCGGCGTCAGTCCGAGTTCCTTGAACTGGGCTACGGCCCGGGCACTGGTGGGCTTGATCTGATCGGAGACGACCAGGACCCCACGGGCGGCGCCGTCCCATCCGACCGTGATCGCGGTCTTGCCCTGGGCCTCGGCGGCCCGCTTGGCCGAACGCAGGCTCTCGTCCACGTGCATCGACCAATCGGCCAGGAGCGACTCCCGGCCAGCGACCACTGCGTGGCCGTCGATGACGCCCTGCACACCTTGCCCCTCGACATTGTCGAAGGACTCCGGCGCAGGCAGGTCCCCGACCTCGCTGGTGGCGGCGGCCGCGATGGCTTGGGCGATCGGGTGCTCGGAGTAGTCCTCCAAGCCACCGGCCAGGCGCAGCAGCTCGGCTCGATCGCCCCCGTCGGCGGTGATGACATCGGTGAGGGTCATCTTCCCGGTCGTGACGGTGCCGGTCTTGTCGAGCACGATCGTGTCGACCTTGCGGGTCGATTCGAGGGTCTCGGGGCCCTTGATGAGCACCCCCATCTGCGCACCGCGACCGGTGCCGACCAGCAGTGCCGTCGGAGTGGCGAGGCCCAGGGCGCAGGGGCAGGCGATGATGAGCACCGCCACGGCGGCGGTGAAACCTGCCGACAGGGGGAACCCGGCGCCGATCCACGCGCCCAGGGCTGCAACGGCGATCGCGATCGCGATCGGCACGAACACCCCGGAGACGCGGTCGGCGAGGCGCTGGATCTCGGCCTTGCCCGATTGAGCGTCCTCGACCATCTTTGCCATCTGCGCCAGCTGCGTGTCCGAGCCCACCCGAGTGGCCTTCACCACGAGCCGGCCGCCGGCGTTGACGGTCGCCCCGGCCACGGTGTCGCCTTCGCCGACCTCGACGGGAACGGATTCGCCGGTGAGCATGGAGGCGTCGATCGCGGACTTGCCGGAGCTGATCGTTCCGTCGGTGGCGATCTTCTCCCCGGGCCGGACGACAAACTCCTCGCCTACGGCCAGCTCCTCGACGGAGACCCGCTGCTCCCTTCCATCGCGCAGCACCGATACTTCTTTCGCCCCAAGCTCCAGCAGGGCGCGCAGGGCGGCACCGGCGCGGCGCTTGGAGCGCTTCTCGAAGTAGCGGCCGAGCAGGATGAACGTGATCACCCCGGCTGCCACCTCGAGATAGATGTGTCCGAGCCCGTCGGAGCGAGAGATGGTCAGCTCGAAGGGGTGAACCGTGCCGGGCTGGCCGGCGGTGCCGAAGAACAGGGCCACGATCGACCAGAGCATCGCCGCGGTCGTGCCCACCGAGATGAGGGTGTCCATCGTCGCCGCGCCATGGCGCAGGTTCATCCACGCCGCCTTGTGGAAGGGCCAGCCGGCCCACACCACGACCGGAGCGGCGAGCACCAGTGACGCGAAGCCCCAGTAGTCGAACTGCAGGGCGGGAATCATCGCCATGGCGATCACCGGCACCGCGAGGATGGCAGAGCCGATGAGCCGCTGGCGCAGCGAACGCAGCTCGGCGTCCGCGGCAGACTCACCCTCCTCGCCCGGGCTCTGATCGGAACCCTTGGTAGGGGTCGGGAGTGCGGCCGTGTACCCGGTCTTCTCGACTGCGGCGACCAACAGCATCGGATCGAGATCGTCGGGGCCCGTGACGCTGGCCTTCTCGGTCGCGTAGTTCACGCTGGCGGTGACGCCGTCGAGCTTGTTGAGCTTCTTCTCGATCCGGTTCGCGCACGAGGCGCAGGTCATGCCACCGATCTGCAGCTCGATGCTGGCGATGCCCGTGCTGGTGTTCTCAGTGGTCATGGCCGTCTCCGCCCTCATTCTCGTCAGCGTTTCCCGGCTCCTGGCCGGGACGCCCGTCCTCGGAGCGCTCCCCGCCGCCGGGGCCTTCGCCTGGGTCGGTGGTCGTGTCGATCACCAGCGGCGCGGTGTGGACCTCGCCGTCGATCTGGAAGTCGAGATAAAGCAGGTAACTCCCAGGCGTGGGCGCGGTGGCCTCGAACACGATCTCGGGTCCGGAGGTCTCCCCAGCCTGGGGTTCGTCCCCGTGCGGGTGGACGTGCAGGTAGGCCAGGTCCCCGTTACGAAGGGCAACCAGGTGACCGAATGCGCCCAGGTAGGGCTCCAGTTCGGTGACCGGCTCGCCGTCACGAGTGATGGTCATGGTCAGCTCGGACGCCTCACCTGCGGTGAGGCTGCCCTCCACGCTGACGTCGAAGCCGCCCACGGTCGTCTCGGTAACCGGCTCGGTCGCCGGTCCCGGGTTGTAATCGCCGGCCACCTGGACCGAGGTCGAGAGTGCGAGGCCCTCTCCGGTGTCTGCGGGGACAAAGTCCGCGAAGACCCGGTAGGAGCCAGCTCCGTCCCACTGCCAGGGGATCGACCAGGTGCCCTCGTCATCCATCTCGGGGTGCACGTGGCGGAAGTGCTGCCCGTCAGCACGGACGGCGATCAGGTGCAGCTCCTGCTCGTGCTCCACCTCGAAGTCCGTCACCGCCATGCCGTCCGGGCCGGTCACGGTCAAGGACAGCTCGCCCTCGCTGGTCGTGTCGGTCGGCGCGATCACGGCGGCCAGCCGGTAACCCCCCTGGGCCAGGCTCAGGCCCAGTGACGACACTCCGGCCTCGCGACCGTCCTGCTCGACGGCGTTCATCAGACCTTCTCCGTCGTGGTGGGCGGTGTCGTCGGTGTCGTGCGTCCAGCCCTGCACGGTCTCCTCGGAAACCACCGCGTTCGCTACGAATCCAGCCACAGCGAACACAGCCACCAGGAGCAGCCCGTACAGGCCGAGCCGCGCAGGCGCCTTCATGTCAGCTCCTGACGGCGGCGTAACCAGCCTCATCGACTGCGGCGATCACCGCGGCATCATCTACCGGCCCATCGGCCGTCACAGCCAGGTGGCCGGTGGCCGCGCTGACGTCGATGCCGGTGACGCCGGGGACCTCGCCTACCTCGGCGCGGACCGCGCTCTCGCAGTGTCCGCAGCTCATGCCAGTCACCTGGTACTCGGTCGTGGTTGCCATGGCTTCCTACTCCTTCATCTGTGTACGACGACCGTCACCCTATACCCCTAGCGGGTATCAATCAATTGTTGGAGCCGCCACGTTCTGCCTCGACCCCGATGACGCGCCGCGGTTCATCTAGGCGATCCTGTTGCCGGCGTTCACTGCCTCCGCGACTCAGGAAGGAACGCGGTGAGCAGCTCCGCGATCGCGATCACCGGCGAGGGTCACCGCACGCCCGGTAACAACACCCGGCCTGTCTCCATCGACCCGCTGTTCACCGTCCGTCACCTCGGCGATACCCCGGTTGCGCTGACCGGGGCCGACACCGCCAGTGGTGCTCCTGCACATGAGTCAGGTGTCCGGGCGGCTTGTGGTCGACCACAGGGGCGGTCGGTAACCTGGCCCGATGGTGTCCGTGCCGGCGACGCGATCCGAGAGAGCCCCTCGGGGCATCTTCCGGCGCCTCCTCTGGGGTGGTCTGCTTGTTGCCGGGATCATCGTGGGCCTGGTCGCCATGCATACGCTGAACCTGCATGGCACTCCGACTGCCCAGGCGCCCGCAGCCATCTCAGTTTCCGCCCCTGAGGCCGGAGAGGCCCACCACGCGGCAGTAGGGCAGCAGACATCCAGCGACACGGCCAAGAACCACGAGGGTGCGTGTGCGGACTGCGGCGCCAGCGACCATCTAGAGATGGCGATGGCGTGTGTGCTCGCGCTTCTGCTCGCGCTGCTCGTCCTGATGCCGCCGCGTCTCCTCCCTGGATGGATGCACAGCAACCCACGATCAGATCATCCCCAGGTCCGCCTCACCGTCCGAGTGCCACTGAGGGCACCGTCCTTACACGTTCTCTGCATCAGTCGCACGTGAGGGGCCGGTGAACCCGGCGCGTCCCAGAACGCCCAGGGTTCCCCACCTCACTCACGCGATGCCATCGAGGTTCGCGTGCCATCCAAGCGACTGTTGATATTGGAGAACACTGATGACTACCCGAACTGCGGCGACCGCTGCGCTCGCCCTCGCCGCTGCCTTGGTACTGGCCGGCTGCTCCGCCGGGAGCGAGGACGACTCGACGCCGGTCACGGAAGACGACTCGACCGAGCAAGCAGCAGGCGTCAACGATGCGGACGTGATGTTCGCATCGATGATGATCGTCCACCACGAGCAGGCCATCGAGATGAGCAACATCGTCCTCGCCAAGGACGACGTCGACCCGGAGGTGGCGACGTTGGCCGAGGAGATCAAGGCGGCCCAGGGCCCCGAGATCAACCAGCTCAATGGTTGGCTCGATGACTGGGGCGTCGACCCGGACGAACGCGAGATGGACGGGATGGACCACGGCGACGGAATGATGTCCGAGGAGGATCTCGCCGCCCTCGAAGCGGCCAGTGGCACCGAGGCGTCGCGCCTGTTCCTGGAGCAGATGATCGTCCATCACGAAGGAGCGGTCGAGATGGCCCAGACCCAGGTCGAGGACGGAAGCGACCCGGCTGCGATCGAGCTCGCACAAACGATCATCGACGACCAGACCGCAGAAATCCAGGAGATGGAAGACCTCTTGGCCTCCCTCTAACGCTCCGTCCGGGCCGGTGTCGGAACGCTCGAGCGTTCCGACACCGGCTTGCCCCCACGTCTCAAAGGATCAAACTATGACCAACCCCACCAGGACCCGACGAGGGAGTCTGCTCACCGCAGCCACCATGGCGCTCATCTCTGGCCTCGTGCTCGCCGGTTGCGCAAACTCCACCCCCGAATCAGCAACGCCGCCATCCAGCAACCAAGCTTCCGACAGCGAGTTCTTCTCCACGCACGACCTGGCGGGACTCGACGCCGCGCAGGTCATCGAGCGGCTCGACACGATGCCCGTTGCCGATCGCCCATCTGATCTGCTCGCATCCGTTCAGCCTGACGCTCTCGTGCTCACCGATGACCAGGGCCGCGAGGCACAACTGCCGATGCCCGAGGACGAGGTATACGTCTCCGTCGCGCCCTATCGCGAGCAGACGCACGACTGCTATTTCCACAGCCTGACCACCTGTATCGGTGAACTCGGCAATGCGGACGTTCAAGTCGTGCTCACCGACGCCGACGGTGAAGTTCTCATCAACGAGACGCGCGAGACGTTCGACAACGGCTTCGTCGGGTTGTGGGTGCCTCGCGACATCGAGGGAACCCTCACGATCGCGCATGAAGGACAGGAAGGGACAGTGGCAATCACCACGCTGAACGAGGATGACCCGACGTGCATCACCACCCTGCGAGTTACCTGACCATCAGATAACAGGTTCGACAGCGCGGCGGCGAGTACAGGCTCTTCGGACATCGGGGGCTGCTCGGGTGAGCGGTCGGGAGCGGGGCGCGCCGGGTTGAGGTTGCGGGGGTAGGCGTCGGGGTCCCCTGGATGACCAGCAGTGACGAGTCATGCTGATCACCCTCGGGGACCTCGACGTTGTGCCACGCTACTCAGTGCCCTGGTGCACCCTTCTACGACTGAACTACGCCAACGGCGGGACGACCTCGTGGGACAGCCCGGGGCGCACGTCGAGGCTCCCGAGTGCACCGAGGAACTGGTGACGGTCACAGTCTCCTCGCCGCGGCAGCTGATGGGGTGCCCAACCTACGGCGTCGTCACTCCTAGCCGTGGCCGCCAGCTGCGAGCCCTGCGGAATATGCCGGCGACCGTACCGGTGGGCGTGATGTGGCAACACGAACCGCCCTGAAGCCTGCGCACGCCCACCAACGAAATACGGCTGAACTCCCGGCGCCCGGGGGTTCAGCCGTTCACGAGTCGCTGTCTCACGAGTTCCTCGAATGGACGCAGGTGGACTCGGACCGAACATCTGGCGGCGGTTCGAGCGGCTCGGTTTCGCGCGGAAACAGCCGAAGCTCAATGCTGACAAAGTGGTGCCCCTGAGACTGATCTTGCCGCTGGCGACCGCGCCCATATCTGAGACGACCACGAGGTCACCGCGCTGCACCACTATCCGGGACTCAACTGTGCGCAATGTGTCCTTCGCAGGGCATGCACACGTCTCATGACCTTCTAACATCGGCCGTGGCGAAGAGATGCTGGCTGCAAATCTACGCAGGCGTGGTGATACTCGGTCACTTCTCGAGACACGATTCGTCATCAGATGTGCGTATGTGTATGCGGTTAGTGCCGGATGGAGGATGGTGGCGATGTCGACGTTGAGGGCGCTGCTTCACATAGTCTTGATGCATCTTCGTGTCGCCCCCCGTGCACTATGGACGAGGACCAGAGCCAGGGTCAGCAGCAGGAGGCTCCCGTGGTGCTCAGCGACGTTCTTGGCCTGGCGGCGGCGGGGTGGGGAGTCGTCACGGCGATCGCCCCGACTCTGCAGATTCACAGGATGCTGCGAACTCGGTCCGCCGACGATGTATCACTCGGCTATTTCGCCCTGCTCATCCCGGGCTTCCTGCTGTGGGCCTTCTACGGACTGGCCCGGCACGACTGGCCGCTCGTCATCCCCAACACGGTAGCCACGGCCGTGGCACTCGTGACCATCGCCGTTGCGGCCCAACTCAAGAGGAGCAGCGCGCAAGCCGAACCGGACGTCTGAGTCGCACCTCTCGACCGCGAACGGACCCGGCAGGGCAGTCCGGTCGGCCCGAAGCGATTGACCATGCGGATCAGAATCGGCGCGACCTCCTCTGCCAGACGCGCGACAGCCTGGCAGGCTCCGGACGGGAGCGAGATCAATGTCCGAGCTCAACCGCCCTGACGCCCGCGCACTCCTACCGACGGAGAAACGGCCGGACCCCCGCATCCGGGGATCCAGCCGTTCACGAGTCGCTGTCTCACGAGTTCCTCGAGTGGAGCTAGGGGGATTCGAACCCCCGACCTTCTCATTGCGAACGAGACGCGCTACCAACTGCGCCATAGCCCCATGCTCCCCGGCGGGCCGGTGAGCGAAGAAAAGTCTAGCATCGCGCGGACCCCGGGCCAGCGCCTCGATCCGTGTCCTGCGTCATGGCCGCACGGCCGTCGAGGCAGGTCCGGCACCCGGCCGCGGGCGCTGCCCGAACACTCCCCGGGAGCGACCGGAGCCCGGCCGACGCACGTCTCGCGGCGGTCAGGCGCCCTTCGCGCGACGGCGTGCAAGTGCCGCGTCGAGGTCGAGCACGGGTGCGCGCGGCGTCCCCACGGGAGGGGCGTCGGCGCCGGACCCGGCGACGACGCTCCCGGACGAGGCCGGCCGGGTCGGGCGCAGCGGCACCCGGGCGGACGGGGCCGCCGGCGGGGAGAAGGAGGGAGCGGTGCGGCGCTGGAGCCCGGCGCCGTCGTCGGCCCACCGCGAGGCGGGCACCGGCACCGGGGTCCAGGCGTCGGGCGCCTCGTTCGCCAGGAACGGGCGAGCCGGGTGCTGGTCGCCCTCGGGCGCCTCGGTCGGCTCGTCGGCGTCGTCCCTCGCATCCGCGCCTGCCGGCCCATCCTCGGCCCGGTCGGCCGAGCCGGTGTGCTCGTCGCTGTCGGCGGTGAGCCGGGCGGCGGCGACGGTCGCCCAGGTCCGCGAGGCGACGTCGTCGAGGCGGGCAGGCGCCGGAGCCTGGCCGGCACGCGCCGGTGCTCCGACGGCGTGCGCCGCCGCGCCGCCGGTGACGCTCCCCGGCACGCCCGCGACGTCCTCGTCCTCGAGCGGAGCCGCGGTGAGCTCGCCCGGGCGATCCCCGGAGGCGGGCTCGGCGGCGGCCTGCTCGAGCAGCCCGACCTCGCGCGGACGGCGGGCCAGCTCCTTGAGCTCGCCGTCGATGCGTCGGATCTCCGCGCGGTCGATCGAGTTGAGCGTCCGACGCTCCCCCGCAGCGCGCACGGACAGCGCCACGACGCCGGCGAGCAGCACGCTCGGCACGATCGCGGCGGCGAGGTTCCAACCGGCGTAGTGCACGAGGGCCCAGGCCGCGACGGTCAGCAGCCCGAGGACCACCTGGTACATCGTGCGGCGGTTGCGCGCGGCGTCGCGCCTGCTCATCCGGGCGGCCCGCTGCGACCTGGCGTGCGCGAGGTCGCGTGCACGCCGGGCCGGCTCCGAGAGGCGGGGCTTGATCGTGCTCATGGCGCGTGACTCCGGTCCGATGGGCAGCAGTGGCGGGGCGGTGGGGCGATCGGTCGCGCTGCGCGCGAGCCGACCGGGGTGGCCGGGCGAGGCCCGGCCGCGACGGCCGCCGTCGCCGACGGTCGCCAGCACCCGCAGCCGGTCCGAGTGCCGGTCCTCCAGCCGCGTCGCGGCCATGAGGCGCCGACGGTCCGCGACCGCGGGCAGCGCGTAGACCAGGAGCATGATCACCGCCGCAGCGAGGACGTAGCCCTGAAGATCCACGGATCCCACGCTAGGTCGGGCCGCGCCGGAGTCCGGGGAGGCGCGCGGACGTGAGGGGGACCGCAATCCGTTCATTTCCGCCGGATGCACCACCTCGCGTCGCTATCCTGCCGAAGGCCCCTCATGGGGCGACGAGCGAGGCGCCCCCGCCCCTCGCCGACCCGATCGACGAACCGAGGAGCACCCCCACATGCGCAGTACCACCAGGAGGATGACCGCGACCGTCGCGCTCGCCGCGGCCACGGCCCTCACGCTCGCGGCCTGCGGCGGCGACGACGCCGAGGAGACGACCCCCGTCGAGGAGCCCACCAGCGAGGAGGCGCCCGAGGAGGAGACCACCGAGGAGGCCCCGTCCGAGGACGAGGAGTCGGAGTCCGACGAGACCCCGTCCGACGACGCCGCCGCGGAGTCCCCGAGCGAGTCCGAGAGCGACGAGGCCCCGTCCGACGGCGCCGACGCGTCCGGCGGTGCCGGTTCCGCGGCGCCCTGGGCCAACGAGGTCACCGAGGACGGCGAGCTGCTCGGCACGATCGAGGCCGGCGACGTGACCGTCGACGTCTACCAGGTCGGCACCGGCCAGGCGACGCGCTCGAGCGTGTGGGCGGACCCGGACACCGAGGAGCCCATCGTGGCTGAGGGCGACGAGGTCCTCATCCTCAACTACGTGGTGACGAACAACGGCGACCCGATCAACCTCACCTACGGCCTCGTCGACGCCGGCCTGTCCTATGACACCTGGCCCTACATGCAGCAGCCGTCCGTCGCGGACAGCGACCTCCTGGAGGAGAACGGCGTCAACGACAACGGCGTCAACAGCGACTCCCTCGGCGAGGACGTTTACACCCTCGGCAGCGGCGAGCAGTACTCGGTCGGCGAGGTCATGCTCTACCAGCCCGGCGAGGCCTTCACGATCGAGGTCTCCTTCGAGCCCCGCGACGACGCCGGCGAGCGCCTCGGCGAGGACTTCGAGGGCGAGCTCACCGGCACCGTCGAGTAGTCGGTCCCGGCGCCCGTCAGGCGCCGACCACCTCCGGCCCCGTCCCGCTCCCGCGGGGCGGGGCCGGACCCGTTGCGGGGCCGGACCCGCCCCGGTGCACGTGGCGCAGCACGGCGCCCGGGCCCGGGCCGAGGTCGCCCGCCAGGAGCGCGAAGGAGCGATGGTCGCGCCAGTCGCCGTCGACGAACATCAGTCCGCGGCGCCGCCCCTCCTCGGGGAACCCGAGCTTGGCCACGACGCGCAGGCTCGCATCGTTCTCGGGCCGCACGTCGATCTCCACGCGGTGCATGCCGAGCTCGTCGACGAGGTGGTCGGCGACCAGTGCGACGGCGCGGGGCGCGACCCCCCGACCGGCGACGTGCCTCGAGACCCAGTAGCCGATCGACGCCGACCAGGAGGACCCGCGCGTGATCGGCTGGGCGGTCACGGCCCCGACGAGCTCGCCCGCCACCTCGACGACGAACGGCAGCGCGTCCCCGGCCCGCGCGGCCCGCCGGTGGGCGACGATCTGCTCACCCACGCCCATGGTCCGCCCGGGCGCGGGTGATCCGGCCATCCACGGCGACAGCCACTCGTGGTTGGCACCGAGCAGGGCCTGCCACCGGCGGCGGTCCCGACGACGCAGGCCGCGCAGCACGAGGTCGTCGTCGACCAGCCGGACGGGCCAGGTGGCGGGATCGGGCACGCACCGAGCGTAGGCCCGGGCGTGCGGGGATCCGACCGCGGCACCGGTTCCGCAGGCACCTTCGCGCACGGTCCGCCACCGCGTCCGCCGGGGGCGAAACGGACCGAACTTCCCGTCCCCAGCCCGCGCCGGACCAGCCGATCCTTGGCATCATGGTGGCCATGCACCGGCGCATCCTTGACCTTCCGCGCGTGGACCACCTCGAGGTCGACGACGCGAAGCAGCTGCTTCGCGAGGCCGTCCGGGAGCACCGTGGTCGGCAGCCGGACACCGGGCGCGCACGCGCGGGGCTCGACATCGCCCGACGCGTCCTCCCCCTGCTCGACGGCGCACGGACGGTCGCGCACCACGTCGCACGGCCCTCCGAGCCCCCCTCGCTCCCGACGATCGAGACCCTCCACGAGACGGGCGTGCGCATCCTGCTGCCCGCCCTCGGTCCGGGGCTCGCCCGCGCCTGGGCCGTCTACCGCGGCACCGACGACCTCGCCGAGCGCGCCCCCGGGCGCCCCCTCGAGCCGTCGGGCGCCCCGCTGCCGTCGGAGACGATCGCGGAGGCCGACATCGTCATCGTGCCCGCCCTGGCCGTCGACCGGCACGGCAACCGGCTTGGTCAGGGCGGCGGCTGGTACGACCGCGTCCTCAAGCTCATCGGGCCCGAGACGGCGGTGTGGGCGGTCCTCTTCGACGACGAGCTGGTCGAGACGACCCTGCCGCACGGGCCGCAGGATGTGCGCGTGACCGGCGTGGTCCAGCCGTCCGGCACGACGAGCCTCCTGCCGCCCGACGACCCGTACGAGGCGACGGCCAGCGGCGGCACGGCTCCCGCCCGCGGCGCCTGACGCCGCCGGCCATCGCCGCCACCCCCGCGGCGGCTGCCCGCGCGGGGCCCCTCAGCCGCCCGGGGTCAGGACGAGGCGCTCCTCCTGGGCGTCCTCGACCGCGGCCCGGCTGAACGCCCACGGGAACGTCTCTCCCTCGGCCCACGCCTGCGCCTGGTCCGTGTAGTGGCCCGAGGCCGGGTGACCGCTCGTCCCGGAGGTCGTCACCCACGTCGAGGCGTCGAGGTCGGCCATGTCGACGACCATCCGCATGGACGGCCCCGCGGTCACCTGGTAGCTGGGGCGGCCGTACTCGTCGCGCGCGGAGGCGCTGTAGCTCGTCGCGTTGACGACCGCCGAGCCGCCCGGCACGCCGACCGGTTCGGGGTTGACGTACCGGCGCACGAGCCCGGGCACGCCGTCGCCGCCGAGCACGGGGTGCTGCGGGGCGAACGTGTGCAGGTCGCCCCACCGCCACGTCGTCGGGTCCTTGCCGAGGCGCGCGGTCAGCTGGTGGCGGCCCTCGACGAGCGCCTCGCCGAGGATCTCGTCCCGGGTCTCGACGACGTTGACGGTCGTGCGGTCGTCCCAGTGCCGGGCGGAGGGCTCGGCGAGCATCTGCTCGAGCACCAGGAGCCACCGCGCTCCGCCGTCCGGCGCCTGGGCGTCGGGGAGCTCGTCCCCGAGCGTCATCGACAGGATCTCGACCCACACGGCGTTGAAGTAGGCCGCCCCGGCGGAGTCGACGTCGTTCGGGTACCCCTCCTCCGCCCAGCTCTCGAGGAGGTCGATGGCCTCGAGCACGAACGGGTCGGTGACGTCGACCTCGAGGAGGTAGGGCACGACGACCTCGCCGAACGGGCTGGCGTCGTCGAGCATGATCTCGTTCGCCCCGTCCACGGTGAGCGGCTCCCCCTGCGCGATCCGTTCCTCGAGGAGGGTGCGGATGCGCTCGGACCGGTAGCCGGCGTCGTAGTCGCCGGTGAGGAACGGGTCCGCCTCGAGAGGCTGGACGGCCTGGTTCGCCGCGACGACGAACCCCTCCTCGGGGTTGAGGGCCGCCGGCATGTCCGCCGGGTCCACGTATCCCTGCCAGTCGTAGCGCTCGTCCCAGCCGGGGCGCGGCCAGGAGCCGTCGGCCGGCAGGTCGCCCTCGGGAACCTCTCCGCGCACGGGGATCCGTCCGGGCGCCTGGTAGCCGATGTCCCCGTCGGCGGTGGCGAAGACGATGTTCTGGCTCGGGACCTCGAACAGCTCGGCGGCCGCGGCCACGTCCTCGGCGTCCTGCGCCCGGTTGAGGGCGAACACCGCGTCGCCCGTCCGGCCCGGGGTGAGCGCGGTCCACTGCAGGGCCACCGAGTAGCCCTCGAAGTGCGCCTCGGGGGAGCCCTCGGGCACGGGGACCCCGGCGGCGGCACGTGCCTCGCCCAGCACGTCGGAGACGATCGGGCCCGCCTCGGTGGACAGGACCTCGAGGGTCACCGGGTCTCCGCCGTCGACGAGGATCGTCTCGGTGCGCCGCTCCAGCGCCAGGCGATCCTCGCCGCGCAGGTACGTGCCGTCGGAGAACGTCCGCTCGAGGGTGAGGTCCATGACGTCGGCGCCGAGGTTCGTCAGGCCCCAGGCGAGCTGGTCGTTGTGGCCGATGATGACGCCGGGCATCCCGGCGAACGAGAAGCCGGTGACGTCGAACGTGCAGTCGGCGGTGAGCTCCACGCAGTGCAGGCCGACCTGGTACCAGAGGTTGGGCTGCTCGAGGCCCAGGTGCGGGTCGTTGGCGAGGATCGGCTCGCCGGTGGCCGTGTGCTCGCCGGACACGACGAACGAGTTCGACCCGATGCCGTCGCCCTCCCCGAGCAGCACGGGCACCGCGTCCAGGGCGGACCCGGCGCTGACGACGGCGGCACCGGCCCGGTACGCCGACAGCGGCGTCGACGGGCCGGTCGTGCCGGCCAGCGGGTCCGCGCCGACGGTGCCGGGCGGAAGGTCGCTGCCGGGCGGAAGGTCGCTGCCGGACCGGCCGGACGCGTCAGTATCGGCGTCGGTGTCTGCGTCGGTCGCGTCGGCGCCGTCGGTGGGTGCCTCGTCGGCGGGCGCGTCGGACGGGCTCTCCCCCGCCCCCGGTGCGTCGGACGCAGACTCGGTGGCGTCGCCGCCCTCGGGAAGGATCGGCGTGTGCTCGTCGGCGGGGTAGTCCGGGAACAGGCCGTCGACCACCTCGACGTCGCCGAACATCGGGCGCAGGGCGGAGGCGCGGGCGACCTCGTCGTCGTAGTTCCCGCGCAGGTCCCACGCCATGGCCTTGAGCCAGGCGAGGGAGTCGACGCCGCTCCAGGGCTCGACGTCCTCGACGTCGGTGCTCAGGGACAGCACGGTGTACTCCAGGCCGAGCCGGGAGGCCTCACGGTCCTCGACGTAGGCGTTCACGCCGTCGGCGTAGGCGGAGTACAGGGCCCGGGACTCCTCGCTCAGCAGCTCCCACTCCTGCTCCGCGACGTCGCGCCAGCCCATCGTGCGCACGACCATGTCGGCGTCGACGGCGGCGGGCACGTCCCCCACCAGCTCCGCCAGGCGGCCCGACGTCACGTGCCGTCGGTAGTCCATCTCGAAGAACCGGTCCTGGGCGTGGACGAACCCGAGCCCGGCCATCAGGTCGGCGTCGGTCTCGGCGTACAGGTGCGGCACACCGCGCTCGTCCCGCAGGACCTCCACCTCGCCGGTCAGGCCGGGGACGCGCTGCTCGCCCCCGTGGTCCGGCAGCGGGCGACGGACGAGGAACGTCACGACCGCGACCAGCGCCACGGACAGCACGAGCGCGACGACGAGGATGCTGACGAGCGCCGTGCGCCACCGGGAGGTCGAGGATCGTGCTGCCACCGCACGAGCGTATGGTGCGCCCCTCCTTCGGCGACGCAGGTCACTGCGCGAGTCGACCCCCGGCGCTAGCATTGGCACTCGATCGGGCGGACTGCTAACCACGCCCCACGAGACCGGAGGTCCAGCAGGTGCCCACGTACGCCTACCGCTGCACGATGTGCAGCCACGAGCTCGAGGCGAAGCAGTCCTTCTCGGACGACGCCCTGACCATCTGCCCCGAGTGCGGCGGGAACCTCCGCAAGCTCTTCAGCTCGGTGGGCGTCGTGTTCAAGGGCTCGGGCTTCTACCGCACCGACTCCCGTTCCGGCTCCGGCTCGTCCGCCTCCGGGACGTCCTCGTCGGCCGCGGCCACCTCCGGCTCGTCCGACACCGGGTCCGCGCCCTCGACGGCGGCGCCCGCCGCGTCGGCCTCGACCTCCGCCGGCAGCGGCTCGGGGGCCAAGGCGTCCGCCACGAGCTCGGCCTCGTCGGGCTCCGCCGCCTGACCACTCCCCCGGCGCACAGCCGCGCGCCAGGACCGGCCGTCCACAGGTCCTGATCGTGCGCGCTCGCGGCGCGGCGGGCGGCTCCTAGCGTCGGGGCATGCCGAGAGCCGCCTCCCCACCCTCGCGCAGCGCCGGGGCCCGACTGCGGCGGGGTGCGTGGCGCTGGCGCCACGCCGTCGCCGCCGTCTGCCTGGCCGGCGCCGTCTCCGTCGTCGTCGGGGAGCTGAGGCCCGAGCCGCCCCCCACCACCTCCGTGGTCGCCCTGGGCACCGACCTGCCCGCCGGTCACGTGGTCGAGGCGGGCGACCTCGAGGCCCTGGACCTGCCCGACGGGGACATCCCGGCCGACGCGCTGCACGATCCCGACGTGGTCGTCGGCCGACCGCTCGCCGTGCGCCTGGCCGAGGGCACCGTCCTGGGGGAGGGCATGCTCGCCGGCGCGAGCGTCTCGGCGGCGCCCGGCGAGGTCGTGGTCGCGGTCCGGATCGCCGACGACGGCAGCGCGCATCTCGCCGAGGCCGGGCTACGGGTCTCGCTCCTCGCCCCGCCCGCCGACGGCGGACCGGCACGGACCGTCGCCGAGCAGGTGCTCGTCCTGGGCGCCGTCGAGGAGGAGGAGAGCGGTCTTCTGGCGTCCGGCGAGACCGACATCACCCGAATGTATGTTTCTGCAAGCCCTGACGCCGCTACTGTCCTCGTTGGCTCAAGTGCGTGGACCCCGTTGAGCGTCGTGCTCGGACCGAGCTGACCAGGGGGCCTGCGTGGGCCTGGCGCCACCCGCCGCCACGTTCGCGTTCCCCCCAGCCCTACCAGCGCAGATCCTCGGAGGTCAGCATGCTCAACGGATTCAAGGAGTTCATCTCCCGCGGCAACGCCATCGACATGGCGGTCGGCATCATCATCGGCGGTGCGTTCACGCCGATCGTCACGGCCATCACCGACAGCGTGCTCCTGCCGCTCATCGGCGCGATCTTCGGCGAGCCGAACTTCGACACCATCGGCCAGTTCGTCGTCAACGGCGCCACCATCTCGCCCGGCACGATCGTCACCGCGCTCGTCAACTTCCTGCTCATCGCCGCCGCGCTGTACTTCGCGGTGGTCATGCCGATGAACAAGCTCGCCGAGCGCCGCAAGACCGACGAGGAGGAGCCGGAGGAGAAGGCCGACGACGTGCTCGTCCTCGAGGAGATCCGCGACCTCCTGCGCACCCGCAGCGCCTGACCTGCTCGGTCGCGGCCGCCCACCGGCCGCACCGACGAACGGCCCACCGCCCCGCCGCCCGGGCTGGTGGGCCGTTCGCGTCGGCGCTCAGATCCGGCCGAAGTGCGGGGGGATCTCCCGCAGGAGATCGGCGTCCGCGCGCGACGGGCCCGGCGATGCCGTACCCGCGGAGGGCGCGTCGTCGAGGTCCGGCTCGGGCGCGCCGAGCGCGTCCTCCGCGTGCGCGATCTCCCCGGACTCCAGGCGACGCCGGTCCGCCGCCGAGAGCGCGATGACGCGCCGCCGGCGTCCGCTCACCGCCCGGTCCCGTCCGGCGCGGCGTCCGGCACTCCGTCCGGCGCCTCGCCTGTTGCTTCGCCCGTCGCCGCGTCCGGCTCCTCGTGCGGGCGGACCACCGGTCCCGACTCCGCCTCGGTGGCGGGCGGGAGGTGGGCGTCGTCGGGGACCGGCGGCTGGACGCCCGACGCGCCGCGACGAGCCTCGACCTCGTCGAGCACGACGCGACGGAGCCGGTGAGCCTCGGCCTGGGGGTCGAGGAAGACGGACACGGTGAACGCGCGCTCGACCCGCCACCCCGCGCGTGCGAGCACCGCCCCGCGGTCGAGCCGGCGGCGCAGGCTGTGCTCCCCCGCGTCCTCGCCGGCGTCGGTGAGCACGGCGACGAGGCGCTGGCCGGGCAGGTCCGGGTGACCGAGCGCGACGGGGACGTCCACCGCACCGCGGAGGCCCTCCTCGACGACGATGCCGAGCGTGCGCAGCCGCCGCACGAGGTCACCGAGGATCTCGTCGTCGCCACCCCCCGAGGCGTCGTCCACCGAGGCGTCGTCCACCGCGGCATCGCCCGACGAGGCGTCGACCTCCGCGACGTCGCCTACCGAGGCGTCGCCCGTCGCAGCAGGGTCCGGCCCCTGGGCGTCGCCGCCCGCGAGCTCGAGCAGCTCGGCGAGCATGTGCGCGCCCTCGTGGTGCACGCGCGCGCGGTCGATCGCTCCGGGAGCGATCGTCGAGACCACCACGAGGGACTCGCGGGGCGCGGCGAGCGCGGTCACCATGCGGGTACGCCCGTCCGGGCCCGAGAGGTCGCCGAAGCGGTGGATGAACCGGCCGTGTGCGTTCGCACCGAACCCGACCGAGAGCACCACGACGTCGCGGCGCAGCCCGCCCGCGTCGGCCAGGTCCGCGACGACGAGCGGCTCGACGAGCCGAGGGTCCAGGGCTGCCTCCAGCGCCGGGTCGTCGGCGGCGGCGTGGGCGAGCGCCTCGCGCAGGCGGGAGGCGTGGCGCGGGGAGGGCGTGACCACCGCGACCGATGCCAGCGGCGCGGCGTGCACCTCGCGGCGGACGACGTCGACGACGCCACGGACCTCGGCGTCGACGCTCTCGACCACCTCGGAGCCGGGCGCGGGCGTGCCGTACCCCTCGACGAGCTCGAGCCGGACACCCCCGTCCGTGCGCACGGACGGGACGGGGGCAACCACCGACTCGTACCCGTGGGCGGCGAGCAGCAGGGCCGCTCCGGGGACCAGCGGGCCGCGCACGGCGGGCAGCTCCACGGCGGGCAGCACCTCGGCCAGCGCGTGCGTGGCGCCGCCCTCGTAGCGCCGGGTGTCGCCCACAACGACGACCTGCCGGGCGCGCCCGGCCACGGAGACGGCCTGGGCGAGCGGCAGCTGCTCGGTGCCGTGGAGGACGACGAGGTCGACCGTGGGCCCCGGCGGGATGGTCTGGGCGACCAGGAGCGGAGCTGCGGCCCGGACGGGACGGATCGTCGGCGCGACCTCGGGGTGCTCCGCGAGGGCGCGCCCGAGCGTGGCGCCGCGGTCCGCGGCGAGCTGCTCCCACAGGTGGGCGGCCTGGGTGCGGTGGGTGCGCACGGCGCGGCGCAGGCGCGTGGCCGCGGCGGAGCGCACGGCGGGCACCAGCGTGGCGCGCTGCTCGGCCTCGCGCCGTTCGAGATCGGCGAGGTCCGCCGTGAGCGCGGCGGGGTCCCGGCCCGCGAGCGCCGGCTCGTCGGCGAGCACCTGCTCGAGGACGGAGCTCCACCAGGCGAGGTCGAGCTCGTCGGCGACGAGGTCGTCCGGCACGGCACGCTCGGCGAGGTCGTCGACGAGCTCGCCGAGGCCCTCGGCCCGCAGCTCGTCGATCAGTCGGGTCCGCTCCGGCAGGGTGCGCAGCGCCGTCGTGTCGGCCTCCAGCGCATCGACGCGGCGGCGCAGCTCGGCCAGCGGCAGGTCCTCGAGCGCCTCGTCCTCCTCGTGGCGTGCGAGCAGCGAGCCGAGCGCGGCCACGTCCTCGCTCGTCTCACGCTCGAGCTCGCGGACGTCCGCGAGGCCGTCCGGCAGCCGGGGCCAGCCGCCGCCGGTGGAGTGCCGGCGCCAGATCTCGCGCTGCTCCTGCACGCGCAGCAGCTCGGCGTGCAGGTCCGCGACCGACCGACCGGGCCGGACGAGGTCGCGCGCCTGCCGCGCGAGGCGGCGACGCATCCCGGCCGACATCTCGATCTCCTGGGTGCGCCGCGCCTGCCGCGGCGCGGTCGCCGCCACCATGTCGGCGGCCGAGTGCTCGAAGATCTGCGGGAGGAACACGTCGAGCGCGTCGGCGACGCCGTCGAGCATCGCGAGCTGCTCGCGCCATTCCCGCAGGGTGGTGGCCTGCCTGAGCCCGGTCTGCACGGCGGTGCTCTGGACGAGGTCGTCCACCGCGGGCAGCTCCACACGAGTGAGACGCTGAACGCGCTCGAGGGCGTCGGCCGCCTGCTTGTTGGTCGTCAGCCGCGAGCCGTACCAGGGGGTGCTCGAGGGTCGCAGCGTGAACGCCCCCAGCGCCGCGGCCCTCGAGAGCCGGGCGGCGGCGCCGGACCGGGCGTCGCCGCGCAGGGCACGCAGGTCCTCGCCGGAGATGCGGGCACCCGTGCGCGGCCCCGGGGTGCGTGCGGTGAGGCGGGCGAGCGCCTGCAGAGCGTCGAACAGGGAGACGCCCCAGCCCTCGTGGCGGCGGTGCAGGGAGTCGAGCTGCTCGCGCACGACCGCGCGCGTGGCGCGCAGCTCCTCACGGGTGCGGGCGACCGACGTCTCGTCGACGACGACCGCGGGCGCCTCCATCCCGCGCCGGACCGACCGGGAGGCCTCCTCCCGCCACCCCCCGTCGGCACGCAGGTCGAGCACGAGCTCGCCGAGGCCGAGCTCGTGGAGGTGGGCGACGGTCGACCGGCCCGTGCGGCGGTCGCCCGGGACGTAGGTGACGGTCCGGCCGTCGGCCGCCGAGGCGGCGAGGATCGCGGCGACCACCCCGACGTCGTCGGACCCGGGGGGCGCGTCGACGACGAGCTGGTAGCCCTGCGTGACGAGCCGGACGGCGCGCTCCCCCGCCACCTCGACGTCGCCGACGGCGCGCTCCTCGTCCGGGTCGGGGTCGGTGCCGTCGTCCGGCGGTGGGAAGATCGCCAGCCGGTCGCGCGCCTCGAGGTCGCCCGCCAGGGCCGCCACGACGTCGGACGCCGCCAGGTGGGGGACCATCGCCTTGAGGTCCTCGACGGCGACCTGCCCGGGATGCAGGAACGTCCCGACGACGACGCGGTCCTCGATCTCGAGACCGGGCAGGTACTGCGCGGCGAGCTCGGTGAGGCCGGGGAGCGCCTCGCGCTGGCTGGAGGCCGGACCGAGGGGCGCGAGGTGGTCGGCGACGTCGCCGGGCAGCCCGGCCTCGGTCAGGGCGCGGGCGAGCACCGGGTTGAGCTCGACGGTGCGCTCGAGGGTCAGCTCGACCTCGCCGTCGGCGGAGACGGGCTGGAGGCGGACGCCCCGAAGGAAGACGGGCGTGCGGATCGTGCGGGCCAGGGGGGCCTCGACGCTCTCGTCGGGGCGTCGACCGGCCGGCGACGCCGCCGGGTCGAGGTCGGCGTCGTGCTCAACGCCGTCGACGACCGGCGGCGGGAGCGCCGACCAGGTGGCGACGCCGGTGGCGAGGTAGGTCGGGGCCACGCCGAACCGCTGGGCGAGGTCCTCCGCGCGGGCGCGCACGCCCCGCGCGTGCTGGTGGGCCGCCGCGGAGGCCTGTCGCTCCCGCACGAGGTTCGACAGGCGCGTGGGCCGGCCGGCGTAGAGCTGCGCGGTACCTCCGGGGTGCGCGTGGGTGAGATCGAGGACGGCCTCGCCGAGGTCGTCGTCGTCGCCCAGCCCCTCGGCACCGAGCGCGGTGAGGTCGGCGACCCACTGCTCGACGGCGCGGGCCACGGTGGCGGTCCTGCTCGACCTGCGCGTCCCGGCCTGCGCGTACCCGGGCCCGGTCCCCGTCCCCTCCCCACCGGCCGGGGCGCCGGCGGAGCGCTGCTCGGTGGTCGCCGGGGCCCCGTCCGGGCCCGCGTCGACGCGGTCGGGACCCGGGGTCGCGCGGGACGCGTCGTCGGCGCCGGCCCGGGCCGCGTCCCGCGTGCGCGAGCGGTCGCTGTCCCGGCCGCGGCGGAAGGGCGGGATCGGCGGAGGCGTCATTCCTCCAGGGTAGGCGGGGCACCGCCGCGGGGAGCGCAGCACGGGCGCCGGGAGGTGGTGGTGTCGCGGGCTGCCGGACGACGGCGTCGGGTGCGGACACAAGAACGGAGCGTGACGCGCAGGGGGGGCAGGCGTCACGCTCCGTCAGACACCCATTGTGCCGATACCGACGGCTCCACGCAAGCCTCCATTGCAGGACCGGCATCACACCCCTCCGCAGGACCAGCGTCACACCCCTCCGACGAATGCGCAAGACATATTTCGCAAGATGTCTTGCGCAAGAGTTCTTTAACACCTAGGCTCGGGCTCATGACCTCCACGAACAACGAGCGGATCCATGACCCCGAGCGCATCCGAGGCATGGCGCACCCGCTGCGCCTCGAGCTCCTCGACGTGCTGCACGAGCTGGGCGAGGCGACGGCCACCGAGTGCGCCCGACGCGTGGACGAGTCGGTGGCGAGCTGCTCCTTCCACCTGCGCACGCTCGAGAAGTACGGCTACGTCGAGCGCGCCGAGCCCCGGGGCCGGGAGAAGCCGTGGCGAGCCGTCCACCGCTCGTTGAGCACCGAGGCCAGCCCGGACGTCCCCGGCTCCCTGCACGCCACCACCGAGCTGGCCACCATGAATCTCCGGCGCCGGATCAGTCAGTTCGCCGCCGTGATCGAGCGGCTCCCCCACGAGCCGGACGAGTGGGTCGACGCGACGAGCCTGTCGACCGCGGACGTGTGGCTCACCGCCGCGGAGACGGTCGAGCTCCGCACGCAGCTCATGGCGCTGATCGACCGGTACGAGGAGCGCACGACCGACCCCGCGACGCGCCCCGCGGGCGCGCGCCGCGTGCACCTGACGACCACCATCCACTCCGACCCACCCCGGGAGACGTCGTGACCGGGCCGCGCACCGCACCTCGAACGGGCCGAGGGCCGGCCGCCCTGGCCCACCGCGGCTTCCGCCGGCTGAGCGTCGCGTGGGTGTTCACCAACCTCGCCGACAGCGCCCTCTACCTCATGATCGCCGTCTGGGTGAAGGAGCTCACCGGGTCCGACGGCGCGGCGGCCGCCGTGTTCGCCGCGCTCGGGCTGCCGGCCCTCGTCGCACCGCTGCTCGGCCAGCTCGTCGACCGCTTCTCCCGCAGGCGGCTCCTCGCGTTCACCAACGTCGTCATGGTCCCGATCATCCTCAGTCTTCTGCTCGTCGGCGGGCCGCGCGACGTCTGGCTCGTCTACGTCGTGACCTTCCTCTACGGGGCGACCGGCTACGTCACGGGAGCCGCGCAGTCCGGCCTCGTCCGCGACCTCCTCGACGACGAGGAGCTGCCCGGCGGGAACGCCCTGCTGAGCACCGTGGACCAGGCCTTCCGCCTGATCTCGCCGCTCCTGGGCACGGGGCTGTACGTGGCAGCGGGACCGCAGGCGGTCGTCGCCGTCACCGCGGCCGGCTTCGCGGTGAGCGCCGTCCTCCTCGCCCGCCTCGAGGTCACCGAGACGCCGACCGAGCAGGCGAAGGAGAGCTACGTCGCCGAGCTGACCGCGGGCTTCCGGCACGTGGCCCGGACGGCTCCCCTCGGCCCACTGACCATCGCCATGGCGATCACGATCGGGGCCACCGGCCTGTCCAACGTCGTTGTCTTCCCCGTCATGGAGCAGGGTCTGCGGGTCGACCCCGAGATGCTCGGCGCGCTCGTCAGCATCCAGGGCGTCGGCGCCCTCGTCGGCGGAACCACCGCGGCGCTGCTCATCAAGCGCCTGGGCGAGCGCCGCACCATCACCCTCGGCATGCTCGGGCTGGCGGTCGGCATGTCGGCGCTCGTGTTCGCCGGCACGCTCGTCGAGCACCTCGGGCAGGCCCTCGGTCTCGTCGTCGTCGGCGCGGGTCTCGTCGTCGTCGGTCTCAACCTCCCGTGGCAGATCGTCGCCTTCGTCACGCTGCGCCAGCGCCTCACGCCGCCGCGCATGCAGGGGCGTGTCGCCGTCGCGACCGGCGTCGTGCTCAACCTGCCGCAGACCCTGGCCACCATGGCCGGTGCGGCGATCATCGGCGCGATCGACTACCGGTGGCTGATCGTGACGACCGTGGTCCTCGTGCTCGTCGGCGCCGCGACGTCAGCGGCTGCGGACCGACGGCGGACGGGTGCGGGCCGCACGCCCACCGCGGGGTCGGCCGGCGAGGCCGGCACGCCGGCGGCGCGCACGCTCGGGTAGGCGCCTCCGGTGGCGCGCACATGAGCGTGCCCGGCGCATGCACGAGCTGCGTACCGGGTCGGTGCCCTCGGGCGGATTCGAACCGCCGACACCCGCTTTAGGAGAGCGGTGCTCTATCCCCTGAGCTACGAAGGCGGGGAGGTGGCGGTCAGTTTATCGCGGGTCCGCGCCGCCCCCGGCGACGCTCCTGTGAGTCGGACGACGCCGGGACGGTCCGGGCCCGGCGCCGCCGGGGTCCGCCACGGGTGTCCGTTGCGGCCCCGCGGCGGCCCGCCGCTGCGCCGCCCACATCGCGGCCCGGACTGACGGGAGCCGCACCCGTGTGGCAGGGTTCACGACAGGCGCAACGTCGCGCCACGACGATCGGGGGGTCCGATGAGCGCAACCGTCCGCACCACGGCGACCGCACTCGTGGTCGAACGCGTCCTCGACGCGCCCATCGACGCGATCTGGCGGATCCTGTCGGTCCCGGCACTGCACGTGGCCGCGGACGCGACCGACATGCTCCGGGGCGCGCGGTCCCCGCGACGGATCGAGGCGCTCGGCGACCGGTTCACGATGGACATGCAGCAGGGCCAGGAGGGCCCCCACTACGTCACGGTCAACACCGTGAGCGACTTCGTGCCCGGCCGGACGATCGGCTGGATCGTCAACGCCCCGGACCGCCCCCTGGGCTGGGGCTGGCGCTACGACCTCACCGCGGTGGGCCCGGCGTCGTCGCGCACACTGACGCGCCTGACGTACCACTGGGGCGACGCCGACCCCGACGCCCTGGCGTCGATCGGCTCCCCGATGCCGGTCATCCCCGCCGAGGTGCTCGCGCGCAGCCTCGAGCTGCTCGAGGTCGAGGCCGCGCTCACGCCCCCACCCGACGACGGGCCGGAGGCCGCCCTGCTTGCCACCGGCTCCCGGCCGGACGCGCCGGTGCCTGCTCGGCCGCCCGAGCGCTGATCGCCGTGTCCCGTGACGCCTCCCGGCTCGCGCGGAACTACGCCCCGCTCGACGTTCGCCTTGTCCGGGCCGAGGGGGCGTGGGTCCAGGGCGACGACGGCCGCCGCTACCTCGACCTCCTCGCCGGCTACTCGGCCCTCAACTTCGGCCACCGGCACCCCGCGCTCGTCGCCGCGGCACAGGCGCAGCTCGACCGCTCCACGCTGGTCTCGCGCGCCTTCGACCACGACCTGCTCGAGCCGTTCGCGGCGGCCCTGACCGCGCTGACCGGCACCGAGATGATGCTGCCGATGAACACCGGCGCCGAGGCGGTGGAGTCGGCGATCAAGGTGGCACGGCGGTGGGGCGCCCACGTACGCGGCGTGCCGCCGGACCGCGCGACCATCGTCGTCGCCGAGAACAACTTCCACGGTCGGACGACGACGATCGTCTCCTTCTCCACGGACCCGGTCGCCCGCGACGGGTACGGGCCGTGGACCCCGGGGTTCCGGCACGTGCCGTTCGGCGACGCCGACGCGCTGGCCGGCGCCGTGGACGAGGACACCGTCGCGGTGCTCCTCGAGCCCGTCCAGGGCGAGGCCGGCGTGATCGTGCCGCCGCGCGGCTACCTCACCGCCGCGCGCGAGATCACCGAGCGGGCGGGCGCCCTCCTCGTGCTCGACGAGATCCAGTCCGGCCTCGGGCGCACGGGCGCGACGCTCGCCCAGGACCTGGAGGGCGTGCGGGCGGACCTCACCACGCTCGGCAAGGCGCTCGGCGGCGGGATCCTGCCCGTGAGCGCCGTCGTCGGGCGGTCGGACGTGCTCGGCGTGCTCACGCCCGGGAGCCACGGGTCCACGTTCGGCGGCAACCCGTTGGCGTGCGCGGTGGGGCTCGCCGTGGTGGACCTGCTGCAGGACGGCAGCATCCAGGCGCGGGCGGCCGAGCTCGGCGAGGTGATGGGCGCCCGGCTCGACGCGATGGTGGGCACCGGCCTCCTGGCCGGCGCCCGTCGCATCGGCCTGTGGGCCGGGATCGACGTCCCGGAGGCCCTGGGGGCGGACGGCCACGACCTGAGCGTCGCGCTCGCCCGGCACGGCGTCCTGGCGAAGGACACGCACGGCAGGACCGTGCGTCTCTCGCCGCCGCTGACGATCGACGCGGCGGACCTCGAGACCGCGCTCGACGCGCTCGAGAGCGCCCTGGGCGAGCTGGCCGCCGGCTGACCCGCGCCGAGCTGGCCGCCGGCTGACCGCGGCCCGGGGTCAGGTGGCGTCCGCCGTCAGCCCGGCGTCCGTGACGCGGGCCGGGGTGACGATCACCGGGCAGGTCGCGTGCGAGAGCACCCCCTGCGAGGTGGAGCCCAGCACGAGACCGGCGAGACCGCCGCGGCCCCGGCTGCCGACCGCGAGGAGGTCGACCTGCTCGGAGATCTCGGCGAGGACCACGCCGGGGTTCCCGTCCACCGCGCGGCGGTGCACGGTGATGTCCCGGCCGTCGAGCAGCGGGTCGACGACCTCGTCGATCGACATCCGCACGTCCGCGAGGATCTCCTCGTGGTCCACGGTCGAGGGCAGCCAGGCCATCGCCGAGGCACCCGCCGTGAGCGGGACCGCTGCGACGGCGTGCACCTCGGCGCCGAAGGACTCCGCCAGGTTGAGGGCGACCGTCACGGCGAGGCGGGCGGCGGGCGAGCCGTCGACCCCGACGGCGATCCGCCGGATCGGGACGAACGGCTCGTCCCGGGCCGAGGGGACGACCACGGCCGGGCTGTGGGCGTGCGCCGGCACGGCGGACGGCACCGCGCCGAGCAGCCGGTCGGTGAACCCGCCACCACCGCGCGTGCCGCACACGACGGCCCGGGCGCCCTTGGACAGCTCGATGAGCACGCCCGAGGGGTCGCCCGGGTCCACCGTCGTGCGCACCGGGACACCGTGGTGTGCCACGCGGGCGGCGGCGTCCTCGACCACGGCCTGCGCGCCCTCCCGCACCGTCGCCTCGTCGATGACGACCGTCCCTGCCCGGCCGCTCGCGATGTAGCTGGGCAGGCGGTAGGCGCAGACGATGTGCAGCCCGAGCCCGCGGACCTTGGCCACCGCGGCGGCCCACTCGAGGGCCCCGAGGCTGATCTCCGAACCGTCGACCCCGACGACGACGTCCTGTGTCATGACGCTCACCCTTCCTCGACGCGTGCGTGGCCCCATTGTGCCGCGCAGCGGGGCCGAGGGGGACGGACGAAGGTCACGATCCGGCGGCCACGCCGGGAACGACGGCGCCCCGCCCCGCTCGAGGCGGGACGGGGCGAAGCGTCGGGCTCGCGTCGGGCGTCAGCCCACGCGGATGTAGGTCGGAGCGCCGAGCCAGGAGTTCGGCCCGATGCGGGTACCCATGCCCTCGTTCCAGGCCCCGATGTTCTGTCCGTCGCCGATGTAGATGGCGACGTGGCCGGGCGTGTAGATGATGTCGCCCGGACGCGCCTGCGAGGCGGGCACGCGGGTGCCGGCGGAGAGCACGGCGGCGGGCGTGCTGCCGACCTCGTGGCCGAGCTGGCGGTAGACGTAGCTGACGAAACCGATGCAGTCCCAGCCGGACGGGCTCGTGCCGCCCCAGACGTAGGGGGCACCCTGGTACTGGAGGGCGATCGAGACCGCGGCGCTGCCCGAGGCGCTGGCCGCGGGGGCCGGGGCCGGCTCGGCGGCGGCCTGCGTGGCCGCCTCGGTCTGGGTCTCGGCCTGCGGCGCCGCCTCCTCGACGGCGGGCTCCGGCGCCTCCGCGCGCTCGTCGGTCCGGGAGGCCGCGGCCGCCTCGCGCTCGACGGGCTCCGGCTCCGGCTCGGGGGCCGGCTCCGGCTCCGGCTCCGGCTCCGGCTCGGGGGCCGGGGCAGCGTCGGCGGTGCCGAAGACGCTGGCGGTCTCGACGTCGTACGTGGCGTCGGCGGCGACCGTCAGGGCGGCGTTCGTCGGGACCACGCGGTCGGAGACCTGCGAGATGCGCTCGGTGGACTTGGAGCCGGCCTCGACCGCGGGGTCGGCGGCGGCGGAGGTCGCGGCGACCGCGACGATCATCGAGGCGGAGACGGCCGCGAGGGCGGTGCGGCGCGCGGGGAGACCCTGGAACGTGGTGGTCATGGATCAGCCCGCCACTCGGATGTAGGTGGGGTTCGCGCGGTAGATCGGCGACTCGTGGGTCGGCGTGCCCGGGTTGCGGGCCGCGATGTGGTTGCCGTCGCCGGTGTAGATACCGACGTGGCCGGGCCACCAGACGAGGTCGCCGGGGCGGGCCTCGGCGGCCGAGACGACCTGGCCGGCGCCGAGCTGGGCGGCCGAGGAGCGCGGGATCGTGATACCGGCCTGGGCGAAGACGTAGGACGTGAAGCCGGAGCAGTCCCAGCCCGACGGCGAGGTGCCTCCCCAGACGTAGGGGACGCCCGTGTACTGGCGGGCGATCGCCACGATCGAGCTGCCGGCGGCCGACGGCGCGGCCTCGGGCCGCGGCGCGGGCTCGGCGGCGGCCTCCGGGGCCGGCTCGGCGGCGGGCGCCTGCTCGACGGCCGGGGCGGTCTCGGCGGGCTGCTCGGCCACGGCCTCGCGCTCGGTGTCGCGGGCGGCGGCCTCGTCCTCGCGGACGACGGGCTCGGGCTCGGGCTCGGGGGCCGGCTCCGGCTCGGGGGCCGGGGCGGCCTCGGCGGTGCCGAAGACGCTGGCGGTCTCGACGTCGTACGCGGCGTCGGCGGCGACCGTCAGGGCCGCGTTCGTCGGGGCCACGCGGTCGGAGACCGTGGCGATGCCGCCCTGGGTCTTGTCCGTGGCGGTGTCCGGGGCGGGGGATGCTGACGCCGACGACGCGGCGACCGCGACGACGATCGACGCCGAGACGGCGGCGAGCGTTCCGCGGCGGGTGGAGCTCTGCACGATGGGGGACCTCTCCGGTGTCATCTACGGGGTGAGCTGTCGGGTTCGGACACGGAGAGCGTCCGGCGCGACCATGACGGCCGCACTTCACCCCTAGGCCGGTCTCCCGGCCGTACTACCTGGTTCCCCCGCCCCTGTCGCGGTGGTTCGCACCTACCCGGGGCGGCGACAGGGCTCGATGTCCGTCCGGGTGCGCCCCCAGCGGGAGGCACGCGTAGGACAGTAACCATTCCGAGACCAAAAGTCACACCTGGGTAACGACTCTGTGTGGAAGGTCACGACCGGGACACGCCCCGCGCCGTGGGGCGGCCTCTCCCGCAGCATCTCGCGGCAGACGACGGGAGCACGAGTTCTCCACAGGCCCGTGGCCGCGGGACTTGACCCGCCCTTGGGGTGGACCGGAAGGTCACGGAACCACATCGGTCGTGACCTTGCTGTTGCCGATCCTCGTTCGGTCACGAACCGGGCACGGCCCGTGACCTGACGTCCGCACGTCGCGCGGCCACCGGGCCGTGCCGGCCGCGGCGCGCGCCGGGAAAGGTCAGGCGACGACGGCGAGGTGCCGGCCGTCGGCCGGGGACATCTCGAGGACCAGCTCCTGGCCGGCGTCGAGCTCGAGCACGTCGTCGCGCCGGGTCACGGTGATCCGTGCGCCGGGCAGGAGCCCGCCGCGGCGCATGTCCGCGAGCAGACCGGTGTGCACCTGGAGCGGCTCCCCGATCCGCACGATCTCGAGCTCGCTGCTCTGGCCCTCCGCGAGTTCGGCCGTGGCCTCGGCGAGCGACGTCATCCCGTGCCGGGGCTCGGGGGCGTCGGACCCGGGGATCGGGTTGCCGTACGGGTCGGTCGTCGGGTCGCCGAGGAGGTCGACGAGGCGCTCCTCGACCCGGCCCGACATCACGTGCTCCCAGCGGCAGGCCTCCTCGTGGACGAAGGCCCAGTCGAGCCCGACGACGTCGACGAGGAGACGCTCGGCGAGGCGGTGCCGGCGCATGACCTGCACGGCGGCGTCCCGGCCCACCTCGGTGAGCTCGACCTCGCGGGAGGGGCTGAGGTGGAGCAGACCGTCGCGCTCCATGCGGCCCACGGTCTGGGAGACGGTCGGCCCCGAGTGGCCGAGGCGCTCGGCGATGCGCGCCCGGAGCGGCGGGACGCCCTCCTCCTCCATCTCGACGACAGCCTTGAGGTACATCTCGGTGGTGTCGATGAGGTCGCTCATGGTCTCTCCGCTGCACGAGGACGGGGCGGAACGCTGCCCCGCGTGCCCGGTCCGGGCACGACGTCGAGCCTACCTGCTGGGCCGGAGGCGGGAGGCGTGCCGCCGAGCGGCGGGCGGCGGGTGCGGACGTCCTCCCGGCGGCCGCGGCGGCGGTGCGATGATCGGTCGGTGGCCGACCTGACGATCCCCTCCCACCTCCTGCCCGCCGACGGACGGTTCGGTTCGGGTCCCACGCGGGTGCGGCCGGGCCAGCTGGCGGCGCTGACCGCGGCCGGCGCCGGCGTGCTGGGGACCTCCCACCGGCAGGCGCCCGTCGAGCACCTCGTCTCGCGCGTGCGCGCGGGGACCGCCGAGCTGTTCGACCTGCCCGACGGCTACGAGGTCGCCCTCGGCAACGGCGGCTCCACGGCGTTCTGGGACGCCGCCGCCTTCTGCCTGGTGCGCGAGCGGGCCCAGCACGCCGTGCACGGCGAGTTCTCGGCCAAGTTCGCCACGGTCACCGACCGGGCTCCGTTCCTCGCGCCGAGCCTGCGGGTGGAGGCGGAGCCCGGCTCGGTCGCCCGCCTGTCCGCCGTCGAGGGCGCCGACGTCCACGCGTACCCGCACAACGAGACCTCCACGGGCGCGCTGTCACCCGTCGAGCGGATCGGCGGCCCGGACGCGCTCACCCTCGTGGACGCCACCTCGGCGGCCGGCGCGGTCGAGGTGGACCTCGCGGCGACCGACGCCTACTACTTCGCGCCGCAGAAGGTGTTCGGCGCCGACGGCGGGCTGTGGGTCTCCACCTTGTCCCCCGCCGCGGTCGATCGCATCGAGGAGCTGACCGCAGACCGCTGGGTGCCCGCCTTCCTCGACCTGGGAGCGGCCCTGGCGAGCTCCCGGAAGGACCAGACGGTCAACACCCCCGCCGTGGCCACGCTCGTCCTGCTCGCCGAGCAGATCGAGTGGCTGAACGAGCGCGGCGGCCTCGCCTGGTCGGCCGGACGCTCGGCCGAGAACGCGACGCACGTGTACGGGTGGGCGGCGCAGCGGGAGTGGGCGGCCCCGTTCGTCGAGGAGCCCTACCGCTCCCCCGTCGTCGCGACGATCGACCTGGCGGGCGTGGACGCGGGCGAGGTCGCGCGCGTGCTGCGCGAGCACGGCGTGGTCGACGTGGAGCCGTACCGGAAGCTCGGTCGGAACCAGCTGCGGTTCGGGCTCTTCCCGGCGGTGCCGCTCGCCGACGTCGAGGCGCTGACGGCCTGCGTCGACCACGTGGTCGAGGCCCTCGCCTGAGCAGCCCGCCGGTTCTCCCCGCCGAGAGTGCGGTTCGGACCCACCCGGAGTGCGGTTCGAACCCGCCGAGAGTGCGGTTCGAACCCGTCGAGAGTGCGGTTCGGGCCCGCCCAGAGTGCGGTCGGGAAGGCCCCGACCGCACTCTCGGTGACCACCGACCGCACTCTCGGTGACCAGGGGGCTAGCTGGACTCGCGTCCCTCCTCGGCGGCCCGGGCCGCGCGCTCGCGCGGCCCCTCGTAGGTGAGGTGGCGGGGCGCCGCGCGGTCGTAGCCCACCCGCACGTCCCACGCGCGCCGCACCCACAGCGCGGCGATCGCTGCCACGAGGATCGAGGGCACGGCGCCGACGAGGATCGACTCACGGGCGCCGAGCACCTCCGCGATCCAGCCCACGAGCGGTGCCCCGAACGGCCCCGTGCCGAGCAGCACCATCATGTACAGGCTCATCACGCGCCCCCGGTAGGCGGGGTCGGTCGACGTCTGCACCGTGGCGTTGGCGGAGGTGAGCATCGTCAGCACCGTGAACCCGACCGGCACGAGCGAGGCGGCGAACCACCAGAAGGTGGGTGCGAGCGCGGAGAGGAACGAGGCGACGCCGAACGCGAACGCGGCGAGGATGACCGTCCGCACCCGGGGGTTGCGGCGCCTCGTGGCCATGAGGGCCCCCAGCAAGGACCCCACGGCCATGATCGAGCCGAGGACGCCGAACTCCTCGGGGCCCCGGCCGAAGATCTGCCGGGCCATCACCCCCTGGGTGACCGCCTGGTTCATGCCGAGGCTGGACACGACGCCGACCGTGACGAGCACGATGACGAGGTCGGATCGGTGCCGGACGTAGGCCAGGCCCTCGCGGAACTGGCCGCGCGCCCGCGGCACCACCACGCGCGGCACGAGCTCGTCGACCCTCATGAACGTCAGCGCGAGGATGGTCGCGCCGAAGAGCACGCCGTTCGCGATGAACACCCAGCCGGTCCCGACCCACGCGATCGCGAGTCCCGCGAGGGCGGGGCCGGCCATGCGGGCGAGGTTGAACGACGTCGAGTTCAGGCCCACCGCGTTCGGCAGGTCCGCCGGCTGGACCATGTCCGAGACGAACGTCTGCCGCACGGGGCCGTCGAACGCCGAGGCACAGCCGAGCGCGAACGCGAACCCGTACACCATCCACAGCTCGACCGCCCCGGTGAGGACGAGAGCGCCGAGACAGAGCGCGAGGATGCCCATCGAGCCCTGCGTGACCATGAGCATCCGGCGCCGGTCGACCCGGTCGGCGGTCACCCCCGCGATCGGGCTGAGCAGGAGCGCCGGGAGGAACTGCAGCCCGGTAACGATGCCCATGGCGATGCCGGAGTCGTCGGTCAGCTCGGTGAGGACGAGCCAGCCCTGCGCGACGCGCTGCGCCCACGTGCCCGTGTTGGCGACCATCGACCCGAAGAACCACAGCCGGTAGTTGAAGTAGCCGAGCGAGTGGAACGTCGAGCCGAGGAACCCGCGCCTCGGGCCCGTGGACGCTGCCGTCATCTATCGATCAGATCCCCAGCGCGTCCTGGATGGGGCCGAGGGCGAAGTAGATCGCGAACGCGACGACGACGCCCCACATGAGCGGGTGCACCTTCCGCACCTGCCCCGTGGTCGTCATGAGGATCGCGTACGCGACGACGCCGACGCCGATGCCGACCGCGATCGAGTAGGAGAACGGCATGAAGATGATCGTGAGGAACGCCGGGATCGCGAGCGACAGGTTCTTCCAGGGGATCTCGACGACCTGCTGCATCATGAGGAAGCCGACGACGACGAGCGCCGGGGTGGCCGCCTCGTACGGGACCGCCTCGGCGAGCGGCGACAGGAACGTGGCCAGCAAGAAGCACACACCCGTGACGACCGAGGCCAGGCCGGTGCGGGCACCGTCGCCGACGCCCGCCGCGGACTCGACGAACGAGGTGTTCGAGGAGACGCCGCCCGCGCCGCCGGCCGCGGCGGCGATCGAGTCGATGACGAGGATCCGGCGCGTGGCGGGCGGGTTGCCCTGCTCGTCGAGCAGGTCGCCCTCGGCCGCGACGGCGACCATCGTGCCCATCGTGTCGAAGAAGTCGGCGAGCATGATCGAGAAGATGAGGACGAGGACGGCGACGATGCCGATCTTCTCGAAGGCGCCGAACAGGGAGAACTCGCCGAGCGTGGCGAAGTCGGGGACCTGGACGATGCTGCCCTCGATCGACGGGACCGTCAGTCCCCAGCCGCCGGGGTTGGCGCCGTCGGGCGTCTGCGTGCCCTGGCTCGAGATCGCCTCGACGATCGCTGCCACCGCGGTGGCGACCACGATGCCGATGAGGAGCGCGCCGCGCACCTTGCGAGCCATGAGGACGAGGATGAGGACGAGCCCGAGGACGAAGACCACCAGCGGCCAGGAGGCGATCGAGCCGCCGATGCCGAACTCCAGGGGCGTCCCGGCGCCGGGTCGGACGATGCCCGCGTTGACCACGCCGATGAGCGCGATGAACAGGCCGATGCCGACCGAGATGCCGGTCTTGAGCGAGGGCGGGACGGCGCGGAAGATCGCCTCGCGCAACCCGGTGAGCACGAGGATGAGGATGACGATGCCCTCGAGGACGATGAGGCCCATCGCGTCGCCCCAGGTCATGCCCTCCATGCCGACGATCGTGTAGGCGAGCAGCGCGTTGATGCCCAGCCCGGCGGCGACGGCGAGCGGGAAGTTCGCGACCGACCCCATGAGGATCGACATCACGCCGGCCACCAGTGCGGTGCCCGCGGCGATCGCGGCGAAGTTCGCGCCCTCGGTCCCGCCGCCGAGGTACTGGCCGGTGGAGTCCGGCGTCGACAGGATGATCGGGTTGAGCACGATGATGTAGCACATCGCGAAGAAGGTGACGAGGCCACCGCGGACCTCGCGCCAGGGGGTCGAGCCACGCTCCCGGATCCTGAAGAGGCGCTCGAGCAGGTTGTCCGCCGGTACTGGGTCTGCGCGGCCGGAGGTGGGCTCCGGGGCGGTCGCGTCTGCGTCGGGGGTCACAGTCGGTCATTATGGACGCCGCGGGCCGTTCCCCATAGCCCATGCCCACAGTGGGTGCCAGGAGTGGCGCCGTCCGGTGCCCGGCCACCCGTAGCCCGACGGAGGATGTCGACGTGAAGATGCTGGTCACGAACCGTTCCGACCTCGACCTGGAGGTCCCGGACGGGGTCACCGTGGTCCCCCTGCGGGAGGGCCGCGAGGTCCCGGCCGAGGACCGGGACGCCGAGGCGGTCGTCGCCTGGGGGACGCCGACGCTGCTCGCCTCGGTCGCCGCCGACCTGCCGCGGCTGCGCTGGGTGCAGTCGCTCGCGGCCGGCACCGACATGTTCGAGGCCGCCGGGCTGCCCGACGACGTCGCGCTCACCTCCGGGCGCGGGCTGCACGACGCCACCGTCTCCGAGCACGCCGTCACCCTCGCGCTCACGCTGGTCCGGCGGATGCCGCAGCTGCTCGCGGCCCAGCGGGAGTCGCGCTGGGCGGACGAGCTGAGGCGCCCGCGCGCGATCCAGCCGCCCGAGCGGGTCGCCTCCCTCATCGACGCGCACGTCCTCATCTGGGGCTTCGGGTCGATCGGTCAGCACCTCGCCGGCATCCTCGCGGCGCTGGGGGCGCGGGTGCGCGGCGTGGCGCGCACGGCGGGCGTGCGCGCCGGGTTCCCGGTGGTCGACGAGGACGGGCTGGACGAGGCGCTCACAGAGACCGACGTCCTGGTGATGATCCTGCCCTCGACAGACGCGACGGACCGCGCGCTCGACGCGCGTCGGATCGACCAGCTGCCCGACCGGGCGATCGTCGTCAACGTGGGCCGCGGCTCGACGCTCGACGAGGACGCCCTCGTCGATGCCCTCGAGGCCGGCAGGCTCGCCGGCGCCGGGCTCGACGTCAGCGCCGAGGAGCCCCTGCCCGCGGACTCCCGGCTGTGGACCGCGCCGAACCTCGTCTACACGCCGCACGTGGCCGGCTACCGCGCGCACGGCGGCAAGGAGCTCATCGAGCACAATCTGGGCGCGCTGCTGGCCGGTGACCTCGGCGGGATGCGCAACCTCGTCGAGCGCTGACCTCCCCCACCGCTCACTCGTCCGGCAGAATCCCGCTCACTCGTCGAGGCGGGTCGGCAGCGAGCCGTCCGGGCGCAGGCCCGCCGCGCGCCGGGTCGACCGGTTCGCGTGCACGGAGTAGCGCGGCAGCCACCGCCGCTGCACACCGATCGACACGGCGGCCACGGCGGAGGTGACCCACACGGCGACCGCGAGCGAGCCGAGCGCAGGGCCGGCGGCGAGCACGAGCGGGCTGGCGGCCGCGCCGAGGTCGCCCTGGAGCCGCCACGCCGCGAGGAACTGGGCCTGGCCGTCGGCGGGCGCGGCGTCGGACCCGATGGTCATGAGGATCCCCGACGTGATCCCGTTACCGATGCCGAGCACCAGACCGGCCGCGCCGAGCTGGCCCGCCGTGCCCGTCAGCGGGATCGCCGCGAGCGCGAGCCCCATGATCGCCATGCCGGGCACGCCGACCCACAGGCGCCCGAAGCGGTCCATCACCTGCCCGCACGGGTAGAACAGCAGCATGTCCATGCCGGCGGCGACGCCGAAGATCACCGACGTGGTCGCGCCGTCGAGGCCGATGTGCTCCGCCCAGATCGGCAGGACCGTCTGCCGTGCCCCGCGCACCGCCGCGATGGTCACCGCGACCGCGCCGAGGCGGACCAGCACCGCCCGGTGCCGGCCGACGACCGCACGCATCGACTGCCGTCCGGCGCCGTGCGGTGCCGGGCTCGGGCGGTCGGCGGCGCTCCCGCCGGCGGCGAGGACGACGACGACGGCGAGCAACGACGTCACGGCACCGACCGCGAACGCCCAGCGGGTCGAGGCGGCCAGCAGCACGGCAGCGCCGACGAACGGACCGACGAACAGGCCGGCCCGGAAGACCCCGGCGATCGTGGACAGGACGCGTGCGCGGCGCTGCGGCGCCGTCGTGGACGTGAGGTACGCGTGGCGGGCGATCGCGAACACGGACTGCGCCCCGCCGAGGAGGAGGGCCGCCGCGCCGAGGACGACCACCGACCCGGCGGCCACCCCGAGGACGAACCCGACGACGGCGACGAGCCCGGCGACGACCATCGCCCACCGGTCGCCGACGCGGGCGGTGAGCCCGCCGGCGGGCAGGTCGGCGAGGATCTGCCCGACCGGCACGAGCGCGGCCAGCAGGCTCGCGACGCCGAGCGAGGCGCCGAGGTCGGTGGCGCGCGTGACGATGATCGGCAGTGCGGCGCCCACGCCCACCTCGAGGAGGAAGGTGGGCACCATCGCGCCGAGGACGATCGGGCGGAACGGGAACATCGGGCCGTCCGCGGCGGCCGGTGCCGCGGGCGTGCTCACCGCGGGAAGTCGTCGACCATGACGGCGATGTCGTCCGCCGTGTACAGCTCGTTGATCTGCGCGTCGTTGGCGCCGCCGTACCCGTTGGACTCGAACAGCCCGGTCTGCCACGGCCGCTCGATCTCCCGGAAGTCCCGGGGCCGGTTGTGAACCTGCCGCACTCGGACACCGGTGCGCAGCGAGTGCCAGTGCAGCCAGATGTCGTCGGCCTTGGGGCAGCGCTCGGTGAACTCGGTGCCCGAGGCCCTGAGCGCGGCCAGCATGGCCGGCGGGTGCAGGACCCCCGAGACACCCGTGGCGAAGTGGCGGTGCGAGGCCTGGGTGGAGCGCACCGGGTGCCAGGTGAGGTACGGCGTGAGGATGCGGCCCTGGAGACGCACGCGGTGGGCGCGCATGGCGATGACGTCGTCCGGGTGCTGGGAGTGGACGCCCCAGATCTGCTCGAGCCACCGGTAGGGGTAGATGACGTCGTCGTCGGCCGTGACGAGCGGGAGGTCGTGGCTCTCCCGGCTCGCGACGTACGGGTAGTACTTCTTGTGCGGCCCGTAGTCCTCGCACGGGAGGAGCTCGACGCCGCGCGCCACGAGGCGCCGCAGGGCCTGCGGCGGGTCCTGGAGCACCTCGGGCTCGTCGACCCACAGGATGAGTCGGGCGGGGCGCACGGAGCCGCGGGCGATGGACTCCAGGGCGAGGTAGGCGGTGCGGCGCAGGCGCTTGCCGTAGCTGGTCATCGACACGACGACGGGTACGGAGCCCACCGCCGGCTCGTCTCGGTCGACGACGTTGCGCAGGCCGAGGCGGATCTCGTGCCCGGTGGCGGTCCAGCGGTGCCGGATGAAGCCGCCGGCCCAGCCGGCGACGTTCTTCAGCGCGAGGCGCTGGCGCTCCTGCTCCTGGGCCTGCCAGTCCTGGGAGTCCGTCACCGGGGGTCCGGCCCCGCCTGCCCGCCGTCGGGATCCGTCTCGTCGTCGTCCGTCGGCTCGGCGTCGTCCGCCGGCTCCTCGGGGAGCGGGTTGAGCGGCGGAAGGACGATGAGGTCCATCTCGTCGCGCACCGGCGGGGTCGCGTCCCACAGCGCGGCGGGCGCCTGCTCGGTGGTCTCGGAGTGGGCGCCGCAGCCGTGGTCGAGGGAGACGACCCGGCCGTCGTCGGGGGACCACTCGTTCGCGCAGACGCCGAACATCGTCCGGGCGGAGCCGGCGAGGTGCAGGAAGAACCCGCACGAGGAGCACGACGCCGCGGCGTTCTTCGCCGGGGCGGCGTTCGGGCCGGACGCGCCGTCGTACCAGCGCTGCATGGCCTCCTCGCGGCCGCGCGGGGACAGCACCCTGGCCCGCCCCAGCCCCAGCTCGTGGACGGCCTGCCGGTCGGCGTCGTCCTCGTCACCGGTGAACTCGTAGCCCTGGACGAGACGGTCGTCCTCGGCCACGTACGGCAGGACGTCGTTCGTCCCGAGGTCCCCCGGGCGCAGCCGGTCGGCCCACGGCACCCACTCGGGGGCGAGCAGGGCGCCCTCGCCGGGCACGAGCTCGACCTCGCTCACGCTCGGGGTACGACCGCGCGGCACGCGTGCGACGGTCACGGACCAGCGCCAACCGAGGTAGCCCGGGACGGCGGAGGCGAAGTAGTGGGTGCCCACCCGGTCGGCGAGCAGCTCGAAGCCCAGATGGTCGCCCACGTGACCGCCGACGGCGACGTCCTCGGCCGCCGATCGTGCGACCTCGACGGCTCCGGCGAGGACCTGATCCTTCACGGGGGCGCGGGTCGCGCGGGCAGCAGACACCCCGACAGTCTAGGCGTCGTACCGCGCGCGCACGGTTCGCGGCCCGGCAGACCGGGCCCCGCCGGCATGGGGTCGGTCACCCCGGAGCACCGGGGCCGAGTCCCCCGGCCCGGCGGCGGGCCGCCACGAGCCCGGACGGTCCCGGTCCGGCGGCGAGCAGGAGCGGCGCCGTCAGGCGTCGAACTGGTCGGCCACCGCGCGGAGCATCGCGGCGAGCTTCGCGCCGTTGTCCGGGTAGCGGCCACGGTTGAGCGAGCTCGAGGCCCGGTCGAGGGTCCGGATGAGGTCCTCGACGATCGTCGCCATGTCCTCGGCCGGACGGCGGTGCGCCTTGGCGACCGACGGCGGCGCCTCGAGAACCGTCACCGACAGGGCCTGCGGGCCGCGCCGTCCGTCGGCCACGCCGTAGTCGACGCGCGCGCCCGCGCGCGGGCTGGCGCCGGCGGGCATGGCGGAGGCATGCAGGAAGACCTCGGAGCCGTCGTCTCCGGCGATGAAGCCGAACCCCTTGTCGGGGTCGTAGAACTTGACCTTGCCGGTGGGCACCGCGGAACCTCATTCGTCGCTCGGGGCCGATCGCGTCGGCGTGCGGGGGGTCGGGCCTGCCTCGGCCCGGCGTGGTGATGATACCCGTGGCCCCCGACCTTTCGCCGCGCCGAGCGGTACGCGTCACGGCGCGGGTCCGTCCGCCCGCGGCGGACCGGGGAGTCCGCTCGTTGCGACGGCGGCCGCAGCACGACAAGATCGACTGGTGAGACCTGCCTCTCGTCGCCCCCGTCCCCTCGCCGCCGCGCTCGGCGTCGCCGCGCTCACCCTCGGCCCCGTGCTGCTCGCGAGCCCCGCCGGGGCGACCGACCCGTCGAACCTCCCCGACGGCGTGCTCGACGAGGCGGACGTCCTCAGCGACGGCGAGGAGGCCGAGCTCGAGGCGCTGTACCAGGAGATCGAGGCCGAGCACGACGTCCAGCCGTTCATCGCCTACGTGTCCGACTTCGGCGGGCTGGAGGCGCAGAGGTGGGCGGAGGAGACCGCGCAGATGTCGAACATGGGCGACGACGAGGTCCTCCTCGCGGTCGCCGTCGACGAGTCCGCGTACGGGGTCGTCGTCGGACCGAACGCTCCCGTCTCCGAGGGTGACGCGCGGCAGGTCGTCGACGGCGACGTCGCCGACCACTTCAACGCCGGCCAGTGGTCCGAGCTCGGCACCGCCTGGGGCGAGGGTCTCGGCGACGCCACGGGCGGGATCGGGATCGGGACCGTCCTCGTCGGGGGCATCGTCGTCGTGGCCGTCGGTGCGGTCGGGTTCGCCGCCTGGCGCCGGAAGACCGGGAAGAGCGGCGTCAAGGACCCCCTCGAGAACCTGCCCGAGGGCCACCCGGCCCGCCTGCCCCTGCCCGAGCTGCGCAACGAGGCCGGGTCCGCGCTGGTGGGCGCGGACGACGCCGTGCGCTCGTCCGCCGCGGAGCTCGAGTTCGCCAAGGCCCAGTTCGGCCTGCGCCGCACCGACGAGTTCACCGAGGCGCTCGCCGCCGCGCAGAAGGCCGTCGACCAGGCGTTCCAGGCCCGGCGCACCCTCGACGACGAGCACCCGGAGACCGAGAGCGAGGAGCGTCGGCTGCTGCTGCGCATCCTCGACCGCACCGACCTCGTGCGCACCACGCTCAGCGCCCAGCAGGAGGAGTTCGAGCGGCTGCGCAACATCGAGTCCCGAGTCGAGCAGGTCCTCGAGGAGACCCGCACGCGTGCGGAGGAGGTCCGGGCCGACGTGGAGAACTCCCGCATCCACCTGCGGGCGCTCACCGACCGGTACCCGGCGAGCGCCCTGGCCTCGGTCAGGGAGGACCCGGAGCAGGCCGAGCAGCTCATCGACTCCGCGCTGCGCAGCGTCGACGAGGGGCTCGCGACCGCCGCGCGCAACCGCCGGGCGGCCGTCACGCACGCCCGGGTCGCCGAGGAGGCCGTCCACCAGGCCGCCGAGCTCGCCGACCGCGTGATCGGTGCCGGCAAGGAGCTCGAGCACGCGTCCGCGAACCTCGCCAAGGCCCTGTCCTCGATCTCCTCCGACGTCGAGGACGCCGACCGGCTCGCCCCCGACAACCCCGGGGTCCGCTCCGCCCGGGAGGAGGCGGTCGCCGCGATCGCGCAGGGCGAGGCGGCCCGGCAGGGCGGCGACCCGCTGGCGGCGCTCGACCGGCTCTCGACCGCCGAGAACGCCATCGACGAGGTGCTCGCCCCGATGCGCGAGCGCGCCGAGGTGGTCCGCCGCAACCGTGCGACCGCCGAGGGGCGGATCGAGGCCGCGGAGCACCTGAGGCGCTCGGTCGACCAGCTGATCAGCACCCGGCGCGGCGCCGTCGGTCAGCACGCCCGCAGCCAGCTGCACGGCGCGGAGGACGAGATCGCGCATGCCCGCTCGCTGCTCGACTCCGCGCCCGACGAGTCGGTCCGGGCAGCCGCCCGCGCGCAGTCGATGCTGCGCGAGGCGCAGCAGGACGTCGAGCGCGACCTCGCGTCTCTGCAGATGGGCTCCGGCCTCGGCGGGCACAACCCGTACGGCCGCGGCTACCACCCCCGGCGCGGCGGTGTCGACGTCGGCTCGCTGGTCATCGGCGGGATCATCGGCGGCCTGCTCGGCGGCGGCAACGATCACCACGGCGGCTGGGGCGGGGGCGGTTTCGGCGGAGGCGGCTTCGGTGGCGGCTTCGGCGGAGGCGGCGGTGGTGGCGGCAGCTTCGGCGGCCGCTTCTGACCCGCCCGTGACCGATCCGCCGGGACCACATGGACGGCCAGCCGGGCACCCGGCCGGCCGAAGAGACGACGTCGCGCACGCGGCGTGGCACGACGACAACCGCGAGAACCAGGAACTGAGGAGTTCACATGGCTGAGAAGCAAAGCATCCTCGGGCGCATCGCCCAGCTCACCCGCGCGAACGTCAACGCGCTGCTGGACCGCGCCGAGGACCCGCAGAAGATGCTGGACCAGATGGTGCGCGACTACACGAGCTCCATCAAGGAGGCCGAGGACGCCGTCGCCGTGACCATCGGCAACCTGCGCCTCGCCGAGCGCGACTACGACGAGGACGTGCGCGACGCCCGCGACTGGGGCCAGAAGGCCATGGCCGCCTCGAACAAGGCCGAGGAGCTGCGGTCCTCCGGCGACTCCGCGGGCGCGGCGAAGTTCGACAACCTCGCCAAGATCGCGCTCAACAAGCAGATCACGGCCGAGGGCGAGGCCCAGTCCGCGAAGCCGATGATCGACTCGCAGAACGAGGTCGTCGAGAAGCTCAAGGCGGGCCTCGTGCAGATGCGCGGCAAGCTCGACGAGCTCAAGGGCAAGCGCGACCAGCTCGTGGCGCGCCAGAAGTCCGCGGCCGCGCAGAAGCAGGTCCAGGGCGCGATCTCCTCGATCAACGTGCTCGACCCGACCAGCGAGATCTCCCGCTTCGAGGACCAGGTCCGCCGCGAGGAGGCGTACGTCGCCGGTCAGGCCGAGATCAACGCCGGCTCGATGGAGGACCAGTTCGCCGAGCTGGCCGACCACAGCAAGGACATGGAGATCGACGCGCGCCTCGCCGCACTCAAGGCCGGCCGGTCGCCGCAGGCGATCACGGCGGAGTCCGACGACGCCGGCGAGTACGTCCCGGGCCAGACGTCCGCGGACCCGCACGCCGAGGACCGCACGGCCTACTGATCCTGCTCCCGCTCGACCGCGGGCCGAGATCTCCCGGAGCGCCCGTGACCGCGATGGTCACGGGCGCTCCGGCGTCCGAGGGCGCCGGAGCGTCCGATCGTCGAAACGGTTGTCGACCGTCCTCATTCTTGTGACACTGTCGCCGTAAGTGGCGCGCGGGGTGCGCATCCGTCCGGCGCGGTCGCTCGGCGGCGGGCCCGTCCGTCGCAGTCACGGACGACCGACGAGGAGATCGACGCACGATGAAGACCCGCACGCCCCGACTCACCCAGGTACTCACGGTCGCGGCGGCGGTGACGCTCACGCTGGCCGGCTGCTCGGGCGGCGACGACGAGGCGGACCCGATCCGGGTCGGAGCGGTCAGCTCGATCACCGGTCCCGCACCGTTCCCGGAGGTGCCCGCAGCGGCCGCTGCCGTCTTCGAGCGCGTCAACGCCGAGGGCGGCATCGACGGACGCATGATCGAGCTCGTCTCGGAGGACGACGGCGCCGACCCCGCCCAGGCGAGCCAGGCCGCGAGGCGTCTCGTCGACGAGAGCGGGGTCGTGGCCTTCGCCGGCTCGGCGAGCCTCGTCGAGTGCAGCGCGAACGCCGCGTTCTACGCGCAGCGCGACGTCGTCGCCCTCTCGGGGACCGGCGTGGAGCCCTCGTGCTTCGAGTCGTCCCACATCGCGCCGGTCAACAACGGCACCATCCGCGGCTACGAGGCGCTCCTCCACTTCGCGTCCGAGGACCTCGGGCACGACAGCGTCTGCCCGGTCATCCAGGAGAGCGCCGGACTGACCGAGCCCTACCTCGAGCTCATCGACCGGTGGGAGCAGGAGACCGGCTCCGAGGCGCCCCACATCGACACCTCGGTGGTGCTCGGCGACGACCCGACGCCGGCGATCCTCGCCGTGCGGGACGCGGGCTGCGAGGCGGTCGTGTTCAACTCGAACGAGCCCGTCGCGGTCGCCTTCATGAACACCGTCGACCAGCAGGGGCTGCTCGACGAGATCGACTGGCTGACGCTGACCTCGGCCTACAGCGAGGACGTGCACGACGCACTGGCGGAGCAGGGCACGCTCGGCCTCTACGCGAACTCCGAGTTCCTGCCGTTCACGAGCGACGACCCGGGCCTCGAGGGCTGGCGCACGACGCTCACCGACGCCGACGTCCCCCTCACGTCCCTGTCCATGGGCGGGTACGTGGCCGCGGAGATCCTCGTCGAGGTGCTCGAGGGCATCGACGGCGACATCACCAACGAGTCGGTCACGGCCGCCTTCCGCGACCTCGACGAGGTGGAGCACCCGCTCATGGGTATGCCCTTCACGTTCGGCGACGCGACCGCGCACAACCCCAACCGCTCGAGCATGATGGTCCAGGCCACCGAGGAGGGCTGGGAGACCGTCAGCGACTGGGTGCGCGTCCGGTGACAGCGGCGCCCCGGCCACGGGAGACCGTGGCGGTCCGGAACGCCTGATGCTCGACGGCGTCGTCTCGGGGCTGGTGTCCGGCTCCGCCTACGCGATCCTCGCGGTCTGCGTGGTGGTGCTGTACCGACTGGTCGGGGTGCTGAACTTCGGGCAGGCGGCCCTCGGCGCCGTCGGGGCCTACCTCTGCTACGGGCTCCTGGGCACCGGCGTGCCGCTCCCACTCGCGGCGCTCGGCGGCCTCACGGTCTCGGGCGTCGTGGCCGGTCTCGCCGGCTGGGTGATGGCGCGCTGGTTCGCCGAGCCCTCCCAGACCGTGCGGTCCGTCGTCACCGTGGTGCTCCTCGTCGTGCTCCTCACGGCGGGCTTCCGGATGTTCGGTGACTCGCCCCGCGTGATGCCGAGCATCGTCCCGGCCGCCACGTTCGACGTCGCCGGGGTGCGGATCTCCCTCACCACGGTGGTCGCGCTGGTGCTCACCGTGCTCGTCGCCGGGGCGCTCTCCCTGCTGCTGCGCCACTCGCAGATCGGGCTGCGCCTCGAGGCCATGTCCGAACGCCCGACGACCGTGCAGCTGCTCGGCGTGAACTCGCGCCGGCTCGCCGTGATCGTGTGGGCCACCACCGGGGTGCTCTCCACCCTCGCCCTCCTGCTCGTCGCCCCGACCCGCAACCCCACGTTCGAGTCGATGTCCTTCCTCGTCGTTCCCGCGCTGGCAGCCGCGCTGCTCGGCGCGTTCAGCCGGGTGTGGGTCGCCGTCGCCGGCGGGCTCGCCGTCGGGGCGGTCGAGGGGGCCGGCGCCCGGATCGACGCGCTCGCGGAGTACCGCGGCGCGATCCCGTTCGTCGTCATCGCCGTCGCGCTCGTGTGGCTGCGCAGGAGGGAGGTCTGGGATGCGCCTCGCTGAGCCGCGGGCCCTCACCGTGATCGGTTTCGTCCTCACCCTGTTCACGCTCGGTCTGATCCTGCCCGTGTACTGGGTCTACCTGCTGAGCACCGTTGCGATCACCGCGCTCGTCGCGCGCAGCGTCGGGGTGCTCACCAACCAGGCGGGGCTCCTCACGCTGTGCCAGATGTCGTTCGCGGCGATCGGCGGCTGGGTGACGTCCTGGCTCGCCCTGTCCTGGCCAGGCCTCCCGTTCCCGCTCCTCGTGCTCGCCGGCGGCCTCACCGCCGCGCCGGTCGGGCTGGTCGTCGGGCTGGCCACCACCCGCATCCGCGGGGTCGAGCTCGCGGTCGTCACCCTCGGGTTCGCCACCGCGCTCGACCTGGTGCTGCGGCAGGGGAGCTTCCCCGGCGTCGGCTCGGGCACGCCCGTGCTCCCCTCCGCACCCTTCGACGACCCGATCTGGTTCTACGCCCTGTGCTGGGCCCTGCTCGTCCTCGCGCAGGTGGCCCTCTCGGCGGTGGGGCGCACGGCCCACGCTCTTGGGTGGTCCGCGGTCCGGGAGAGCGAGCGCGCGGCCGCGGCCCTCGGGGTGCGGGTCGGCGCTGCGAAGGCGAGCGCCTTCATGTGGGCCGCCCTGCTCGCGGGCCTGGCGGGCGGGCTGCTCGCCGGGCAGTACGGGCTGCTGACCACGGCCGTCTTCTCGCCGATGACCTCGATGGTCCACCTGGTGACCGCCGTGCTCTGCGGCGCGTCGATCTTCGGCGGCGCGGTCCTCGCGGGGGTGTTCTCGGTGTTCATCCCCGAGCTCCTTCGGCGCGCGGGCCTCCCGCTCGACACCGCGAACGCCCTCCTCGCGCTCGGCGCCTTCGAGGTCCTGCGCAAGGGCGGCGGCGGCCTGATGGAGCAGCTGGACGACCGCCTCGGCGCCCGCGCCGTGCGCGGCATGCGCCTCACGTGCGACCTCCCGCCTGCAGACGATCCCGCGCCCGCTGCCGGGGAGGATGCGCCGACTCCCGACGCCTCTGCGCACACGGCCGGCCCGACCGACGACGCCACCTCCCCGGCGCCCCGCGTGCCCACCGCGGCCGACGTCGCCCCCCACCTGGAGGTCCGGGGGCTCACCGTCACCCTCGGTACGGCCCGGGTCCTCGACGACGTCGACCTCGAAGTCGCCGGCGCCGGCGCCGGCGCCGGCGTCCACGCGCTCATCGGTTCGAACGGCGCGGGGAAATCCACGCTCGTCGACGCCGTCACCGGCTTCCTGGCCGCCTACCGGGGCGAGGTCCGCCTCGACGGCGAGCGGGTCGACGACGCGTCGGCCCGCGCCCGGGCGCGGCTCGGCATCCGGCGAACCTTCCAGCACGGCCACGCGATCGACGGTCTCACGGTCGGCGAGTACCTGCGGCTCGCCGCCCGGGGGCGGGCCACGGACCGGATCTCCGACGTCGCGGAACTCCTCGGACTTCCCGATGCCGCGGTGCCCATCCGGCTGATGGACGCCGGCTCGCGCCGCATCCTCGAGATCGGCGGGGCGCTGGCCTCCGGCCCCCGCGTGCTGCTCCTGGACGAGCCCGCCGCCGGCCTCGGCGAGACCGAGAGCCGCGCGCTCGCCGAGCGGGTACGACGCATCCCGGCCGAGCTCGGATGCGCCACGCTGCTCATCGAGCACGACATGGGGTTCGTGCGGGCGGCGGCGAGCACCGCCACCGCGCTCGACGACGGGCGCCTCATCGCCTCAGGCCCAGTGGCCGACGTGCTGGACGACCCGCGGGTGGTCGCCGCCTACCTGGGGACGACGACATGACCGACGAGCTGAGGATCGAGTCGCTCACCGTGCGCCGCGGCGACCTCACCATCTGCCGGGACGTCGACCTCGTCGTCCCCCGCGGCGAGATCACCGTGCTGCTCGGCCCGAACGGCGCCGGCCGGTCCACCCTGCTCGACGGGATCGCCGGCGTGCTCCCCTCGGCCTCCGGCACGATCTCGCTCGGCGGCCGGCGGATCGACTCGTTCCCGGTCCACCGCCGGGCGGCGGCGGGGCTCGCCTACGTCGAGCAGGGCCGCAGCGTGTTCTCCCGGCTCACGGTGACGCAGAACCTCGTCGTCGCGGACCGGTCGAGGCGCACCCTCGAGCGGGCCTTCGACCTGTTCCCCCGGCTCGCGCGACGGCGCGACGTCCGGGCCGGCCAGCTCTCCGGCGGCGAGCAGCAGATGCTCGTCGTCGCTCGGGCCCTCGCGACCCGCCCGACGATCCTCATGGTCGACGAGCTCTCGCTCGGCCTGGCCCCGCAGACCGTCCGCACGCTCGTGGATGCCCTCGTCGAGCTCGCCGTCTCCGGCATGGGGATCCTGCTCGTCGAGCAGTTCGTCGAGATCGCCCTCGGCGTGGGGTCGGTCGCCCACGTCATGCACCGGGGCCGGATCGTGCGGACCGAGCACTGCTCCGCGCTGCGCGAGGAGCGGTCCTCGGTGCTCTCCCCCTACTACCTCGGCGACGGGGGCGCGGACCACCCAGGCGCTACCGAGCCCGACGTGCGCGGCGAGGACCCGACCACCACGTAGCCCGCTGCGGTCGGCGGGGAGCCGCGCGCAGCACACGGCCGCACGGGCCGCCCACCATGTGAGACGGCCCACGGAGCGCTTCCCACCTGCGCGGATGTGTGCTCCTATTGAAACGTCAACTTTCTCGGTCCGCCTCGCGGGCCCGACCCGGGAGCATCGGTGGGCAACCTCTGGCACCTCACGTCGCGGCTCGACGTCGACCTCGTGCGACGCTCGACCTGCTCGTGTCGGCCCGCGCCCTCCCGGCCGGTAGCCTGACCCGCCGCTGACCGCACCGCGCCGCACGACGGCGCCGACCCGCAGGTGCGCGGCCACCCGCAGACCTGCCCGAGGGCCCGGGCCCACCCCGGCCCCCCTCTCCTCCGACGCAGCGCCCTGGCGGCGTGCGCCCGCGCGACGTCGCGCCACCACTCCCCATGAAAGGCACATCGGTGTCCACCACCTCCACCACGACTGCCCGGCGCCGGCTCCGGCTGCCGTCGTTCGGCACGCAGATCCTCATCGGCCTCGTCGCCGGCGTCCTGCTCGGCTGGCTCGCCCTCGAGATCGGCACGGGCGCCGAGGAGGAGCCCAACGCGCTGACCACGACGCTCGACACGATCGGCTCGGTCTTCATCGGGCTGCTGCGCGCGATCGTCCCGCCGCTGGTCTTCCTCGCGATCATCACGTCGATCGCCAACCTGCGCGGCATCGCCAACGCCGCCCGGCTCGCCGCCCAGACCCTCGTCTGGTTCGCGATCACCGCCCTGGTCTCGGTGCTCATCGCCATCGGCCTCGGCCTCGCGCTCCAGCCCGGCAGCAACGCCGGCGTCGACGCCTCGCAGGCCGAGGCCCCCGGCCGCCAGGGCAGCTGGCTCGGCTTCCTCGAGGGCATCGTCCCGGCGAACTTCCTCGGCCTCGAGATCAACGCCGGCGTCCAGACGGCCGCCGACGGCGCGGTCGAGGGCGTGAGCGCGTCGCCGGGCTTCAACGTCCTGCAGATCATCGTCGTCGCTCTCGTGGTCGGGATCGCGGCGCTCAAGGTGGGCGAGAAGGCCGACCCGTTCCTGTCGGTGTCCGCCTCCGTGCTCGCCGTCGTCCAGAAGGTGCTGTGGTGGGTCATCCGCCTCGCCCCGATCGGCACGGTCGGACTCATCGGCAACGCGATCGCCACGTACGGCTGGAGCTCGATCTCCTCGCTCGGCACCTTCGTGCTCGCCATCTACATCGGGCTGGCGATCGTCCTGCTCGTCGTCTACCCGGTCGTGCTGAAGTCCCACGGCCTGTCGGTCTCGCGCTACTTCCGCGGGGCCTGGCCGGCGATCCAGCTGGCGTTCGTCTCCCGCTCGTCGATCGGCACCCTGCCGCTCACCCAGCGCGTGACCGAGCGCAACCTCGGCGTGCCCCGCGGCTACTCCTCGTTCGCCGTCCCGCTGGGCGCAACGACGAAGATGGACGGCTGCGCAGCGATCTACCCGGCGATCTCGGCGATCTTCGTCGCCCAGTTCTTCGGCGTCCCGCTCGGGATCACCGACTACCTGCTCATCGTGTTCGTCTCGGTCGTCGGTTCGGCCGCCACGGCCGGCATGACCGGCGCGACGGTCATGCTCACGCTCACCCTGTCCACGGTGGGCCTGCCGCTCGAGGGCGTCGGCCTGCTGCTCGCCGTCGACCCGATCCTCGACATGGGGCGCACGGCCGTCAACGTCGCCGGACAGGCCCTCGTCCCGACCGTCGTCGCGCACCGCGAGGGCATCCTCGACCGCGCGCAGTACGACGCCGCCGACGCAGAGGACCTCTTCCGCGACGACGAGGACCGGGGCGGGGCGGACTCCGCGGACGGCTCGGCCCCGGATCCGGCGTCGGACGCCGGTGACCGCCGGGGTGGCGACGGCGACGGCCGACGCGACGACGACGATCGTGTGTTCGTGCACTGACTCTGCCGCACCGGTCCGCCCGACCCCTCCCGCACCGCTGCCCCGGCGGCGGGAGGGGTCGGGCGACCGGGCACCGCGCCGGCCGCTTAACCTGTCCTCATGAGCGACGCCCCCACCACGTACCTCGTCATCGACGGCGAGAACATCGACGCCACGCTGGGGGTGAGCATCCTCGGCCACCGGCCGAGCCCGGAGGAGCGGCCGCGCTGGGACCGCGTGCTCACCCACGCCACGGACGCGTGGGGCGCCGAGACCAAGGGCCTGTTCTTCCTCAACGCGACGTCGGGCAACCTCCCGACCTCGTTCATCCAGGCGCTGCTCGCCATGGACTACCGGCCGATCCCGCTGTCGGGAACGACCACCGAGAAGGTCGTCGACATCGGCGTGCAGCGGATGCTCGAGGCGATCCTCGCCCAGGGGCACGGCAACGTGCTGCTCGTCTCCCACGACGGCGACTTCCTCCCGCAGATGGCGGACCTGCTCGACGCCGGGCACCGGGTCGGTGTGCTGGCCTTCCGCGAGTTCCTCAACCACGAGCTCACCGCGCTGACGGGCCGCGGACTGGAGATCTTCGACCTCGAGGACGACGTCCGGGCCTTCACGACGGCGCTGCCCCGGGTCCGGGTCATCCCCCTCGTCTCGTTCGACGCGAGCCAGTTCCTCTAGGCACCGCAGCAGTTCCTCCCGTCACCGCGGGCCGGGGTTCCCAGGTGCCGTCCAGGCTCAGGGGGGATCATGGGTGGCATGCCCACCCTGCCCGGCTCCGGTCCCGCTCCGACGGAGGCCCACCTGCTCGTCGTCGACGACGAGCCGAACATCCGCGAGCTCCTCACGGCGTCCCTGAGGTTCGCCGGCTTCGAGGTCACTCCCGCTGCCGACGGCAACGAGGCGCTGCGCAGGGCGGGCGAGAACCGGCCCGACCTCGTGGTCCTCGACGTCATGCTCCCCGACATGGACGGGTTCACCGTGCTGCGCCGGCTACGCGCCCACGACGAGTCCCTCCCCGTGCTGTTCCTCACCGCTCGCGACGACCTCTCCGACAAGGTGCACGGGCTGACCGTCGGCGGGGACGACTACATCACCAAGCCGTTCAGCCTCGAGGAGGTCGTCGCACGGATCCGCACGGTCCTGCGCCGGGTCGGCATCACGGGCCCCGAGCAGGACCCGATGCTGCGCTACGCGGACCTCGAGATCGACCAGGACGCCTACGAGGTCCGCCGGGCCGGGGTGCTCGTCAACCTCGCGCCCACCGAGTTCAAGCTGCTGCGCTACCTCCTCGTCAACGCCGAGCGGGTGGTGTCCAAGGCGCAGATCCTCGACCACGTCTGGGAGTACGACTGGCACGGGGAGGCGACGATCGTCGAGTCCTACATCTCCTACCTGCGGCGGAAGATCGACTCGGCCGAGTTCCTCGGGCTCGAGGGTGAGGCGGCCGAGGATCTCGTGCCGCTCATCCACACCCGGCGCAACTTCGGCTACGTGCTGCGCCGCCCGGCCGGCTGATGCACTCGCTCGGACGGCGCCGGGGCACGCCCACGCCCAGGGAGGGCCTGTCCCTGTCGGCACGGCTCGTCGTGGCCACGGTCCTCCTGCTCGGGCTCGGGCTCGGCCTCGCCGGCGCCACCGTGATCGCGGTGCTGCGCAGCCAGCTCGTCGACCAGCTCGACGACAACCTGCACGACACGGTGGACACGATCGCCCAGCAGGATCTCGAGGACCTCCGCTCGGGCGGCGACCAGGTGGTCCCCACCCGGTACGTCGTCAGCATCGCCCTCGAGGGCGAGAGCACGCAGACGGTCGCCCACCCCCGCACGTCGTCGGTGGTGGGTCTGCCCGTCCTGCCCGACGAGCCCACGACCCACCCGACGTCGCTGCGCGGCACCGATCCGGACGTCACCTGGCGGGCGCTCGCCCTGCCGCTCGTCAACACCGCCGGCGACCAGGTCGGGGTGCTGACGATCTCCACCCCGATGGACGAGCTGTCCGCCACCGTGCAGCAGACGGGCAAGTACGTCGTGCTCATCTCCGTCTCGCTCGTGGTGCTGGGCGCGACCGGCGGGTACCTGCTCATCCGGCACGAGCTGCGCGACCTGCGGGCCATCGAGCGGACGGCGGGAGCGATCGCGGCGGGCGATCTCACGCGCCGCGTGGCCCCCGGGGCGCCGGGCACCGAGATCGGCAGCCTGTCCGCGTCGCTGAACGCGATGCTCGCCCAGATCGAGCGGGCGTTCTCGGCACGCTCCGCGTCCGAGCGGCGCATGCGCCGGTTCGTCGCCGACGCCTCCCACGAGCTGCGCACCCCCCTTGCCACGGTCCGGGGCTACGCCGAGCTCCACCGGATGGGCGGCGTGCCGGAGAGCGAGGTGCCGGCGGCGATGGGTCGGATCGAGGCGGAGGCGCGGCGCATGGGCACCCTCGTCGAGGATCTGCTCACGCTCGCCCGGATCGACGAGGACCGGCGCCTCACGCTGTCCGACGTCGACGTCACGGACCTCGCCCGCGACGCCGTGCGCGACCTGCGTGCGCTCGACCCGACCCGCAGGGCCACGCTCCTGCCGCTCCCGGGAGCCTCCGGACCGACGGTCGCACGGGCCGACGCCGACCAGCTGCGCCAGGTCTTCGCCAACCTCGTCGGCAACGCGGTGCGGCACACGCCGGAGGGCACCGACGTCGAGATCCTCGTCGGGCTGCGACGGGCCGATCCCGCCGCTCCCCCGGCGGGTGCGTCGGCCGCTCCCCCGGCGGGTGGGTCGGCGGCTCCTCCCGCGGGTGCGTCGGCCGCTCCCGCGGCCGCAGGATCACCGTCCGGCGGCCCGATCGGCGGCGAGGTCGGCGGCCCGGTGGGCTCGCCGGTCGGCAGTCCCGCACCGGCCGGTGGCCCGCTGCCGGGCGGGGCCGCGCCGGTCGGCGCACACTCACCGGACGGCGGGGCCCCGCCCGGCGGCTGGGCCGCCACCGGTCAGCTCGGTCCGCTGCCGGACGGTCGTGGCGACGCCGCACGGACGACCACCGACGACGCCGCCGCACGGGCACGCTCCTCCGACGCGGGCACCGGCGGCCCACACGCAGCGGGCCCCCCGACGGCCGACCCGGCCGCGGCCGGCCGGCCCTCCGGCGACGCCCCCTCGGCCGATGACGACGCACCGCCCCGTGGAACCGACGCACGCGCGGCGTCCCGCGCGGAGGAGCCCGAGCCCACCGTGCCGCGCCAGGCTCTCCGGCGCGGCGGCGACCGGCCGGCCGTCCGGGTGCCCGACCGTCGGCTGCTCGGGCTGCTCGCCGGCCGTTCGGCGTCGTCGGTGCCGACGGCCGCGTTGCCCGAGCACGCCCCGGAGCAGGACGAGATCGTGCTGCGCGTGCAGGACCACGGGCCCGGCATCCCCGCGGAGGAGGCCGGTCGCGTGTTCACGCGCTTCTACCGGATCGACCGGTCCCGTGCCCGGTCCGCCGGCGGGGGCTCCGGGCTGGGGCTGGCGATCGTCGCCTCGGTGGCCCGTGCGCACGGCGGGAGCGCCCGGGTGCTCCCGACGCCAGGCGGAGGTACGACTGTCGAGCTCACGCTGCCCGTCGCGGGCCCGTCGGGCGGGATGCTCACCGGCGGCGAGCAGGCCCCCGTCGCGGTCTAGCTCCGTGCGACCGCCCCGGGCCCGCACGGCCCGGGGCGTCCGTCACCACTCGCGGTGCGCGGGGAGCAGCGTGCCCGGGTTGAGCCGGCGGTGCGGGTCGGCCGACCCGAGCAGGCCCACCATGAGCTCGACGCCCGCCTCGGAGATGTCGGCCTCCATCCAGGGCGCGTGGTCCGTGCCCACACCGTGGTGGTGGGACAGGGTGCCGCCGCCGTCGATGAACGACTGCTGGATCGCGGACTTCAGCTGCCAGTACTGCTCGAGCGGGGGCGCGGCGCCGTCGGCGTCGTCGGCCGGGAAGGCGAACGTGAAGTACAGGCACGCACCCGAGTGGTAGCTGTGCGAGAGGTGGCACATGATGTAGCCGCGCACGCCGAGGGCGTCGTAGGTCGCGCGCGCGGCGGTGACGGTGCGCTCGTAGATGCCGCGCAGCCTGGCCCAGGGCGCCGCGGTCTCGGAGACGTCGGCGAGCGCCCCCATGTCGAGGAGGAAGTCGCGGATGTAGGGGGTGTCGAACTTCTTCTGGTCATACAGCGCCCCCGGGCCCGTCCCGAGCGGGATGCCCCCGTGCCGGCCGACGATCCTCCCGACGGCCTTGCGCTGGTAGGCGACGTGCGTCGGGGAGCCCTCGTACCCGACGTAGCTGAGGCAGACCTGGTCGAGGTCCCAGCCGCGCCTGGCCAGCAGGTCGAAGATGCCGGTGGAGATCTTGCCCTTGATCCCGGTCTGCGCCTTCTGCGTGGACAGCGAGAACTGGGTCTCGGCGGGGTCGGAGACGCGGGTGATCGAGGGGTGCACGTCCGAGGTCGAGATCTCGCGCATCGCCTCCAGCGCCGAGCCCCAGCTCTGGTACAGGTAGGCGACGACCAGGCGCTTCTCGGGGAGCCGGTGGACGTGGATCCACACCTCGGTGATGACGCCGAGCCGCCCCTCGGAGCCGATGATCATCTCGCGCACCGACGGGCCGGTCGACGTCGACGGCAGCGGTCGCAGCGAGACGACCCGGCCCGGGAGCACCGAGCGCAGCCCGCGGGTGATGTCGGCGATGTCGCCGTACCGGTCGGACTGCATGCCGGAGCTGCGGGTGGCGACCCACCCGCCCAGCGTGGAGTGGCGGAACGAGTCGGGCTGGTGCCCGGACGTCCAGCCCCGGGCCCCGAGCTGCTCCTCCAGGTCCGGGCCGAGGACGCCGGCCTGGACACGGGCCAGGCCGGAGGTCTCGTCGATCTCGAGGACCTTGTTCATCCGCCCCATGTCGAGCGACACGACCGGCCGGGTCTCGCCCGGCTCGGGCGTGAGCGAGCCCGAGATGTTGGACCCGCCGCCGAACGGGATGATCACCGCGTCGGCCGCGTCGGCGAGGTCGACGACGGCGCGCACCTCGTCCTCGTCGCCGGGGTACACGACGACGTCCGGCACCCGCGGGAGGTCGCCCGCGCGGACCCGGACGAGGTCCGAGATGCCCTTGCCGTAGGTGTGGACGACCCGCTCCATGTCGCCGGTGACGACGTGGGTCTCCCCGACGGCGGCGCGCAGCTCGTCCGCGAGGGCGTCCGGCAGGCGCGGGGCGGGCACCTCGAGGTCCTCGAAGCGGGGCGGCGGCGTGCCGCCCAGGGAGAGGTCGAGGCCGACCTTGTCCAGCACGAAGGGGGCGAAGTTCGGCTTGTTGTCGTGGGTGAACGTCACACCCTCGACTCCCCATCCCCACCACTTCTGGTGCTGGACCTCGGTCATGATGCCTCCTCCTGGCCGTTCCTGCGGCCGACGGTTCCGGTCCCGCGGGCGACGACGACGTCCGGGGTCCGCGCCCGGTACATGGCGGCCACCTGCGCCTGGATGCGCTCGTTGAACTCCCGGATACGCTCGCCACGGCGCGGACGCAGCGGCCGGCCGATCACGACCTTGAGGTGCGGCCGGCCGCGGGAGACGAAGGACTGCCCCACGGGCATCGCCTCGTGGAAGCCGATGAGCGCCACCGGTATGCAAGGGATGCGGCGCGTGACGCACAGAGCGGCGACGCCCGGCTTGAACCGGGCCATCTCGCCGGTCCGCGACCGGGTGCCCTCGGGGAAGATGAGCAGCGGGACGCCGGCGTCGACGAGGCGTGCGGACAGGCCGGCCTTGCGGCGGTTGCCGGAGCGGTCCACCGGGTAGGTGTTGAAGAACAGTGCCGTGAGGACCCGGGTGAGCCGCCTGGTGTAGAACGTGTCGCCGGCGGCGGCGGTGGCGACCCGGCCCGCGTGCTGCCAGGGCATGGTCGCGTGGATGACGGCGGCGTCGAGGTGGGAGCTGTGGTTCGGGGCGACGACGAACGGCCCCCGCACGCCCTGCAGGTTCTCGCGGCCGACGACGTCGATGCGAGTCACCGTGTGCAGGAGCGCGTTGAGCGGCCCCTTCTGGGCGACGACCCGGCCGGCGCGCCAGAAGCCCGAGGTGTACTGCAGCAGGCTCTCGCCGGCGGCGTCGACGAGCCGGCCCGCGGCCTTGCGCGCGGCGAGCGCCGCCTGGTGGGCGTGCTGGCGGGTGGTGGGCGCCGGCGCGGCGGCGTCCCCGTCGTCCGCGCGGTGCATCGGTGCTGCGCTCATCGTCTGCCTCCCTGGATGATGCGGGAGACCGCCCGCACGGCGGCCTTGGGCCCGCGCTCCGCCGCGAAGGCGATGACCTTGTAGCGCAGCGACGGCACCACGCGGTAGTCGCCCTGCTCGGCGGCGTCGAGCGACTCGACGACGACCTGGTCGGGGTCGAGCCACAGGGCGTCCGGGATCTTCCCCGTCGACATCCCGGCCCGCTGGTGGAACTCGGTGCGCACCCACCCGGGCAGCACGCACGTGACGGTGACGCCGGTGCCCTCGAGCTCGGTGGCCAGCGACTCGGCCCAGCTGTTGGTCCACGCCTTGATGGCGGAGTAGTGGCCGGTGGCGATCATGCCGGAGATCGAGCCGATGGGGATGATCACGCCGTGGCCACGCGCGGTCATGGCGCGTGCGGCGGCCGCACCGGTGTCCAGCACGGCCCGGACCATGAGGTCGATCGCGGCGTGGTGCGGTGCCGTGTCCTCGGCCGCGAGCGGCGTGTACAGGCCGTGGCCGGCGTTGGCGACGTAGACCTCGACCGGTCGGTCCTCGTCGGCGAGGCGGCCGCACACGGCGTCGGAGCCGTCGCGGGTGGACAGGTCGGCGACCATCGTCTCGACGTCGACGCCGAGCGCCCCGAGCTCCGCCGCGACGGTCTCGAGGCGGCCCTCGTCGCGGGCGACGAGGACGAGATCCAGGCCGCGCAGCGCGAGCCGGCGGGCGAAGGCGAGCCCGATGCCGGACGTCCCGCCGGTGACGAGCGCGCGCCCGTGGAGCCGGGCCGTCACGACCGCGTCCCCCGTACGGCGCGCCACACCGGCGCGAGCCGGGACTCGGCGGTGCCGGTCCAGCTGACCACCGGCCAGCGCCGGGCCCGCGCGAACGCGTACAGCGCGGCGTCGGGGTTGACGGCGGTGGGGTTGCCCACGACCTCGAGCCACGGGCGGTCGGCGTAGGCGTCGCCGTAGGCGAAGGAGCCCGACAGGTCCCAGCCGTGCTCGCGCGCCGTGCGGTGCAGCCAGGCGGCCCGTGCCTCGCCCACGAGCGGAGAGACCTCGAGGTGCCCGGTCCAGCGTCCGTCGTCGTCGACCTCCATGCGACCGGCGACGATGTGGTCGAACAGGTCGTGCAGGGGCTCGACGAACACGTCGACCTCCCCGGTGACCAGGACGGTGCGGTGGCCCGCGGCGCGGTGCTCGGCGATGCGGGCGAGCGCCTCGGAGTGCAGGTTGGCGCGCAGCGACGGGGCGAGACGCTCCTGGACGAGCGCCCGCATCCGCGCGTCGGGCACGCCCTCGTAGCGGCGCATCACCGAGCGGATGAACTCGCCGCGGTCGTGCCGGTCGGCGGTGAGGAAGCCCGGGGCCTTCGAGACCACCTCGAGGACCGAGCGGGGCCAGGAGCCCGGGGACTTCGCGGTGAGCTCGGCCCACAGGAGGTGCTCGACCGGCGTCGAGCGGGCGATCGTCCGCTGCAGGTCGAACACGGCGACGACGTCCTCGCGCCGGGCGAGGTCCGCGCCCGCGGTCGGGCGCACGCCCTGCGACGCCGCGCGGCGCTCGCGCATGAGGCCGGGCACGTTTGGGATGTGCACCTCCTGGAGGTACACCTGCCAGTCGATCTCGGCGACGTCGAACCCGTGCTCGGCCCGCCGCTCCTCGGGCAGCGAGTGGTGCAGCTCGCGCGTGCGGCGGTCGTCGAAGATCACCTCGGTCTGCGTGTAGGGCTGGTAGAGCTCGGTGAACTTGCGCAGCGTGCGCAGGTCGCGGCCGGCCTTGTACAGGGTCGAGGACCAGCTGCGCGACCGCGGGGAGCCGGGCAGCGCGGAGACCGCGCGGTCGGCGAGCTGGACGAGGCGCTCGCGGCGGCCGAGGCCGCGCTCGACGGCCCGTCCGTGCGGGAACGACCAGGTGGGAACCGTGACCTGCTCACCCTCGGCGTCGGAGAGCGGGTGGTCCTGGAAGTACTCGCGCACCAGGCTGTACAGGCGGCCGAACCGCAGGGGGTTCGTCAGGCCGGAGCCCACCTGGTAGTACGCGGGCGCGCCCCGCTCCGGGGGCGCCGCAGCCGCCGCGAGGATGGCCCCGACGACGAAGTCCACCGGGATGACGTCGAGGACGGTGTCGGCGAGCGCCGGGAACTCCGGCAGCAGCCCGCGCCCGTAGGCGGCGATGAGCGGGTCGGCGACCTTGAAGCCGTCGATCCAGCCCGGGTAGGGGTGCCGGAAGGCGGACTCGATGATGGTGGGGCGCACGACGGACAGGCGGTGCTCGGCGCCCCACCGGGTCTCGGCCACCCGCTCGCCGAGCGCCTTGGTGAACGTGTAGACGTCCGGCCATCCGAGCGTCAGGGCGCGGTTCCGGCCCGCGGCGACGAGCTCGTCACGCACGGAGTCCTCGCGCGCCTCCTCGGCGGCGGCCGAGACCGCCTGCGCGCCGGCCCGTCCGTGCTCCCTGGTCGCCCGCTTCAGGACCTCGGCGAGCCGGTCGGCGTCGCGCGAGGCGTGGTCGGCGCGCGTGCGGGCCACGCGGGAGGCGTCCAGCTCGGCCCGCCAGTCGACGTCGTGCTCGAGGGACGTCTCCTCCGAGACCCCCTTGCGCAGGCCGGCGACGTAGGAGGTGGAGACGTGCACGACGTGCGGGTCGGAGCCCGATGCGGCGATCGCGTCGTAGAGCGCGACCGGACCGGCGACGTTCGAGGCGAACGCCTCGTCGATCGGCAGGTCGAACGAGACGGTCGAGGCGGAGTGCACGACGACGTCGAGGTCGCCCGGCAGGTCCGGGACGCTGCCGAGGTCACCCTCGACGACGGCGACCCGCTCGGCGAGCGCCTGCTCGACTCCCTCGGCCCCCACGCTCTCGCGCCAGGAGGCGAACACCGGCTTGCGGGTGAGCCGGCGGATGCGCTCGGCCCCGCTGATCTCTCCGCGCGCGCGCACGAGCAGCGTCATACGCGTGGTCGGGTACCCCGAGAGGAGTCTCTCGAGCACGGCCTGGCCGACGAATCCGGTCGCGCCGGTGATGAGGACGTGGGCCCCGTCCAACGGTTCAGTCACGCTGGCACTCTACTGGCCGCCGGCGGTGCCGTCGGGCCGAGGGGACGTCGGGTGGCTCTCGTCGCCCCGGCGCCGGACGAGGGTGTGGTCCGCCTGCCAGGGCCCCTACTGCTCGGACAGGTCCCGCCACGGACAGCCCGTTCGTACCCGGCGGTGAATCGCGTCGATCTGCCTGCGCGGTTGCCGGGCAGACCTGCCCGTGCGAACGACCGGCAGCACGCCGGCCAGCGGGTCCCCTGCTGGTCGGCCAGATCATCACGCGTCACTGTCATCACGCGTCACGGTCGGCACCTGCGCGCTTGCCATCTCATGTTACCAACAGTAACGTTACGAGCAGTAACAACATGCGGTTGAGGGAGCGATCTTGACGGACCACAAGCGGATTCCTGCGGCTGAACGGAGGGCGATGCTGGTCGACGCCGGGATCGAGATCGCCCGGGCCGAGGGCGGGCGATCGGTCACCTTGGCGCGGGTGGCCGAGGCGTGCGGGGTGACCAAGCCGATCGCCTACCGGCTCTTCGCCGACCTGCCCGATCTGCTCGCGCGGATGCAGCAGCAGGTCGTGGCCGGGTACGAGGCGGTCGTCGCGCAGGCACTGAGCCGGGCCAGGGCTGCGGGCGCGTCCCAGGCGGAGCTGCTGGAGGTGCTCGCCCGCGCCTACGTCGAGCACAACCTGGCCGACGGGGCGGTGTACGACACGGTCTCCGCGGCCCTGGCCGCCACGGCAGCGGCCGAGGAGCCGCTCCTCACCCTGCCCGATTCCTACCTCGCCCTCGCGCGCGATCTGTTCGGTCTGCCTGCCGGGCAGGAGACCTCGGCGGTGGCGATGTTCCTGGGCGCTGCGGACTACCTTGTTGTCGCCGTGCAGGCGGGCCGCGTCACCTCTCAGGACGCCATCGCTCAGCTGACGAGCCTGTTCGCACCACTCCTCGTCACCCGGGAGCAGCCGTGAGTGCGTGGGCACTCACCGGCAGTGTGGTCGGTCTCGGGATTGCGGGCCTGGACCCGGTCGGCGCACTCATGGTCGTGCCCGCAGTGGTCGCCGGGGTTCGCCGACGAGTGGTCATGCTCTTCCTCGCCGCCGGGTTCTTCACGATCGCCACCGGACTGGTCCTGGGCGAGTCCGTCCAGCACCTTGCAACCTGGCTCGAGAACCTGACCGTGCCCGCCCCGGTGCGTCTGGCCGCTCAGCTTGTCGCCGCTGCCGGCCTGGGGTGGTGGGCCGTCCACCGTTGGATCCACCGCACCGACCCCGAGCAGGAGAAGGGCAGGCCGATGTTGGCCGGACCGGTGGCGATGAGCCTGGCTGGGGCGTTCTGGGGCGTCTCGGCGGTGACCGACCCCAGCTTCCTGGCACTGGCCGCGATCGACTCCCGCACCGGCAACATGCTGGTCTCCGTCGCGATCTTCACCGGATGGTTCATTGTCAGCCAGGCACCACTGTGCGCTCTGGCAGTCGCCTTGGCCACCGGACGTGACTCCGCCCCGGTGCGACGCACGCTCGCCCTGGCCCAGCGTCTGGCAGCGCCCACGGCCGCGATACTGACCTTCCTGCTCGCAGCCGCCGCAGCGTTCCTGATCCTGAACGCGGCCACCTACCTGACCGGCGGAGCGTTCTGGCCCGTCTGAGCCACCGCTGTGTGGACAGGCCCTAGCATCGTCCGCGCGGACCGCACCGTCCGTGCACGAGGTACCCGACCGGAGAGAAGGCTGCACCCATGGGCGTCACCGACGCTCCCCAGTGGCTCCCGGCCGCGTTCGTGCGCAGCGCTGCGGCCGTGGGAGCGACCGCCGGTCCCGCCGAGCTCGAGGCCCACGCCCGGGACCTGCTTCAGCGGTGGGCGGCCCCCGGACGACACCACCACGGCCTGCGCCACCTCACGTTCGTGCTCAAGATGGTCGACGAGCTCGCCGAGGAGACGCACCACCCCGACGTCGTGCGGCTCGCCGCCTGGTACCACGGGGTGGTGTTCTCGGTCGCGGAGGAGCACGCGTACCGACGGGCGGCCGGCGAGGACGAGGTCGCGTCCGCCGAGGTGGCCCGGACCGAGCTGGTGCGCCTCGGCGTGCCGCGCGACCTGGCGGACCGGGTCGCCGAGCTCGTGGCTCACCTGCGCGGGCACGAGGTCGACCGGCGGGACATCGACCGGCTCGCCCTGGCCGACGCCCACCTGGCGGTGCTGGCGAAAAGGCCGCAGGAGTACAAGGCCTACCGGCAGACGGTGCGGGCCGAGTACGCGCACATCCCCGCCCGGCACTACCTCCAGGCACGCCTGGCGATCGTCGAGACCCTGCTCGACCGGCGCCGCATCTTCGGCAGCCCGATGGCGGCCGACTGGGAGGACGCGGCGCGGGAGAACCTCTCCTCCGAGCGCGCGATCCTGCGCGCCGAGCTCGACGGACTCGGCGGCTCGGGCCCCGAGGGTGACCTGTCCACGGCGGAGGCCGCCGCAGGCGGCCCCGGGCCGGTGGCCCCGGTCCGGCACCGTCCGGGCACGTTCCATCACGCTCCGGTCCCCCCGCCGGGCTCTGCGCCCGTGGTCGCTGCCGGGCCCGCGTCCGGGCCCGAGCTGGTGCCCACGCCAGGGCCGGCGCCCGGACCCGACCCGGCGCACGCGACCGGACCGACGCCCCCGCCCGGTCCGGTGCATGCGACCGGACCGACGCCGACGTCGACCCTCGAGATGGGGCCGGACGAGATCCTCGCCCGGCCCCGGACCCGCGGCGGTCCCGGGCCGGGGACCGGCCCGCGCCGTGTGCACGAGGACGAGGACGAGGACGACCTCGCCGCGCGCTCGGGGATGGAACGCGGCCCGGACGACGTCCCCGGTCGTCGCAGGCGCTGACCCGGCGCCGTCCCCACAGGCCTGTCCGGCCCCTCGTTGCCCACAGGTCGCGGCCCGACCGGCACGGCCGTCGCGCGGCGCTCGTAGCGTCGCCCGCGTGGTCCCGCAGCGGGCGGGGCCGGGACGGGGGTAGTCATGGCACGGTTCCAGGTCGACAGCGGCGAGGTCGCCACGGCGGCCGCGCAGGTACGGACGACGGCGAGCTCGGTGCGCGGAGAGGTCGCGGCGATGATGGCGCACCTGGTGGCGCTGCAGAGCACGTGGACCGGCGGGGCGTCCGTCGCGTTCGGCACGTGCGCCGACCAGTGGCGCACCGTGCAGTCGCAGGTCGAGGCCAATCTCGACCAGATCTCGCTCGCGCTCGACTCGGCGGCCCGGGGATACGACGAGGCGGAGTCGGCGGCTCACGGCATGTTCGCCGTGTGACGCGGCGCGTCAGGGCCCGCGCGCCCTGACCGACGCGGCAGAGCACGGCCGCAGCGCCAGGGCCCGGCCGGCGGCCGCGCCCACCTGTCCGCCCGACGGGCGTGGGCACCTAGCATCGGGCCATGGCGCTGCTCGTGGACGACCCGTTGTGGCCCGCCCATGGCACGACCTGGGCGCACCTCGTCTCGGACACCTCGCTCGAGGAGCTGCACGAGTTCGCACGCAACGAGGGCCTTCCGCCGCGCTCCTTCGACCTCGACCACTACGACGTGCCGGCGAGCGCGATGGATCGGCTCGTGGCCGCCGGGGCGGAGCACGTCGACCGTCGCACACTGGTCACGAGGCTCGCTCGGTCCGGACTGCGTGTCCGCCGGGTGCGCCGGGAGGACGAGCGGCACGCCCGGCGCGCCGAGGACCTCGCCACGCGGTGGGGTCGGCTCGGCTCGGCCCTGGCGCGGCGGTCGGCCACCGAGGACGAGGACGCCGCGCCCACCGACGCTTCATCGACGGCCGCCGGCGCCGCCGCGGCGTGGCGGGATCTCGGCAGCGACCTCCTCGAGCGCTGGCAGCAGCCGCACCGCCGCTATCACGACCTCCGGCACCTGGAGGCCGTCCTCCTCGACCTCGACGAGCTCGCCGCGGACGGGGCCGAGATCACCGTGGCCGTCGAGCTCGCCGCGTGGTTCCACGACGCCGTGCACGAGGGCCGCACCCCCGACGACGAGCGCGCGTCCGCCGAGCTCGCCCGGGCCGCGCTCGCCTCGCCCGCGATCGACCCGACCGGCTCGGGCGACCTCGCCGACGAGGTCGCCCGCCTCGTCCTCACGACGGCGGAGCACGACGGGGCCGACCGCGACGCCGCCCTGCTCGGCGACGCGGACCTCGCGATCCTCGCGTCGTCACCCGTGCGCTACGAGCGGTACGCGCGCGACGTGCGCGCCGAGTACGCGCACGTCCCCGACGAGGCGTTCGCCTCCGGCCGGTCGGCGGTCCTCACCGCGCTGACCGGACGCGGGACGATCTTCGCGACCCCGGAGGGACGTGCGCGGTGGGAGGAGCGCGCCAGGAACAACGTCGCCGCCGAGCTGGACCGGCTCGGCCGGCGACCCGGCACCTAGGTAGCCGCTCCTAGGTACCCGAGTCGTCCGTCCGGTGCCCGCGGGGCAGACCCAACGGGTGCGGCGCGGCCGCCGGCAGGCCCATGGCCACGAGGGCGACGGCGATCCCGAGGATGACCAGGCTGCCGGGGAGCCAGTCGCCGGAGAGTCCGAAGATCGCGCCCAGGGCGATCGGGCCGAGGGCGGCGAGCGCGTAGGCGACGGACTGGACCATGGCGGACACGCTCCGGCCGTGGTCGGCGTCGACCGGCCGTACCGCGACGAGGGTGAGCGCGGTGCTGATGCCGACCCCCTGGCCGGTTCCGGCGATCACCACCCACAGCGGCCAGAGCTGGGGCGCGAGCAGCAGCCCCAGCGAGGCGAGGATCCACATCGCCCCCGGGAGGGGCGAGACCCGCCGGTAGGTCCCGAGCGCCCGGGCGATCAGCGGGCTGGTGAGCGACCCGACGATCCCGACCAGGAAGAAGATGCTGAGCGCGACCCCGCCCTCGGCCCGGGTGGCCCCCGCCCGGTCGGCGAGGATCGCGGGCAGCCACGCGGCCGCCACGTAGAAGAGCGCGGACTGGGCCCCGAAGTACGCCGCGAGCCACCAGGCGGAGCCCTCGGCCCAGGGCGTTCGCCGCCGGGCGCCGGCCGCCGGCACCGCACGCGGCAGCACGTCGAGCGCTGCCCCCGCGCTGTCCGCGCCTCCCCTGCGGTCCGCCCGTGCGGCACGCATGCGCAGCAGCCACAGCACCGTGGCCAGCAGCGCCGGCACCGCCACCACGGCCAGCGTGGTCCGCCACCCGAGCAGCTGCTCGGCGTCGACGGCCACGAGCGAGGAGAGTGCCGCGCCCAGGGACAGCGAGGCGGTCGAGAGCGGCATGAGCGTGCCGACCCGGGCGGACGCGTCGCGACGGACCACCACCGGCTGCAGCACGTTGGCCACGGTGATCGCGGCTCCGACCGCGACGGTGCCGGCGAACAGCAGCACGACGCCGCTCCACGGTCGGACGGCAGCCGCGACCGCGAGAAGTACCAGCCCGCCGAGCATCGTCCGGTCGGTGCCGAACCGGCGGACGAGGGCCGGGACGACGAGCCCGACAAGAGCGAAGCACACCAGCGGGACGGACGTCAGGGCGCCGGTGAGCGCAGGTCCCATGCCGAGGTCGGCCGCCACCCGGTCCTGGACCGGCGGGATCGACGTGATCGCCGGGCGCTGGTTGAGCCCGATGACGAGGACCGCGGCGACGAACAGACCGAGGCCCGCCCCGGAGGGGGCGGGCCTGCGGCTGGAGCGGTCCCGGGACTTCACCCGGCGACGTTCACGGTGGCGGGTTCCATACCGTCAGAACCCTGTGGCGCCCGGGCCGTCGGGGAGGACGCTCGCCGGGGCGCCCCCACGACCCCCTGTCGTGCCGTGCCCGTGCGCCTCGGCGTCGGCAGCGGCCTGCTGGTCCGCGGTGCGGCCCTCGGCGTAGATGTACTCCTGCCCCTCGCCTCGGTAGCCGTTCTTGGCCTTCTGGACGAGCGTGTGCACGTGCGTGCGCAGCTCGGCGAAGCGCGGGTCGTTGCGGGTGACCAGCTGGGAACGCTCGTCGGGCAGGTCGACCACGACGTCCTCGAGGATGATCGTGGGCCGGTGGGAGAGCACCAGGACACGCTGGCCGAGGTAGATCGACTCGTCGATGTCGTGCGTGACGAACAGCAGCGACATGCCCAGCCTGCTCCACAGCTCGCGGACCAGGTCCTCCAGGTCGGCGCGGGTCTGCGCGTCCACGGCCGCGAACGGCTCGTCCATCAGCAGCACGTGCGGCTCGTAGGCCACGGCGCGCGCGATGGCGACGCGCTGCTGCATGCCGCCGGAGAGCTGCCACGGGTAGGAGTGGGGCACGTCGGACAGGCCGACCGCCTCCAGGGCCGCGGTGACCTTCTCCTTGCGCTCCGCCTTGGGCATCCCCCGCTCCTTGAGCGGCAGCTCGACGTTCTTGTAGACCGTCAGCCACGGGAACAGCGAGCGCGCGTACTCCTGGAAGACGACCGCCATGCCCTTGGGCGGGGCGTTGATCGTGTCGCCCTCCATGACCAGGTTCCCGCTGGTGGGCGGCAGGAGTCCTGCGATCGACCGCAGGAGCGTGGTCTTGCCGGCGCCCGACGGGCCGACGATGCAGACCATCTCGCCGGCCTTGAGCGAGAAGGAGATGTCACGGATCGCCTCGTTGGCGTCGGGGCCGGAGCCGTAGACCTTGTTGAGGTTGGTCACCGTGAGGATCTCGGTGCCGCGTTCGGCGCGGTGGGTGGACATCAGTTACCTCCTCGCTGGGCCCGGCGCAGGCCGGTGTACCAGGACAGCACGAAGTGCTCGACGACACGGAAGATCAGGGACAGGATGACGCCGACGACTCCGAGCAGGATGATGCCGGTCCACATCTGGGGGATCGCGAAGCTCCGCTGGAACTGCACGATGGTGAAGCCGAGGCCGTTGTTCGCGGCGAACATCTCCGAGATCACCATGAGGATGATCCCGATCGACAGCGCCTGCCGTGCCCCGGCCATGATCTGCGGGCTCGCACCGCGCAGGAGCAGCGTGGCGATCCGCGTCTGCGGCCGCAGCCGGTAGACGCGGGAGGTGTCACGCAGCAGCTCGTCCACGCCGCGCACGCCCTCGATGGTGTTGAGCAGGATCGGCCACATGCAGCCCATCGCGATGACGAAGATCTTCATCGGGTCCCGGATGCCCAGGAACAGCATGAGGACCGGGACCAGCACCGGCGGCGGGATAGCCCGGAAGAACTCCAGCGTGGGCTCGAGGAACGCCCGCAGCCTCGGCGAGGACCCGATCATCATGCCCAGCAGGATGCCCACGACGACGGCGAACCCGTAGCCGATGAGCAGTCGCTCGACCGAGGGGATCACGTCGGTGAAGATGCGCCGACCGGTGCCGCGCTCGTCGAGCCACGTCGGCCGGAACTCGCTGATGATGCGTTCCAGGGACGGGAAGAACGGGTTCGTGGAGCCCGCGGAGAGGAACCACCAGGCGGCGATGAGAGCGATCGGCAGCGCGAGCGCGATGACGATCTTCAGCCACAGCGGCCGACCCTTCTTCTTCCGCCGCTTGGCCGGCGGGGTCGGTGCCGAGGCCCCCATCGGGGCGCCGGTGCTCACGTCAGGTGTCGTGGTCATCAGCCGTTCGCCTCCCGTCGGACCGAGGTGTGCCAGAAGAGCAGCCGCTTCTCGACCGCCCGGGCCAGCAGGTTGACGCAGACCCCGAGGAGCCCGGTGACCAGGATCAGCCCGTACATCGACGCCACCGCCCCGGACTGCTGCGCGACCGAGATGAGCTTGCCCAGGCCCGGCGTGCCGATGATCAGCTCACCGGTGATCGTGAGGATCAGCGCCACGGACGCGGCCAGCCGGAATCCGGTGACGACGTAGGGCAGCGCGGTGGGCCACACGACCTGGTAGGCCTGGACCCACCACCGGAACCTGTACGACCGCGCCGTGTCACGGGCGACCGGGTCGACGTCCTGGGCCCCGTACATCACCTGCAGGAGCACCTGCCAGAACGACGCGTAGACCACCAGGAGCAGCGTCGAGGGCCGGTCCGTGCCGAGCGTGAGCACGACCAGCGGGATCAGCGCCACGGACGGGATCGGCCGGAGGAACTCGATCGTGGACTGCGTGAGGTCCTTGACGATCTGCATCGATCCGATGACCATCCCCAGCACCGTGCCCGCGACCATCGCGATCGCCAGCCCGAGGAACCAGGTCACCAGGGTGTCGCCCAGCGCGAACCAGAACTCGCCGCCCTGGACGCGCTCGGCCAACGAGGAGATCCACTCCGAGAACGGCGGCAGGAACCGGGGGTTGACCACCCCGGTGCGCGGGAGGAGCTCGGCCAGGGCGATGACCAGCAGGATCCCGGCAACACCGAGCATCCGCTTCTCGCGCGCCGCGCGCGCCTTGCGGCGTCGGGCCGGCTTCACGGAGGCGGGGACGACGACCGTCATCATCGATCACCCCTTCCACCGGGGGGACGTACGGGCCGCACGGGGCCGGTCAGGGCCCCGGCGTTCCGCGACGGGATGGCACGCATGCGAATGAACTCCTTCGTTCGTGGAACTGCCGAGCGTGATCGGCCCGGCCGACTGTAGCGGATCGGGCACACCCACCCGCCCGCCGACCGGATGCCGTCGTACGCCCCCTCGCGCCGGCCGCCCGGGGGCGTCAGTCCGTGGGCGCGCCCTTGACCGCGAGCACGGGGACGTCGGCCTTCATGAGGATCTGCTGGGCGTTGGACCCGAGCAGGAGCTTGCCCACCTGCGAACGTCGGCGCAGGCCGATGACGATGAAGTCGGCGTTCTCCTGGCTCGCGACCTCGACGAGGTCGTCGGCCGGGTCCTGCCCCCTGATGAGCGTGCGCAGCTCGTGGTCCACACCCTCCGCCTCGAGCTCCGTGCGCACCCGGGCGAGGTCGTCCTCGAACCGGACGGACTCCTCCGGGTCCCACGTGCGTCCGCCGTGCTGGGAGTTGACGACGATGAGCTTGGACTGACGCAGCTTCGCCTCGGCAGCCGCACGTCGCAGGGCGGAGCGCCCCTCCGGGGTCGGTACGTATCCCACGACGATCGACATGGGCTCACTCCTCTCGCTGGGGCCTGTGCCCGGCGACTTCGCCGAGGCTCGTCACATCATACGAACGCGCCGTGTGCCCTACAGCCACGGCGGCAGCTCCGGGACCTGGTCGCCCTCGGCGTCCAGGCGCAGCGCGCCGCGTCCGGTCACCCACCGCACGAGGTCGGCCTGGGCGCCGGCGACCCGGCGTCCGCCCGCGCCGACCACGGTCTGCCCGGGCCGGTCGGTCGGGTCCAGCACGACGTCGGGGGTGGTCCCCTTGCGCTCCCACACCGCGAGGACGTCCCCGGCGAGGCGGTCGAGCAGCTCCGGCGGGAAGTCGCGGTAGGACCCGTGGTTGTCGAGGTCGACGGCGTGGATCCAGACCTCGCGGGTACGCATCCAGGCGGTCTCCCGCACCGGGACCGTCCGGCCCTGGGCGGTGACGACCTCGTGGTCCCACTGCTCGTCCGTGAGGTCGCGCCACTCCACGTTCAGGTGCACGGCGGAGTGGTCGATGAGGTGGCGCAGCGCGACCGGCGGCAGGGTGGCGCCGAGCTCGATCTCGGCGTTGCGCTGCCCCGGGGCGTACATCGGGGACTCCACCCCGGTGCGCGCCCACTCCGTCAACCGGGTGAGGGCGCGCGCGTTGTAGCCCACGTGCGCGATCAGCTCGCGCCGGGTCCAGTCGAGCAGGCTCGGGCCGTCCAGCTCGTCGTCGGTCAGCTCGCGCAGCTTGCGCAGGAAGTACGCGGTGCCGGACCTGGCCCAGCCCAGCTCCTGCTTCGGGGCCTCCTCGGCGTCGTAGCGGGCGCCGGAGCCCTGGCGCTCCCTGAGCTCCTGGAGGGCGGCCTCGTCGTAGGGGGTGGTCATGCACGCACCGCCTGGTTGGCGACCTCGCCGACGCCGTCGATCGTCACGGTGACCCGCTGACCGGCCTCGATGTACACACCGGGCTTGCGGGCGTGGCCGACGCCGCCGGGGGTGCCGGTGAGGACGAGGTCGCCCGGGTTCAGCGTGAAGATCGTCGAGATGTAGGAGATCAGCGCGGCGGGGCCGAACACGAGGTCGTCGACCGGGGTGCGCTGCATCTCGCGGCCGTCGAGGCGGGTGACCAGCTCGGCTCCCGCGGTGAGCTCGTCGGGCGTGACGAGGTGCGGGCCCACCGGCGTCGAGGCCTCCCAGGCCTTGCCCTGGAACCACTGGGTGGTGCGGTACTGCCAGTCGCGCATCGTGATGTCGTTGGCCACCGTGTAGCCGGCGATGGCCGCGGCCGCCTCCTCCTCGTCGACCCGCCGCACGGGCGTGCCGACGACGACGGCGAGCTCGCCCTCCCAGTCCACCGCCGGCGACTCGGGCGGCAGGACGACGTCGTCGTAGGGGCCGATGAGCGCGTCGGCGTACTTCGTGAACAGGGTCGGGTACTCCGGGAGCTCGCGACCCATCTCGAGGATGTGGTTGCGGTAGTTCAGCCCGACGCACACGACCTTGCCCGGCGTGGTGACGACCGCGGCGAGGTCGGCGCCGGTGAGGTCGTGGCGCTCCCCGTCGGCGGTGGCGGCCTCGGCGAGCCCGCCCCCGCGCAGGAGGTGGGCGACGTCCCCGTAGCCGGGAACCTCGATGCCGACGTCGCCCTCGACCCGGGCGACGAACGTCCCGCCCCCGCGGCGCAGCGTGGCGAGCCTCATCGGGCACCCCCCTCGAGCTTGGTGCGGGCGAAGTGCAGGCGCTCCATGATCGGCGCGTCCGAGAACCGGAAGAGGTCGAACTGCGACTCCGCCTGCAGCGACCACTCCACCCAGGACGGGACGACGAACATGTCCCCCGTGGCCAGGGAGTGCTCCGTGCCGTCGAGCACGACCTGGCCGGTGCCCTCGAACACCTGGAACACCGTCGAGCCGACCTCTCGGCGGCCCTGGGTGACCGCGCCCGCGCGGAGGCGGTGGAACTCGGCGCGGATGGTCGGCATGACGTCGCCGCCGGTGGTCGGGTTGACGTAGCGGATCGCCGCGTGGCCCTGCTCGACCGTGGCCGGCTGCCCCTCGGACTCCAGCAGGAGCTGCTCGGTGAGCGCCCGGTCGGTGTGCTCCCAGCGGTAGGCGCCGATCGGGGAGGACACGGTGTCCTGCAGGCCCGACAGCGGGCGCAGGCCCGGGTGGGTCCACAGGCGCTCGCCGCGCGAGAAGTTCGGCGTCGCGTAGTCCGTGACCCGCTCGGAGCCGAACTCGAAGAAGCCGACGTCGGTGTAGTGCGAGAACGGGATGTCCAGTCCGTCGATCCAGGCCATCGGCTGGTCGGTCTCGTTGTGGTGCCCGTGGAAGTTCCAGCCCGGGGTGAGCAGGAAGTCCCCGCGCGACATGCGCACGGGATCACCGTTGACGACGGTCCACACACCCTCGCCCTCGACGACGAACCGGAACGCGTTCTGGGAGTGCCGGTGCTCGGGCGCCGTCTCCTTGGGGCCGAGGTACTGGATCGCCGCCCACAGGGTCGGCGAGATGTAGGCGTTGCCCGGCAGGCCGGGGTTGGACAGGGCGATCGCGCGCCGCTCGCCGCCGCGCCCCACGGGCACGAGGTCGCCCGAGCGCTGCGCGAGCGGGAGCAGGTTGCTCCACCGCCACACGTGCGGCACGGCCTTCGGGGCCGGGTGCATCGGCATGAGCTCGTCCAGCTGCGTCCACAGCGGGATGAGGTTCTCCTTCTCGAAGTCCGCGTACAGCTGACGCAGCTCCGGCGTGTCCTCCGGGGCCATGGCGTTCTCGGTCGAGGCGTGGTCCTGCTGCTCGATGGTCATGACAGGTCTCCTTCGCTGGTCGGTCTCTCAGGCGCCCGTCGGCGCGGTGTCGCTGTCCGGGTAGGCGGCGGGCAGGGGCGGCGGCGGCACGTCGTCCTCGCCGACGACGGGGCCGTACAGCCAGTCGACGAGCGAGTAGTCGGTGATCTCGCGGTTGCTGAAGGCGTGGTCGCGCAGCAGCACGGCGACCGGGTCCTCGACGTGCCAGATGTCGCCCCACACGCGACCGACCGTCTGGGTCGCCCCCGCAGCGGCGACCCGGTCGGACTCGTAGGCGGCGAGCGCGGCGGCCACGGCGTCGCCCGTCCACTCCCCCTCGATCGCGGCGAGGTGACGCGTGAGCGAGGCGCCGTCGAGAAGCGACTGGCCGGCTCCCTGCGCGAGGTACTGCAGCATCGCGTGGGCGGCGTCGCCCAGGAGGGTCACGCGTCCGGTCGTCCACCGTCGCAACGGCTCGCGGTCCGACATCGGCCACCGGTTGACCCGGCCGAGCGAGGGGATCGCGCCGCTCACGGGCTCCGCGAGGTCGGCATAGGTCGCGTCGAGCTCCTCGGGCGTCCCCCAGTCCTCCTTGCCGTCGAGGTACTCCTGGCTGCGGAAGACCGCGACCTGGTTGTAGAGCTCGCCGGCACGCACGGGGTACTGCACGAGGTGGCACCCCGGGCCCAGCCAGACGTTGACGTCGTCGAGCGCGAGGTGCGCGGGGGCGTCGTCGAGGGGCACGGCGCCGCGGTAGGCGACGTAGCCCGACGGGACGGGCTCGTCGTCGCTGAGCAGACCGCGCACCACCGAGCGCACGCCGTCGGCGCCCACGAGCACGTCGCCGGTGAACCGGCGCCCGTCGGTCGTCACCGCCGTCGCACCGTGCTCGTCGTGCTCGACGTGGTCGACCGCGGCGCTCGTGTGCAGGGCGACGGTGTCGAGCGCACGTGCCGCGTCCACCAGCGCGAAGTGCAGGTCGCTGCGGTGCAGGACGATGTAGGGCCCGCCGTACCGGGCGCGGGCGTCGGCGAGGTCGAGGTGCGTGAGCTCGGCGCCGGAGACCGCGTTGCGGAAGACGAGCCGGTTCGGCACGACGGCGAGGGGCAGGATGTGCTCGAGCACGCCGACCTCGTCGAGCATGCGCGTGATGTTGGGGGCGAGCTGGATCCCGGCGCCGACCTCCCCGAACTCCGGGGCCTGCTCGAGCACCGTCACGCTCACCCCGGCGCGGCCGAGCATGAGTGCCGTGGCCATGCCGCCGATCCCGCCCCCGACGACGACGACCCGCGTGCGGGGCGGGTTCTCGGAACTGCGGTGGTCGCTCATGCGCGCCTCCTCGTTGAAGCCGTGTCGCACGCACGGGTGCGCGCTACGTCTGCGCCGACGAACGTCAGCCTACGGGGACCATAGACCGCGTATTCCATTAGTCGCAAGATCCGTCTACGGTGATTCCATGGAACGGAACAACGCGTCGGGCGCGCCGGCCGTCGTCGAGTCGGTCGACCGTGCCCTCAGGCTGCTCGGCACCCTGGGCACGAACGGTCCGCTCGGCGTGGTCGAGCTCGCCCGGGGGATCGGGGTCGCCCCGTCGACCACCCACCGGCTGCTCGCCACGCTCGCCGCGCGCGACTACGTCGTCCAGCTCGCCGACCGCCGCTACGACGCCGGACCGGCGCTGCTCGCCCCCGGCATCAGCCGCCGCGGCGGCACGGTGGCCGAGGTGGTGCGGCCGTTCCTCGACCAGCTGCTCGAGGCGTGCGGGGAGACCTGCCACGTGCTGGTGCGCAGCGGCGCGGAGGTGACGTTCGTCGACGGCGTCGAGTCCGCGCAGGGGCTGCGCGTCACCTCCCGCACCGGGATGACGATGCCGGCCTGGACCACGTCGGGCGGCAAGGCGATGCTCGCCGAGCTGGACATCGAGGACGTCCGCGCACTCCTCGGGCCCGACGGCGGGGCCGGACCGCGGTCGCGGGTACGGGTGGCGGACCTCGAGCAGGAGGTCGCCCGGATCCGCCGCCGGCGCTACGGCCTCAACGAGAACGAGTCCGAGTTCGGCGTGACGGCGATCGGCGCCTCGATCGGCCGGATCGCCGGTCAGCACGTCGCCCTCACCATGTCGATGCCGAGCGTGCGCGCCACGCCCGAGCTCACCGCGCGACTCGCCACGGCCGTCGTCGCCGTGGCCGATCGCGCCCGGACGGCACTCGCGGGCGACGCCGCGGGCTGAGGCCGGCAGGGACGTCCGAGCAGGTGCGCGCATTCCGGCGCGGGCCCGCGCTCGTAGGGACTCCCGGAACCGGACCGCCGGCCACGGATCGTTGGCATCCTTGCGCCATGCATCCGAGTCCCCGCCCCGTCGCCGCCATCACCGCGGGCCTGCTCGCGCTCCTGCTCGGGGCCTGCGCCGACGACGCGCCGGCCGGCCCGACGGGCGCGCCGGGCGACGAGGTGCCCGTGGAGCGCCCGGACTCCGACGACGGCGACGCGGTCGCCCGCGCGACCTCCGCGGAGGGCCTGAGCATGACGGTGCGGCTCGACACGACGGGTGCGGCCGCCGACCCGGCGCAGACCACCCTCGAGGCGATCTACGAGGTGACGAATACCGGCGACACGGACCGGCTGCTCGTGCGGGGCATCGGGGCCACCGCCCCCGGCGCGGAGGAGCTGGCCGCCGACCCGGCCTCGATCCCCTCGGCCGTCGAGGTCGACGGCGGCGTGGCGTGGCTGACGAGCCGGTCCGCGCCGGCGACCGTCATCCCCCTCAACGCGCGCGGCATCGTGCTCGCGCCGGGCGAGACCTACGTCGGCCGGGCGTTCGCCCCGCTCCCCCTCGAGCTCGCCGACGGCGCGCGCACGCCGTCGTCGTGGGGCGTGTGCATCGAGCACGGCACGGCGGCTCACGGCGGAGCGACGACGTCGGGACGCGGCCGGGACCTGGGCACGGCGCCGAGCCACGACGGCTCGGGCTCCTTCCCGCTCGTCCTGCTCGACGTCGAGACGCTGGGCTCCATCACGGACCGGCCCGAGCCGATCACGGTGCTCTGCTCGAGCACGGCGCAGGTCCTGCCCACGCAGGCGCTCCCGGGAGCCACCTGACCCCTGTGCCGCCGGGGCGCCAGGTCGCCGGACCACCGGACCACCGGCAGCAGGCAGCAGGCACGGAGATACGACGGCGGGCCGCCTCCCGCGTGGGAGACGGCCCGCCGTCGTGGTCCGGGAGCGGACGTCAGCGGATCAGAAGCCGCCCATGCCGCCCATGTCGTCGCCGCCGCCGGCGGCCGGGGCCACCTTCTCCGGCTTGTCGGCGACGATCGCCTCGGTGGTGAGGAACAGACCGGCGATCGACGCGGCGTTCTGCAGCGCCGAGCGCGTGACCTTCACCGGGTCGTTGACGCCCGCGGCGAGGAGGTCCTCGTACGCACCGGTCGCGGCGTTGAGGCCGTGGCCGGCGGGCAGCGAGCGGACCTTCTCCGCCACGACGCCGCCCTCGAGGCCGGCGTTGATGGCGATCTGCTTGAGCGGGGCGTCGACCGCGGTGCGGACGATCGCCGCACCAGTCGCCTCGTCGCCCTCGAGCGAGAGGTTCTCGAACGCCGCCACGGCGGCCTGGATGAGCGCGACGCCACCACCGGCGACGATGCCCTCCTCGACGGCGGCCTTCGCGTTGCGGACGGCGTCCTCGATGCGGTGCTTGCGCTCCTTGAGCTCGACCTCGGTGGCCGCGCCCGCCTTGATGACGGCCACGCCGCCGGCGAGCTTGGCGAGGCGCTCCTGGAGCTTCTCGCGGTCGTAGTCCGAGTCCGAGTTGTCGATCTCGCCACGGATCTGCTGGACGCGCCCCTCGATGAGGTCCGCCTCGCCGGCGCCCTCGACGATCGTGGTCTCGTCCTTGGTCATGACGACCTTGCGGGCGCGGCCGAGGACGTCGAGGTCCGCGTTCTCCAGCGTGAGGCCGACGGTCTCGGAGATGACCTGGCCGCCCGTGAGGATGGCCATGTCCTGCAGCATCGCCTTGCGGCGGTCGCCGAAGCCCGGGGCCTTGACGGCGGCGGACTTGAAGGTGCCGCGGATCTTGTTGAGCACGAGCGTGGTGAGCGCCTCGCCCTCGACGTCCTCTGCGATGATCGCCAGCGGCTTGCCCGACTGGATGACCTTCTCCAGCAGCGGGAGCAGGTCCTTGACGTTGGAGACCTTCGACTCGACGAGGAGCACGTAGGCGTCCTCCAGGACGACCTCCTGGCGGTCCGCGTCGGTGACGAAGTACGGCGAGAGGAAGCCCTTGTCGAAGCGCATGCCCTCGGTGAGCTCGAGCTCGAGGCCGAAGGTGTTCGACTCCTCGACCGTGACGACACCCTCCTTGCCGACCTTGTCCAGGGCCTCGGCGATGAGCTCGCCGATGGCCGGGTCGCCGGCCGAGATCGCGGCGGTCGCGGCGATCTGCTCCTTGGTCTCGATCTCCTTCGCGTCGGCGAACAGGCGCTCGACGACGACCTCGACGGCCTGCTCGATGCCGCGGCGCAGCGCGATCGGGTTGGCGCCGGCGGCGACGTTGCGCAGGCCCTCGCGCACGAGCGCCTGGGCCAGGACGGTGGCGGTGGTGGTGCCGTCACCCGCGACGTCGTCGGTCTTCTTGGCGACCTCCTTGACGAGCTCGGCGCCGATCTTCTCGTACGGCTCCTCGAGCTCGATCTCCTTGGCGATCGAGACGCCGTCGTTCGTGATCGTGGGGGCGCCCCACTTCTTCTCGAGGACGACGTTGCGGCCCTTGGGGCCGAGGGTGACCTTGACGGTGTCGGCGAGGACGTTGAGCCCACGCTCCATGCCGCGCCGGGCCTCCTCGTCGAAAGCGATGCTCTTGGCCATGCTGGTGTGTTCCTCCACGGTGTGGTGGCGTTCCGGCCGAGGTGCCCGCGACGGACGACCGCCGCACGACGCGTTCATGTCCCGCGTCGGCGGGCGGCCTCACCGAGGCCGGTGGATTGTCACTCTCGGGTCGAGAGTGCTAACCCGAGTCTGGCACTCTCGGTGGTCGAGTGCAAGGAGACCGGGGCGGGCCGGCAGCGGCCACGGGCCGCCCGCACGTAGGGTGCCCCGGTGTCCGCCGAACGCCCGTCCGCGTCGAGCCGGCGGCGCGCCGGCATCGGCCGTCCGAGCAGGTTGCGCCTCACGGTCGCGCTCCTTGTCACCTTCGCCTCGCTGGCCCTGGTCACCGGCGCCAACGTCGTCCAGGGACAGCGGGGTGGGACCTCGACCCACATCGCGCTCTACCAGGACGGGCTCGGGACCGGGGCCGACGGGCTCGTCCGCTCGCTGCCCGCCGGTCGGGACGCCGACTACCTCGCCGGGTCGCGGGTCGTCGTGCCGACGCGCGCCACGGACCTGCCCGCCGCCCGCCTGCAGGCGAGCCGTGAGCGGACCTGGCTCGCGAGCGGCGTCGTGCCGGGCGCCGGCACGCAGTGGGAGGAGATGACCGCGGGTGCCCTGCTCGACCTGCACGCCCTCCAGGGGGGTCGGGGCACGTCGGGACCCGTCGCGGACACGGACCCGCGCGCGGTGCTCGCCGCGTGGCACCCGCGGTGGCAGTACGTCTGGCCGCGCGACACCGCGTTCGTCGCGGTCGCGCTCGCCCGCACCGGCCACGTCCGCGACGCGGCGGACGCCCTCGTCGCCGTCGGCGAGGCCCGTTCGGAGGACGGCCTGCTCGCCCCCCGGCACCTGCCCGACCTGTCCGGGACGCCGGACGACCGGCCACCCCAGGGCGACGGCCCGGGCTGGATCCTGTGGGGTGCGGGCGAGACGGTCGCCGCCTGCCGCGCGCAGGCGGGCGACCCGGCCGTCGACCCTGCACCGGCCGCGGACACCGGCGCGCCGCCGCGCGGGCCCGCCGAGGACTGCGACGCCGTGCTCGCCGACCTCGCCCCCGTCGTCGTGCGATCGGTGGACGCCGTGCTCGAGGCCACGGACACGCCGAGCCGCCTGCCGGCGCCCACGTCGGACTACTGGGAGATCCCCGAGGACCGGTTGCCGCTCGGCGCGGTCGCGCCCCAGTGGGCGGGCCTCGCCGCCGCGCCCGCCCTGCTCGAGGCGCTCGGCGAGGACGAGCTCGCCGACCTGGCCCGGGAGCGCTCGGCGGAGGTCGGCGCGGCCCTCGAGGCCACCTTCGGGGTGCACGGCTGGACGCGGTACGCGTCCTGGGACCCCACGGCGGCCGTCCGCGGCGTGTCGGGCCGCGACGCCTCGACGGCCTTCCTCCTGCCGCCGTTCACCGACGCCGGCCCGACGGGCGCCGAGACGGCCTGGCTCGTGTCGGCCGGGGAGATGTCCCGGCCCGCGGGTGGGCTGGCGCCCGGGAGCAGCTGGCGGCGGGACGGCATCTCCTGGACGCCGCAGACCTCTCTGTACGCATGGGTGGCCGCGGAGAACGGCCGGCCCGACGATGCCGTGCGCCGCCTCGCCTGGATCGAGTCCCACCGCACGGAGTCCGGGGCCATCCCCGAGAAGGTGCTCGCGGACGGCTCGCCGGCGGCGGTCGCACCGCTCGCGTGGTCCGCGGCCAACGTCGTGCTCACGGTCCTCGCCCTCGAGGAGTCCGGACAGCTGCCCGCTCAGATCCCGTCCGGCCGGGGGTCGCCGTCGTCCGACTGACGACCCCCGACCGTCCGATCATGCACCGGCGTGGGCGGGCACGCGGTGCGCGTGGGTGCGGGCCGGGGTCCGGCCCGGCTGTCAGCCCGACTTGCGGCGGAAGGTCCGCTTGAGGTCGGGCGCGGCGACGTCGTGCGCCTTGCCCTCGCCGTGCCCGCCGTCGCCGTGCGAGGCACCGCCCCTGGCCTTCTTCCGCTCGAGGGCCTCGCGCATCTTCGCCTTGACGTCCTCGGTGGTCGGCTGGGAGTCCTGGTCCGACATGGCGCCTCCTTCGTACCTCGCCGGTCCGGCTCTCGGCACCGGATCGCCCCATCCTGGGGCAGGCGCCCGCCCGCCGCCAGCCAATTCGCGGCGTGCGCTGACGTCCGGCCGGTCCGGATCGCCGGGGAGGCGGGCGCTACTCCTGGAAGTCCGGGCGCAGCACCACGACGACCGACGACGTCGCGGCCTGCTCCGCGTCCTCCTCGACGGCGTCGATGCCCAGCGCGTCGGCGACCTCCTGCGCCGTCGCCGCCAGCGAGGGGTCCGCGTAGTACACGGTCGACACCTCTGGCGGTCCCTCGCCGATGTTGCCCGTGGTCACGGTCGTGAACCCGGCCGCGCCCAGCGTCTCCGCCGTGCGGCCCGCGATGCCGGCGACCCGTGCGCCGTTGAGCACCTCGACGTCGGTCGCCAGGTCGACGTCGCCGGCGGGGACGTCCTCGCTCGGCGACTCCTCGTCGGCCGAGCCGTCGGTCGGGCTCTCTTCCCCGGCCTCCCCGGACGGCGTCTCCTCACCGGTGGGCGACTCCACCGGACCGTCGGTGGGCGTGGGGCCCTCGGTGGCGGTCTCGTCGTCGTCCCCGCCGCCGCCGACCAGCAGCGCCGCCACCCAGACGACCACCACGAGGGCGGCCAGGACCGCGATGAGCGGGAGCAGCGAGGCGCGACGTGCGCGCTCGCGGTGCGAGCCGTGGGCCGCGCGGCTGCGCGCGGCCTCGTCGAACTCGTCCTCGGGGTACTGGTCGGGAGCGCTCACGCGGGTCACGCTACCCGGCGTCGCGGCCCGTGCTCGGACCCTCGCTCAGGGGACACGGGCCCGGCCTCAGGGGAGCTGGAGGCGGCGGATGCTGCGCTCGCGGTGCCGCTCGGACCGCAGGCGGCGCAACCGCTTGACGAGCATGGGGTCCTGGGCGAGCGCTGCCTCGGAGTCCAGGAGCTGGTTGAGGATCTGGTAGTACCGGGTGCCGCTCATGCCGAGGCGTTCCCGGATGGCCGTCTCCTTGACGCCGGAGTAGCGCCACCAGCGCCGCTCGACGTCCAGCACGCCCGCCTCGACGTCGGTGAGGCCGTCCGCCGCACCGGTCGCCCCGGTCCGCGCCGCGCCCGCCTCGGGCGTCGCTGCCGACATGTCACGCTCCTCGTCCGTCCCTCGTCGCCCCGGCCGGTCGTCGGCCGGGGATACTTCCCGGCCGCCATGGTAGGGGCAGAACGACACCGGTGTCATTCGCCCGCGCGCCGGGGCCGGGGGGTGCGCCCCGCCGTCGCGGAGCGTGCACCGACGGTGGGAGCGCGCATGTTCCTCGCCGCGCCTCCCGGGCACGGCTGGCCTGTGACACCAGGGGACGGCCGCGGACGGCTCGCGGCCGGCCTCGGGATCGCGCGGGTCCTGGCCGGGGCCTCGGTCGGCGCGCTCGTCCTGCACATGTTGACCGTGCCCGCCGGCATCCTGCTCGGCTCGGTGATCGGAGCCGCGCTCGCCAACCGGGCGGTCCCGGGCACCGCCGCCGTGAGCATGCCGCGCGCAGTGCGCGTGGTCGGGTTCGTCCTCCTCGGTGCGCTGACGGGTGTCCGGCTCGAGCCGCACGCCCTCGGCATCCTCGGCCGCGTCGCACTTCCGGTGCTCGGCTCGGTCGCGATTCTCCTGCTCATCAACGTGGCGCTCGCGCTGGTCCTCGTGCGCCGGTACAGGGTCGACGCGATGACCGCGGTCCTCGCCACGGCGCCGGGCGGGCTCAGCGAGATCGTCGGGGTGTCGATGGACTGGGGCGCACGCACGTCGCTGGTGGTCGCCATCCACACGGTACGGGTCATGGTCATCGTGCTCGTCGCCCTCCCACTCCTCATCGCCTATCTATCGACCCGATGAACTGGCTCGAGGTCCTCGCCATCGTCGCCGGCGCCGTCGCGGTCGCCGCCGTCTTCCGGCTCCTGCGCGTACCCATGTGGCCGATCTCCGGCGGCGTCGTCGGCGCCGCGGCCGTCCACCTCACCATCGGCGGCACGACGACGATGCCTCCGTTCCTCTCGCCCACAGCGCAGATCCTCGTCGGCGCCGCGATCGGCGCCACGATCGGACCCGACATCTTCCGGGAGTTCGCGCGCTTCCTCACACCCGGCGTCATCGCCGTGGTGCTCGTCGTCGGCGTCGGGGTGGGCCTCGGATTCGCCCTGTACGGGTTCGGCCTCCTCCCGCCGGCCGAGGCGGTCCTCGGCATGGTGCCCGGCGGCGTCGGAGAGATGGTCGCTGCGGCGATCTCGCTCGAGGTCGACAGCGCGGTGGTCGCCGGGATGCACCTCGTCCGCCTGCTCGTCGTCATGTGGACCCTGCCGCTGCTCGTGCGCTTCGCCCGGCACCTCGGTGGCGCGGGCGGCGCGCACCCTCCCACGGCCGCCCCGGACCCTGGCCCGGTCCCCGACTAACCTGGCCGGCATGCCCGCACGCCCCCTGAACGAGATCATGGACGCCGGCTGGGCGGCCGCGATGGAGCCGGTCGCCCCACAGATCGCCGAGATCGGCGAGCGCCTGCGCGGCGAGCTCGACCAGGGGCGCACCTACCTCCCGGCGGCCGAGAACGTGCTGCGCGCGTTCACCTACCCGCTGGCCGACGTGCGCGTGCTCGTCGTCGGGCAGGACCCCTACCCCACGCCCGGCCACCCGATCGGGCTCAGCTTCTCGGTCGCGCCCGACGTCCGCCCGCTGCCGCCGTCGCTGCGGAACATGTTCACCGAGCTGGCCGACGACGTCGGCGCTGCCCCGCCCTCGAACGGTGACCTCACGCCGTGGGCCGAGCGCGGCGTCATGCTCCTCAACCGCGTGCTCACCGTGCGGCCCGGCGCCGCCGCCTCGCACCGCCGATGGGGCTGGGAGGCCGTCACCGAGCACGCGATCAAGGTCCTCGTCGAGCGCGACGCACCCCTGGTGGCGATCCTGTGGGGCAAGGACGCCGGCACGCTGCGCCCGATGCTCGGCGACACCCCGGTCGTCGCGTCGCCCCACCCCTCGCCGCTGTCCGCCTACCGGGGCTTCTTCGGGTCCCGGCCCTACTCGCGGACGAACGAGCTGCTCCTCGCCGCCGGCGCGGAGCCGATCGACTGGCGCCTGCCGTAGCGGGTCCCACGGGAAATGCTCGGGACAACCCGGTCGGACGCGCCTACGCTGGCCGGGTGATCCAGCAGCTGCTGTTCCTCTGAGGACCCCCGCTCCCGACCCGCCCGCCTGACGGCCCGCGGGTCGGTCGACCGGACCCTGCACACCGGCGGGCCGCCGCACGAGCGGCGCTCGCGGACCGACGGATGCCGCGCCGCGCGCGCCCGTCAGGAGGAACGCATGACGATCACCCCACCCACCGTGCCCGCGCGCACCCTCGCCCAGCTCTCCGCCACCGACGTCCACCTCGCCAGGGGTGGCATCCCGGTGCTCACCGGCGTCGACCTCACCGTCTCCCCGCGTTCGCGGTGGGGCGTCGTCGGCGAGAACGGCCGCGGCAAGTCGACCCTGCTCCACGTCCTCATCGGCGACCTCACGCCCGACTCCGGGACAGTGAACCGCACCGGGACGATCGGGGTCGCGGAGCAGGAGATGCCCGCCGGCGACGGCCGCACCGTCGGCGACCTCGTCGACGCCGAGCTGGCCGACTCGCGCCGGGCGCTCGCCCGGCTCGACGAGGCTGCGAGGGGGCTCGCGGACGGCACCGACGGCGCGGACGCCCGCTACGCGGCGGCCCTCGAGGCAGCCACCCTGCTGGACGCCTGGGACGCCGACCGCCGCGTCGACGTCGCCCTCGAGCGGCTCGACGCCGTCACCGACCGGACCCGCCTGCTCGCCACGCTCTCCGTGGGACAGCGCTACCGGGTGCGGCTCGCGGCGCTCCTCGGCGCGGACCACGACTTCCTGCTGCTCGACGAACCCACGAACCACCTCGACGCCACGGGCCTGGACTTCCTCACCACGTCGCTGCGCGAGCACGGCGGCGGAGTCGTGCTCGTCAGTCACGACCGGGCGCTGCTCACGGACGTGGCGACCTCGATCATCGATCTCGACCCGAGCCCCGACGGCCGCCCGACGGTCTACGGCGACGGGTTCGCCGGCTACCAGACCGGCCGACGGGCCCAGTACGAACGCTGGGTGGCCGAGCACGAGGCCGAGCAGGTCGAGCGCGCCCGCCTCACGCATGACCTCGCCTCCGCGCAGGACCGGCTGGTCACCGGCTGGCGGCCGGACAAGGGCACCGGCAAGCACCAGCGCCAGTCCCGCGCGCCGGGACTCGTGAAGTCCGTCCACCGGCGCCGGGAGGCGCTCGAGGCCCAGTCGGTTGCGACGCCCCACCCACCGCTGCGCCTGCAGATGCCGGAGCTGCGGACCCGCACGGGCGTGACGATGCTGGCGGCCGAGGAGGTCACCGTGGCCGGTCGGCTGGACCGGCCGACCACGGTGGACGTCCCCGCCGGCGAACGGCTGCTCGTCACCGGTCCCAACGGGGCGGGCAAGTCGACCCTGCTCGCGCTCCTCGCCGGGCGGCTCGAGCCGACGTCCGGGACCGCTCGCGTCGCCCGGACGGCCCGGGTCGAGCTGCTCGGCCAGGAGTCGCCGTCCCCGGGCCGGCTCACCGCCCACCAGGTGTACGAGCGGCACGTGGGCCGGCTCGTGTCCGAGGGCGTGCTGCCCCAGGGCCGGGTCGTCGGACTGTCCGGTCTGGGCCTGCTGCGGCCGGACGAGCAGCGCCGGCCGGTGCGGGAGCTGTCGATGGGCAAGCAGCGCCGGCTCGACCTGGCCCTCGCCCTGGCCTCGAGGCCGCACGTCCTCCTGCTCGACGAGCCGACGAACCACCTGTCGATCGCGCTCGTGGAGGAGCTGACCGAGGCGCTCGAGGCGACCCAGGCTGCCGTGGTGATCGCCAGCCACGACCGGCAGATGCTCCGCGACGTCGCGCACTGGCCCCGGCTCGAGCTCTCGCCCGTGACGCCCCTGGGCGCGGAGCCGACTGCGGGACTCGAACCCGCGACCGTCCGCTTACAAGGCGGGTGCTCTACCAGCTGAGCTAAGTCGGCGCGGGCCCGGCCGGAGCCGGGCCTGCGCCGAGGGTACGCGAGGTGTCAGGGGGCGACGGACTGGCTCTCGTCACTCGGCGCCTCGGCCGGGGCGTCGCTCGACGTCTCGGCGGCGGGCTGCTCGTTGCCGGTCACCTCGAGGTAGAGACCGCCCGGGGTGTACCGGCCCTCGGTGAACTCGTCGCCGTCGATGAGGATGGTCGGCGTGCCCTCCACGCCGTCGGCGACGGCCTGCGCGGTCACGGCCTCGACGTACTCCGTGTACTCGTCGTCGGTGATGCTCGAGGCGACCTCGGACGGCACGCCGGCACCCTCCAGGGCGGCGATGATCTCCTCGTCGCTGGGCTCCTGCCCAGTGGACTGGATGACCTCCAGGTTGCCGACCCACAGGTCGAACAGCGCGTCGTTGGCCTCGAAGATCAGCTCGGGAGCGCCGTCGGCGACGACGTACATGGCCTCGACCCCGCGGCCCGAGTAGCCGGAGTAGTCGCCCGACCGGTCGAGCAGGCCGACGGGACGCAGCGCGGCCTGGGCCTCGCCCTCGGAGACCAGCATCTGCAGGCCCTCACCGTTGGCCTCCTCGAAGTTCGCGCAGTAGCTGCACGTGTGGTCGGCGTAGACGTCGATGACCGGCGCCCCGTCGGTCGTGCTGCCGGCGCTGCCGTCCTGACCCACCATGATCGCGCCGTCGGCCTCGACGTTCTCCGGCACCGGCCCCTCGTACTCGTCCAGCGGGGAGCGCGTCCCCTGCCAGACGATGTAGCCGATGACGCCGACGACGAGCGCGGCTCCCGCGACGACGGCGACGATCGTGAGGATCCGGTTGCGGCGGGCCCGGCGCGCCTGCTCCGCCTTGACCTTGCGGGCTCGCTCGCGGGCGGCCTCGCGCCGCTCGTTCGCGGTGGGTCGGTCGTTCTTGGCCATGGGTCCAGTCCTCCGTCGTACCGTCACCTCCCGCGACCGGCCGGAGGCGAGCCCACACTACGACGGGCCGGCACCGCGGCGGGGCGGCGTCTGTCTCGCGACCGGACGAACGTGGCCGGTCTCTCAGCTCTTTCGCGCGTCTCACGGACGGGATCCGTCGGCTCCCAGCGCCGTCGGGCGTCGGTCCGCCGCGCCGGACGGGGCGGGCCGCGGTCCGCCGTGGACCACGGCGCCCGCGTGCTGCAGGTCAGCCCGCCGTGAGGGAGCCGAGGTCCGGCAGCGGCCACCACGTCGGCTCGGGCGCGGCACCGAGGGCGACGGTCCCGCCCGCGACGGCGGCGAGCGCCAGGAACGCCGCGAGCAGCACGATCCGTCCGAGCCGTCCCGGGGCCAGGGCGCCGACGACGGACCGGAACCCCTCGCGCGCGTTGCTCCCGGTGGGCGCGAGCCACACGCCGCACACCGCGAGGATCCCGGCGAGCAGCAGGACCGGCGGTGACGCCGGCTCGCCGCTGAGCAGCTCGGCCCCCAGGACGACGGACGCCGCCAGCACGAGCCCGATGATCATGCCGACGGCGCTGGTGAGCGCGCCGACGACCAGGTACCAGGGCATCGCGGCGAGCATCCGACCGGTGTCGCCCGCGCGGACGCCCCGCCTGAGGCGCGCGTTGCGCCGGGCGCGGTCCGCCTGCCCCCAGGCCGCCAGCAGGACGGTGGAGATCACGAGCAGGACGAGGAACCAGCCCGGTGCGTGCGGGGCGATCGTGGCCAGGGCGAGCCCGGCCGCGGCCGCGACGCCCGTCCGTCTCGCCGGCGGGCGGGCCCAGGCGGGCGGTCGCCCGTCCTCGCCGAGGAAGGATCGCGCACCCGCTCCGTCGGGCGGCTCGGTGCCGGCGTTGCCGTAGGCGGCCAGGCCGCCGGGGTTGCGCCCGTAGGGGCCCGGCTCCGGGTCCGGGCGGTCGAGCCCGAGGGGGCCGATCGGACGGCCCTGGCCCCCGGTCGGACCCGATCCGTACCGCTGCGCGCCGCGCTGCCCGCCGCCGTCGGCCCAGGGCTCCGCGCCCTGCCGCTCGGCGGACCCGGGCGGGTAGCTGCGCGGTGGCTGGCCGCCGGGGGGTGCGCCGGCCGGCGCTCCGCCGTGGGCGTCGTAGCCATGGGGGTCGTAGCCGCGGGGCGTGTCGTGGCCGCCGGCGGCCCCGTGCCCCGCGACCTCGGCCCACGCAGGGTCGGCCACGCGGGTCCGCCCGTCGGCGCCGCCCGGCGGGTAGGTGGGCGCGCCGTGGTCCAGCGACCGGCGCTCCGACGGTCCGTGGGCCGAAGGGACGTGACCGGAGCCCCCGTGGCCGGCCACGCCGTGCGCGCCCGCCCCGCGCGCACCCCGCGGATCGTGCGACGCACCCGGGGCGCCACCGGGCAGCACGCCGGTGGGCGCGTGGTCGGCGGGGAGCACGCCGTGCACCGCCGACGACGGCTGCCTGGCCTGCCGCTCGGCGATCCGCTCCTCGAGGCGGTCGCGCCCGATCTCCCCGTCGATGACGTCGAGCACGGCGGACGGGTCGAGCCGGTGCGCCGGGTCGGGGCTCAGCGCGGCCGCGAGGGCGCGGGCCAGCAGGGGGTCGACACCCTCGAGGTCGACCCGCCCGGTCGCCACCCGTCCGAGGACGGCGGCGGTGGGTCCCCGGCCGAACGGCGGGCGGGCGGTCGAGGCGTGGACGAGCACGGCCGCCCATGCCCACCAGTCGCACGCGGGCGACGGCTCCGCGCCGGCCAGGACCTCGGGGTCGAGGTAGCCCGGCGTGCCGGTGACGAGACCGGTCTGGGTGAGCCGTTCGTCGTCGACGACCTGGGCGATCCCGAAGTCGATGAGCACCGGACCGTCCGGCGAGAGCATGACGTTGCCGGGCTTGAGGTCGCGGTGGACGATGTCGGCGGCATGGATGGCCCGCAGGGCGTCCGCGAGCCCGTGCGCGAGCATGACGATCTCCTCGGCGGAGAACGCGCCGTGCTCCGCGACGTCGGCCTCGAGGGTGGGCCCGTCCACGAGCTCGGTGACGACGAACGCCTCGGAGTCCTCGACCTCCGCGTCGATGACGCGGGCGACGCCGGGCGCCTTGACGCGGTGGAGGAGCTGGACCTCCCGGGCGAGCCGGGCCCGCGAGGCCGCCTCCCTGGCCACGTGCGGGTGGAGCAGCTTGAGGGCCACGCGGTGCCCGTCGCCGTCGACGGCCTCGTGGACCTCGCCCATGCCGCCGGAACCGATCCTGCGCAGCAGCCGGTAGCCGCCGAGCTCGCGCTCGGGCTCCGCCGGCGCGGTGGCGCGGGCAGCGGTCGCCTCGTGACCGTCCCGCCCGCCGGCCGCGCGCCCGGGGTCCGTCGCACTGTCCACGGCCCGAGGCTATCCGGGTGTCCCGCCCGGCGCCCGGGGCGCTCCGACGCAGGTGCACCAGGTCACGGGGAGGCCTACGGTGGGAACGGGCGCCCGGTCGGCGCCGGAGGAGGACGGACCGATGACGAGCAGGACCCACGGCGAGCAGGACGCGGACGGCGCGGACCGGGACCGGGAGCACGACGGCGCGGACCACGTGCACGACGGCACGGCCGGACCGTCCGGCGAGGGCTACGACCTCGTCGTCGTCGCCAACCGGCTCGCCGTGGACGCCGTGGAGGGGGAGGACGGCGAGCGCGAGTGGCGCCGCTCCCCCGGCGGCCTCGTCACCGCGCTGGCCCCGATCATGCAGTCGGTCGACGGCGCCTGGATCGGCTGGACCGGTGACACCGCCGAGGAGGCGGACACCCCGGAGCCGTTCGACGCCGTCGGCATGCACCTCGTGCCGGTCCCGCTGCGCGCCCAGGAGGTCGAGCGCTACTACGAGGGCATGTCCAACGGGACCCTGTGGCCCCTGTACCACGACGTCATCGTCCAGCCCGAGTTCCACCGGGAGTGGTGGGAGGCCTACCGGCGGGTCAACCAGCGGTTCGCCGACGCGGCGGTCGCCACGGTCGCCGAGGGCGGCACCGTGTGGGTGCACGACTACCAGCTGCAGCTCGTGCCCGCGCTCATCCGCACGCGCCGGCCCGACGTGCGGATCGGCTTCTTCAACCACATCCCGTTCCCGCCGGTGGAGATCTTCACCCAGCTGCCGTGGCGCCAGCAGGTCGTCGACGGCCTCCTCGGCGCCGACGTCATCGGCTTCCAGCGCGAGTCCGACGCCGGCAACTTCCTGGCGGCCGTCCGCCGTCTCACCGACCACCCCACCCGCCGCGACCAGGTGCGCGTCCGGGCCAGCAGCCTCCTGCCCGAGGAGCGGTCCGTGCGCGCCCGCGCGTTCCCCATCTCCATCGACTCCCAGGGTTTCGCGGCGACCGCGTCGCGGCCCGAGGTGCGCAAGCGCGCGCAGGAGATCCGCAAGGAGCTCGGGAGCCCACGGACCATGCTCCTCGGCGTCGACCGTCTCGACTACACCAAGGGGATCCTCCACCGGATCAAGGCCTACGGGGAGCTCGTCCGCGACGGCCTGCTCGACGCCGACGAGACCGTGCTCGTCCAGGTCGCCTCGCCCTCGCGCGAGCGGGTCGAGCAGTACAAGGTGCTGCGCGACGACGTCGAGGTCGCGGTCGCCCGGATCAACGGCGACCACGGCGACATCGGGTCCGCCCCGATCAGCTACCTCCACCAGTCGTTCCCGCCCGAGGAGATGGCCGCGCTCTTCCTCGCCGCCGACGTCGCCCTGGTGACCTCCCTGCGCGACGGCATGAACCTCGTGGCCAAGGAGTACATCGCCGCCCGGGAGGACCTGGGCGGTGCGCTCGTGCTGTCGGAGTTCACCGGGGCGGCCGACGAGCTCCCGCAGGCGTTCCTCGTCAACCCCCACCACATCGACGGGCTCAAGGCGGCGATCGTCCAGGCCACGCACGTCAACGCCCGGGAGGGCCGACGCCGGATGCGGTCGATGCGCCGACGGGTGATGAGCCACGACGTTCAGCGCTGGGCCGACGACTTCCTCGGCTACCTCGCCCAGGCCACCCCGCGGGGCCGGGCCCCCGCGGCGGAGGAGGAGACGACCCAGGACACGACGACGGACAACGGCGCCGGCGAGCCGGGGACCGGCACCGGGACCGGCACCACCACCGAGGAGAAGCGATGAACGACCACCAGCCCGACCCCTCGGCGGACCGCGGCGTCCCCGGACCGGGGATCGACGCCCCGATGTTCACCGCGCGCCTGGAGCACGAGCTCGACGAGGCGGTGGCAGCGTTCGCCCGCCGGGGGCACCTGCTCGTCGCGCTCGACTTCGACGGCGTCCTCGCCCCGCTGGTGGACGACCCCACGACCTCCCGCATGACCGACGCCGCGGTGTGGGCCGTCGACCGCCTGGCCGCGCTGCCGGACGTGACGGTCGCGGTCGTCTCGGGCCGGGACGCGGGCACCCTCGCCTCGCTCGCCGACCTCCCGGACGGGACCCTCGTCGTCGCCTCCCACGGTGCCGAGCGGGGTCGCATCGACGCGGGCTCCGAGACCGGCCTGACGAGCGAGCCGATCGACCTCGACGACGAGCTCGCCGCGCTGCGGGCCGAGGTGCTGCGGGGGACCGAGGAGGTCGTCGCCGCGCACCCGGGCACCCACCTGGAGGCCAAGCCGGCGTCGATCACCCTCCATACGCGCGGCATGAGCGAGGACGCCGCGCGCGCCGCGACCACCGAGCTCCTCACCGGCCCGGCAGGCCTGCCCGGCGTACGCGTGATCTCCGGGCACGACGTCCTGGAGATGGCGGTCCTCACCGTGACCAAGGGCGACGGCGTGCTCGACCTGCGCGCCGAGACCGGGGCGGACGCCGTGCTCTACGCCGGCGACGACCGCACCGACGAGGACGCGTTCGCCGTGCTGCGGGAGCACGACCTCTCGGTCAAGGTCGGCGACGGCGAGACGGCCGCCCGCTTCCGCGTGGGTGACCCCGACGAGTTCGCGGTCGTCCTCGACCGGCTCGCGCAGCTGCGCGCCTGAGCGAGGGGTCCGGCCCCACGGGGGCGGACGCGGCGTGCCATGATGCTCCTGCGGCGGTCCCGGGTGGCTTCCGTGCGTGTCGGTGTAGACACACCACCGCTCTTCACGACGGATCGTCCGGCACGTACCTGCCGGTGAAGGGAATCAACCACCATGGCTTCAGTGACCTTCGACAAGGCCACGCGCGTGTACCCCGGCTCGGACCGGCCGGCCGTCGACGCGCTCGACCTCGAGGTCGCCGACGGCGAGTTCCTCGTCCTCGTCGGCCCCTCCGGCTGCGGCAAGTCCACCTCCCTGCGGATGCTCGCGGGCCTCGAGGACGTCAACGCCGGCCGCATCCTCATCGGTGACCGCGACGTCACCGACGTCCAGCCCAAGGACCGGGACATCGCGATGGTGTTCCAGAACTACGCGCTCTACCCGCACATGAGCGTCGCCGACAACATGGGCTTCGCCCTGAAGATCGCCGGGACGCCGAAGGCCGAGATCGAGTCCCGCGTGGCCGAGGCCGCGAAGATCCTCGACCTCTCGGACTACCTCCAGCGCAAGCCGAAGGCCCTCTCGGGCGGGCAGCGGCAGCGCGTGGCGATGGGCCGGGCGATCGTCCGCCAGCCGCGCGTGTTCCTCATGGACGAGCCGCTGTCGAACCTCGACGCCAAGCTCCGCGTCCAGACCCGCACGCAGATCGCGTCCCTGCAGCGGAGGCTCGGGGTCACCACCGTGTACGTCACGCACGACCAGACCGAGGCGCTGACGATGGGCGACCGGATCGCGGTCCTCAACTTCGGCCTCCTCCAGCAGGTCGGCACGCCGCGCGAGATGTACGACCGGCCCGAGAACGTGTTCGTGGCCGGCTTCATCGGCTCGCCCGCGATGAACCTCGGTGAGTTCACGCTCGACGGCGAGCACGCCACGCTCGGCGCGGCCCGCATCCCGTTGAGCCCGGCGAGCCTCGCGGCCCTGCGCGAGGAGGGCGCCACGACGGTGACGATCGGCTTCCGCCCGGAGTCCACCGAGCGCGTCTCCGCCGAGACCCCCGGTGCGCTGGCCGTCGAGGTCAACCTGGTCGAGGAGCTCGGCTCCGACGCCTACGTCTACGGCTCCCTCGTGGGGCGCGAGGCCGCCGCGAACGTCGGCTCGGGCGAGGACCCGGACCAGGTCGTCATCCGGATCGACCCGCGCGACGTGCCGGACAAGGGGTCCGTCATCCATGTCGCGATCCGGCCCGACGAGCAGCACGACTTCTCGCCCTCGACCGGCCGACGCCTGCCCCGCTGAACGCCGACCGGCGGCGGCGCGGGCCTCCCGCTCCGCCGCCGGCCCGTTCCCGACCAGCACGACGAGGAGTCCGCGAGTGCCCCAGGAACGGCAGATCACCGCGGCCGTCGTCGACGCCGGCCTGCTCGCCCTGCCCTGGGACGTCCCGCTGGAGGACTGGCCCGACGACGTCCTCGCGGCCCTCCCCCGCGGCCTGTCCCGCCATGTCGTCCGGTTCGTGCGCACGTCCAGTGGGCTGGTGGCCGTCAAGGAGATCGGCGAGTCGGTGGCCTACCGCGAGTACGAGGTGCTGCGCGCCCTGGGTCGTCTCGAGGCGCCGGCCGTCGCGCCGCTGGCCGTGGTCACCGGACGGACGGGCGCCGACGGCGAACCGCTGAGCTCCGCCCTCGTCACCCGGCACCTCGAGTACGCCCTGCCCTACCGCGCGCTGTTCAGCCAGCACATGCGACCCGAGACGGTCGGCCGGCTCATCGACGCGCTGGCGGTCCTGCTCGTCCGCCTGCACCTGCTCGGGTTCTTCTGGGGCGACGTCTCGCTGTCGAACACGCTCTTCCGCCGGGACGCCGGCGCGTTCGCGGCCTACCTCGTCGACGCCGAGACGGGCGAGCTGCACCCGCCGCTGTCCGACGCGAAGCGCTCCTACGACCTCGACCTGGCGCGGACGAACATCATCGGCGAGCTCATGGACCTGCAGGCCGGCGAGATCGCGCCGGAGGACATCGACACCATCGCCGTCGGGGACCGGATCGTCTCCCGCTACGAGTCGCTGTGGGCCGAGCTCACGCGGAGGGAGAGCTTCGCGGCCGGCGAGCTGTGGCGGGTCGAGGCCCGGATGAACCGGCTCAACGAGCTGGGCTACGACGTCGACGAGATCGACATCACGACCGACGTCACGGGCACCAACGTCTCGATCCAGCCGAAGGTCGTCGACGCGGGCCACTTCCACCGCCAGGTCATGCGGCTGACCGGCCTCGACGTCCAGGAGGGGCAGGGCCGGCGGATGCTCAACGACCTCGAGCAGTTCCGGGCCACCCGGGGCGGGGCGGGCCAGGACCTCGTCGTCGTCGCCCACGACTGGCTCGCCGAGGTGTTCGAACCGACGGTGCGGGCCGTCCCGCGCGAGCTGCGCCGCAAGCTCGAGCCCGCGGAGATCTTCCACGAGATCCTCGAGCACCGCTGGTACATGTCCCAGGCCCAGGGGCGGGACGTGCCCACCGCGGAGGCCGTGCAGTCCTATATCGAGACCGAGCTGCGGCACCGGATGGATGAACGCCGTGTCATCGACGCGGTCGGGCCCGACGACGAGTAGCCGACCGGGCGGCGCGGGGTACGTCGAGAGGGCGCGACCATGCACCTGTGGTGCCGGTATCCGTGCACCTTCGCGCCCCCTCGACGATGATCCGCGCCCCGGGGACGTCGCCGGTTCAGTCCGTCCGGTCGCCGCGGGGCCGCGGCGGGAGGACGAGGCGCCCGGCGGCGTCGGTGTGCCGGCGGGCGTAGGCCTGCGTGACCAGCTCGCCGACGGCGTCCACGACCAGCAGGACGCTGCCGATCCTGCCGAGTGCGGAGCCCCGGCGTGCGAGGAGGATCGCGGCGCCGACCTCCGCGGCCACGACGGTGCGGGCGATCCACGGGCGGTCGACGGCGACGCTGCGGTAGAAGCCCCACAGGTCGCGCACCGGCAGCGGGATCTGAGGGTCCCGCTCGTCGACGACGAGGCCGTCCCCCGCGAGGACCGCCTCCGCGGCGCGGTCGAGGTACTCGTCGACGCGTGACATCACGCCCCCTGCCCGGCCGGCGCCGGCCCGGCCTCGGCGCGACGACGGGAGATCTCGTAGAGCGCGACGCCGGTGGCGACCGCGGCGTTGAGCGACTCCACGTCCTCGGCGATGGGGATCGAGGCGACGACGTCGCACGTCTCCCGCACGAGCCTGGAGAGTCCCTTGCCCTCGGAACCGGTGACGAGCACGAGCGGCTCGGTGGCGAGCTCGAGGTCCCGGACCGAGGTGGTCCCCTCGCCGTCGAGCCCGACGACGAAGCAGCCGGCCTTCTTCGCCTCGGTGAGCGCCCGGGTCAGGTTGGTCTCGCGGGCCACCGGCACGCGGGCCGCGGCTCCGGCCGAGACCTTCCAGACGGTCGACGTCACGCCGGCGGAGCGTCGTTCGGGCAGGAGCACGCCGTCGGCGCCGAACGCCGCCGCGGAGCGCAGCACGGCCCCGAGGTTGTGCGGGTCGGTGACGGAGTCGAGCGCCACGACGAGGGGGGCGTGCCCGCGGCGCTCGGCCCGGTCGAGCAGGTCCGCCAGGTCGGCGTAGGCGTACGGGGCGACGGCGATGGCCACCCCCTGGTGCACGCCTCCGTCGGTGAGGAGGTCGAGCTCGACGCGGCTGGACTCCACCAGCGGGGCGCCGAGCGCGGTCGCGGTACGCACGAGCTCGGCGAGGCGCTCGTCCGAGGCGGCGGCCCCGGAGATGAGGACGTGGGACATGGTGACGCCGGCCCGCACCGCCTCGGCCACCGGGTTGCGCCCGACGACGAGCTCGGCGTCCGCGGGGATGCCGATGCGCGTGCGGAGCCGGGCCGCGCGGTCGGCCGCGAGGGCGGCCTGGGCCTTGGGGTCGTTCGAGGCGCGCCGCCGGCTCGCCTCCGCCCGCTTGGCCGCCGGGTGGTACTCGCGGTCCTCGGCCTTCGGGGTCGGGCCCCGGCCCTCGAGCCCGCGGCGGCGCTGCCCGCCGGAGCCCTTCGTGGGTGCCTTCTTCGAGCCTGCCTTGCGTACGGCGCCGCGGCGCTGGGAGTTCCCCGCCATCAGGCACCTCCTGCCAGATGCCAGCGGGCGCCGCCCGCGCCGTCCTCGACCGAGATCCCGGCCGAGGTGAGCCTGTCGCGCACGGCGTCCGCCCGCGCCCAGTCCTTGTCCGCCCGCGCCTGCGCACGGTCCTCGAGCGCACCCTCGACGAGGGCCGCCAGCGCGTCGTGCGCGGCGCCCCCGCCCGCGGCGCCGCCGGCCCCGGTCGTCCCCGCCCGCCAGGGCTCGGCGAGCGGGTCGAGCCCCAGGACGTCGAGCATCGCGCGCACCCGCACCTGGCCGGTGTGCGCGTCGGCCGACCGGCCTTCGGCGAGCGCCGTGTTGGCGGCCCGCAGCTCGGCGTGCACGACCGCCATCGCCGCCGAGACCCCGAGGTCGTCGTCCATCGCGGCGGTGAACGCCGCCGGGAGCGCGTCGGGCGCGGCGAGCTCGTCGTCCGTGGCCTCGCCGGTCGCGTCGGCGGACCGCAGGACGAAGGAGGTGATCCTCTCCCACTGGGTGGCGGCCTCGGCGAGCGAGACGTCGGAGAACTCGACCGCGCCGCGGTAGTGGACCGAGGCCAGCGCGAGCCGCACCACCGGGGCGGCTGCCCGTCCGAGCACGGCGTCGACGGTCAGCGCGTTGCCGAGGGACTTGCCCATCTTCTCGCCCGCGACGACGACCCAGGCGTTGTGCATCCAGATGCGCGCGAACCCGTAGCCCGCGGCGCGGGACTGGGCCTGCTCGTTCTCGTGGTGCGGGAAGCGCAGGTCGATCCCGCCGCCGTGGATGTCGAAGTCCTCACCGAGGTAGCGGTGCGCCATCGCCGAGCACTCGAGGTGCCACCCGGGCCGCCCGCGCCCGTAGGGGGTGTCCCAGGCGGCGGAGGCGGGCTCGCCGGGCCGGGGGGCCTTCCACAGGGCGAAGTCGAGCGGGTCGCGCTTGTCCGGGGCCAGGTCCGTCTCGTCGACGGCGGAGCTCCCGGCGCGCTGGTTCGTCAGCGCCCCGTAGTCCTCGAAGGACCGCACGGAGAAGTAGACGTTGCCCGGGTCGCCCGCGTAGGCGTGCCCGCGCTCCTCGAGACGCCGCATGAGGGCGACCATCTCGGTGACGTGCCCGGTGGCGCGCGGCTCGTAGGTCGGCGGCAGGACCCCGAGGGCGGCGTACGCGGCGGTGAAGTCGCGCTCGTAGCGGTAGGCCCACGCCCACCACGGGGCGCCGGCCTCGGCCGACCTCGTGAGGATCTTGTCGTCGATGTCGGTGACGTTGCGGACGAGCGTGACGTCGAGCCCGGACCGGCGCAGCCAGCGCACGAGCACGTCGAACGCGATCCCGGAACGCAGGTGACCGACGTGGGGCGCGCCCTGCACGGTGGCGCCGCACAGGTAGATGCCGACCTTGCCCGGGGTCACCGGGTCGAGGGGGATCTCCCGACGGGAGGCGCTGTCGTGCAGGTGGAGGGTCACCGGGACAGCGTAACGACGACACCCGCGAACCGGTCGACGTCACCTCCGGGACACCGCGGGCGGCTAGGTTGCGCGGGTGACCACCCCGGAGCCCCCTGAGCGCCCCGCCCCGCGGAGCGTGCCCCAGTGACCCCCGACCAGCCCGGCGCCACCAGGTCCGACGGCGCCGCCGCACCCGGTGCCGACCCCACGTCCGGCAGCGACCCTGCGGCGGCGCGCCTGCGCGCGGAGGCCCGCAGCATCGCCCGCCCGTCGAAGATCGTCGTCTGGGCCCTGTGGGACTGGGCGTCGGCCGCGTTCAACGCGGTCATCACGACCTTCGTCTTCACGGTCTACCTCACGAACCAGGACCTGTTCGGCGAAGGAGCGGACGGGACCCTCGCCGTGGTCCTCGCCGTCTCGGGCGTCGTCGTCGCGCTCATCGCCCCGGTCACCGGCCAGCGGGCGGACCGGTCCGGCAACCGCTCGCTCAACCTCGCGCTCTACACGGCCGTCATCGCGGTGGTCACCGCGTGCATGTTCTTCGTCGCCCCGGCCGTGCAGCCGGACGGGTCCTTCGAGGCCCAGTGGCTGTGGCTCGGGCTCATCCTGCTCGCGGTCGGCAACGTCGCCTCCGAGCTGGCGGGCGTCAACTACAACGCCATGCTCAACGACATCTCCACGCCGAAGAACGTGGGCCGGGTCTCCGGGTTCGGCTGGGGCCTGGGCTACGTCGGCGGCATCGTGCTGCTGCTCATCGTCTACTTCGGGCTCATCAACCCCGACGTCGGCCTGTTCGGCGTCACGAGCGAGGGCGGCATGGACGTGCGGGTGACCACGCTCGTCGCAGCCGTCTGGACGGCGGTCTTCTCGCTGCCGCTCGTCCTCACCTCCCTGCGCGACGCCGCCCGGCTGCGCAGGCGCACCGGTGCCGAGGCCGAGGCACCCAAGGAGTCGATCGCCCAGTCCTACCGCCGGCTCCTCGGCTCGATCGCCGGCCTGTGGCGCACCGACCGGCGGACCGTCTGGTTCCTCCTCGCCTCGGCCGTGTTCCGCGACGGGCTCGCCGGTGTCTTCACGTTCGGCGGCATCATCGCCGCCGGCACGTTCGGGTTCAGCGCCGGCGAGGTCATCATCTTCGCGGTCGCCGCGAACGTCGTCGCCGGCATCGCGACCATCTCCTTCGGCCTGCTCGACGACCGGTTCGGTCCCAAGAAGGTCATCGTGCTGTCGCTGGTGTCGATGGTCGTCGCGGGCATCGGCATCTTCGCGCTGCACGACCTGGGAGCGTCGCTCTTCTGGGTCCTGGGCCTCGTGCTGTGCGTCTTCGTGGGCCCGGCGCAGTCCGCCTCGCGGACCTTCCTCGCGCGGCTCATCCCGCCGGGCAAGGACGGCGAGGTGTTCGGCCTGTACGCCACCACGGGCCGCGCGGTCTCGTTCCTCGCGCCGGCCATGTTCGCCGCCGCGCTCGCGATCGGCGAGGCCGTGACCGGCCTGACCGGCGACGACGTCCAGTACTGGGGGATCCTCGGGATCGTCCTCGTCCTCGCGGCCGGCCTCGCCCTCCTGCTGCCCGTGAGCGCCCGGGACGTCACCCCGGTCCGGTCGGACCGGGCGTCCCCCGCCGAGGGATCGGGGGCGTCCCGCTGACCGGAGCCCGGGCGACGAGCGCGGTCGCGATCGCGGCGACGCCCTCGCGGCGACCGGTGAGACCGAGCCCGTCGGTGGTCGTCGCGGACAGCGAGACCGGGGCGCCCAACGCGGACGTCATCGCGGCCTCGGCCTCCTCGCGGCGCGGACCGACACGCGGGAAGGCGCCGACCACCTGGACGGCGACGTTGCCGATCAGCCAGCCGGCCGCGCGGACGCGGCCCGCCATCTCCGTGAGCAGCTCGGCGCCGGAGGCGCCCTTCCACCGTGGGTCGCTCGTGCCGATCTGGGTGCCGAGGTCGGCCATGCCGGCGGCGGACAGGACGGCGTCGCAGGCGGCGTGGGCGGCGACGTCGGCGTCGGAGTGGCCCGCGAGACCCGTGACGCCGGGCCAGCTGAGGCACGCGAGCATCATCGCCCGGTCGGGATCGGTCGAGACGGCGTGCACGTCGGTGCCGACTCCGGTGCGGGGCAGGTCCACGTCGGCCGCCTCAGTCCTGGCCCGCGGCGCGGTCCGCGAGCACGAGCCCGGCCACCCGCAGGTCCCACGGGGTGGTGATCTTCAGCGCGGCGGTGGTCCCGGGGACCACGACGACGACGCCGCCGAGCGCCTCGACGAGCCCGGCGTCGTCGGAGGCCGCGAGGCCCTCGTCCGCGGCCCGGTGCGCCCCCTGGGCGTGGGCGGAGCGCAGGACGCGCGCGGTGAACCCCTGGGGCGTCTGGACGGCGCGCAGCTCGGCGCGGTCGACGGTGGCGCGCACCGGCTCGGCGCCGCCCGCGGGGGGCCCGTCGGTGGCCGCGCCGGCGGCCGTCGCCCCGCCCGCGCCGGCCCCGTCCGTGGTGCCGGTGGCGGCCCCGACCCGCTTGAGCGTGTCGGTGACGGGAACCGCCGGGACGACGGCGCCGTGCCCGGCGCGGACGGCGTCGACGACCGTAAGGATCTGATCGGGCGGCGTGAGGCAGCGGGCGGCGTCGTGGACGAGGACGACGTCGTCGTCCGCCGGCGCGGCCAACGCCTCGAGGGCGTCGAGCCCGGCGACGACGGACCCCTGCCGGGTGGCTCCTCCGGCGGCGACGTCGAGCGCACCGGCGTACCCGTGCTCGGCGAGGGTGGCCGCGGCGAGGTCCCGCACGTGAGACGTTCGCCCCTCGGGGGCGACCACGACGATCGAGTCGAGCACGCCCGAGCGGGCCAGCCCTCGCAGCGCGTGCACGACGAGCGGCTCACCGGCGAGCGCGACGAGCGCCTTCGGCCCGCGGGCGCCGAGCCGGGTCCCGGACCCGGCCGCCACGAGGACGCAGTGGACGCGGGTCACGACGTCGCTCCCCGGCCGGCGGGTCAGGAGGCGGGCGCGTCCGAGGCGACGGGCTCCGCCTCGGCGGCGGCCGCGGCCCCGACGGCGAGCACCTCGTCCAGCAGACCCTCGGCCTCCTCCTCGGAGACGTCCTTGGCGAGCGCGAGCTCGGAGGACAGGATCTGCCGGGCCTTGGCGAGCATGCGCTTCTCTCCGGCGGACAGGCCCCGGTCGGTGTCGCGGCGCGACAGGTCGCGCACGACCTCGGCGACCTTGTTGATGTCGCCCGACGCGATCTTCTCGACGTTGGCCTTGTACCGGCGCGACCAGTTGGTCGGCTCCTCGGTGTGCGGCGCACGCAGGACGTCGAGGACCCGCTCGAGGCCCTCCTCGCCGACGACGTCGCGCACGCCGACGAGGTCGACGTTCTCCGCCGGCACCTGGATGCTCAGGTCCCCCTGGGCCACCCGCAGGTGCAGGTAGGTCTTCTCCTCGCCCTTGATCGTGCGGACCGTGATGTCCTCGATGAGGGCGGCTCCGTGGTGGGGGTAGACCACCGTCTCACCCACTGCGAACGTCATGTGCGAAATGCTCCCTCAGGTTCGGCGACGGACCATTCTACCACGGCGAAACGGCGTGATTCCGCGCCTCGTGGCGGCGCCCGGTCACTGTACGGGGGCCTGTGCCGCCGCGGGTCTAGTACCCTCGCGGCAGGTCCCGTCCACCCCCTCGAAGGAGCTCGACCATGGCCGTTGCCCGGCGCATGTCCCGCGCAGGCCTCGCCGTCGCGTCCGCCTCGCTGCTGTCGTCCTGCATGCTGGCCTCGCCCGTGACCACGCTCAACGAGTACGCCCCGTCCGACGGCACCCGCATCGCGGTCGCGGACGGCGTCGCGGTGGAGAACCTGCTCGTGCTGACCGAGGCCGAGGGCGAGGTCGGCCACGTCGTCGGGAGCATCGTCAACAGGTCGGGCGAGACCGTGACCGTGCAGCTCGACATCGGCGAGACCGGGGCGCCGTCCCCGTTCGAGGTGCCCGCGGGGGGCAACATCGCGCTGCACGACGCCAACGTGACGGTGGAGAACGTCGAGGCCGCACCGGGAGCCACCCTGCCCACCGCGATCCAGGGGCCCGACGGCTTCAACGACGTCCGCGAGATCCCCGTCCTCGACGGCACGCTCCCCGAGTACGCGGAGTTCCTCGAGCAGGCGGACTCCCCCGAGTCCGGCTCCGAGTCCCCCTCCTGACCGCCCCCTGACGGGACGCCCTCACCACGGGGGTCGGCGGTCCGGGCGCCCGCGCTGCGGCGCCGCGCCGGGAGCCCGCCGCGAGCGTCGTCCGTCAGTCGGCGTCGGTGACGAGCTTGTAACCCAGCCCCCGCACGGTGTGCAGCATCTGCGGGTGCGCCGGGTCGATCTCGATCTTGCCGCGCACGCGCTTGACGTGGACGTCCAGCGTCTTGGTGTCGCCGTGGTAGTTCGGGCCCCAGATGCGGTCGATGAGCTGGCCGCGGGTGAGCACGCGGTCGGGGTTGCGCAGGAACAGCTCGAGGAGCTCGAACTCGCGCAGCGGCATGGCCACGGACTCGCCGTCGACCGTGATCTCGTGGCGGTCGACGTCCATCCGGACGCGGCCGACGGTGAGCACGGCCGACTCCCCCTCCTCGACGGCGGGCCCCCGGCGCAGGACGGCCCGCACGCGGGCGACGAGCTCGCGGTAGGAGTAGGGCTTGGTCACGTAGTCGTCGGCGCCGAGCTCGAGGCCCACGACCTTGTCGATCTCCGAGTCCTTCGCCGTCAGCATGATGACCGGCACCTGGGACCGCTGGCGCAGCTGCCGGCACACCTCGGTGCCGGACAGTCCGGGCAGCATGAGGTCGAGGAGCACGAGGTCCGCGCCGTGGCGGTCGAACGCGGCGACCGCCTCCGTCCCGTCGCCCACGGCCTCGACCGCGAACCCGTCGCGCTCGAGCTTGAACGTCAGGGTCTCGCGGTAGGTCTGCTCGTCCTCGACCAGCAGGATCTTCGTCATCAGCGCTCCTCGTCGGATGGGTGGCCGTCGCGGTCGTCGCCGTCGGCGTCGACCTCGTCGTCGGGTGAGGGGTGGGGCCCGGGCTCCTGGGCCTCGGGCAGGACCAGCGTGAACGTCGAGCCGCGACCCTCGGTGGACCACAGCTCGGCACGCCCGCCGTGGTCGGCGGCGACGTGCTTGACGATGCTCAGGCCCAGGCCCGAGCCTCCCGTCTCGCGGGACCGGGCGAGGTCACCGCGGAAGAAGCGCTCGAAGACGCGCTCCCGGGCGTCCGCGGGGATACCGGGCCCCTGGTCGACCACGGCGATGCGGATGAGTCCGTCGCCGCGGGACACGCCGACCGAGGCTGTCGAGCCGGACGCCGAGTACCGCACCGCGTTGTCGAGCAGGTTGCGCACCGCGGTGGTGAGCATGCCCTGGTCGCCGTACAGCCGCAGCCCCTGTGCGCCGCCCGAGCGGATGTCCACCCCGCGGGACCCGGCCTCGACTCGGACCCGGTCCACCGCCTCGGCGACGACCTCGTCGACCTCGACGACCACCGGGTCGACGAGGGCGTCGGGCTCCTGCAGGCGGGACAGGTCGATGATGTCCTGGACGAGCTCGGCGAGCCGCTGCGACTCGGTCTCCATCTTCGACGCGAAGTGCCGCACGCTGTCCGGCTCGTCGGCGACGTCGTCCATCGTCTCGGCGAGCAGCGCGATCGCGCCGACCGGGGTCTTCAGCTCGTGGGAGACGTTGGCGACGAAGTCGCGGCGCATGTCCTCCACGCGGCGGGCCCGGGTGCGGTCCTCGGCGAGCAGCAGGACGCGCCCGTCCTTGAGGGGCGCGACGCGGACCTGGAGGTGGACCGTGCCGGCACCGTCGACGGGCCCGCGGGGCAGCGCGAGCTCGGCGTCCCGGATCTGCCCGTCGCGGCGCAGCCGGGCGACCATCTCGGCGAGCTGGCCGTGCGCGAGGCGGTCGTGCCGGACGAGACCGAACCCGTAGGCCGCCGAGGAGGCCCGCACGACGTCGTCGTCGGCGTCGAGCACGACGATCGACTGGGGCAGCACGGTGAGCACCGAGATGACGTCGTCGTCGAGGCCCGGCGCCGGTCCGGAGGGCTCGAGCTCGGCGTCCCGCTCCCGGTCGGACGCACGCAGGGCGAGACCGGCCCCCAGCCCGGCGACGAGTCCGAGCAGGGCGACCACCCAGAGCTGCCAGGAGTCGTGCACGGGTCGAGGTTAGGCCGAATCACCTGAGTTCACCGACCCCGCCCCGCGATGTCGCCCCACCGCCACCCGCCGTCCACCACGCGTTCATCGGACAGGTCTTGGCTACCCTTGGACCGTGCGGCCGCGACGCGGCCGACATCATCACCGCCGCGGAGGCCAAGCAATGCGCAAGATCTTCACGCACGACCTGGAGCAGCTGCAGGACAACCTCGTCCGGATGGCCGAGGCCACCAGCCAGGCGATGACCAAGGCGGCCGAGGCGCTGCGGACGGCGAACCTCCAGCTCGCCGAGCAGGTCATCGACGCCGACGAGCGCATCGACGAGCTCGACCGCCAGCTCAACGAGCAGGGCATCGCGCTCCTCGCGCTCCAGGCGCCCGTCTCGCGGGACCTGCGCCAGGTGATCTCGGCGCTGCGTCTGTCCGGGACCATCGAGCGGATGGGCGACCTGGCCCAGCACGTCGCGTTCGTCGCGCGCGGCCGGTTCCCCGACCAGGTCGTGGGTGGCGCCGGGCACGAGCTGCTCGTCCAGATGGCCGACGAGGCCGTCCGGGTGGCCGACGACGTCGTCGAGCTCGTCCGCGGCGCGGACCTCGACAAGGCGCGTGAGCTCGAGGACAAGGACCACGTGCTCGACAGCCTGCACCTGCGGACGTTCGACACCGTCCTCGACGAGTCGCTCGAGCTCAGCCGCCAGGAGATCGTCGACATCATCCTCATCGCCCGCTACCTCGAGCGCTTCGGCGACCACGGCGTCTCGGCCGCCCACCGCATCAACTACCTCGTCACCGGCGCCACCTCGCCGACGATCGGCGAGGACGAGATCGCCCCCGGCACGAACGAGAACGTCATCGCGGACGAGTACGGCAGCGAGGGGCACTGACCCGGCCGCCGCACCCACCACGCACGACGGCGCCGCTCACCTCTCGGTGAGCGGCGCCGTCGTCGTCGGGGCTACCTCCCCTGGTTGGCGACCGCCTCGATCGCCGCGGCGGCGGCGTCGGGGTCGAGGTACTGACCGCCCGGGGTCAGCGGGCGCAGGTCCTCGTCCAGCTCGTAGAGCAGCGGGATCCCCGTGGGCACGTTGAGCCCGGAGATCGTCTCGTCGTCGATCCCGTCGAGGTGCTTGATGATGGCGCGCAGCGAGTTGCCGTGGGCCGCCACGAGGACTGTCCGCCCGGCCCGCAGGTCGGGGACGATCTTGGCGTCCCAGTACGGCAGGGCGCGCTCGAGGACGTCCTTGAGGCACTCCGAGGCGGGGATCGGCTCGCCCGCGTAGCGCGGGTCGGCGTCCTGGCTGAACTCGGAGCCGAGCTCGATCGGCGGCGGCGGCACGTCGTAGGAGCGGCGCCACTGCATGAACTGCTCCTCCCCGTACTCGTCGCGGATCTCCTTCTTGTTCTTCCCCTGGAGGGCCCCGTAGTGGCGCTCGTTGAGGCGCCAGTCGCGCGTGACGGGGATCCAGTGCAGGTCCGCCTCGTCGAGGGCGAGATTCGCGGTCATGATCGCGCGCCGCAGGAGCGAGGTGTGCAGCACGTCGGGTCGCACGCCGGCGTCGGTGAGCAGCGTGCCGCCGCGGCGGGCCTCCTGCACGCCCTTCTCCGAGAGCGGCACGTCGACCCAGCCGGTGAAGAGGTTCTTGGCGTTCCATTCGCTCTCGCCGTGGCGGAGCAGGACCAGTCGGTAGCTCATGGTCGCCATCCTTCCACCGATCGGCCGCACGCCGCTCAGGGTCCCGGACATGCGGGACGGCCCGCGGACCGGTGGTCCGCGGGCCGTCCTCCTCCGACCACGAGGGGTCAGCGGTTGTTGTACTGCTCGACGATCTCGGCCTTGATACGGCCGCGGTCGCTCACCTCGATGTTGTTCTCGCGCGCCCACTCACGGATGGCCTGCGCCTCGGAGGCGCTGGTGCTGCGCGACCGGCGCGCTCCGGTCGAGCGACCGGCACCCGAGCGCCGGGCGGCGCCCCGCACGGGGCGAGCGCCGGCGACCCACGGTGCGAACGACTCGCGCAGCTTGGCGGCGTTCGCGTCCGAGAGGTCGATCTCGAAACGCTCGCCGTCCAGCGCGAACGTCACCGTGCTGTCCGCGGGCGTGCCGTCGATATCGTCGATGAGCTTGGTAATGGTCTGTCGAACCATGATGCCCTCCCCGGGATTCATACCGACCACTGGATGTCAATCGGCTGGGTGAAGAGTACGAGGAATGCGCGTCCGATGTCACGTCGATCGCGGAAATCACTCACCTGCGCAGCGCACGAATGAATTTTCACACACCACACACCGGGCGGTAGAAGACTTCTTCTCCCGGTGCCGCACACTTCATGGCGCGACATGTTCGACACATCTCGTCGGCTCGCGCACGGCATACGCCGATGTCACAGGGCGTCCTCGTGACGTCGGCCGCATCAATTGCCCTGATGATCGGCGGAAATACGACCGCGCTTTCGCGGGCGTCGACGACGAAGCGCTGCGGTGCCGCGCGGGTCGTTATCGGCGATCGCCCGCGGAGCCCGTGTCGGCGTCGTCGGCACGTTCCGCCGCCGCGAGGGCACCGGCCACGCTCGACCGCGACGGGGGCAGCGGAGGAAGCTCGAGGTCGGGGTGCTCGGCGCGGAACTTCCTCTCCGCCTCCCGCTCCGACCGGTCGGCGCCGAGGAATGCGCGCACGATGACCACGAGGGCGACCAGGAGCCCGATGGGCGGCACGAGGGCGATCACGTAGTCCATGCGTCCAGGATAGGCCGCGGTCGTCGCCCGTGACACCCGCGCACCCGTCCCTGCCCGAATCGGCGCGGCCGCCCATTCGGGTTCCGGCGCCGATTCGGGCACGGTCCCTGATGCGGCCACCGTCCGCAATTCGCGGGGTCGTCACTGTTTCTCGCCGGTCGTGGATTCAGGTGCACGCCCGACCGGAGCCACTGATTCGGGTCCACGCCCGACCGGAGCCACTGATTCGGGTCCACGCCCGACCGGAGCCACTGATTCGGGTCCACGCCCGACCGGAGCCACTGATTCGGGTCCACGCCCGACCGGAGCCGCTGATTCGGGGCTTCCCGGGGACACGGTGTCCGACGACGATCTGCGCAAGGCCCCGATCCCTCATTCGGCCGGCCCTCCGGGGCGCGACCGGATGCACTGCGTGCGCGGGGGACAAAGAACCTCCGACCGGATAAGAGACCCGGTCAGGGGTTGCGCGGAGCCGCCTGGGAGAATCGAACTCCCGACCTATTCATTACGAGTGAATCGCTCTACCGACTGAGCTAAGGCGGCCTGCCGCCCGTGAGCAGCGCCGTCCATGCTAGCGGCCGGTCGCCCGGTCGACGAACCCGTGGGGCGCGCCATGCGTCACAGTCGACCACCGGTCCGGCACGGAACGGGCGGGCACCACCCTCAGGTGGTGCCCGCCGGCGTCTCCGCTCAGCAGGAGAGCTCGTCCTCGGGCGGCGTGCCCTCGAGGAAGAACTCGTCGACGGCGCCCTGGACGCAGTCGTTGGACCGGCCGTAGGCCGTGTGCCCCTCGCCCTCGTAGGAGACGAGGACGCCCTCGTCGAGCTGGTCGGCCAGCCCGACCGCCCACTCGTACGGTGTCGCCGGGTCGCCGGTGGTGCCGATGACGACGATGGGGCCCGAGCCCTCGGCCGACACGGGGCCCGGCTCGCGCTCGGACTGGTGGGGGTAGTTCAGGCAGAGCTCGTCGTTCTCGCCGCCGAAGAACTGGCCGAAGGTCGGCGCGACCTCCTCGAGCTCGGCCACCTGCTCGTCGAGCTCGGCCTGCGTGTGCTCGACCGCGGGGTAGTCGAGGCAGTTGATCGCCCAGTTCGCCTCGGTCGAGTTGTCGGCGAACGTGCCGTCGGGGTTGCGCGTGTTGTAGAGGTCGGCGAACTGGAGCAGCGCCGAGCCCTCGTCGAGGTTGATCGCGGCCTGGAGCGCCGCGGTCAGCATCGGCCAGGACGACTCGTCGTACATCGGCAGGATGATGCCGGTCAGCGCGAGCGCCTGCGTGAGCGGCCGGTCGGGGTCGCCGGTCGGCAGCGGATTCGCCTCGGCCGACTCCAGCAGCTCGACGATCTGCTCTGCGCCGTCGTCGGCGCTTCCCGACAGCGGGCACAGCGAACCTGACTGGCAGTCCTCGATGTAGGCGCGCAGCGCGCCCTCGAAACCACCGGCCTGGCCGAGCGTGACGTCGAACCCGGTCGAGGTCGGGTCGAGCGCGCCGTCGAGCACCATGCGCCCCACGTTGTCCGGGAAGAGGTCGGCGTAGGTCGAACCGAGCAGGGTGCCGTAGGAGTAGCCGAGGTAGTCCAGCTGCGACTCGCCGAGCACCGCGCGGATGACGTCCATGTCGCGGGCGGCGGACTCGGTGTCCACGTTGCCCGCCAGATCGCCGGACTCCGCTGCGCAGCCCTCGCCGATGAGCTGGGCGTCGGCCTCCCAGTCGGCCTCGCCCTCGGGGGTGTCCGGATAGTCGGTCGCGAGCAGCCGGTCGAGCTCGGAGTCGCTCACGCAGTCGATCTGCGTGGAGTTCTGCACCCCGCGCGGGTCGAAGCCCACGACGTCGTACACGGAGGTGACCTCGGGAGAGATCGAGGAGGTCGCGTACTCGACGAACTCCACGCCCGAGCCTCCGGGACCGCCCGGGTTGATGAGCATGGAGCCGATCGGCTCGCCGTCGGAGGCGGGCAGGCGCTTGATCGCCAGCGAGATCGTCTCGCCGTCGGGGGCGTCGTAGTCGAGGGGCACCTCGATGTCCGCGCACTCGTAGTCGTCGCAGTCGGTCCAGGAGACCTCCTGCTCGTAGAACTCCTCGAGGCCCTCGGGCGCGGGCGGCATCTCCTCACCCGCGTCGCTGCCCTCCGCCCCGGACTCCGAGCCGGTCTCGCCCGGTGCCTCGGCACCGGACGACTCCGCGTCCTCCGCATCGCTGCAGGCGGTGAGGACGAGCGCTGCGGCGGCGAGCGCGGGAACGATTCTGATCAACCTCGGCATGCGGCCCAACCTAAGGCACGCCGGGCGGCCGGCGGTGCGCGGCCCGTCGGGGAGCGCTCCCCCGGCCACCTGGGCGTCCGTCGTCGCTCAGACCCGCTCGAGGTCGGTGCCCGACCACAGCTCGACCATGAGCGCCTCGGTCGCCAGCAGCGGCGGCACGTTGAGGGTGAGCCGGGTGCGGGCGGTCGCCACGGCGTCGAGGCGCCGCAGCGTGGTCTCGGCGGTCGACCCGCGGGCGAGCTCCGCGACGGCGTCGGCGGCCGACGCGTTGACCGGCTCGACCGCGGAGCCGAGCTGACGCAGGAGCACGTCCCGGTAGAGCGACATCAGAGCGAGCAGCGAGCCGTCGAGGACGTCGCGCTGCGCGCGGGTGGTGCGGCGCTTCTGGTCCTCCTCGAGCTGGCGGACCTGCGCGCGCAGCGCGGGCGGGAGCCGGGCGCCGTCCTCGACCCCGAGGGTGCGGAGCAGCTCGGCGCGCTCGGCGGCGTTGCGGTCCTCCGTGCTCGCCGCGGCGTCGGCGGCCGCGATCTCCACGAGCCGGGCGGCCGCGAGCACCGCGTCGCCCACCGAGCGCAGCTCCAACGGGACCCGGAGCAGCGCGCTGCGCCGCTCGCGGGCGTCCTCGTGCAGGGCCAGGCGCCGGGCGAGGCCGATGTGGGACTGCGCGGCCCGCGCGGCCTCGAGGGCGACATCGGGGTCCGCGCCGTCGCGCCGTACCAGGAGGTCGGCGACCGCGCCGGGGTCGGGGATGCGCAGGTGGATCGACCGGCAGCGGGAACGGATCGTCGTCACGACGTCCCGCGGGCTCGGGGCGCACAGCAGCCACACCGTCCTCGGCGGCGGCTCCTCGATGGACTTCAGCAGCAGGTTGGAGGTCCGCTCGACCATGCGGTCCGCGTCCTCGACCACGACGACCCGCCACGGGGAGGACCCGGGCGCGCGCTGGGCGAGCGTGACGAGCTCGCGCACCTCGTCGATCGAGATCGTCACCTTCTCCGTGGCGAGCACGGTGACGTCGGCGTGCGTGCCGGCGAGCGCCGTCGTGCAGGCCGCGCACTCGCCGCACCCGGGCTCCCCCTCGGCGGTGCACATGAGCGCCGCGGCGAAGGCGCGGGCCGCCACGGACCGCCCCGAGCCCGGCGGGCCGGTGACGAGCCACGCGTGGGTCATCCCGGCGGCGCTCGCACCGTCGGCGCCCCGCGCCGCCCGGGCCGCGCCGCGCAGCGTGTCCACGACCGCGTCCTGGCCCACCAGGCCGTCCCACACGCTCACGACGCCCCCTCCGCGCGGCCCGCGGCATCCGTACGGTTCCCGGCATTTGTGCTGCTCCCGGCATCCGTGCTGCTCCCGGCATCCCCGCGACTCACGGCCAGCACCGGGGCGAGGGCCGCGCGGACGCGCGCGTGCACCTGCTCGACCGTCCCGTCGGCGTCGACGACGACCACGCGGTCCGGATCGGCCTGGGCGATGCGGAGGAACTCCTCGCGCACCCGGGCGTGGAACGACTCCCCGGCGCGCTCGAGGCGGTCCGGCTCCCCCGGCCGCCTCGCGGCCGCGGCGGCGGGATCGACGTCGAGCAGGATCGTCACGTCCGGGACCAGGCCGTCGGTCGCCCACCGGGAGAGCTCGCGCACGTCGCCGGGCCCGAGGTCGCGGGCGGCGCCCTGGTAGGCGACCGAGGAGTCGACGAAGCGGTCGGTGACGACGACGGCGCCGCGCTCCAGCGCCGGACGCACGAGCGTGGCCACGTGGTGCGCGCGGTCGGCGGCGTACAGGAGCGCCTCCGCGCGAGGGTCGACGTGGTCGCCGTGCAGGATGAGCCGCCGGATCTGCGCCCCCAGCTCGGTGCCGCCGGGCTCCCGGGTGGCGACGGCCTCGCGCCCCTGCGCGGCGAGCCAGTCGACGAGCAGCCGCTGCTGGGTGGACTTGCCGGCGCCGTCGCCGCCCTCGAGGGAGATCAGGACTCCGGCAGGTGCGCTCACCGGCCCAGCGTAACGACGCCGGCCGTCACCTGTGCCGCGCCCGCCGGGGCCTGTGGACGCGGCTACTTCTTCCCCGTCGCGGGCTTCCTCGCCGCGGGCTTCTTGGCGGCCGGCTTCTTGGCGGGAGCCTTCCGGGCGGGCTTCTTGGCGGGGCCCTTGGCTCGTTTCTCCGCGAGCAGCTCGTAGGCGCGCTCGTTCGTCAGCGTCTCGATCGGATCGTCCTTGCGCAGCGTGGCGTTGGTCGTGCCGTCCGTGACGTAGGGGCCGAAGCGGCCGTCCTTCACGATCACCGGCTTCTCCGAGACGGGGTCGGTGCCGAGCTCCTTGAGCGGGGGCCGGGCGGTCGCGCCGCGGCGACGCTTGGGCTGGGCGTAGATCTCGAGGGCCTGCTCGAGCGTGAGGCCGAAGATCTGGTCCTCGGTCTCGAGGGACCTCGAGTCGGTGCCCTTCTTGAGGTAGGGGCCGTAGCGGCCGTTCTGCGCCGTGATGTCCTCCCCGCTCGCGGGGTCCTGACCGATCACGCGGGGCAGCGACAGCAGCCTGAGGGCGTCGTCGATGTCGACGGTCGCCAGGTCCATGTCCTTGAACAGGGAGGCGGTGCGCGGCTTGGGCTGGCCCGGCTTCTTCCGTCCGGACGCCGTCCGCTCGGGCTCGGGCAGCACCTCGGTGACGTAGGGGCCGAAGCGGCCGTTCTTCGCGATGATCGTGTGCCCGGTCTCCGGGTCCTCGCCCAGCTCGCGGCCGTCGTCGGCCTGGGCCTCGAGCAGCTCCTTCGCCCTGGCGACGCTCAGCTCGTCGGGGGCGACGTCGTCGGGGATCGACGCGCGGCGCCCCACGGGCGCGGCACCGTCCTCGCCCGGCTTCGCGTCCGCGGCCGGGGCCTCCTCGACGTAGGGGCCGTACCGGCCGACGCGGACCGTGATCCCCTCGCCGATGTCGATCGAGTTGACGGCGCGGGCGTCGATGTCGCCGAGCCCCTCGACGAGGGCCCGCAGGCCCTCGCGGCCCTCGCCGCCCCGGTAGAAGTGGGCGAGCCAGTCGGTCCGGTCGAGCTCGCCGGTGGCGATCCGGTCCAGGTCGGACTCCATCTCGGCGGTGAAGTCGTAGTCGACGAGGCGCGGCAGGTTCTCCTCCAGGAGGCGCACCACGGAGAACGCGAGCCAGCTCGCGACGAGCGCCTGCCCGCGGCGGGTGACGTAGCCGCGGTCCGTGATCACGCCGATGGTCGCGGCATACGTCGAGGGGCGGCCGATGCCGCGCTCCTCGAGCGCCTTGACCAGGGAGGCCTCCGTGTACCGCGGCGGCGGCGTGGTCTCGTGGCCCGAGGCCTCGGCACCCAGGACGTCGAGCACGTCGCCCGAGGACACGTCCGGCAGGCGGGTCTCGCCGTCCTTGTCGCGGTGCCGCTCGTCGTCGCGCCCCTCCTCGTAGGCCGCGAGGAACCCGCGCTCGGTGATGACGGTGCCCGAGGCGGTGAGGATCGCGCGCTCGGCGTCGGCCTCGCTGCCCGTGAGGTCGGCGGCGACCCGCAGGGTGGCGGTCGAACCGGTGGCGTCGATCATCTGGGAGGCGACCGTGCGCTTCCAGATGAGGTCGTACAGGCGCAGGGCGGCCGGGTCGAGCTGGGACGCCAGCTCGTCCGGGGTGCGCATCTGGTCCCCGGCGGGGCGGATGGCCTCGTGCGCCTCCTGGGCGCCCTTGGCCTTGCCCGCGTAGAGCCGCGGCTTGTCGGGGATGCTCGCGGGGCCGTACAGCTCGGTGGCCCGGCGCCGCGCGGCGCCGACCGCCTCGGAGGACAGGTTCGTGGAGTCCGTCCGCATATACGTGATGAAACCGTTCTCGTACAGGCCCTGCGCCACGCGCATCGCCTCGCGGGAGGCGAGGCGGAGCTTGCGGGACGCCTCCTGCTGGAGCGTCGACGTGGTGAACGGTGCGGCGGGACGCCGGCGGTAGGGCTTGGTCTCCACGCCCTCGACGGCACTGGTCGCCCCGCGCAGGGCGGTCGCCACCGCGGTCGCCGAGGCCTCGTCGAGCACGACGACGCCGCGGGCCTTCTCGGTGAGCACGCCGTCGTCGCCGAAGTCGCGGCCGGTGGCCACGCGGGCGCCGTCGAGCTCGACCAGGCGGGCGTCGAAGGACTCCGGCGCGTCCGGCGCCGTGTAGGTGCCCTGCACGGACCAGTAGGAGGCGGCGCGGAACGCCATGCGCTCGCGCTCGCGCTCGACGACCATGCGGGTGGCGACGGACTGCACGCGGCCGGCGGACAGCCCCGAGCGGACCTTGCGCCACAGCAGCGGCGAGACCTCGTAGCCGACGAGGCGGTCGAGGATCCGGCGGGTCTCCTGCGCGTCGACGAGCGGGGCGTCGATCTCGCGGGGGCTCTCCAGGGCGCGGTTGATCGCGTCGTTGGTGATCTCGTGGAAGACCATCCGGTAGACGGGGATCTTCGGGTTGAGCACCTGGTGCAGGTGCCAGGCGATGGCCTCGCCCTCCCGGTCCTCATCAGTGGCGAGGTAGAGCTCGTCGGCGTCCTTCATCTTGCGCCTGAGCTCGGCGACCTTCTTCTTCTTGTCGGCGTCGACCACGTAGTACGGCTCGAAGTCGCCCTCGACGTCGACGGCGAACTTCCCGTACGGCCCCTTCTTCATGTCCGCGGGCAGCTCGGAGGGCTGCGGGAGGTCGCGCACGTGCCCGATCGAGGCCTCGACCTCGAAGTCGGGGCCGAGATAGCCGCCGATGGTGCGGGCCTTGGCGGGCGACTCGACGATGACGAGCTTGCGGGGCATGCGCGGGGCGATCCTTACCGATGGGGGCTGGGCGGGCGGGGCTGTGCCGGGACGGGCTGTGCCGGCACGGGCTGGTCGGCCTGGCCCGACCGTAACAGCGACCTCCCGCGACGACGCGGGCCGGCCCGGCCGATGGTAGGCGACGGCGGCCCGGCGACGGGACGACGGCCGCTCGTGGGTGACGCCGCCGAGGCGTCGGCGTCGGCGTCGGCGTCGGCGTCGGCGTCGGCGTCGGCGTCGGCGTCGGCGTCGGGGATACCGTGCGCGGGTGAGGTGCGAGTACTTCGACGACGGGCGCTGCCGCTCGTGCACCTTCCTGCGCACCCCCTACCCCGAGCAGCTGGCCACCAAGGTCCGCGCCCGGCGAGAGCTGCTCACCTCGGTGCCGGCAGGTGCCTGGTTGGAGCCGGTGGCGTCGGCCGACGAGGGCTTCCGGAACAAGGCGAAGATGGTCGTGGCCGGGCGGACGGGCGCGCCGACGCTCGGCATCCTCGACCCGGCGGGCGCCGGCGTGGACCTGCGTGGCTGCCACCTCTACCCGCCGCCGATCACCGAGGCGCTGCCCGTGGTCGCGGACATGATCGCCCGGGCCGGGCTCGTCCCCTACGACGTGCCCGGGCGCCGCGGCGAGCTCAAGCACGTCCTCGTGACCGTCTCGCCGGCGGGTGAGCTGATGATGCGGTTCGTGCTCCGCTCGCGCGACCAGCTCGGCCGGATCCGCCGGCATCTCCCCCGGCTGCTGTCCGACCTGCCGAACCTGGCCGTGGTCACCGTCAACCTGCTGCCCGCCCACGTGGCGCTGCTCGAGGGCGACGATGAGATCGTGCTCACCGAGCGGACGGCGTTGCCGATGCGGCTCTCGCTGCCCGGCGGGCCGCTCGATCTGGAGCTGCCGCCGCGCTCGTTCTTCCAGACGAACACGGCGATCGCCGAGGCCATGTACGGCCAGGCTGCGGCGTGGGCGGCCGAGATCGGGCCGGGGACCGCGTGGGACCTGTACTGCGGGGTGGGCGGGTTCGCCCTCGCCGTCGCGAAGGTCGGCACGGGGGCCGGCGAGGGTGCAACGGCAGACGCAACAGTCGGCGCCGGCGCGGCCCGCTCGCCACGGGTGGTCGGCATCGAGTCCTCTCCCGACGCCGTCGCCGGGGCCCGAGCGGCCGCCGCGCGTGGCGGCGTCGCCGATCGGGTGACCTTCGCCGACGGTGACGCGACCGCCTGGGCGCTGGCGTCGTCGTCGGGGGCCCCGGACCTCGTGGTGGTCAACCCGCCGCGGCGCGGGCTCTCCGAGGAGCTCGCCGGACGGCTCGAGGGCTCGGGCGCGGGTCACGTCCTGTACTCCTCGTGCAACGCGACGACGCTCGCGCGGGACCTGGGGCGGATGCCGTCGCTGGCGCCCGTCGCGGCGCGACTGTTCGACATGTTCCCGCACACCGCCCACGACGAGGTCATGGTGCTGCTCGAGCGGTCCTGACGGCGTCCAGCTCGGGGCCGGTCACCCGCAGCTTCTCGGCGCCCCCGCCCCGCCCGTCTCGCCGCCCCCCACCCCGCCCATCTCGCCGAGGCAGTCGGCAACGCGCCCAGTCAGTGCCCCGGTCGACCGACTCGATGGACAGCTGACTGACTCGGCGAAGTCGTCGAGCGCGGGCTTCTCCGCGAGGTAGAGCGACTTCTCGTCGGACAGCTCCCGATCGAGACTCAGGCGTCGCGCCGCCGCGCACTGCTTGTGATTTGCTACCAGTTGCGAATAACGTAGAACTGCTCGTGAATCACGACCAGCAAGGAGGAGAACATGATCGCATCGGCAGCGACGACCGTCCTGGTTCCAGGCGCATGGATGGGCGGGTGGATCTGGGAGCCGACCGTGGAGCGCCTACGCGACCGAAGTATCGACGCCGAGACGATCTCTCTCGGAGGCCTGCAGCCCCACGAGTCCAGCGCAGACATCGCCGCCGTTCGCCTCGACGACCACGTCCGGCAGCTCGTCGAGCTCGTCGAATCCAAGGGCTCCCGACCTGTCATCCTCGTCTCGCACTCCTACTCCGGCATCGTCACTGCGTCCGCCGCGGACCGGCTCGGTGACCAGGTGCTCGGACTCATCCATGTGGGCGCGTTCGTGCCGACGTCCAGGCGCTCGCTGCTCGATGACTGGGGTAGCTCCGACAATGAGCGCGCCCGGGAGCGCGCGGACATCGAAGCGGCGGGTGGCCTGTGGCTCGCCCCTGCTCGAGAGATGCTCGACCACGAGGCAGACCTCGCACCGAGCGACCGCGACTTCCTGGCCGCGAGGTTCACGCCTCATCCCGGGCGGACAATCCTCGACCCCGCCGAGCTGTCTGCACCGGTCGAGCACCAGCCCTCGACCTACGTCGCCCTGACGCCGAGCGGCGGCCTCGAACAGGCATGGAACGGGGCGCCTCCGGTAGCGAAGACCGCCTCGGAGTGGCGACGGAAACACATCGTCAGCGGACACTGGCCGATGGTCTCGGCCCTCGATGCCACGGTCGACCTGCTCGAGGCGGAGATCCACCACTACGACACGACGCAGGGCTGAGGCGTGGCGACGACCGGACGATCCGGCTGCCCGATCAATCTCGCCGTCGAGTTGTTCGGCGACCGATGGACGCTGCTCATCCTGCGCGACATCGTCTTCGACGACCGCCGCCACTTCCGTGAGCTCCTGCGCGGATCGGACGAGAGGATCACGAGCAGCGTCCTCGCCGACCGGCTCGACCGCCTGACCGAGTCAGGGATCCTCACCCGATCGGGCGATCCGACGCACAAGCAGAAGGCCATCTACAGCCTCACCGATCGTGGCGTGGACCTGGTCCCCGTGCTGGCGACGATCGGGAACTGGGGCGCGACGCACTGCCCGGCAGACCCCGACCGGGCAGCATCCGCCCGCGAGCTGCACTACGAGCTGCCCGAAACCTGGGCGGCACTGATGGACTCCCTCCGAGCGGGCCATCTTCGGGTGGACGCGCCCTGAGCGTCGAGCGGTGCGAACTGTCATCTGCGCGGGCAGAGCCGCCTCGATGTCCCGCGGTCCTTCCAGTCCTCCCCCAGGCCGGCACCGGACGCGAGCGGGCCGACCACGGCGATCGCGATGCCGGCGGTCTGATTGTGTCGGCGCTATGTGGTCGCCCCCAGCTGACGACGATGACGAGGGTGCAGGCAGCTTAGTGTCAGGCGGGACGCAGGAACACCTCCCGCTCAAGCCGATTCGCGACCGTGCCGCCAACCCCCTGGTCCTCGGCGTGCAGCCGATCGAGCGCTCAGAGCCGGATGAGGGAGGAGACCGGGAGATTGGCCTCCGTGACCGCCCGCTGCAACCGCCCGTGCTCTCCGTCGGAGAGACGCACGCACACAACGGTGCCGCGACCGGCATTGGGCCGACCTGCCCGGACACGTACGGGCAGTTACTCGGTCGTCTCGTAGTTCTCGGCCGCCGCGCGTGGCGGCGTCGCCGATCGGGTGACCTTCGCCGACGGTGACGCGACCGCCTGGGCGCTGGCGTCGTCGTCGGGGGCCCCGGACCTCGTGGTGGTCAACCCGCCGCGGCGCGGGCTCTCCGAGGAGCTCGCCGGACGGCTCGAGGGCTCGGGCGCGGGTCACGTCCTGTACTCCTCGTGCAACGCGACGACGCTCGCGCGGGACCTGGGGCGGATGCCGTCGCTGGCGCCCGTCGCGGCGCGACTGTTCGACATGTTCCCGCACACCGCCCACGACGAGGTCATGGTGCTGCTCGAGCGGTCCTGACGGCGTCCAGCTCGGGGCCGGTCACCCGCAGCTTCTCGGCGCCCCCGCCCCGCCC